>CBFGXL010000047.1:0-2045 GCA_965652925.1 uncultured bacterium | reverse complement strand
GCATTAGCAGACGGCGCTCGTGAAGGAGGATTACAGTTTTAAAGTATTATATGAACGAAGAAACAAAGCAGGAAGCTACAACGCCTGAGGTTGCAACACCAACAGTGGCAGAAGAAGCGACAGCTTCTACCGATGCACCCGCTACTTCACGACCGCAAGGCGGAAGAGGACGAGGTGACAGACGAGACGATCGTCGAAATCCGCGACGCCCACGCCGCGGTGGTCCGCGACAAGAGCGCGCACGAAGCGAGTTCGACCAGAAGATCATCAGTATCCGACGCGTAACACGCGTGACCTCTGGAGGCCGACGATTTGCCTTCTCGGTTGCGATGGTTATTGGCGACAAGAAAGGAAAAGTAGGCGTTGGTATCGGTAAGGCCGGTGACACACAGCTTGCGATCGAAAAGGCTACACGTGATGCAAAGAAAAATCTTCTTGTGGTGCCAATGAACAAGGATCAGCACATTCCGCATGACGTACATACAAAGTACGCTTCAAGCGAAGTGATGATCATGCCGGCCCCTGGCCGCGGACTTGTTGCAGGGTCATCTGTACGTACTGTACTTGAACTCGCAGGAGTGAAGGACGTCACCGCAAAGATCTTCTCACGAAGCAAGAACAAGCTTAACAATGCAAAAGCGGCTGTTGAGGCGCTGCGCCAATTGAAAGCGTAATAAAACTACTATGCAATTACACGAAATCAAACCAACTTCGCCGCGCAAAGAGGCAAAGCGTATCGGTCTCGGAGGCAAGCGAGGAAAGACCTCGGGCCGAGGAGGAAAGGGGCAGACCGCCCGCGCAGGAAGCAGCATGCGTCCTGAGATGCGTGACGTCATCAAAAAACTTCCAAAGCTCCGTGGATTCGGAAAGAACCGAGCACGTACCGTCAACAGCGGCAAGATCGCTCCAATGGTGGTAAACGTATCAGTGCTTGAATCAGCATTCGAAAACGGCGCAACAGTGAATCCGAAGGCGCTTGTCGCTGCCGGGGTAATCACGGCAAAGAACAAAAAGACTCCAGCGATCAAAATCCTTGGTACCGGAGAACTTACAAAAAAACTTACTGTCACTAACTGTGAAGTATCGCAGAGTGCAAAAGAAAAGATCGAAAAAGCAGGAGGAAGTATCAACTAAGGAGTATACTTGAGTTATCATGCAAAAATTCATTCACAAGCTCAAGATAATGGTCACCGACAAAGCTATCCGGAACCGGATCCTCTTTGTATTGGTGGCTTTGGTTATCTTCCGAGCGCTTGCAGCAATACCGATTCCAGGGGTGGACGTGGCTGTCCTCGAGCAATTCTTTGCAAACAATCAATTTCTAGGTCTTCTGAACATCTTCTCAGGAGGAGGTTTGGCAAACTTGTCTATTGTGATGCTCGGCGTTGGGCCGTACATCACTGCATCAATCATCATGCAGCTTATGACGGTTATGTCTCCACGCATCAAAGCGATGCAAAGCGAGGAGGGTGAAGCCGGACGCGCAAAGTTTCAGCAGTATGGGCGCATGCTCACGTTGCCGCTTGCTGTATTGCAGGGCTTTGGCTTCCTCTCGCTTCTGCAGAGCCAAGGGGTTATTGCAGGACTCTCTTCATTCCAGTTCATCGTGAACGTCATACTCATCGTTGCTGGTTCTATGCTCCTGATGTGGATCGGAGAATTGGTGACCGAATACGGTATTGGAAACGGTGTCTCGATCATTATCTTCGCAGGCATCGTCGCAGGCATCCCCGCAACCGTAAGCCAGCTTGGCTATGCATTCACTGATCCATCACAGCTTCCTATGTATGTGGGATTCATTTTGGTGGCGCTTGCAGTTATATACGCTGTGGTGTTGATGACCGAAGCGGAACGTCCAGTTCCAATCACGTACGCAAAACAGAGCCGTGGCACAAAGACCTATGGAGGCACGACCTCGTACCTTCCTTTGCGCCTTAATCAGGCGGGCGTGATCCCGATCATTTTTGCGCTTTCGATCCTTCTTTTCCCGCAGATGGTGTTGAACATCCTTTCAGCATTTAATCTTCCGTGGGTACCGGGGGCGA
>CBFGXL010000046.1:0-2479 GCA_965652925.1 uncultured bacterium | reverse complement strand
GCGAGGTGATCCTTCACTCCATACCAAGCAAGCAGAACATCGAGCTCAGTATCGGAGGAGCACTGCCATTGCACGTTAACAGCAAGGAATACTACGCCTTCAACTTCGGACTGCAGGTGCTTGGCAAGTGGGGAGGCTTCGCAGGCAGGCTCATGAGCACTGTCCGTGAGAAAGAAGGACTGACCTACGGCATCTACGCACGCACAGAGTCAGTTTCACTTGCAGAGTACGGATACTGGCGCATTATGACTTTCTTTGCGCCTGATAAGGTCGTGCAGGGTATCACTTCAACTCTGCGGGAGATCAACCTCATACGAGATAAAGGCATCACACAAACAGAGTATGACCGCTTTATGACCATTCTGAAAACAAGCCGCACGCTGCTGCAGGATTCTGTTGTGAAGACAGCCGCTGATCTGCATGCATATCAGCTTAAAGGGTACACGCTTGCAGAGATTGAAGAGCATAAGAAAGCGCTCGGAAGCGTAACGCGAAGCGAGGTCAACGCGGCACTCAAGAAGTATCTTGACCCATCAAAGCTTATTATTGCGGGAGCAGGACCGGTTGATCAGAAGAAGAAGGAGCTTTATGCATTCCGCTCTCTTGCACAATCGAAGAAATAAGTAACAATAAAACTATATGAATCTCTTGCTGCTTGGGCTTACCATCGGAACGCTAGGGAAGATCATCTTGGGTATTGCGGTCTTGCGCGTCCATATGCGCATCTTCGAAGAGCACAAGATAGACAATATTGTACTCCGCTCGATCAAGGCAGAGCAGGTGGTCACGATCATTGGCCTCGCACTTATTGTCATCGGGTATGCGCTTGAGGTCTACTTCTATTCTGGCTCGACCAATCTCCTTTCCTGTGTGGGTGAAGAATGCGCCGCGGCAGTGGGAAACGCGCTCTTCAAATAATCCCATAATTTGCTATAGTCGTTGGGTTATTTAACTGTATTTTATTTGGGTATGTCAGGAAATGAGGTCAGAAAGCGCTTTTTAGCTTATATGGAACAAAACGGCCACGCCGTTATTCCGTCTGCCGCTTTGGTGCCACAGAACGACCCAACAACGCTTTTCACCGGAAGTGGCATGCAGCCGCTGATCCCGTACCTCATGGGAGCAGAGCATCCGAAGGGCAAACGCCTTTCTGATTCTCAGAAATGCTTCCGCGCCGAGGACATTGAGGAGGTGGGCGACAACCGCCACACGACCTTTTTCGAGATGCTCGGCAACTGGTCACTCGGTGACTACTTCAAGAAGGAGCAGCTCCGATTCTTCTTCACGTTCCTCACTGAAGAAGTAGGCCTCGATCCACAGCGTATTTATGTCACGGTCTTTGCTGGAGACGAGTCTCTTGGCATTCCGCGGGATGATGAGTCGGTTGCTATCTGGAAAGAACTTTTCGCAGAGAAGGGTATTGAAGCGAAGGACGTCTATATCGGAAGCGAAGAAGACGGATACAAAGTTGGTATGCAAGGAGGACGCATTTTCTACTACGACGCATCAAAGAACTGGTGGAGCCGCTCCGGCAAGCCAGCGAAGATGCCAGCAGGCGAGATCGGCGGGCCAGACAGCGAGGTCTTCTACGACTTCGGTCCTGAGTTTGCCACACACCCAGAGTTCAAGGATATGGAGTCTCACCCGAACAGCGATTCAGGACAGTTCCTCGAGATCGGCAACTCGGTCTTCATCGAATACATCAAGAACGAGGACGGCTCATTTGCAAAGCTTCCGCAGCGCAACGTAGACTTCGGCGGAGGACTTGAGCGTATCGTTGCTGCAAAGGTGGGCAACCCGGACGTCTTCAAGATCGATCTTCTGTGGAATGTCGTTGCTCAGATAGAGGAACTTTCAGGAAAGCGCTATGAAGAGAACATGGTTGCATTCCGCGTTATCACAGACCACATCCGCGGAGCAGTGTTCATGATCGGAGACGGTGTACTGCCGTCAAACAGCGAACAGGGCTACTTCGTGCGCCGGCTTTTGCGCCGCAGCGTGCGCTTTGCTGACGTGCTTGGTATCAAGGAAGGAACGCTCAAAGAACTCGCTTCAAGTGTGATCGAAACTTACAAAGAGCACTACAGCAACCTCGCAGAGAAGAAAGACGAGATCGTCGCGGCTATCGCACAAGAAGAGGAGCAATTCCGCCGCACGCTTGCAAATGGTCTGAAAGAATTCAACAAGACATCGCTTCGCATTCTTGCAACCACGTCTATCAACGAAGAAGGGAAGAAAGTACTCAACCCAACAGCTGAAAGCGAGCAGTATATCAGTGGCGCCCGTGCATTTGAGCTTTTCACTACCTACGGTTTTCCTATTGAGCTTACTGTTGAGATCGCAAAAGAGCGCGGACTTGATGTCGACCTCAAGAAGTTTGAAGCGCTGATGGAAGAGCACAAGGAGAAGTCTCGCGCGGGAGCTGAACAGAAGTTCAAAGGCGGACTTGCCGACGCTTCGGAAGAAACTACGCGCCTCC
>CBFGXL010000045.1:0-2483 GCA_965652925.1 uncultured bacterium | reverse complement strand
TGGTCAAGGATACTGCCACTTGGAACAACGTCCCGTTCTATCACCCGAAGCCTGTAGGGGAGCATGACGACGGGTATAAAGGACGAGCGGGCATTCACGAAGTATTGCCTATGTCAGCTACCATCAAAGATATGGTCATGGCAAATGCTACAGCAGACGACATAGAAGCCCAGGCACGCAAAGAGGGCATGCTCACTATGCTTGAAGATGGCATCTATAAAGCTGCCCGAGGTATGACCAGTATTGAAGAGGTGCTACGTGTCATCAGCGAATAACATCATGCCAAAGTTCACCTACACCGGCGAAACACAGACAGGAGAGAAGGTCGTTAACACGGTTGAGGCTCCTGATCGTTTCGCTGTGTATGAGATTGCTCGCACGGAGGGGCATACCGTCTCGTCCATTGCTGAGGGGAGAGGTTTCTCCTTCAAGCAGCTGGCGAATTTTAAAAAGATCGACTACTACTTAAGCCGCGTAAAAGAAGATGAGCTTGTGATGATGACCCGCAACCTTGGCTCGATGCTGAAAGCCGGACTGCCGCTTTCTCGCTCACTTTCAGTAATTGAGCGACAGAGCAAGAATCCACGCCTGAAAGGTGTGCTGGCACACGTTCAGGAACGCATCAACAAAGGTGACCCTTTTAACGAAGCTCTTGCTGAATACTCTAAAGTTTTTGATGAATTGTATGTTGCGATGGTTCGCGCTGGAGAGGAAAGCGGAAGTCTCGCTGACGCACTGCACATATTGAGTGTGCAAATGGAGCGATCCTCATCGCTGCGCAAGAAGATAAAAGGAGCAATGATCTATCCGACCATTGTGCTGTCCGTTATGGTCATTATCGGTGTGTTAATGATGATCTACGTCATGCCCTCAATCACGGGCACTTTTAAGAGTCTGGGCGCTGACCTTCCTGCAACTACGCGTGCCTTGATCGCAGCAAGTGATTTCATGAACAAACACACGGTTCTTGTTATAGGCGGTATGATCGCTGGAGTTGTCGGCTTCATGTACGCGCTGCGCACCCGCATCGGGCGTCGCATCACCTCATGGGTTGTTGTGCGACTGCCAGTTATCGGCAACATTGCCAAGGAAGCAAACTCCGCGCGAACAGCGCGCACTCTCTCCTCGTTACTCTCTTCGGGAGTGGACATGCTGCGGGCTATTGTTATAACTCAGGACGTTGTCCAAAACTTTTACTACAAGCGCGTTATTGCTGAGGCGGGGAAGCGGGTCGAAAAAGGCGTGGCGTTGTCCGAGACGTTTATCGAACGCAAAGATCTCTATCCGGTTTTGGTAGGTGAAATGATCGCCGTGGGTGAGGAGACGGGGCAAATATCAAATATGCTTGAGGAGCTTGCCGGTTTTTATGAGAATGAGGTTGAGCATAAGACTAAAGATCTCTCCACCATCATTGAGCCGGTTCTGATGGTTGTCATTGGTGGTACTGTCGGGTTCTTTGCGCTTGCGATGATTGCACCGATCTACTCGATTGCTGACAGCATATAACCTTATGCACTCACTTTCTTTGCGAAATAATAACCGTGGCATGAGCCTCATTGAGCTTTTGATCGTTATTGGTTTGACCACGCTTGTCTTCGGCTCGCTTCTGGGAACATTCCAGTTCATGGTATCGCTCATCGGCTCCTCCAAAGCTCAGGCAGGCGCTCTTGCCCTCGCAAATGAGCAGATGGAGTATATACGTTCGTTTCCGTATGACGATGTTGGAACTATAAGCGGTATCCCCGATGGACTTATTCCACAAAACAGCTCCACTACACTCAATGGAATTGTCTACAATCAGCGCGTGCTCATCCAGTATGTTGATGCGCCGCAGGATGGGGAAGGAGCTTCAGATGAGAACGGCATTCTTGCTGACTACAAGCAGGTGAAGGTCGAATACAGCTGGGAGTTTCGAGGGGAAGCGAAGACCATTTCACTTATTTCCAATATCGTACCGGAAGGGATTGAGACAACCGCAGGTGGTGGTACGCTCACGGTGAATGTGTTTGATGCTGCAGTGCAGCCGGTGTCGGGGGCATCGGTGCGCGTGTACAACAATACCGGCACGAGCACCATAGATGTTACCCGCAACACCAATGCAAATGGCGTGGCGATGTTCTCTGGTGCCCCTGCGCTTGCAGGCTATGAGATAACGGTGAGTAAAACCGGATATTCTTCTACTGGCACGTATACTGCAAGCAGTACGAACCCAAATCCAGTTACGCTCCCTGTTGCGGTACTCGAAAGCCAAGTCTCGACGATGAACTTTCAGATAGACGAGCTTTCCGACCTAACGGTGGAAACAATCGGCGAGCCAACCACTGATTCTTTTGATGATCTTTTTGATGACAGCACTCAAGTGGGCAGTGCCACAAATGTGACGGTTGTAGGCAGTGAGGCCGTGCTTTCGGGCGCGCCAGGAAGCTATAGCGCAAGTGGCGAGCTTTCGTCAGTTGCAGTTGATCCGGGATCCATTGATTCTT
>CBFGXL010000044.1:0-2664 GCA_965652925.1 uncultured bacterium | reverse complement strand
TTTGCAAAAACAGGTCCTGATGAGAGTGTTCTGGTACCAATTGGTATGCTATCGCTTCTTTCGCTCTCAGCAGCGGTCATGGCCTATATTTTCTTTTATCAGCCAATACTAATGCTCTTTGACGGAAAGCGGAAAGAGGCGGTGCAACTTTTTCTGCAGACTATAGCCACATTCGCCGCACTCACCTTCTGTGTGCTTCTTGCTGCGATGCTTTTCTTCGAATAACAAAAACCGCCCGACCTTGGAAGACCGGGCGGTTTTCCATAGGTCGGGCGACGGTGATTCTTGCTAGCTCGCCTTGGGCTTGAACATGTTGCTGAAGCTCGGCCCCAGGACCGTCGCCGTGGCAATGATGCCAACAGCGATCAGAGCGGCGATGAGCGCATACTCGATGGCTGTGGCGCCGGATTCATCACGAAAGAACCGGGTTACAGTATTCATTGCACGTCTCCTGTTGTGCTTTTGTGCAGCTTGATTATTGGCTTGTACTTTTCTTTTGTCAATACACACAACACTCTGAAGTAGCTAACATAACCGCAATACACGCCATATTCCCCCATTGCCATTCTCTTCCAAAAAGCGCATAGTACAACTGAAACGCACCTTAACCAGACGGAGAAATAAATGGCGATCCTCGACTCATGGAGGGAATTTCCAAAAGTCGGACTGATCATCGAAGGCAACAAGAAATTCTATACGCTGCAAGAAGCGATTCCTTTGTGGGATTCCGGCTTTCTGCGCGTGGAAGACTCAGGTGAAGTCCTTGAGGAAGACTTCAGCGTGCGGCTCATGACAAAAGAAGAGAACCTTGAGTTCCAGGCGCGCACCGACGAATTTTCAGCATCAAAATAGTGATGCGGCCCGCAGATGTACTCTGCGGGCCTTGCTGTTTATCCCATGCACCTCATGGACAGATACGCCCCATGTACTACCATATCAATATATCAATAGCACATTTGTATGTTCAAGAAACTCACTGAGTTCGGATATGTTCGCTCCTATAAGGAAGCTCTCGGCTTCTACCTCGCATGGCTCTTTACTACTATATTTGCTGCAGCGATCATCGGAGCAACCGCTGGCGTTCTTTTCAAAGGCCTAGACGCAGGTATTTTTGAATCCTACGATCTCGGGGTAAAAATTGGCGCAACAGTAGCAATACTCGCCTGCACGACTTTCTCAGTGCTCATATGCAAAGCAAAAGGGCGATTGGGTGATTTCTCTTCCATAATTCTTATTTTGTGTACAGCGTTCCTGGCTCTCTTTTTGGGTGGCATTCTTGGTTTACTCATCCCATCCTACCTCACTACAATTCCGCAAAAGAAATAGAGCGTTATTCCTTCTCTGGATTTTTTTTCAAAATATGGTCTAATACCACCAGAGGCGGGTTCATTGTAGAACCCGTTGGAACGTTCATCATGGAGAGGAAGAATGCGTTTTCGTTGGTTGTCCGTACTTCTGTTCGGATTGCTTATGCCGAACCCCACTCTCGCCGAACCTGCACTATCGCTCCTCATTGAGAAGACAGCGCCGGCGCACCTTCGGGAGTGGATCGCGGAGGGACTGCGTGAATCGCAGGTCTTCGTCAATACCACGTTCAAGGGTTTGAATGTGTCACAGAAGATCACGGTGTACGCATCATCCGACCCAAAGTGGCTCACCGACCGCTACCTCGAAGCTCGGGACTTCCCCGAATCACACAGGCCGGGCAAGCTCGAAAGTTTTGGGGCGTGCGATCCTCCTGCGGAATTCGGCGGGTACTCGATCTTCCTGTGCTTGCGGAGCAATATCTATGGCGAAGGCGAGGTCACCGTCAAGAGTGTCCTCGCACACGAGCATTGGCATGTGGTCCAAACCGATCTGGTCGGAGAAAAGGCACTGCCGTGCTGCAGCAACAACCACGTCATGTCCGTTTACGGGCCTGAATGGCTGAAGGAAGGAAGTGCTCAGTTCATTAGTTTTATGACTCTCGATGCTCTTCTTCTGACCGATGCCGATCGCGCCTTCACTTTGTTCGCGCAGCTGATACCTGAGGGTGACTTGCAACTTTCCAAGCGGAGCACCCGCGCAGGATTTCACGAGCTTGATACGGGCATCTCAGAGCTCATCGGCATTCTTGGCAGCAACTTGCTTGTCAAACAGTCCGGGTACGGCTCGCTCGTCGACTTCTATCGTCTCCTTGGAGACGACGTTGAGAGCAACGACGCGTTCCGTATGGCATTTGGGAGAACACCTGCACAGTTTGAAGATGAGCTCGAGCTCTATATTGCAGAATTACGGCCGGACCCTACATAGGGGCCCGGTCAACTTTTTTAAAATACTGAGAGTGATTGTTTGTCCACCGCCAAGCAAGTACGGCATGGGTTTTGAAGATACAATTTACATATATCTATTTAGTTCATTATATGGAAAAAAATAAATCAATGCTTATCATTGGAGCTGTCAGTACAGTCCTTCTCCTAGCACTGCTGGCCACTCTGGCATACTTTTACTTTAATGCCTCTTCGCAGAGCAAGACAAAGCGCATCACGACAAATGAAGGAACTCAAGAAGAGAAGAAGGTCATTCATATGATCGGACACTGGAAAGGAGAAGACCTGCGGGAGGACTTTGTCCTGGAGATAATCCGTGAGTATGAGACACGCAATCCTGATGTAAAAATTGACC
>CBFGXL010000043.1:0-3132 GCA_965652925.1 uncultured bacterium | reverse complement strand
GTTTCCTCCTCCGCGGTTAAGCGTAGTCGTGCGGCCGTAGCTGTTGCGTCCTCCGGTTGAGCGCTTTCCTTTCGTCAGGCCCTTAAACGGTTTCTGGCTATTGCTTCCGAGCTTCTCCTTGTAGTTGATCGCAGAGGAATCCCGGCGTCCTGCAGATGTTGGTCTATATGTTTTCATATCTCATGCATTACAGGATTAAACAAGGTCGATACGATCACCTTCTTTCAGGTAGACGTATGCCTTCTTCATGCCTTTCTCTGATTGGATTCGACCTTTGCTGCGCGACATGAACTGTCGGGGTGTCTTGTTGACGATGTTCACCTTCACCGGCGTCACTTTGAAGAGCGCTTTCACTGCATCTGCGACCGTATACTTTGTTGCAGAGCGGGCAACGATGAATGTATATACATTCTTCTCGTTCTGTCCTACTGCTTTCTCGGTGATACGAGGGCGCATGATAACAGATGAAAGGTCACGTTCTACTTTTGGTCCCTGCGCTGCAGGAGCCTTCTTTGTAGAAGCCTCTTCCTTATTATCTTTTTTATCTCGACTAAAGAGTGCCATAGTAATTGTTTATTACGCTGCTTTTGCAGTCTTGCGGACAACACGAGCTTCAAGAGCCTCTACGGTTGTCTTCGGGTCTGCTACCACAACATACTTATAGGTAAGGAGATCAATTGGATTGATGTCCTTTGCTACCGCCACTTCGTAGTTGCCGAAGTTTCGGAAGCTTAATTCCACATTCGCATCGCGCTTCGGGATGACGATAAGTGCTGCATTCACACGCTTGGTTGCGAGTGTTGCCTTATCAGCTCCCTTTGCGAGTGCCTTCACGATGTTCTTCGCATCCGCTGCCTTTGGCGCTGCAAATGAGAGTGCATCAACGAAGATCATCTCTCCGTCTGCAAGCTTCTTTGAGAGCGACACGGCAAGCGCTTTGGACTTTGCTGCGCGGTTGATCTTCTTTGAGTAGTCTTTGCTGTTGCGAGGTCCGTGTGCAACACCTCCACCTGACCAGATCGGCGAGCGTCGTGAACCATGCCGTGCGCGGCCTGTTCCCTTCTGCTTCCACGGCTTCTTTCCTCCTCCGCGTACTTCACCGCGATCCTTGGTGTGGGCTGTACCAGCACGAGCATTGCTCTGCATCGACACAACTACCTCGTGCATGAGGTCTGCGTTCCACGCAACCCCGAACACTGACTCTGGAAGTGTGAGCTTTCCGCTCTCTTTCCCGTCCTGAGAATATATTTTTGTATCCATATGCTGTTACTTACACATTGCGAACTTCTACTAATGCTCCTTTTCGACCTGGAACTGCTCCTGAAACGAGGAGTACATTTTCTTCAGCATTGACCTGCAGAACCTTGAGATTCTTTACGGTTACGCGTTCACTTCCCATGCGTCCTGCCATACGAGTACCCTTGATCACGTGTGATCCAGTTGCACCAATAGAACCCGGCTCGCGAAGCGAGTGCTTCATACCGTGTGATGCTGGTCCTCCACGGAAACCGTGGCGCTTCACTCCTCCTTGGAATCCTTTACCCTTTGAGATAGCTGATACGACGATCGTATCGCCAACTGAGAACACAGAAGCATCGAGTGTTGCGCCCTTTTCCCAGGCCTCAACTTTCTCTTCTGCATTCGTGCGGGGACGGAACTCCTTTACGCTTTTGAATGATCCACCGAGGTGGCCCTTCTGCGCTTTGTTCACCCGGTGCTCTTTCTGTGCGCCCGCAGCGATCTGCACAGCCTCATAGCCGTCCTTCTGTGTGGTCTTGATCTGCGTCACTGTTGCAGGATGGACCCGAAGAATGGTTGCGCCATGGCAGACGCCGTTTGCGTCAAACACCTGGGTCATACCCTCTTTTGTTCCGATGATACACTTCATTGTTGTTTCGAAACTAGTCTGTTAATGCAGCTTTATGTAGACCAGCAACTCACTTTGGAGTATGCAAAACCGCGCTTTTTGTTGCGCAGACACAAGTCCGCTTAACAAAAAGCGCGGTTTTGTGCCCATTGGTCTCTGTCCGGAGACAGGTACGTAGGTCTTTAAAGCTGGGGAAAGTATACCTATAAACCATTAAAAAGCAAGCGAAAATTGACGCCCCTGCAAAAACCCAGTATAGTCCTATGCGGTCAAGCAAGGAGCACATCATGAGGCTGGGTAGAGCGCTGCGGCGCTTTTTTCGGTTCCTTCAGTACGGCGGATTCGTACGGCAAAAAGACCGGGAGTACGCCGACGGCGGCATCTCGGAATATTGCGTGATCTCCGGGAACGGGCGCTACCATGTGGTACGCTCCCTCTTCTCCGGCATCCGCAAGCCGTTCCGCATCCGAAGGAACAGCCCACACATCTACAGCAGGCTCTGAAGAGGAGACTGCAAACGGCTCGGCGCTATGCGCCGAGCCGTATTTTTAAGCAGGTATATATGGAGGTGCGAATCTACGCAGTTGCATTCAAGAGCAACGTAAGCCAGAAAAAGGTAATCAGTAGAGAAGCGACTGAAATAGCAGAGACTGCTGAAGCGGTACTACTGAAGTGCACCTCTTTGGAATAGATTGAACGTGGGGAAGTTCTCGCTATATTTTTCACAAACTTTCCTCCAAGCTCAAACATCCGCAAGAGCTTCTCTGCAATCTTTTTTACATGAACGAACTTTTGCTTTATGTAGAGCCTGCTGCTCTGCAAGCGCATTCCTTCATATACCATCATGTCACTTAAGTCATGGGACGCGATATTCTTTTCCATATGCTTAACGTGCTAACACTATGCCTATCCTCGAACAGCCTTGAGCACGCCGATGAAAAGCACAGAACCGAGTAATGCAACAATAAGTGAGTAGAGGTTAAGTCCTGTTACTCCGTCGCCCCCAAAGAAACTAAACGCGAGTCCACCAAGGAATGCTCCGACAATACCAATGACGATATTGAGAAAGATACCCTGTGACTGGTCAGTGTTCATGATGAGCGATGCAAGCCACCCTGCTACTCCTCCTAAAATAATCCAAGCTAAAATACTCATAGTTGATTATGTCTTACTTATAAATTGTCACGCTTGCGAGTATATAACTGATGCATGAAGAAGGAATGAATCGTCATTTGAATAACAGAAAGGCCGCACATGCTGTGCGG
>CBFGXL010000042.1:0-3253 GCA_965652925.1 uncultured bacterium | reverse complement strand
CACACTCCATGTGTGGTTTTTTCTTTGCCTGTGTCCAGGGCGAGAAAAGGTTGCCAGCTATTTTGAAGCATGAAAAATAGCGACAACCTATACAGTCCATGTAATGGAAGAGCCCTTGGTGGAATCGCGAGTACTTATGAGTGAAACGAATTAGTAACTCGTGACCATAAAAACTTGCTATTCTTGATCTTTTCGTATTTCATAGTCCAAAAGCACCTTAAAGGAGAAGAGCTATGGGGCGAGCGACTCTGAGAATATCGCTTAAGACGATCGCTTTTCGATTTCCCGCAGGGAGTTTGGAACGCATCTACCTTCATGGAAAGTGGCAGCTTGAGAGAGGTCGTGCACCGTCCATGTGCTTCGGCAATCACCGCACTCCCCGAGAAGCATTTGCAGCGGTGGATGCACTACTGGGGGAATATTTTGACGAGATTCGACATCAAGTATGCTCACGACAAGACTGGTTTTGGAGTGAAGCAATGGTGGAAGCCGTCATAAGGCAAGTTAAGGTTCCGGAGCTTCCCTCAGTCTACGACTACCGCTCACTTTAAGCCTACGGAAAACCTCACATTCCGTGGGCGTTTTCTGTTTTATCTTTGAGCCACCAGTATTCATTTAACGGCCTCAAAAAACTATTGCGCCGTGACTCATCTGTTAAGATATATGCCATAATTATTTATAATGCGAAAAGATTCCCGTAAACAAAGGCGTGCATACAGTCTACTATTTGCCCGCATTGCAGTCTGGTTCCTCGTCTTTGTTTTGCTCGGAAGCAGCGGTGTGCTTGTCTTTCTCTTGAAGACCCAGGAGCACGCCTTTGAGGAAGCTTCACGCTTCACACTGCAGACTCAAGAAGTGACAGAGGAAGAAAAAAAGCCCGAGGCCTTTCCGCTTGGGGTCGATCCGCTTCGGGAGGTGATCGTAGAAGACCCTGAGGTCGAGTCATTCTTTGAAACACACATTACCCAGACACGATCTGACTCAAAGAAGCTTTCATGGCTTAACAAACTCACCTCCAAGCTTGCGCTCTTTAGCTGGTATCAGAATCTCGCATCTCCGACAAGCAGGATACTTGTGGTGGATTCTGGCGAGCGGAAAGAGGAGGTCGCTTCTCATTTTGGTCAGATACTCCGCTGGGATGCGCAAGAGCGCGCACTTTTTTTGGAACTTGTGGCGAGTTCCACTCCCCTTCTTTCCGAAGGAAAATTCTACCCCGGCAATTACGTAACCCACGCAGATGCAACACCACAGGAAGTAGCGTACCTTGTGACAGATCGGTTTGAATCAAACATCGTCTCGCGGTATCCAGAAGAGATAGACGAAGTGGTCCCTCTTGAAGATGCGCTCATCATCGCATCTCTCCTTGAGAGAGAGGCGTATGATTTTGAGGACATGCGCTACATCTCGGGAGTGATATGGAACCGACTCTTCATTGACATGAACCTACAGATAGATGCGAGCCTGCAGTATGCAAAAGTTACTGGCTCACAGACAGAGTGGTGGCCAGTTGTCCGTCCTGCAGATAAATACATCGACTCGCCCTTCAATACCTACGAGCATGCGGGCCTTCCCCCTGCGCCGATTGCCAACCCTTCCCCAGAGGCGATACTCGCCGCACTCAATCCCCGAAAAACTGACTGCCTCTTCTACTTCCACGATAAGGATGGCGGCTTCCACTGCACCAAAACATACGAAGAGCATGTGGCGCTCTTAAAGCAATTCTACGGCCGCGGACAGTGAGGGTTGCTATCTGCGTATCTCAACATCGCTCGAGAGACCTCCGGCAATGATCGTCTGCAGATCTTGTTCTGAATAATCTGTCCCCCGCAGATCAAGCACTTCGAGATTTTTAAGATTGCTTATTTCATGAGGCAGACCGGTTATGGGGTTGTTCGAAAGGTCGAGCACGCGCAGTTCTGAAAGCTGTCCCACCTCTGCAGGTACCCCAGTAAAATCATTGTCTGAGAGGTCAAGTACTTGGAGGTTGCGGAGATTGCGCACTTCAGCCTGCAGAGCGCCGCTGAGATTGTTGTCTGAGAGGTCAAGCGAGGTCAGTTCTGTTCTGCTGAAAACAGCAGCGTCGACACTCGAAAGGTTTTGGCCGCTGAGGTCAAGGGTCGCACCGTCATCTGCCCTGTTGAGATTTTGGATATCTTCAATGCTCAGATCGTCATCTTCGTTGTTCTGGTCATTTGCCATCTCATCCTCAACCTCTGTAATCTCCATGTCCGGAGTGTTCAAACTAAACCACGCAAATGCCATAGCGCCGATAAGCAGAACTCCGAGTAATAGATACGTGATTTTCATATACATTCCATCCTACTCTACGGATATTAATATAGTGTGAAGTATGCAGTAAAAAATTGTCTTTTGAAGCACTACAAAAGAGAAGGCCCCGCGCGAAAAGCGCAGGGCCAAAAGAAGAACACTCAGATTACCACACTACTGACGGGGACGACTCCTCCCCCTTGCGATCGACGCCGCAATACCGGCGAGCGCCTGGGCGAGTCCGTTGCCGCTGCGCAAAGCGCCCGGCGCAGAACGTCTGCGGACACTGTTGACGATCTCACTGAGGTCGCCCTTCATGGCTTCTGCCATCTCGGGAGGAAAGTCACGGAGGGCCTCATCGACGGACATGAGCTTGCCGTCGGGTCCCATGGCCATGACATGGTCGAAGAGATCGGGCTGAGCGCCCGCATCCCCGCCGCCAAACATGGCGCCGAGGAACTCCTCGTGCAGATTGGTGTGGTCGAGCCAGCCGACAGTCCAGTCCTCGTCGATGAACAGATGGTCGACCTTCTTGTCGTCGGCCTCGGGGAACTGCCGGACGATCTCCTCGTGGAGGATGGTCAGCAAGTAGTTGATCCGGCGCGCTCGCGTGTTGAGCTCAGTGTCGAACTGCTCCTTCTGGAGGCGTACAGCGTCGATACCATCCTTCTGCTGCTGCAGGCTGTCGGCAAAGACCACCTCGGCCTTGTCCTGCAGGTCCTTCTTCATGAAGTTCCGCACGAACGCATCGCATTCGCTCTGCTGGTCCCCCAGGTGGATGATGAGGCGTTTGGTGAAGTCGTCCGGCACGCCGAACGGCGTGAAATGCTCACACTTCTTTTGCCCGCTGCTTGCATAGGTTTCGCCCACGGTGACTCCCCCGAGCGTATCGAGCAAAGTCTGAAGGGTGGAAACGGAAGGGGCTGAGACTTCGGCATGTGCATTCATGGAGTGCTCCTCTTGATCGCAATCAGGACGTGTTTTG
>CBFGXL010000041.1:0-3406 GCA_965652925.1 uncultured bacterium | reverse complement strand
CCTTTCGTCGTGAGACGATGAGTTTGTTTGAGTACTTCTTTGGAGATCGTGTCTTCTTTTACTTCGTGAACTTTAAGAGTGACGCATTGATCGCGACAACAATAGTTGAAACAGACATCAGCACCGCTCCAACTGCTGGCGAAAGAAGGACACCGAATCCTGCGAGCACACCTGCGGCAAGCGGTAAGGCAATGATGTTGTAACCGCTTCCCCACCAAAGATTTTGAACCATCTTTCTGTACGTCTTGCGGGCAAGGAGGATCGCGGTTGCAACATCCTGCGGATTGTCTTTGACAAGCACGATGTCAGCGGATTCGATCGCCACATCAGTACCTGCTCCAATTGCAACCCCTACATGCGCCTGTGCCAACGCCGGCGCATCATTGACGCCGTCGCCGACCATCGCAACAACAAATCCCTGTGCTTGGATCTCTTGTATCTTTGCTGACTTCTCATGTGGGAGTACTTCTGCATAGTACGTTTCAATTCCGAGCTTTTCTGCGACGCTTTGTACCACCTGTGTCGAGTCACCACTGAGGATCATCGGCTGTATGCCCATGCTTTTGAGCTGTGCGACAGCCTCTTTCGCCTCTTCACGTACTATGTCATCAAGAGCGATAGCTCCGGCAAGCTCATCATCGATCAGTACAAACACGGTAGTGCTCCCCGCATCCATCTGTGTTTGCACTGCATCTGAGTTAAGCGGGATGTTCTGCTCCACAAGATACCGCGGGCTCACCACGCGTACTGTTTTTGAATCAACCACTCCCTCTGCACCCCTGCCGGGCAATGCCTTGAAAGCGTGTACTTCTAATTTCTCTGAAACCGAGTGCGCAACTGTCTGTGCAATGGGGTGTTCAGAGTGGGCCTCAACAGCAGCTGCGTACCCGAGAATCTCTTCCGTGCTAAATGACGAGAGAGAAATTACTTTGCTGATACCAAACTCACCCTTGGTGAGTGTGCCCGTCTTATCAAACACTACCGCTGTAATATTCCGCGTCTCTTCAAATGCAGTCCGGTTGCGGATCAAAAGACCATTACGTGCACCAAGCGAGGTAGACACAGCAACCACAAGCGGGATCGCGAGACCGAGTGCATGCGGACACGCAATGACCACAACCGCGATGGTGCGCTGCAGGGCAAACGCAAGGTTTTCTCCAGTAAAGATCATCCACCCAAAGAACGTGAGTGCTCCAGCACCGATTGCAACAAAGGTAAGGTAGAAGGCGGCAGTATCAGCAAGCTTTTGCGTTTGCGATTTTGATGCTTGCGCTGAAGCAACCAGCTCAATGATCTGCGACAGGTAGGTGTCCTTGCCTGTTTTAAGGACGCGCACCGTTAGTGAACCATCGCCGTTTATTGCGCCCCCAATGACGCTTGCGCCCACCTCCTTCTCTACTGGCCTGGTCTCTCCAGTAAGCATTGATTCATTGACTGTCGAACGTCCTGTAACAACCTCACCATCAACAGGGATCTTTTCTCCAGGTTTAACAAGTACCTGGTCTCCCTGTACTAATTGGCTTACCTCTACTTCAATGACGTTGCCGTCATCGGCAACTTTGTATGCAGTTGAGGGCATCAGCCTCGCCAACGCTTCAAGTGCCTTTGATGCTCCCATCACTGAATTCATTTCGATCCAGTGTCCGAGGAGCATAATGTCTACAAGTGTCACCAACTCCCACAGCAATTCTTCGCCCTGAAGTCCCAAGAATACGGCAACGCTGTAGAGATATGCGGAAGTAATAGCGAGTGCCACAAGTGTCATCATCCCTGGCCGCTTTGCCGACACCTCATCATAGAGGCCTTTCAAAAATGGATATCCGCCATAGGCAAAGATGAGTGTTGCAAGAGCAAAACGCACGTATACATCACCGTCGAAACCAACATGTTCAAGTCCAAAGAACATTTGGATCATCGGTGAAAGTACCAACACCGGGATCGAAAGTATCAATGAGATCCAAAAACGATTTCTGAAATCTCCTGCCATGTGGCCGTGATGACCGCCATGGTCATGCGTGTGACCATGCTCAGCATGATGATCCACATGCTCATGTCCTTCGTGAGAATGACATGCTGCGTGATCATCTCCATCGTGACACTTATTGTCTGAATGATGCACGTTCATATTATTTATTTTGAGCAAGTTTATATACTTTACTGATCTCCTCGACCGCCCTTTTGTCCTGTCCGCTCTTCATTTGGTGCACGACATGCGTAGAGAGATGGTTTTTGAGCATAAGATCCTCTACACTTCCGAGCGCTTTTTTAACAGCATTCGATTGCGTAATGATGTCTATACAGTACGTGTCTCCCTCGATCATTTTTTGTATTCCGCGCACCTGACCTTCGATACGACGCAAACGGGTTATTGCCTGTTTCTTGATTTCTATATTCATAGCGACAGTATACCCCCAGGGGGTATACTAGTCAAGTGTGTTTTATTCCGTCTGTCACAAGTTACTAACTAGAATTGTTCGCTTTGCTCCAATTCTAGTAAGTACTTCTGACCACGTCTCGCGGGTTTTCTTTCAGGGAGAAAGAAAACCAACGCTGCGGCCGGCGACTCTCTCCGTACGTGCCGCAGGACACGTACTAAAAACAAAAAAGACCGGCATTGCTGCCGGTCTTTTTTGTTTTTAGAGAGTCGCCCCTCGTTTCCCAACCTTTCGTCGTGAGACGATGAGTTTGTTTGAGTACTTCTTTGGAGATCGTGTCTTTTGACCCTTTCCTGTTGGGCGACCCTGCTTGGTGCGTGATCGCTTGTGTCCTCGAGGTGAGCGTCCTTCTCCTCCTCCGTGTGGGTGGTCTACTGCATTCTTTGCAGTACCGCGAGTCTTCGGACGAAGACCCATCTTTCGCGCGCGTCCAGCTTTACCGATGCGAACCAAACGATATTCCTCGTTTGAAACCTCACCAATAGAAGCCCATGCGCTTGAGAGCACCTTGCGGATCTCAGAAGACGGGAGCTTGATCTGGGTGTATCCAGCGTCATGCGCCACAACCTCAGCGTAGTTTCCTGCGCTTCGTGCGAGGCTTGCTCCAGAACCAGGCTTGATCTCAACTGCGTACACGAATGTACCTACAGGGATCTTTGCAAGTGGAAGTCGATTACCGAGCTTTGGCTTTGCTTTCTCTGAAACAATGAACTCGTCTCCTACCTTCACGTTCTGCGGTACGAGCACATAGCGTCGCTCGCCGTCAGCGTATAAGGCAAGTGCGATGAATCCTGATCGGAACGGATCGTACTCAATGGTCTCGATCCGTGCGGGGATGTCCTTCTTGTTGAACTTGAAGTCCACCTCACGATATGTCCGCTTGTTTCCTCCTCCGCGGTTAAGCGTAGTCGTGCGGCCGTAGCTGTTGCGTCCTCCAGTTGAGCGCTTTCCTTTCGTCAGGCCCTTAAACG
>CBFGXL010000040.1:0-3533 GCA_965652925.1 uncultured bacterium | reverse complement strand
CAGATGGTGTTGAACATCCTTTCAGCATTTAATCTTCCGTGGGTACCGGGGGCGATCGATACGGTCAATCGGCTTATGAGCAATCAGATCCTCTACGGATTGGCATACTTCGTCCTGGTATTTCTCTTCACCTTCTTCTACACTGCGGTGACATTTGATCCAGAGTCTATCTCGAAGAATTTGCAGCGAAATGGTGCGTTTATCGCAGGTATCCGTCCTGGTGCGCACACTTCAGAGTATCTCGGCAATCTCATTACACGATTGACACTTGTGGGAGCTCTCTTCTTGGGATTCGTTGCGGTATTCCCTGTGGGAATGCAGGTAGTCACTGGTGTTGCCTCATTGGCAATTGGTGGTACTGCACTTCTGATTGTAGTTAATGTGGTGCTGGATCTGATCCGACGCATTGATGCTCAAGTCTCTCTCCGAGAGTACTAAATCGGAAAATTACTTAACACAAAAAAGCAGGTATTTATGCCTGCTTTTTTGTACATAAAGATTTCTGATTTTGCGTGACGTCCAGCGATTTCTCCTAGGAAGGAAGAAATCGGGACGGAAGTTCGCAATAGTCGCTTCCGCTCGTTTGCTCACTTCAACTCTTGAATGAATACCCCATGGGAACTTCGCTCACCACCTGTGTCCATTTGTCGGACTCGAGCCACTTCTTGTATGTGTCGAATACGGTAAGTGCTACGGTCTGCGGACTGTGTCGGGAAGTATTAATGATGAGATCGAAGTTTGCATTGCTGTAGGGATTCACACCATACAGTTCTCGGAACCGCTGTTTTTCATTATCTAGCCGTGCCTGTACGAGCTTTTGGACCTGCTGTATGGAGTAGTCACTGTCGCTGCTGTATTCACGCAATTCATTGGTGACTGAATCCTTGAAAATACGTGCTGTTGCTACTTCCATATCGAGATCAAGGTATACTTTAAACGATTCAGGTATCCAATAGAAACCCAAGCGCGAGTCGATCACAATATCTTTGACATTGCGGAGGTTTCGCAGCTCCTCGTCAATTTCATGGTCAAGCATATGGTCATGTGCTGCCATCTGGTTGTACTCGTCGAGAGTGATTCCACGTTTTCGGACAATAGTACGAACCAAATCGCCTGCAGAATAACGGGAATACCCCAAAAGCTCTGCCACGCGGTCTGCTGTTGATGATTTTCCGCTTCCGGGCTTGCCTGAGAGGGTAATGATGTGTTTTCGCTCCATCTTCATAGAATACCATAAAGCAGGGTCTCGGCGTCTTCATTTCTCGTGCTCTTTATGTTGCGTCCTCTTAAAAAACTGATAGTCTAGGGCCATGGAATATACCACCAAGTACCAGAGCATCGTGCTCATGGGGAAGATAGCGTCAGGGAAAGGTACACAGGCAAACCTCATTCTCAGTCACTTCGGTGGCAGTCTCTACTCAAACGGGAATAAGGTCCGTGAAGCCGCACAGCAACCTACCGTGTTCGGCAAGAAAATGAAGGAGATGTATGAAGGAGGATACCTTATACCCGAGTGGATCGCGTCGTATTGGATGACCCACGCACTTATTGCGCAACATGAAAATGAACGCATCGTGTTTGAAGCAGTTGCAAAAAAGCCTCACGAAGCTGAACTCTTCCATGAGATGCATCAATGGGTGAACCGGCCGTATATCGTGTTCCACCTGAGCATCTCAGACGAAGAGGTGCGCAAACGAAGTGAAATGCGTTCCCGCGATGTGGTTGATTCACCCAAGTCAGTTGAAAAGCGTCTTGAAGAGTATCGCACATATACTGCGTATTCCATCGAGGTCTTTAAGCAGAAAGGAACACTCATCGAAATAGATGGAGGCAGGAGTGAAGATGAGGTAAAAGAGCAAATATTTCAATATTTAATTTCATAACACAGCATGCACACACAGCCATACACGATCATTTTTATCGGTCCGCAGGGTAGCGGAAAAGGAACCCAAATTGAGAAGCTTGATGCGGTTCTGACCGAAAAAGATCCATCACGCGATACCATAGACTTTCAGACAGGTCGCCGTTTTCGTGCACTTGCGATGAAGGGTGAGGGTTACACTGAAGAGCACGTGGCGCAGACACTCGACAGCGGCGTACTGCAGCCTCTTTTCTTGTCCGTGGTGCTGTGGGGGGACGCTATGCGCGAACACATGAACCCCGAGCGCAACATACTTATTGATGGTTTCCCGCGCACAGTCTCTGAAGCGATCGTGCTTGAAAGCGCCCTTCGATTCTACGAACGAAATTTCATCACTATCATCAACCTCAATACACCTGAAGAGGTGGTGCGCGAGCGTATGAAAGCGCGCGCCCGAAAAGACGACACTGAAGTTTCCATTGAAGCCCGACTGAAGTGGTATCGTGAAGAGACTGTGCCGGTATTGGAGTACTACCGTACTCGGGAGAACACTGCTGTATTTGATATTGATGGCACGGACAGCATTGAAGGTGTGCACAATCAGATCTGTGATGCCCTTGAACTCAATAATGATAACGCTTAAATCACAACAAGAAATAGAGATACTACAAGAAGGTGGAGCGATCCTCGCGTCTATTCTTGATGAGCTTGAAACGCTCGCGGTACCGGGAAACACAACCCTCGATATAGACGACCGGGCGATGGAGCTTATGGAAGAATATGAAGTGGAGCCGATGACCTTGGGCTATCACGCACAATTTGCACCGCGTCCGTATCCTGCTGCTACCTGTGTTTCAATCAATGACGTCATCGTGCACGGGATCCCTAACGAGGAGCCCGTTGAGCTTATTGAGGGAGATGTGGTGAGTATTGATGTGGTCATCGCCTACAAAGGAATGGTTGTTGATTCTGCACGTACCGTGGGGGTGGGAGAGATATCAAAAGAAGCGAAGCAGTTGATCCACGTCACGCAGAAGGCGCTTGATGCAGCGATCAAAGCAGCACAAAGTGGCAATCATATCAGCGATATCGGGCGCGCTGTGCAGAAGACGGTTCCAAAAGGATTTGGCATCATTGAGACGTTCTGCGGACATGGTGTCGGATATGACCTCCACGAGGACCCGATCGTCCCTAATTTTGTGGTCAAAGGTGAAGAGGATCCGGAGCTCGTGCCCGGCATGGTTATAGCCATTGAACCGATGATCACACTCGGAAGCAAAGAAGTAGAGGTACTGGGAGATGGCTACACTGCTGTGACTACCGATGGAAGTATTGCAGCTCATATGGAGCACACGGTTGCGATAACTGAAAATGGCCCGCTCGTTCTCACGCGGTCACGTACACAATAAAAAAATCGACCCTGGGAGCGGGTCGATTGTTTTCTGCGGAGGAAAGGTTCCCTCGCGTAGATCCAGTCACATCATGAAGACCGCGACGATTGCTGCGAGCGTGACCATGATCGCACAGGCAAGTGCAAACTTGCTCTTGAGCGTATTTTGTTGTCGGTCTTCCTCCACAGGCAGGGCTTCTGGTGCCATGGCCTCTCTCCTCATTACGTTGTACTCGGGGACGCTTTCATCCTTATAACACAACTGTGCAACAGAATGCAATT
>CBFGXL010000039.1:0-3562 GCA_965652925.1 uncultured bacterium | reverse complement strand
GCTGAGTATCCCCATTCGGTTAGTGCGTAGAGTCCACGTCCAACGAGCACAAACCGCTCATCTTTAATAAGTTCATTGTGGCAAGTGGCTGTGTGCGCCTTCTTGTTGAAGAGCTGTTCGATCGCTTCTGCTACTTCACGGAAGTGCATTGGAGAACCGTGTCGCTTTACCACAAGGTATGCATAGTCGCGGATACCTTTGACGCGTACATTCGGACTTGAAGCGTGTCCCCACTCGCCGAGTGGATTTGCGCTGATGTCCTTTGAAATCTGGAGCCATCGCTTGAGGGTAGTCTCGTCGTGTTTGCTTGCAATATCAATGAGTTCCTCTCTGAAACGACGGATCATTTCCTCCTCACTTATGAGGTCATCGCGGTTGATGCTGTTGTAGAGCTTGAGAAGTGCCTTCTCAACGGTGTCCGCGATCTTCTTTTCAGTGAACCATCGGTGTGCATAAGCGCCGCTCTCTTTGCTTCGGTAGAATGGAACACCAACAACAAGCAGGAAGTAAATATGATTTCGAAGCACTTCATCCTTGGTGATCTCATCAAGAAGTACGTGCTCAGCAATCAAACCGCCGCCGAGTTCGTTGATGATGTTTTGCAGCTCAGCAAAGACCGGTTCGAACTCTTTGTAGGCTTCAGACTTTTGGATGGAAGTGATGCCGTAGTTCTCTATCTGGCGTACGCGCTCACGTGTAATGCCATAGGCCTGTCCAATTGACTCAAGCGTGCTGGTCTTGCCGTCGGTACCCAGGCCGTATCGCTTTTCGAGAACATCTCGTGCGCGCTCAGGCAGTGCTGAAAGCAGTTTTTTGGTTACTTGTTTTGGTTTGAATGAAATCATATAAGCTTCATAACATTAATGACGTACCTCCTGCGGTTGTTGTGTTTCCCCTCTGTATTGCTCCTGTTTTATCACGCGACTTGACATTAGTCAATAGTCTGGTGAAACCTACTCTCTAACGATGAGGTTGATAATCTTCTTCGGCACATAGATGACTTTGACAATCTCGCCGCCGAGATGCTTTTGAAACTGAGCTGCGCTTTGTATTGCCTTCAGCACCTCTTCCTGGGGGGCGTCAGGGCTTACTGTCACACTTCCCCGCATTTTGCCGTTGATCTGCACGGCAAGCGTTGTCTCGGTATCTACAAGCAGGTTTTCTTCAGCTACCGGGTATTTTTCAAGATGAATTGAGTCTGTCTCGCCAGTGATCTCCCATAGTTCCTCGGTCAGATGGGGCGCAAACGGTGCAAGCAGTTTAAGGAACATTTTGTACGTTGCTTTTGTGATGCCTTCTTTTTCAGCCTGATTGATAAAGATCATCATAGCGCTTATGGCTGTGTTGAACTTAAATTGCGGAATATCTTCCCGAAGTTTTGCAATAGTCTTGTGCAGCTGTTTGGTGATTGATACTGATTCCTCTTCTTTAATATGTTCTGAAAGACCATACACACGCTCCAGGAAGCGTCGAATGCCCGCAATGCCTCCCATATCCCACGGGTAATTTGCAGTTTCAGCATATGGACCCATGAATGCAAGATACATTTTCACTGAATCTGCACCAACGGTCTTCACATGATCGTCAGGATCAATGACATTCCCTTTTGATTTGCTCATCTTGTTTCCGTCGGGTCCAAGAACAAGTCCACGGTTGATGCGGCGCTTGTATGGTTCACTTTCAGTCACATAGCCAAGGTCAAAGAGCGCTTTCTGCCAGAAACGCGAATACAGAAGGTGCATGGTCGTGTGCTCTGCCCCTCCAAAGTACATATCAATCGGCATCCAGTTCTTTTGAGCTTCAAGCGATGCAAACGAATCGGTATTTCCGTTATCAATATAGCGCAAGAAGTACCATGAGGAATCCACAAATGTATCGAGTGTCTCTACTTCAGGTGTCCAGCCTTCTCCAAATATATCTTTTGTTCGCTTTTTAAGCTCTTCACTTTTCGCAAGCGGAGCGACGCCTGTTGGCCGGAAATCAACGTCTTCAGGAAGTGTCCACGGCAAGTGCTCTTGCGGGATCGCATGTGGATTCCCTTCCGGATCGTACACAATAGGGATCGGTACTCCCCAGTAGCGCTGGCGTCCCACAGACCAGTCGCGCAAGCGGTAGGTGTTGGTCATCTTCCCGCCGACTTTCTCAACGATCTTTTCTTTTGCTTCTTCGGAATTCATCCCGTTAAACTCATTGGAATTACAAAGGTTACCCACTCCCGCATAGATAGAGTGAGCAAACATGCGTCCAACAGCAGCAGCATCGTCACGGTCGGTCAGTTTTAACTTAAGTTCTGTCTCAGTTAGCCAGACAGGTTCGGCTTTACGAAGTTCTTCCTCAGAAACATCAGCCTGTTCTGGGGACACAAGTTCTAATAAAACTTGTCTACCAATTAAATGACGATAAACCTTCTTCCCTGGATGCCAAAAATTGGCTTCTTCCTCATCTGAGATGTACTTTAAAAATTTTGCTTTATAGCCGGTTTCTTCATAGGTCTCCCGAATTGCTGCGTCCTTGTAATCTTCATCTTTTTCGAGACCACCATAAATCAGAGAATACTTCTGGAACTCATGGCTATATTGCACAAGGTATTTATTAGTTTTTGGATCATAAACAATTGCTCCTGCAGCAATTCTGTCTTCGGCATCTGCATGAGCATCTCCAAACACTTGTCGGATTACCTGCTTTATCGGCAGTCCAAATTTCTGTGCAAACGCAAAGTCGCGCTCATCGTGCGCTGGTACAGCCATAATGGCACCAGTGCCGTAGCTTCCAAGCACATAGTCAGCCACATACACAGGGATCGATTCTCCGTTAGCCGGGTTTGTTGCAGTAATGCCTTCCAGCTTTACTCCTGTCTTCTCTTTGGTTGCATCAAGCCGGTCTTGCTCATCTTTTTGCGTTGCGGACTTGATGTATGCCTCTACTTCTGCAAAGTTGCTGATGTTATCTGCGTACTTTTGAATAAGAGCGTGTTCTGGCGCAAGCACGAGGTATGTTGCTCCAAAGAGCGTATCAGGACGTGTCGTAAATACTGTGACCGCCTCGCCGCATGACAGCATAAAGTTTATCTCCGCGCCTTTTGAGCGGCCGATCCAGCGACGCTGAGCTTCCTTGATCGGTTCAGGCCACTGTAGTGCATCAAGATCATCAACAAGCCGATCTGCATAATCGGTGATCTTAAGCATCCACTGCGGCATCTCTTTCTTTTCAATAATATCTCCCGATCGTTCACAGGTACCATTTGCTAAAACTTGTTCGTTTGCAATAACCGTATTGCAGCCTGGGCACCAATTGACGATTCCCTTGCCACGGTACGCGATACCCTTTTTGAAAAATTCCGTGAACATCCACTGTGTCCACTTGTAGTATGAAGGATCGATCGTGCTTGCTGTCTTGTCCCACGAAAAAGCCGCACCCATGCTCGCAAGCTGGTTCTTCATGTAAGCAATGTTGCTCTCTGTCCATTCCTTCGGGTCGATATTGCGCTTGATTGCAGCATTTTCAGCAGGAAGCCCAAATGCATCAAATCCCATCGGATAAACTACTTGTTTGCCACTCATCC
>CBFGXL010000038.1:0-3718 GCA_965652925.1 uncultured bacterium | reverse complement strand
TGGATCTGTTTCAGGGAACAGCACGCGCAAAGTGGTTGATGCATCAAGTGCAAATACCTGACCCCGTCGCGCATAGATGATCTCTGCACCTTCAGACTGAGCGAGTTGCTCATACCGCTGCGCAGTATCGCTTTCTCCCTTGTTTTCGGTTTTCAGTATGGTCTTCACCTCATACCGTTCTAAAACATCAGTAAGCCCTCCGATATGATCCAAATCGGGATGCGTCCCGACCAGCATGTCTATTTCTCTATCGCCAAACGGTATCACTGAGGCGAGCTCAGCAAGCACCTGCGCATCCCTTCCTCCATCGATAAGCACCTGCACACCATTGCGCGTCTCAATGAGGATCGCATCCCCTTGCCCGACATCAAGGAAATGCACCTGCATATATGCTGCTGAGGCGGGAGATGCAGTATATGAGAAAGTGACAATGCCCACAGCAGACGCGGCGAATACAAGCAGGAGAAGCAAGCGGGTGCGGATGGCGGTATCACTCATATTTCATTTCTCCTATGATACACTTTCACCATTAGCAGAATAGCTTGCAAAGACTATGACATACGAAGCTAAAACATTTGATATCCCCGCCCTTGATGGCATCTCACCACAAACCATTGATGAGCACTTGAAGCTCTACGCGGGTTACGTGAAGCATGTAAACCTCATCCACGAGAAGATCGAGGAACTCAAACAGGATTCAGAGAAGAATGCATATGCGCTCTCTGAGGTGCAGCGACGACTTGGATTTGAGTTTGGCGGCATGAAGAACCATGAAGCATACTTCGCACAGTTCGAGGGAGGAGCACAGGAGATCAACAAAGACAGCGAACTCTTCAAAAGCTGCGAATATCTCTGGGGTTCTTGGGACGCATTTCTCGCACAGTTTAAAGCCACTGCCATGACCCGAGGCATCGGTTGGGCAATGCTCTACTTTGACCGATCTGCGCAACGACTTGTGATGGGCTGGGTTGACGAACAGCATCTGGGACAACTGGCCACAGCCGAAATTGTTCTGGCCTTGGACATGTGGGAGCACTCCTATATGCTCGACTATCCACCAAGCCAGAAGAAAGAATACATAGAGGCATTCTTCAAGAACCTCAACTGGAACACTGTGGCACAAAGGCTTGCCTAAACAATACATACCAAATAAACAAGACCGTCGGGGAAACCCCAACGGTCTTTTTGTCTGCCTGCTACAGTGACTGTAGCAGAACAGCTGCCGGAGCGGCCAAGCAGATGAGTGTTGCCACCACGGCAACAATCGTCTTCAGTGGCCACTTGGGCAATGTACTCCGCGCGGTAGTGCTCATGTGCTACCTCCAACGTTGTAATGGCTCTATTGTATCGTGCATAAAACACACAATCGCAGTGCGCAATAAAAAGTATGTTTGTACAGCTCATCTGAAAAAAAGCGGCGTTTGTTGTGGTGCGTTCTTCTCTCCTGTGAGATCTTCCTCCGCAACGATCGTCCACCCGCGCAGATCCTCGGGTACATTCACGCGTGTGTGAAGCAGGTAGAGAACAAACCCTAATGCGCCGTATGCAGCAACAACCAGTACAAAAGAAAATGGTGGGAAAGTAAACGAGGCAAAGGGCAATCCTGCAAAGAACCGAGCAACTTCAATGATGTACCACAGCGAAGCGTATGCCAGATACCCGCACACCTGTGCAAGCGGCACTGATACCAGACCGATCATGCCAGTTGCGAATGTGAGCAGCATCGCAACTGGCACCATCGGAAGCACGAGAAGATTAACGATAACAGCAACAGCCGAGAATTCGCCTATCTGGTAGAGGAGTATCGGCAAGACAAATAGTTGCGTTGCTACGGTTGCCGTTAGGAATTCGCGCAGCCCGAGCGCCTTTGGCATAAACTCCACATATCGTTCCAGGTGCGGAGCAAAAAGAATGAGTCCGAGCGTGGCAATGAATGACAATTGGAACCCGACATCAAATACCAAGAGGTACGGGTTGAACACAAGCATGAGACACCCGGTAAGCATCAGCGCACGCACCACTGCATAGGTGCGGCCAAACAGTTTTGCTACAAGGATGAGTCCTGCCATGATGCTCGCGCGGAGCACGGTTGCAGAGAGACCTACCATGCAGGCGAAGAGCGCAATAGCAACAAGCCCGCACACAAGGCGCAACCTCCACGGCAATAAAAATGAAAGCACGTAGGTGACAAACAAAACTACGAGCATGATGTTATATCCTGAGAGAACGACAATGTGCGTGATGCCCGCAGTACGAAAGACATCTTCAAGCTCGCCAAGCGATTGCTTGACCCCGAGTAGCAAACCTACAGAAAGCCCGGCATGCGGTTCTTGTAGCACCATCTCAATGCTGTGTATGAAACGCTGCTTAAATTGCAACAAATGCCGAAAGAGAAGATTGCCTTTCTCGTGATCCACAACCTGCACCTCTGCGTACGGAAGCACGTAGTGCACGCCGCGCGCCTGCAGGTAACCAGGGTAGTTGAACGTTCGTCCCAGTTCAGTTGCAAATGTCTCAGGTCGTTTGAGTACACCTGTAACCTGTACGACCTCACCGTATGAAAGCGGCACTCCTCTGTCTGCGATCACAAGCACGATCTCTCCTTCGATCTCCACGTATGCATGCACTGTGCGTTCCTTCTCTTCAACTTCGCGGACGATAATTCCTTCGAATTGTTCTTCAGTCCCCAGGCGTGCTTCAAAAGCTGGATTACTCTCACTCCAGCTTGCCCACTCCATCCGGAGTGCTCCGCATGCGAACAAAAATACGAAGAGGCTCACGCAAAGCACAAAGGGCACAGAGGAGGCGGTAGCTCCTCTGCGCCCTACAAGAAGCAGCGCCAAACTGAGCACCGCTAACAGAAGTATTTCCGGAAGTGCAAAAGAAAGCACCGAACGCGCAAAGATGCCGAAAATAAGACCAAAAACGCCAGCATATATGTATATGTTCTGCATTGATAATAAAAGTCTAGCAGAAACAGTTTGCCCCGGATGCGCTCTGCGCATCCGGGGACTTTGACTGGTAGTCTCTTGGGTAAACCGTCGTCAGCGGGCCCTCACTTCTTATCCGCGCAAGCGCGAACTGAAGAGAATGTGACGTGCCGTGTTCGGCCGAAAACCTCCGTGGTCAGAAGAGGCCTGGCACAAGATGCCTGCGGCCCGTATACATTCGTAGATGAGGGGTGGCCTGTACATACTTCGATTGCATGAGTTGGCCATTGACTCTCTCCGCTGGATAGTTGGTGGAACTAAAACGCACGCTTCCAAGGAAGGAGAACGTGCTTATTTAAAAGTACGCTTAAACCACGCTACAGTCAACACCGAAGGTGCACAAAAGAAAAAGCTCCGGGCCAGAGGACCGGAGCTTCGCTTCACAGAACGGCAACGATGCCGTAGACGTTGATGTGTCCGGGCACCCCGTGTACGAACACATCATCCCCGTCGATTTTGCGAATGATCTTTTTCCCGCCTCCTGCAAGTTCGACTGTCATGCCTTCTTGCAGGCCGAGATCCATGATGACCTGTCGCCGCGTGCGGCGGTCAGGTCCTCCATGGAAATGCTTGGATGCAGGAGCGTATCCCGCACCCATCCCTTCGATCGCTTCGCCAACTTCAGAAAACTTCATACCTCTTCCTTGGTAGTTCATCTCACTGAAAGTGAATGCGGCGACTCCTAGAGAAACGCCGCCTCGGAAGTCGTTGATGACGACAAGCGCCGT
>CBFGXL010000037.1:0-4248 GCA_965652925.1 uncultured bacterium | reverse complement strand
ACTGCTGAAAGCATCTAAGCAGGAAGCCAACTCGAAGATTAGGAATCATTAAGTCCCCAGAGAGATGATCTGGTTGATAGGCACTAGGTGGAAGTACAGCAATGTATGCAGCCGAGGTGTACTAATAGGACGTAATTTCCTGTAAGGAATACTGTACATCGATACAATTTTTTCTTGCAGTGTGGATGTTTTTGAAAAAGTAGAATATGCATGTTTAGATATCTTGAAGTGGTCGGTTGATCACCATACACAGATACCTGCGAAAGGAACGGCAGTTTACCGGATCCGAGCACTAAGCCCTGCCATGACAGGGGGTATCTGCCAACACACTTCAATTGCTCGCGCGTTTAACCGCGCAGCGAGCACGGCATCCCTCTTGAACCGCATTGAGAGGGATGCCGGCTACTTCAAGATATCTAAACAAGTCAGACAAATACAATTATTGAAGGTTTAAAGTTGGTGCTTTGGCCAAGAGGGTACACCTGTTCTCATTCCGAACACAGAAGTTAAGCTCTTCCGCACCGATGGTACTCCGCAAGGGGGAGAGTAGGTTGGCGCCAACTTTAAGTCTTCAAAAGAAAAAGACCGAGATCAATCTCGGTCTTTTTCTTTTGATGCCAACGAAGTGGGCAGTACGTTGGCTTCGTCGACAAATCCTTTTCAGAAAGGAAGGATTTGCGACATACATTCGCAATCGTAGAAAGTAATCCCATTACTTTCTACCTACGCTCGTTTGCTCATTTAACTTTAAGCTTTTTAAGTACACGTTACGTATTGGGCTCATCCTTTGTTATACTGCTTAACACATGAGAAATACCATCACCCATCCAGGCGCATCAAGCTTGGTGTACGAGATACGCGAGATCGTCGAAGTTGCGAAGAAGCTTGAGGCTTTAGGTCTTCCTATTGTCTGGGAGAATATCGGGGATCCCGTCGCGAAAGGTGAAAGAGTCGCACCTTGGATCAAAGAATACGCAAGCGATGCGATGAAGGAGGATATGACGTATGCCTATTCTCCAACGAAGGGTCTTCTTTCCACACGTGAATACATTGCCAAAGAACGCAACCTCGAAGGTGGCATCGAAATAACTGCAGATGACATTCTATTCTTCAACGGACTCGGAGATGCTATCTCAAAGATCTATAAGAATCTCCACCCCAACGTCCGCGTGATCGGCCCCAATCCCGCATATCCGACACACTCCTCAGCGGAAGCGGCTCATGCTGATCGTCCGCATATCACCTACTCACTTGATCCACACAAGGGCTGGGCGCCTGATCTTGAGGAAATGGAACAGAAGATCCACGATCATCCAGAGATCGGCGGCATTCTTATTGTGAATCCAGACAATCCAACCGGATTTGTGTACCAGGAAGAGACGTTGCGGAAGATCGTCGATATTGCAAAACGGCACGACCTTTTCATTATTACCGATGAGATTTACTCAAATCTTTCCTATGGTGTGCCCTATAAAAAGCTCGCTGCGGTCATCGGGGACGTGCCCGCCATTGCAATGCGCGGCATTTCCAAAGAATTTCCTTGGCCGGGTGGAAGATGTGGATGGATAGAATTCTACAATAGGGAAAAGGACAATGATTTCAACATATACTGCAAGTCACTTATCGATGCGAAGATGCTTGAAGTATGTTCAACGACGCTACCGCAGGCCATACTTCCGGCAGTGATGAGCGACGATCGTTACTATCCGATGCTGAAGGAACGTACCGAAGCATACGCGCTCAGAGCGCAGATTGCATACGATGTGCTTTCAACTATCCCGGGGGTTATCATCACCAAACCACAGGGTGCGTTCTACATGACGCTTGTGTTTGACGAGGGGGTACTTACTCCGTTGCAATCACTGCCTTTTGCCAACTCCGCGGTAGAAGAGGTCATAACACCATTCTTAACTGAAGACATACCGCTTGATAAGCGTTTTGTATACTATCTTCTTGCATCAAAAGGCATCTGCGTAGTGCCACTCACTTCTGGTTTTAATTCGACCTTCAACGGTTTCCGTTTTACCGTGCTCGAGCAAGATGAAGAGCGATTCAAACAGACTCTTGCGACCATGAAAGAGTCCATTGCGGAATACATAGCCTCATAAATACCTTGGTGCGTCTGATGTGTCTGTTACAATACAGATATGTTTAGGAAGTGGGCATTCTGGCGGCAGGTGCAGTATGGGACAGGTTTTTTGCTTTTTTGGCTTGGAGTGGGTGTGCTTGTATATGTTCAGTTCCTCTATCAGGCTCCGAGCTGTTTTGACGGCTCACACAATGGAGAGGAGAAAGGTGTTGACTGCGGGGGCTCATGCACGCGCATTTGCACGTTTGAGGTAGAGCAGCCGCAAGCAACCTGGGCGCGCAGCTTCAGAGTGACTGATGGGCAGTATAACGCAGTTGCCTACATAGAAAATAAGAATCGTGTGGCGGCATCGCCTGAGGTTGCATATACGTTTGCTCTGTACGATGGGGATGGACTTATTGTCGAAAGGAAGGGAACCACAATTCTGCCGCCAGACAGCGTATATCCTGTGTTTGAAGCACGGATCGACACCGGGGAGCGTATACCGACGCAGACTTTTATAACGCTTGACCCAATAGAGCTGTGGCTTCCCGCACAGACCGGTCGTGATCAGTTCACCATCACTGACCGAAGGTTAAGTGGTGCCGATGACAAACCGAAACTTGAAGCGAAGATACGCAATAATGCGCTCACAAAAGCAGATGAGGTAGAGGTGGTTGCTACTATCTTTGATCAGAGTGGCAATGCGCTTACTTCCTCACGTACTTTCATCGATGATTTTGCGCCCCGAAGTGAAGCAACAGCCGTATTCACCTGGCCAGAGCCGATAGCGAAGACTGTGCGCAGCTGTGAGGTGCCAACTGACGTCATCTTGGCAATCGATCTCTCTGGAAGCATGAATAATGACGCTGATAACCCACCGGAGCCAATAACTTCGGTGTTGGCAGCAGCTGAAGCTTTCGTGCATCGTCTGAAGGAATCAGACCAAGCGGCTCTGGTTACATTCGCTACTGACGCGGTACTGGAAAAGCGGCTCACACGTAACACCGCTTCAATTGCTCAAACCATACGTGAACTTGTCATAGATCCGAAAGAGGAGGTTGGAAGCACTAATCAGGGTGAGGCATTCCGTAGGGCATTTGAGGAACTGCATTCCGAACTGCACAGTGTTGAGGCGCGGAAAGTGCTCGTGCTTTTGACTGACGGTTTGGCAACCGCTCCTGATGAGGAACCGGAGGCGTATGCACTGAAAAATGCACAGCTTGTGAAGGATAGCGGTATCACTGTATTTACTATTGGCCTCGGACAGCAGGTGAATATGGATTTTGTGCGTGCTCTTGCGAGTACGCCCGCTTCCGCCTATCAAGCAGCAAGTACAGATGATCTTGACCAGATATACCGCACCATTACCGCTTCTTTGTGCGAGGATGGGGCTGCGGTTATTGATATTGTGCCGAAAACTGATGCCAGCTTTGCGCCTATAGAGTAGCTCTACATTTCTTGAGAAATCTCAACGTATCTGCTTTCTCACTCTTGCAGTAAGAACAGCACAAAATGCACTTTTGAAGTACATTTTGTGCTGTTCTTGTTTATTGCATATACTAGAAGGACATGCGGACTCTCGTCTCTTTGTTCAAAGGACTTGATATTTATCTTGTCTCCTCCGTTTTAGTTTTGACCATTCTTGGCCTTGTTACCATGTACTCCTACCAAGGAGAAAATCTCTATTTCAGCAGGCAGGTGCTTTGGATAGGGGTTGCATTTCTCCTTATGTTGGTTGCACTCATTCCTGATTATCGTTTCTTGCGAGTGGGGAATACCACATTCCTTTTGTATCTTTTCTTTGCGTTTCTCCTCGTACTGGTTCTATTCATCGGAGAAGTCACCCTTGGCGCGCAGAGTCGTTTCAATTTGGGATTCTTTTCTCTACAACCGGCCGATCCAGCAAAACTTATACTTATTGCCGTGCTTGCCAAATATTTCTCCAAGCGTCACGAATTGATCGGAGATTTTAAACACATAATTATCTCGGGTCTCTACACGCTCGTGTTCTTCGGCCTTGTCTTCATTCAGCCCGACTTCGGTTCAGCGATCATTCTTTTTTTCATCTGGTTCGGAATGATCCTCGTTGCAGGCATTAAGATTAAGCACCTCGCGGTTGTTTTTCTGCTCGGTGCTCTTGCATTTGGCGGCATGTGGCAGTTTGCATTTCAGGATTA
>CBFGXL010000036.1:0-4439 GCA_965652925.1 uncultured bacterium | reverse complement strand
ACTAACGAAAAAGCACCGACACCGTCGGTGCTTTTTCGTATGCACCCGTTAGCTTTAAGGGCTTCCGGGCCGGAAACAAACAGTCCGGGGGACTGTTTGTTGAGGCGGGGTCGCGAGTACTTAATAAAATTGGACTGAAAGGAACAATTTTATTTAGTAACTTGTGACGAGGCTCTCAAGGCAAAACTTGAAGAGGCTGGCGCTAAAGTTACACTGAAATAAGTCATTCAAAAAAACTCCCGCAAGGGAGTTTTTTTGATGTCAGTATTTCAGTCAACATAAAAGAGCGGGCAATTGCCCGCTCTTTTATTTTTGTTTGGTATGAGAATTACTTCCGTAGTGCTTCAAGTGTTGCGGCAGTTGCAGCCATATCGCGTGCCCCCGCATCAATAATGATCGTGTTGCCGTGTGCCGCTGCGCTTGTTATCGCGTCTATGCGGTTAGTATCAGTTAAGAATTGTACGGCTTCCGAAGCATTGAGGCCAGATCGTTTCATGGTCTGCATGGCCTCTTCGAGTCCTCGTGCCACCGCCTCACGCATCTGTGCCATTCCTTCTCCTTGGAGTTTTTTGCTTTCCGCCTCAGCTTGTGCAGCACCCACGAGCTTGATGCGTTCGGCCTCAGCTTCGTTTCGTGCCGCTTCCATCAGGCGCTTACTTGCAATAACTTTGTTGAATGCATCGCGAACCTCAGGGCTTGGCTGGGGTTCATCGACGAGAACGTTTTCAATAATGTAACCGAAACGTGCAAATTGTTCAGCAAGTACGGTCTGTACTTGATTTTCCAATGCATCTCTATTGGCATACAGTTCGGTCATTTCCATGCTCGAAGCAGTCTGCCGGACATTATTGAGGACGTATGATGCGATCTGCCGCTCGGGTGCCTCGAGTTCGTAGTGTGCCTTTACGGCCCCGACTGGATCATCGCTTGCGCGATACTGAACCTTAACCGGGAGTGTCATAAATGCATTGTCGCTTGTTTTCACTGACACATCGGCATTTATTTCCTGAAGCTGAAGATTAATGCGGGCGACAATGGTGGTGATGGGCCACGGCCACTTGATCCGCAATCCGGGGAATACGGCATTTTCATGTGGCCTGCCGAACGTTTCAAGAATCGCCGCAGTCTTTCCCTTCACCACATACAGCGTAAGAGGAAGGAGTAAAAGTACTATAAGAAATAGGATAGTTAACCAGAACATAATGACAATTTAACCTCTAATATTTCAAGTATACACGGAATTTCCCGATCAAGTCATTTCTCTCCATCTTTGTCTAGACTGTGGATAGCCTGTACGGTGCTATAATCGCTGTACAACCGATATGACCGATCCGCTCACCATTCTGTTTGGAAGCCAGGCGCGAGTAAAACTTCTTCGCTTCTTCCTCTTTAACCCTTCTAAAGAGTTCACCTTCGACGAGATCAGCCGTCGAGCGCGGCTGGTGCGACGCACTGCCCGCACTGAGATGAACGCACTTGAGCGGGCAGAGGTCATCAAGAAGAAGCAATTCTATGCACAGGAAGAGGGAAGTACCGTTAAAAAGCGTGTGCTCGGATATGCACTCAACAAAGAGTTCCCCAATCTTCAGTCGCTCCAGACATTCCTTTTTGAAACTGCACCGATCAATGGCAAGACCGTGCTGAAGCATTTGCGCAAAGCTGGCACACTTGATTTTGTGGTCATTGCTGGCATCTTCGTCCGTGACTTTGATCAGCGTATTGACGTGCTATTGGCGATGAAGAAATATTCTCCCGCGAAGGTTGAAACTGCGATCCGTTCACTTGAGGCAGAGTTGGGAGTAGAGATCCGCTTTGCGGCGTTTGAATCGAGCGATCTCATGTACCGTGTGGGCATGTATGACAAGCTCACCCGCGATGTTTTTGACTACCCGCATCAGATAATTGTTGACCGCATAGGGGTGAAGGACGAACTGCCACGCAGATAAAAGAAAATCCCCATCTCAGGCTTGAGGTGGGGGAGTTTTCTGCAGTTTATTTGGCGATGATGACTTCTTGTTCACGCCGATGGCTCCGCTCGAGAACTTCGCGCGAAGTCTTTGGTTTGCTTTGAGCGATCTTTTCGAGCATGTCTGCCATAGCCTGTGTGTCTTTCGAAGACTGCCGAAGCATGGCAACGATCGCCTCCATGTCCTCACGAATGGCGTACTCGAACGCACGGCGCATTTCTGCCGGGGGCATGTCCATGAACTGCGTGTTCGAGATGCCCTTGCACCATGCGATGAGCTGGTCACGCACACTGAGCTTCTTCTCGTGAGTGCGCACTCGCTCAAGCCCGCCGTTGATGAGCTGTTTTTCCGGACGTTCTCCGGTCCGGACGAACTTCTCGCCAATGACGCCACCCCAATTCTGTCTCTGGACATACTTAAGGTAGGCAATCTGAAGGCAGAACCTGCGTTCGTCTTCGTTCAAGAACTCAGGATCGGTCTCCCTGTCCCCGAGTTCTACGAGCTTGGTCTCGAGCTCTTCAACGGGAAGTGCCTTGAGATCCCCAAGGGCGGAAGCAAAGCCGATTGCAAGACGCGCTCGACTCGTGAGTTCCGGCGAAAGAAGTGCTTGGATCTCAGGCGAGAGTTTCGTCAGAGCCACCCGACCCATGAGGTGCTGATAGCTCTTGCCGGACTCAGCCACGATGTGCGTTATCTTCTCACCGCGCTCGAGGCGATCAAGGAGGATGTATCCTTCCTCGATCTCGCTCAAGTTCTCGCGGTGATCGTTGAGGATCTCAGCGTCTGCCTTGAAGGCAGCTTCTGTTGCGTAGACCCTCACGATGACGGGGACGGCGGGTAGGTCTGCCTTGACGGAAGACTTCTGCCGACGGTGTCCGCTCACGATTCGCCAAAAGGTCCCTTCATATTCGGGGCCTTCTTCAGCCCATGGAGCCAGATGGCGAGGGGTGATCAAAACTGCTTCACGAACACCGTTGTGCGCAATGTTCGCTTGGAGCTCCGCAAGTTTTGCGGGGTCGATGTACCGACGTGGCTGCCGGTAATACGGCGCGAGCATCTTGGGGTCAAGATACCCGGTTTTTCCATGCACAAACCACGACTCGTCAGGCGCACCGACAAGAATGTCGACATTTTCGCCCTTTGGTAAGGTAACTGTTTTGTAGTCTGGCACATTAACCTCCGCAGTGCTTGTTCAGATATGGGTTGTCAAAGGTACGCAAAGGAACAACAATTTGTCTACCAGAGTACGGGATTTACTCGCACTGTCAATGGAAAAAGGGTGTGTAAGAAACCCTTTTTGGGGTACTTAAAAATATGTTTTTGGTGTGCAAAAAGCTGTGCATAAGCGTGGGCATAGAACACTGCATAACTATCCAGAGAAAACCCTTGACTTTGTTTTCGATTCATATAGAATAGCGAGCACATTGTTATGAGTATTGCGTTAAGAAAACTGTAGCGGGACACGAGTTCTTACGAGGATTCTTGTGCCGCCAAAAGCGGTTTTTTTAAAACAAAATTCAAGAGACGATGCGATTTTTGACAATAGCATATTCTACTTGGATCGGGTGTAGGCTACCCGACCCAGTATCTAAGACCTGTGTGCTCGACACACACAGGCATGTTCGCGTGTTCGTCCGTTACAGTTTCGGATACGCGAACACTAGGTAGTGCACAGAGTTAAGATTATGTACAAACGGTACAGGGTCTTTTCGTCCTCTGTGCACATCAAAAACATCGAGTTCTCAAGAGTAGTATTTTCTCTTGAGAACACAACACACTCAAACAAAAATTGTACAGCGGTGTACAGCATTCCTTACAGGAATGAAAGAGTGTATGGTGGATGCCTAGGCTTTACAAAGCGATGAAGGACGTGGAATGGCTGCGAAAAGTTCCGGTAAGGTGCCAATCAACCGTTATACCCGGAAATGTCCGAATGGGGAAACCCCACTGTTGTAGAACAGTGATCTGCCGTACGGCAGATGCGCACCCTGGGAAGTGAAACATCTCAGTACCAGGAGGAAAAGAAAGCAATATAGGGAACTTTCTTTCTGATCGACACTAACTGCCGAAAGGCAGTTGCCATTGTGATCAGGAAGAAGGTTCTTGCGATTCCCTTAGTAGCGGCGAGCGAAACGGGAATAGCCCAAACCGTACGTGTTTACATGTACGGGGTTGTAGGGCGGAGTCCGCATTTAGTTGCGGAGAGTTACAAAACGTAAATATAGCAAAATTGTCTGGAAAGACAGACTCTAAAAGGTAATAGTCCTGTATGCGAAATGTTTGCGACTCTCTTGATTCCGTTCCTGAGTAGTTCGGGACACGAATAGCCCGAATGAATCTGCCGGCACTAACCGGTAAGGCTAAATATCTTTTAAGACCGATAGTGAACTAGTACCGTGAGGGAAAGGTGAAAAGTACTCCGAAGAGGAGAGTGAAATAGTTCTGAAACCATACATTTACAAGGAGTAGAAG
>CBFGXL010000035.1:0-4649 GCA_965652925.1 uncultured bacterium | reverse complement strand
TTGTACTCGGGGACGCTTTCATCCTTATAACACAACTGTGCAACAGAATGCAATTCAGCTCATATGGAGCACACGGTTGCGATAACTGAAAATGGCCCGCTCGTTCTCACGCGGTCACGTACACAATAAAAAAATCGACCCTGGGAGCGGGTCGATTGTTTTCTGCGGAGGAAAGGTTCCCTCGCGTAGATCCAGTCACATCATGAAGACCGCGACGATTGCTGCGAGCGTGACCATGATCGCACAGGCAAGTGCAAACTTGCTCTTGAGCGTATTTTGTTGTCGGTCTTCCTCCACAGGCAGGGCTTCTGGTGCCATGGCCTCTCTCCTCATTACGTTGTACTCGGGGACGCTTTCATCCTTATAACACAACTGTGCAACAGAATGCAATTATTTCTAGTGCGCAACGAAAATGGGCCTTGTGCAAAGGCATTTTTAGGGTATACTCTGCGCATACAAAATAGCTAATAAATAGGCAATATATGAATCGTTTACCACATCAAGAGCGCTCGCTTGTCATCCTCAAGCCGGATACCGTACAACGGTCGCTTATGGGAGAGGTCATTACTCGTTTTGAGCGGGCAGGCCTTAAATTTACAGCCATGAAAATGCTGGTTCCGACTGAACAGCAACTTATGACCCACTATAATAAGGATGAGGCATGGTTCCTGAAGAAAGGGAATCGCATCACTGAAGACCTCAAGGCGCATAATCTTCCCGTGACAAAAGAGCCTATTGAGTACGGAAAAGAGATCATCACGACGATCGTCCACTTTATGACCGCTGCGCCGGTTGTTGCCATGATCCTTGAAGGCAATCAGGCGGTGGCGGTTGTAACCAAGCTCGTGGGTACCACCGAACCATCTACGGCTGACGTGGGAACCATCCGCGGCGACTACACGCTTGATTCCTACGGGCATTCATCATTTGAAAATCGAGCTGTACGAAATCTTGTCCATTGTTCAGAGTCTCCAGAGGAAGCAGAACGGGAGATCAAAGTGTGGTTCACTGATGAAGAGATCATGAACTACACCACTGCTCAAGAACGGATCATGTACGATGTAAATTTTGACGGAACAAAGGACTAACGAAGAGGTGCATAAAAAAGCGGCAGGCAAGAAGACCTCCGCTTTTTTATTTGGTATACTGCAATTGGGACCACATTACGTGTGTTCCGATTAAACGTTTTGCAAGGGTAGCCTGCAGTCGCGACAAGTTATGAGGCCTGGCTTGCCAGATTTCAGACACGAGTCGGAGAAGGCGCCCACCTGGATTTATCCGGGGGCACACGTTGGTGGTCCCATTAAAACGCCTCCATCTTGGGGGCGTTTTTGCATGCGAATAAACAGGGAAAAGCAAATATCGTGCACTTATGTGCATGCTAGAATGAAGGACACGTATGCTGCAGCTCACCACTATTTTTTTTCTCATTGCTTCGTCAGTGCTTGCGGTTATTCACAATATAGCCGTTGAGTTGTACCTCTACTGGAGCATATGGTGGCTTGATATCCCGGTGCATGCGCTTGGAGGGATGATCGTCGCACTTGGTTTTTTCGCAATGCGTGATCTGCGCATCTTTTCAAATCAGCTGTTGCGCCCACTTCCGGTGCTTGTACTTGTGTTGGGAGTGGCCCTTTTGTGGGAAGTTTTTGAATTTGCTGTAGGGATTCCTGTTGAAGCTAACTACCTAGTCGATACTGGTATTGATATCGTCATGGGGTTACTGGGGGGAATTACGGGTTATATAGTAGGCAACAGCCTGCGGAAGCTCCACTAATTATGGCATCAACAGTGTGTTTCTATGGAGGGGTAGGAAGTGTTACAGGAGCAAACTTTCTCCTTGATACTGGGGATTGCGCGATTCTCGTTGATTGTGGGCTGGTTCAGGGGGATCGCTTTGCACAGGAGGTTAATGCACAGCCGTTTGTCTATAATCCGGCGGATGTGGATGTACTCTTTGTTACGCACGCGCATGCGGATCATATCGGCAGGATCCCGAAGCTCATCAAGGATGGCTTTTCGGGCGTTATCTACTCGACTGAACCAACGCGTGACCTTGCATCAATTATGCTTCGGGATGCACTCAAGGTCATGGAATATGAAAAAGAGAAGTACGGGACAGAGGTGATCTATGATGCCGGAGACATTGATGCAACCCTCGCACTCTGGAAGACCGTGCGTTACGAAGAACAGATCGTACTTCAGAGCGGGATACAGGCACACTACACTGACGCAGGACATATTCTTGGTTCAGGCATGCTCCACCTGGAACGCAACGGCAAAAAGATCGTATTTACCGGTGACATCGGCAATGATCCTCAGCCGCTTTTAAATCCACCGGTTGTACCAACAGAATACGATTATATGATCATGGAAAGCGTATATGGCGACCGAACGCATGAGGAAGTATCTGAGAGAACGCAGTTGCTTGAACATTACATCAACCAAACGCGGAGAAACAACGGCACGCTCATTATTCCCGCATTCTCATTGGAACGGACACAGGGAATGCTTTTGGAGATCAACAATCTGGTTGAGAGCGGTTCGCTTGCTCCCATACCGGTCTTTCTGGATTCGCCATTGGCGATCTCAGTTACTGAAGTGTACCGAAAGTACCCGCACTACCTGAAAGAAGCGGTGCAAAAACAAATACGCGAAGGTGATGACATCTTCAACTTTGATGGTCTTTCCTTCACGCAAACTGCGCGGGATTCCGAAGCGATACAAAAAGAAAAGGGTGCAAAGATCATCATCGCAGGCAGCGGCATGAGCCATGGTGGGCGCATACGGATGCACGAGAAGAACTACCTCGGTGATCCAAAGACAACACTTCTGCTTGTCGGGTACCAGTCAGTTGGGAGCCTCGGGCGACTGTTACAAGATGGCGCCAAAAAGGTGCACATCGACGGGGAACCAGTGAAGGTGAAAGCAAAAATCGCAAGTATCCGCGGGTACTCAGGACATGCAGACCGGGACCAGCTCGTACGTCTCGTTGCAGAAGGCGGTGACAAAGCAAAGCATATTTTTGTCACTATGGGGGAGGAACAGTCCTCACTTTTCTTGGTGCAGCGCTTGCGTGATTATCTCGGACTGAAGGCAACTGCGCCGAGTCAAAACCAGGAGGTGCAAATTGATTTTTAAGTTTGGAAAATATTGGATGAAATGGAGGAACATCCTACCAAAAGAAAAAAGCTCCAGTATGCGGAGCTTTTTTCTTTACTTTGTCCAGTGATTTGCCCTAGGAAGGGACAAATCGGGACATAAATTATAGTTGCTTGCGCTCGTTAATTTATTTAACGTGAGCTACGATGCGGTCAAATGCTTCTGGGCGATCCTTTGCAAGAGTTGCAAGGATCTTTCGGTCAACTTTGATCTCTTTATCTGCAAGTGACTTGATGAATCGGCTGTATTTCAATCCGTGAGTCTGTAGTGCTGCATTGATGCGGGAGATCCACAAACGTCGGAAGTCATTCTTCTTGTCTTTGCGGTGCGCAAACGCATGAAGCTGTGCGTGGTAGATAGCATCTCGTGCCTGTCGCTTCTTTGTTCCGCGGCCGAAACGGTAGCCCTTTACTTGTTCGAGGATGTTGCGACGTCGCTTGTTTGACATCAATCCTCCCTTTACTCGTGACATATTCTTGGTATTAGGTGATTACTGATAAATGATGCTTATGCACCAGTGTTTGGCAGAAAGCGTCGAGTGATCCTCTTTGAAAGGGTCAAGAGCTGTGTTCGCTTGCGGCGAAGTCGCTGTTGACCTGTTTGTCGTGCATTGAAGTGGTTTTGTCCAGCTTTTCGTGCGACGATCTTTCCATTTTTGGTCACTTTCAGACGCTTGGTGTATGACTTGTTTGTTTTCATAATATTCGCTTTTTATACAGCAAAAAGTTGCAGAACTATACCGTATATTGCCAGTAAAGTCCACCCTTTCTTTCTGTTTAGATCATCCCTCCTTCTAGGAGATCATCAAGGGACTTTTTCTTTGATTTCGGAGCTTCTGAAGGCTGTTTTTTCCTTTCTTCCTGCTTTGTGTCCTCTTCGGATTTAAGCTGCTTAACTGCTTTTACGGGTTTGCCGACCCGTTCGAGGGTAGTGGACAGTCCTTTGGGACTTTTCTTTATCTCGTCAGCAAGTTTGTAGTCGGCCGGGATGATCTTCAGGAATCGCTGCAGGCGCTCTTTGAGGAATGACTCCTCCATGTACTTGTAGCGTCCAGAAAGGAAAAGGTCTACTTTTACGCGATGACCCTCGTTAAGCCATTCGGCTGCTCTTTTTGCTTTAAGGTTCTGATCGTGTTCTCCAGTAGCGATCTTGACCTGAACGTTTTTTGTCTCGGTCACGTGCGACTTTGCCTTCACCTCGCTTGCTTTGCGTTTGGTTTCGTAGCGGTATTGCCCAAAATCCATGATCTTGGCAACCGGAGGGTTGGCATTTGGAGAGATCTCAATAAGATCAAGATTCACCTTCTCCGCTTCTTTAAGCGCTTGTTCAAGAGTAATAACGCCAAGATTTTCTCCTTGGGCACCTATCACGCGCAGTTCTCTAGCTCGAATGGCGTTATTGATGCGAGTTTTGTCTTTTTGGCTATATTGCTTTTGTGGTGTTATCAAGTTGTGATCTTATTTTGTAATGTGCAGCGGGGACTGCGG
>CBFGXL010000034.1:0-4912 GCA_965652925.1 uncultured bacterium | reverse complement strand
CAACTTGCTTCGCTTCACCGGACTAGGCGGTGGTTGGAACATAAATGGTGACATCACAGCGCTTGATGAAATTGAAGTTGCAACTGGTACAGTAACGGGCACTGGCGATATCTCTATTCCGAATGGTTCCTTCTATGGCGAAGGCCTTGTTTCGCTTGGAGGTGGAACAACAACACTTGAGCGATCTAACACGCTCGGAGGCAGCCAAGGCTGGACACTTTTCAATGTAGCACTCGGAAATGGATCAGATGTGGGCACAACCACTCCAGCAAGTACAGCAACCACAACCATAAGCGGCACACTGTCTATTGCAACTGCTCATTTCCTTGATGCAGGAGCTTCGCACTTTGATTTTGCAGGAACAGGTACAGTCTTTGTTGAGAATGGAACCTTCCTTGAAGATACAAGTACTGTGCGATACAGCGGCGGTGGTGCAACTAATCTGCTTTCTACTACCTATTATGATCTCGAGCTCAATGCGGGAGCGGGAACTCCAACCTATACCGCAACCGGCTTGGGTATTATGGTCCTCAATGATCTTGCTGTTGGAGGTGATAGCACTACGAGTGTTACATTTGATACGAACGATACAGCGCTTGATGTAAACGGAACAGTTTTGATTCGCAGCAATGGAACACTTATAGGAAGCGGTTCTGGCTCATTTACTGTAGGAGGAGATTGGGATAATAACGGTGTATATACGAGCAGCAACGGAACGGTGGTGTTTGATGGCGCAGGTACCGTAGACATCGCTGCTGGCAATTCTGCCTTCGGTAATCTTACAGTCGACGGTATAGGAACATTCACTGTGAGCGAACATGCGACAACAACAGGAGCATTTACACTCGCTTCAACCACAAGTTCCTTTACACTTGCAAGCGGACAGAATCTTGCAATCGGTGGATCATTCACCAATGAGCTTGGTGGTGGTGCGACCACGTGGACAGGAAGTACGCTTCGTTTCGTAAGCGGCACCAACTATGCAATAAATGCAAAGACCATCAGTGATACATACGAGACGCTTGCAGTTGGCGCAAATACTGACATACGCATGTGGAATTCTTCCGCATCCTCATATCAAGTGAATAGTTCAGGCTCGCTGTATTCACAGGATCATGCCGGGGTGGATGGCGACCTTTATATATACGGCAATTATTCGGGCAACGGCGGAACCGATTACTGGAGCTATGCAACAGATTTTGACGGTGTTGCGCTTGGCGGAAGCAGCCGTCAAGCTGAGGTACGTTTCCAGAGCGGTGCAAATATGACGCTCCTCTCGGGAGGTCTGCAGGTGCTCGGCAGCCCTTCAGCTTCAACGACTCTCCAGAATCAAGGAAGCGGTACCTATGGCCTTCTTATCGGCGGAAGCGCTTCAACTTCATGGACCTACTACGATGTTGAAGATACAAACAGCTCGGGCCTAACCTTCAGCGGTTCTCCAAACGTCGTTACTCTTTCACGCGGAGACTTTGAGGTGTCACAATCTGGAGGCAGTGCCATTACCGTTGGTGGAACAGCCATCAATGCAAATCCGGCAAAGACATTCACCAATAATAACTTCAGTACCACAACTGGTATTAGTGCTTTCAACGTCACTGCAACGGGAACTTCTGTAAGCTCATGGAGATTCACCAACCATACGGGTACGCTCGACGGTGAGCAGTACGATGTTGACCCCGATGGCGACCCTGGTTACATCGTGTGGGACAACAGCGCCGCAAATATCACTATTTCTGGAAATGTGTACAGTGATGAGGGTACAACTGTTTCGGGAGTTTGTGATGGCACAACAAATAATATAATTGTGCGCGTTGCCGGACTTACTTCATACACTTCAAGCTGTAATGCCACTACAGGTCTCTACTCAGTGAGTGGTGTTACCTACAGTCCGGGGGATTCTATTGTAGCGTATATTGATGGTGAGACACAAAAAGGTGCAACGGTCACTGAAGATCCAGTTTCAAACATCAATAACATGCATATATATGAGAACCGCGTGATTGCTCGACATGAAGGAACTGACTCATTGAGCATTGCTGACATGGCGGTATGGGATTCCTCAGACGATGCAGATATACCATTCACTGCTGTAGACGGTAGTCCGGATACACTTACCCTGCCTTCAGACCGCAAACTGATCGTGTGGACCGGAAAAGAATTTGAGCCAAACGGAAATATCACGCTCTCAGGCGGAGGAGCAGGTGCAGCGTATGACGGCACCTTTGAGGCACAGGCAAATGCAATTGTGACCTTCGCAGGTACACAGCTGCACAGTGTGGGAGGCTCATTCATCCTCGGAAACGGCGCTACATTTGATGCCGGCTTGTCAACAACAACGTTCACTACTACCGGTGCTGCACGAACAATCGATGTCAACGAAGAAGGATTCTACAATGTGTCCTTCACGGGAAGCGGCAGCTGGTCTGTTTCTGACGCAACACTTGATGCAAACAATCTCTTTATTACCGCAGGGGTGCTGACCTTCCCAACGGGAACAACAACAATAAGTGGTTCATTGAGCAATAATGGTGGTTCATTCACCATTAACGGCAGTACCCTGGTGTTTGATGCGACAACTTCAGGCAACGTAGTCCGTGCAGGAGGTTCCAACTTTGAGGAGCTTATCTTCAATGGTGTGGGTGGTTCATGGAGCATGACTGACACCAATGCTACTACTACCGGATCACTTACTGTCACTTCAGGAACACTCACACTTCCATCAGGCAATCTTGCTGTGGGTGGCAACTTCAGGAACACAGGCGGCGCAGTCACGCACAATACAGCTGATCTGTATCTAACCAATGCATCAGGGGCCACACTCCTCGCTTCAAGCTCCGATCTGTATGCTGTGATCTTCAATGGTGCAGGAACGTTTACCATGGAGGATGAAAGCTTGGCACTTCTTGATGACCTACGCATCACACAAGGTTCTGTTACGCTCGCGTCAGGCACGCTCTCAGTAGGTGGATCGTTTGATGCATCAGGTGGTTCGTTTAACAGCGCAAGCGGTACTATACTCTTTAATTCAACTGATGCTGGAGAAACCATAGATCCTGGCTTAAGCAGCTTCTACAATGTGGTGCTTGCAAATGCAACAGGTGGATGGACCATTGTTGACCATGCCACCACAACTAATAACTTTACGCTCTCGCTTGCATCTTCATTTACACAGCAAAGCGGTTCGCGCCTGTATGTCGGCAATGTATTTACTAATAGTGTCGGAGGCAGCGCGACCACTTGGACGGGCACCACACTTGTACTTGATGCTGGAGCTGAATATTCGATTAACACTAAGAGTTCAGGCGGCGATCAATACCAAACTCTTGTTGTGGGCGCAAACACAGACATCCGTTCGTGGAATTCGAGCGCCACTACCACGGATGTGAACGCTTCAGGTTCGTTCTATTCGCAGGACCATGGCGGCAGTAACGGGGCACTTAATATCTATGGTGATTTCCATATAAGCACTACCACTGAATACTGGAGCTATGCAACAGACTTTGATGGTACGAGCCTCGCGGGAAGTGAACGTGCGGTGACTGTTTCAATTGCTGCAAATGCAACAACGACGATAGATGGAGGAACGCTTAACATGCTGGGCGCTTCTGGCAATACAACAACCGTCCAGAATCAAGGAAGCGGCATTTATGCATTTGCAGTCTCCGACGGTACCTTCAATGGCCTCTATTATCGCTATAGGAATCTCAACGCAGACGGACTTCTTTTCTCTGATACGCCGATGATCACGTCTCTTTCACAAGGTGACTTTGAGTTAGCAGTAAACGGCGGCAGTCTTATAACGCTGTCATCAACGACACTTGACGCAAATGCCTCAAAAGTCATAACGGGCAATCGTTTTGCCACAACCTCAGCGATCACTGGTTCCAACGTAACCCTTATTGGTACCACAACCAATGCGTGGACGTTTGTGAGCCACACGGGCAATCTCTCTGGAGAAGATTTTGATGATGATGGAGCAACCGCTTGCGGATCGATCCGGTGGAGCAACAGCTCGTGTCTCCTAACCCAGCAGACGCACTACCGCTGGCGACATGACGATGGCGGCATTGATGTGCCAAATAGCGAATGGTTTAACGCTTCGTGGGATGCGCGTATCCAGGTGCGTCTTGAGAATCCTGACGTAACTTCTTATACTGATGCCGTAGTCAAACTTGAGGTGCCATACGACGGTGCGATGCAGACAGACTTCGGTGATCTGCGATTCACTGATGCAAGCGGCACCACGACCATCCCGCACTTTGTTGAACGTTACACGGCAAGTACTGATGCGGACGTCTGGGTGCAAGTGCCGGTGCTTGCGGGAGAGGATATCACTAGTATCTTTATGTACTTTGACAATGCGACTGCTTCTTCAACCAGTTCAAGTACACAAACTTTCATAGTCGCTGATGACTTTGAGGATGGAAATATCTCAGAATATACGGGTGACACAAGTCTCTTTGCTGTTGACGGCACCTTTGCATATGGTGGTTCGTACGGACTTGATGCAACCGGACATGAAAGTGACAAGGCAACAGACGGTATAGCGAGAACAGCCCTCACGGTAAGCCAAGGGCAGATCATCCGATACATGCAATATGTCGATACCAGTGCAGGAAGCGGCGATGAGGTTTGTACACTGTTTGCGGTACAGTCGCCTGTAACAGCAAATCAAAACTATGCGGTTTGTCTCGAACAGTTCGGCGTTGACCGCATGTCACTTGTTGAGAATGCTCAGAATACGGATTCTTCAGGAACTATACTTGCTTCAACTACTGTTGATTACGGAACGCTTGGTTCAGGATGGTACGAAGTTGAGATTGATTGGCAGAGTAACGATGATATTGATGTGACACTCAGCAAAGACGGAAGTGTCGTTGCATCCGTGTCAGACAATGATCCAACCTACACA
>CBFGXL010000033.1:0-4966 GCA_965652925.1 uncultured bacterium | reverse complement strand
CGATCAGTACTTTTGGAATGTCATTTTCCTCCTCTTCTATATCGGTCTTCTGACTATGGCGGTTATTATTCTCGACACCGAAGCGCGGATGGGCTACCCAGATCTGACGCTTCTTGACCTTTCTCTTATCACGCTCGCGTCCTTCCGCATGACCCGCATGTTCGTCTATGACAGCATGACAAAATTCCTCCGCGAGCAGTTCTATGATGTGAAGACTGTGCGCAACAAAGTGATGTTGGTAAAACCCGTGGTCGGCCCTCGCCGCACGCTTGCTGATCTTATTGGATGCCCATGGTGCTTCGGGGTGTGGGCGACCACTTGCGTCGCGTTCTTCTATATGCTCACGCCGTACGCGTATTTCCCGATACTCATCCTTGCGCTTGCAGGCGTGGCCACGCTCCTGCAGCTTTTTGCCAATATGATTGGATGGAAGGCCGAACAGCTGAAGCGCGACACTGAATGAGGACCATAATTATGTATGAATCTCAATAAACTTTCGATCGCCCTGGTCATCGCCTTTACGTTCTTTTCGTGCGCTATGGTGGCCCTCATCTTCATGGTTGGAGGTCTTGAGCTCTTTGGCTTTTTGCGGGTGAGCCTCATTCAGGCGTTTGGGCTGGGTATGGCAGTGACCGCGTCGCTCTTCTTCTTTCTCCGACTGGTGTGGCGGCTGCATGCGCTGCCTATGGGTATTGCCATGATCTTCTTCATTCTCGGCGTTGGTCTGTTTGTATCAGTGTCTTTCGGCCGCCTCTACGCGCTCCAGTATCCAGTTTTCGTCAACTCGTTCGGTCCTGGGCAAGGACCAGGTTTGCCGCTTTCAAGTGTGTTGAGCTTCTTCCAAAATCTCGATTCATTTGAGCGCGTGGACGACATCTCTCGCGATCCTGCCGCAGTGCCAGCTCCTATCCTTGTGAGTAAAGAGGAGGTGGTGACAGTAAGCGCGACCACGACCGCTTCAACAACTGTTTCTGCCACAACAACAGAGATAGTGCGCACCGTTACGGGTCGCGCGTCACAGGAGGTTGAAGTATATCTGGAGACAAAAGAGGTACTCGGGGAGATCGGACCAGGGATCGTCTTCAACTACTGGACTTTCAATGATCAGGTACCAGGACCGTTTGTCCGCGTTCGAGAAGGTGACACAGTGAAAGTGACCATTCACAATCATGAGTCAAGTCTCCACAGCCACAATGTCGACTTCCATGCTGCCACCGGTCCCGGTGGGGGAGGTGCGGTGACGATTGTCGCGCCCGGGGAGACAAAGGTCATGAGCTTCAAAGCGCTTAACCCAGGACTTTTCGTCTACCACTGCGCCGTACCCAACATGGCAGTACACATGACGCACGGCATGTACGGTCTGATTCTGGTAGAACCAGAAGAAGGGCTGTCCGAGGTCGATAAAGAGTTCTATATCATGCAAGGAGAATTGTATACAACCGGCAAGCTCGGACGCACAGGTTTACAGGTGTTCGACGCGCAAAAAATGCTCGACAGCAAGCAGGAGTACGTCGTGTTCAATGGCCGCACTGGCTCGCTCAACGGCAAGATGCAGGCGCAGGTGGGCGATCGTGTGCGCATGTATGTGGGCAACGGTGGCGTTGCAAAGACATCCTCGTTCCACGTAGTGGGTGAGGTATTCGATACGGTATACCCTGAAGCTTCTATGGGCGACGCACTGCTGAAGAATGTGCAGACAACAAACGTACCAGCCGGCGGTGCGACCATTGTGGAATTTACTGTTGACTACCCAGGCAAGTATACGCTCGTTGATCACGCACTCATGCGTGTTGATAAAGGCGCGTGGGGCACGCTTGAGGTTGTGGGGGAAGCGGATCCTTCTATTTTCAACGGTGACTTCTCTACACAAGAAAGTTCGGGACACTAATTCTGTTGCATACACATGTCACTTGCAGACGATATCCGCACACAGATACAGGGTGAAGCTACCGACGATCAGGACGTGCTTCGCGCATACAGCGAAGACACGAGTATTTTTCATGTTACGCCGAAGTGCGTGGTCTTTCCGAAGGATGTTGATGATCTGCGGTCGCTCGTTCGCTTCGCGAATGCTCATCTTGGAGAGCTTTCTTTGACCGCGCGCGCGGCAGGAACCGACATGTCGGGCGGGCCACTCAACGATTCGGTCATCGTGAGCTTCACGAAGTACTTCAACCGTATTCTATCTGTAGAGGGGAAGACTGCAAGAACGCAACCGGGCGTATACTACCGCGACTTTGAAAAAGAAACGCTGACGCACGGTGTACTGCTTCCAAGCTACACTGCTTCACGCGAGCTCAATACCGTCGGCGGCATGGTCGGGAACAATTCCGCAGGCGAGAAATCGCTCACCTACGGAAAGACCGAACGGTATGTCCGTGAACTGAAGGTTGTCCTTCGCGACGGCAACGAGTATTCGTTCAGGAAACTTTCGCGGCAGGAATATGAGGAAAAAAAGGCACAGGACGACTTTGAAGGGGAAGTGTACAAGAAAGTGGACGCGCTGTTGCGCGAGCATGGCGAAGTGATCAAGAAAGAGCGACCGATCGTAGCGAAGAATTCAGCGGGGTACGGTATCTGGAATGTACATAATGAAAAGGATGACACATTCGATCTGACGCAGCTGTTTGTAGGTTCACAGGGAACGCTCGGGCTTATCTCAGAGATCACCTTTGACCTGGTCAAACCAAAAGAGCACACCCGCATGCTCATCATCTTCCTGCCAAAGAAACGCATGCCGGAGCTTGGTCTGATCATCAATACAGTGCTCACAGAAAAACCGGAGAGCTTTGAGTCCTATGATGATAAGACGTTCAACGTCATGCTCCGTGTGCTGCCAAAACTCATCAAGCGGCTCGGGGGCAACATGGTCACCCTCGGATGGGGTTTCCTACCCGAGATGGGCATGGTCGTAAAGGGCGGCATACCCAAGCTCGCGCTCATGGCGGAGTTTGCAGGCGACAGCGACGAAGAGGCTCTGGCACAGGCAAAAAGAGCCCAAGAGAAAGTGCTTTCGCAATTTGGAGTAGCTGCCCGGGTGACGCGTTCTGAGAATGAGGGAAATAAGTATTGGGTGATCCGTCGGGAGAGCTTCAACCTCCTGCGCGAAAATGTGCGCGGGAAGCACACTGCGCCGTTTATCGATGATATTTCGGTCTCTCCGCAGTACTTGCCGGAGTTCATCCCGAAGCTCTACGACCTCCTCGAGGAATACAAGCTTATTTACACGGTTGCGGGGCACGTTGGAGACGGCAATTTCCATATCATTCCGCTCATGGATTACACACGACCCGACTTTGCGCACATCATTAAAGAACTCTCCGATCGCGTGTACACGCTTGTGGGGGAGTATCAAGGATCAATAACCGGTGAGCACAACGATGGACTCATACGCACGCCGTATCTTCACAAAATGTTCTCATCCGAGATGCTCAGCGTATTTGATGCGATCAAAGACATATTTGACCCCGACCGTATCTTCAACCCGCATAAAAAGGTCGATGGTGATATGGATCTCCTTATCCGGTCAATCAAGCACGAGGCTAACAATTCCTGACAGCATTGTCTTTTCTGTAGTAAAAACTATGTCGGGATGCCGGGAATCGAACCCGGACCACACACACCCCATGCGTGCACACTACCACTATGCTACACCCCGAAATCGTGAAGCAGGCGATTGGAGCCAATTATAGCCAAATACTTGGCTTTTTCAAATAATCTGTTATAGTGTCCGGCAACAGGCTCATGACAGTTGGTCCTCTTCCGTAAAGGGAACAGGGTAATGAACCGCTTGGTTCGCCAGCCGAGGTCCACACTAAATTTTGGTTTGGAATGGTCGAGCCCCTCATACACGTATGTCGGGCCTGTTTTATTATCCATTGATTTCGTAGATCACATGGCAATTACAAAAGCAAAGAAGGAAGAGATCCTTACAAAACTTGAGGGCATCAAGAAGGAAGCAGACTCCATCGTGTTCGTGCACTTTAACGGGTTTCCGGTAAAGGAAAGCACAGACATGCGCGCAAAGCTGCGCGAGAACGGAGTTGGTTTCCTTGTTGCAAAGAAGACTCTCATGAAGCGAGCGTTTGATGGTGCGTTTGAAGGCGACATGCCAACACTCGACGGCGAGATCGCAGTTGCATACTCAACTGACGCGATCGCTCCTGCACAGAACATCAAAGAGTTTGCCGGAAAGTTCAAGGATCAGCTTGGTATCGTCGGTGGAATCTTCCAGGGCGTATACAAGAACAAAGAGGAGATGACGGCAATTGCATCTATTCCTGCATTCGGAGTATTGCAAGGCATGTTTGCACAACTTATCAATTCACCACGTCAGCGTTTCGCTGTGGTATTGAGCAAGGTAGCTGAAAAACAATAAAGATTGTTTTTCAGGAGGTTGTCGATATTTTGAGGTAACGAAAAATGTCATACAACCTGAACAGTCCCTGTAAGGGAGAAACAGACTAAATAAACACATTAATCTAAACATTTATCATGACACACGCAGATATCATCGAAGCAGTTGAGAAGATGACCGTGCTCGAGCTCAATGACCTCGTAAAGGCTATTGAGGAGAAGTGGGGCGTTTCAGCTGCAGCAGTAGCAGTAGCAGGTCCAGCAGCAGGAGGTGCTGATGCTGGTGAGGAGCAATCAGAGTTCTCAGTAGAACTTACAGACGGCGGCGCACAGAAGATCGCCGTTATCAAGGTAGTGAAGGAGGTCCTCGGACTTGGTCTCAAGGAGGCTAAGGACATGGTAGACGGAGCTCCAGCAGTTGTTAAGGAGGGTATGAAGAAGGAGGATGCGGAAGCCCTTAAAGCTAAACTCGAGGAAGCGGGTGCTAAGGTTACCCTTAAGTAATCTTGGAATACTAACGAAAAAGCACCGACACCGTCGGTGCTTTTTCGTATGGCGGGTGCTAAGGTTACCCTTAAGTAATCTTGGAATACTAACGAAAAAGCACCGA
>CBFGXL010000032.1:0-5102 GCA_965652925.1 uncultured bacterium | reverse complement strand
ACAAACAATGCTCGCGTATGAAGCAATGCGGAAGCACTCAAAGGCTCCTTGATGAAGCAGAACTTGATTATATAAGTAATTCGTGTTGTAATTGGAATTGGATAACGGAGGTTATTTCCATGGACAATCTTCCCCGCAGGAGCGTGCGCCCGAGTGCGTACCGCACAGGGACCCTGCACACAGACCAGGCTTCGCTTTGGAGCATCTTCCTCATCTACGGATGGGTGCTGCTGCTTCACCTTTCGTTTGCCGGACTCCTTCTTTTCAACGACTACATCCTCCATTCCTGGTTTGCGGATGTACTGCCGCTGTGGAAGGACGAGGGCTACTTCAGCTTTCCGTGGTGGGTGTACGTCTACCTGCCGCTCTTCATCTTCCTCTACGGCTTCATCGAACTCTCGCCGTTCTTCCGTCTTCTCAAGGCAAGGAAGGAACTGCAAGATGCGAAGATAACGTTTCTGCCGGGAATGGTGAGCAATCTCCATGTGGTCAATTCGCTCGGGCTCCTCGCTCTTCTTTTGGCCGTAATAATGGCCATCTTGTTTGAGGACGGATTCGCAACCCACATGCTCATCCTCATCCTGTGGGGATCGTACATGAAGATCGGCGCAGTCATCGGACCGCGCCTGTAACGCAAACCCGCGGCAACCTCAGTGAGGCTGCCGCGGGTTTCTTCTTTTATATCTCATCATTCACTGCGGCTCACTTTTCGCGCTTCACGTTTCTGTCGTTTCTTTATCTCACGCTTTTTGTAAGTCACGATACGGTAGATATAAATAGAAACAAACGAAACGATGATCGCATTGGAGAAGAAGTCGACATATCCTGCGATCCTTTCATACTGGCTTTCGAGAATGTAGCCAGAGAACAACAGCAGTATGTTCCACACCGCTGTTCCCAAAAAGGAATAGAACATGAACGTACGGAACGGCATACGGGCGATCCCGGCAGGAACAGAGATGAGCGAACGCACCGTAGGCATCAGACGTCCAAATGCAACGGCCAGGTGTCCGTGCTTGCTGAACCATGCCTGCGCTTCATCAATATCGTCCGGCGCAAGCGTGATCCAACGTCCGTACTTTGCAGAAAACTGTTTGAGTCTGCGAATACCATACAGCCGTCCGAGCAAATACCACGGAGTGCATCCGATCAGTCCGCCGAGCGTAGTTGCAATGACTACCCCGATAATATTGAGGTCACCACGCGCAGCAGCAAAGCCCGCAAGTGGCAAGACGAGTTCGGACGGAATAGGAGGGAATATTGTTTCCAAGATCATGAGCAGGAATATGCCCGCATAACCCCCGCTTTCCATGATCTGCAATATCCACTGAAACATACCTGTGCAGTATAACAGAGCATTCAAAGGGCGCACATTATTGCCCACACGTTGACGCAAAAAGCGGGGAAGCCTATGGCTTCCCCGCTTTTTGCGTCAACGAGAAGAGGTTACGTTGCATCCTGATCCCGAAGCTCCGCATGGGCTTCATATCTGCTTATTGGCCGATTCATTAGCATAAGTTTGATGACTCCCAGGGCAATGAGATAGTACACTGCCATAGCAAGGAGCGTACTGAACTCGATGGCGCTTACACCAACCTCAGGCGTACCAAACACGAACTGGAATGGTGCTACGAATATCTGCGATGCCGCATATATGAATTGTGTGAATGCCGCAGCAGGATTCGCGCCCAGCATCTGCAGCAAGAAACGAAACGCAAGCAGTGCTTCCACGACGCCGAGTATGTACCATACCGCACGTGTTGAGCGGTACATTGCTGTTTCAGAACTCATAATGATTTTTGCTTAACTGATATATGAGTACGTCGTTATTACTGGCCAGGTGTTGTTGGTGCAGGATTGCCACCGTTGTTGTTGCCGGTACCTCCCGCAGGAAGATTGACATCTACATTGAGTCCACCGTTGTTGTCAGTGGTGTCAGCAGCAGGGATCGCTCCCTGTCCGAAGAACCACACTCCAAACGCTACGATAGCAGCCAAGACAAGCACCATGAGAATGGCGTTTGTTGCTGAATTGTCTGGACTCTCAGTTCTAATTACTTGTGCCATATATATTTTTTATTACACGTATAAAGTGTGAAGGAAGCTAGCGGTAGCACGTGATGAGTGAAGCGCCTTCAGCGAATGACGGCGTGGCCCCATTTTTTATCTCCTCTACACGCGCCGCACCTAGTTTTGCTTCAGCACATGCGACCATTTCTGCAGTAATAGTGATGCTGTCTGCATCTATACCCATAGACTCAAGCATCTGCCGCTGGCCTGGAGTTAGCGCATTTGCATCAACTGTCGTGCCAGTACCTGCAGCCTGGGAGTTGTTGTCCTGATTTGCTCCAGAGTCGTTCGGGACAATTGATTCGCCTATTTCATTTGTTGCCCTCACGAATGACTGCGGAGTTGCATCTGTTGCCCGGCCGGCGATAAAGCCAACTGCAAATACAACAACCATGAGCACTACTGTTATGACCGCATTCCTGTTCATACTTTTTACTTACCTAATAACATGGCCATTATAGTGGCCCAGCAATGAAAACATCATGAAGAATAAGGCTATTCCAATATGAGCTGTATACAACAACAGCAAACACGGCTGCGTAGTCTGGCATAATTACTCTATGTCCCCATTATCTGCGAGCTTGCTTGCAAGCGCCCTCATCGGATTTATTGCAATCGTCGGAGTTCTCGTGCTTCCTCTGGAAACAGACGTCGTTGCTGACATGCGCATCGAGCCCAACTTCAAAGCAGTAGCGCTTGACGAGACTTTCACCGTTGATGTCATTGTCGAGTCCTCTGTACCAGTCAATGTATTTGCCGGCAAGCTTATGTTCGACAAAACAACCCTCAGCGTGCTGTCTATTAACTATAATACCTCCATAGCAGATCTCTGGGCAGAGGAGCCGTGGCACAGCAACGGCGACGGAACAGTCGGTTTTGCAGGAGGGACCACGCGTACTGGCGGTTTCACCGGCACTGACACACTCATTACGGTTACATTCAAAGCAATCGGGGAAGGGCGCGGGAAAATAGCCATCGAGAATGCAAACATACTGCAGCACGACGGCCTGGGCACTGACGCAACCTTGGCAGAACCGATCGATGCACTCTTTACGGTCTCGGCAACCAACACCTCCACAAGCACCCAAACAGACATCAATCTGATTGCAACAGAAGTGGAGCCAACCACCTATCACGTAGTGACCGAACCTCCTTCCAAAGATCTCAATGGTGACGGAAAGCAGGGTATCGCCGACGCAAGCATCATGCTCCTCCACATGGGCAGCACAGATATCCGTTATGATTTTAACTTTGATGGCACTGTCGATCTCAAAGATTTCAATATTGTCTTAACCGCAAGATAACCTTCTTTCCCCACCCCATACGTTTGCTTCTGCTCTTTTTGGTATACTCAGCAAGTTATGCCAGATGATTCATATAGACCGCATGTTGCGGTCAAACGCAGCAGCGCAGGTTTAGGCCTTTTTGCCGGGGAGGACATTCCAAAAGAACAAGTGGTGATTGAGTACACAGGCGAGCGCATCAGTGAGGAAGAAGCGAACAAGCGCGGCGGGCGCTACTTGTTTCAGGTGACCGATACGCTTGTCATCGACGGGAAAGGACGTGAGAACAAAGCTCGTTATATCAACCACGCATGCAAACCGAACTGTGAAGCGGAACATGATGAGGAAGATGACCGCATCTATATCCGCGCATGCAAGAATATTAAAGCCGGAGAAGAGATCACGTACCATTACGGCAAGGAGTACAAGAAACAGATCATTGATGCGGAAGGATGCAAATGCGCTACCTGTTTGAGCAAAAAGAAATAACAAAAAGCCGCGGACTTCGTCCGCGGCTTTTTGTTATAGCCCTTGCTCTCCTTGGAGCACTGCTTCCTCTGCTTGTGGTTCCTCTTCGTTGCCTGCTTGTTCACCACCCTCAGCACCGCTGTCTGTAGATGAGGCTGTCTCTGCAGTTGTGGAAGCGGTTGTGGTCGCTACCGGTTCCTGTGTCTGCGCTACGGGTGCACTTTTGCCTGTTCCCACGAGCCCGCCGTTAGGGATATTGTTCTGCGCTTGCTGTACAGGTACAGAATTGAGAACTGCCTGTTCTTCAGGAGATGCATTCTGTTTTCGCTGTGCGATCTTTTCTGCCACATTGATCTGGCCTTTGTCTGTGAAGCCAATCCCTGCTGATACTCCTCCAGCAATAGCAAGCACCAAAAGGGCCACAATAAGCGTCTTGGGTGACCGTCGGGCCCGAGTGGGTTCCCCAAGCGTCTGCCGGGCAGGAGCTTTGCGCACAGCTGTTGCGACTGTCTTGCGTACAGCAGTTTTTCGCGGAGCTACTTTGGTAGTTGTCCGTCGCACCGCTGTTTTCTTTGCTGTTGTCTTACGAACTTTTTCTTCTGCCATGGAAAAAACTATGAAATCATTGTAACACCTCCCTTTGTTTTTTATTGATGCATGCATGGTGTTATACACAGCACTTCAGATGGTATACTTCCTCCCAATGGAATTCATCACTACATTGCCACTGCTTCAGATACACGTCACTGCAGTGTTTATAACACTTGCAATTGTGGTCATCGCCGATCTGCACGGCCTTCTGTGGCTTATGGGAAAAGTAAAAACGCTACCACAGAAGCGCATGGTACTACTCCATCGTTTCACCTGGACAGGTCTTCTGACGATCATGACAGCTGGCATCATTATGTTCTCCTCCTACCCTGAGTATCTGCTTTCCCTTTGGGCCTTCAGATTTAAAGCGCTTTTTGTAGCTGCACTTTTCATAAATGCATTCTTCATTGGTGCACATCTGCGCGTTGCGCAGGAGAAGAGTTTTGCTGAACTCTCTGTACACGAAAATAGAAGACTGCTGTTCTCTGGCGCTATCTCGGCAATCTGCTGGATCGGCGCCTTCCTCTGCGCACAATTCCTCTCCTGAGATATAGCTTTATTTTTAGCCGTCTGTATGGTAAATTGGTCGCACCAATAGTTAGTGCTTTGGTTGATGGACGAATAGGGTCGTCCATCCCGCAGTCCCCGCTGCACATTACAAAATAAGATCACAACTTGATAACACCACAAA
>CBFGXL010000031.1:0-5859 GCA_965652925.1 uncultured bacterium | reverse complement strand
AAAGAAGCCCTGCTTCTTTCGTGCAGGGCTTTTTTTGTTTTGATGCACAACAATTACGCGTGAGGACGCGGATCTTTCCGTACCGCCAGGTGCTGTGCGCCGTATACTGAGATATAGACTAAACCGACAGTCTGCGTCACACAGGTTATGAAGAGTCCCAAAGTCGCCTGGTCGCTCCAGTCTCGGTAGAAGAAGAATGCAATAAGCATCACAAAGCCTGCAAGCAATACCGCAGCAGTGCGCGCGTGCCATCCGATAACAAGCGCCACGCCGCCTACAACCTCAAGCACAAACGCCAAAAGTACGGCAACGTACGGGAATGGGATGCCGACAGCTCCGGACATCTCAACCTGCATGTTGAACATCTCTGTCCCTGGAATTTTGTAATATGCGCTCATAAGAAAAACGAGTCCGGAAATGATCCTGACTATAGTCGGCGCCCATGTTTCGTACGCTGATGAAAAATGAGGTAATTGCATATGTTTTTAGTTGCTATCTGTTAACCTTTTCTCCAATTATTACAGGTCTAGCGGGCCTGTCGAGGGAAGATGTTACGTCTCTGGTGCACAAGTTTTGACTTCAAATAGAAACGTCTGTACTGTATCATCGGTTACTTCATCACGTCGTAGAGAGGAATGTTCCATGACAACAAAGATACCGGAATTCAGCGTCGGCGATACGGCTGAGATTGAATACCTCTTCAAAGGCAGGGTATTCGACGATACCCTGAAGCGGGTTGTCGATAAAAGTATATCTATGGGGTTCTCTGCACGCGTTCTTGCCGTGCGGAAGACAAGCGGTGTGGTTGACTATGTCTCCTTCGAAGGGGTCGCAGAAGTTCTCGTCAAGAAGAACGGCACGTGGTTCGTACACGGCGACTACGTGATACAGAAATGCAAAAAGGTGTAATCGCGTCCATCAGCAAAGGAGTAGCTAACAATGGCGCGACACGTGCCGAACATGGTACTGATAGCCTTCAGCGTTCTGGTGTGGGTACTTTGGATGTACAAGGTCTATCCTTTTTCTGAAGTGTTCTTCAGCTACGAGGGGTACGGGCTGCATGTGTTTGGAGGCATTGGGTACGCCGCACTCCAGGTTTCATACGCATACTATCTGTATCCCACTGCTGTGTTCAGCTGGAGGTTCTTTGCTCTCCACGCACTTCTTGCAACGGGAGTCCTCGGCGTTTTGGAGCTGCTACAGTACTTTGACCAAAGCCGCCACGTCCAGCTTGAGGACATCGTGGCCCAGACCGCAGGGATCGTGCTTTCGCTTGCATTGCTGAAGCTCACAGAGAAGAAGAACTCATAAGACCCGACAGGAATCTCTGCCGGGTCTTTCGTTTGACGATGCTTTCCAAAAAAGATACTGTACGGAAAGTTTGAACCCTTTTCTGGAGGCATACGGATGCACATTCACTTCATGCAGGTGGGCGGGACGATCGACAAGGACTATCTTCCCAATGCCGATAATCACGGCTACAACTTCTCGATCGAGGAGCCTGCGTTCTTGCGCATCCTTGGGCGCGGACGAGCCACCTTCAGCGTCTCGTACGGCACGATCATGCGCAAGGACAGTCTCGACATGGATGATGTCGATAGAGAGAAGGTCGCGGACGAGGTCTTCGCCTCAAAGCACAAGATGATCGTCCTCACCCACGGGACCGACACGATCGCCAAGACTGCGGAAGTGCTTGGGAACAGACCCAACCCAGAGGAAAAGACCATCGTGCTTGTGGGAGCGATGAAGCTTGAGCTCTACCGCGACTCCGACGCTGATTTCAACCTCGGCGTTGCCGTCGGGACTGTACAGAACTCCGAAGCAGGAGTGTACATGGTCATAGGGGGCGAGGTCTTCAAGAAGAACTGATCACGCACTATGCAACATCATAGGGCCGCTTATGCGGCTCTTTCTTTATGTGTCATTTGTTTCCTTCCTGAACAAGCGTTCCTTTATGGAAGGAATTTGCAGGCACATCATTCTTGTAGGTCACGTGAAATGCGCCATTTTCGTAGATGACACTTTCAGGGCTGGTTGCATCGATCGGCGCGATGACCGTCGCCTGAAGCGCACGGGAAAGTTCCTGGCCTATTCCTCCTTCCATGCCAGTAGTGCATGAAAATATAATGACCGTGGCATCCTCCTCGAAAAAGGATCCGGTACGGCTGATGCCTTCTCCCGTGAGGTCTGAGATGTGCAGCCGATGACGTTTTTCTTTCCCGCCAAAATCGATCACTTCATTGTTGCCATGGCCGCAGAGAACCACAAACGATATCTTGTGCCCTTCTTCTTTTTGTTCATACGCTTGCTGCAGAGACAAAAGCTGCTTTGCTATCTCCCACTTGCTTTCGCACTCAATGATGCGCAATTGATGAGAGCCTTCAAGCGACTCGCTGAAGTTTCTGATGAGATCCTCTTCATGATAAAAAGCGCCGTTCCAGTCTGAGCGCGGGTAGAGCATGATGCCATACGGACTCTCAACATTTTCCCGTTCACGGTACTGCGCTTCCAGTACCTCAATGGGATAACGGGCAAAATCGGCGATTCCAAAACGACGGAACAACTCCATACCTGAGCCGGGGACTTTTTTCTCTAACCGCAACAACTGGAAGAGATTATAGGTTTTGTATTCTTTGTACCGTTCTTCCTCTCCTGCTTGTTTCCATGCCTCTTCAAGCTCCGACAAGTCGAGTCCGAGGCTTTGGACCTCTTCTCTTAAATACGCTCCGATCTCCTCATCATATCCTGGTACAGATTCAAGCTGAATGATATGGGTCCAGTGCGGATGTTTTTTCTCTTCAAGTGCTTCCTTGAGCAACGCTTCTTTATGCGCAAACAATATCCTCCTCGCTTGTGCTCCATTTTCGTAGTCTAGGTCTGTTATACCGGGGAGTGTTACGCCTTCACGCGGAAATGCAAGCGCAATAAATGCCAAGTCACGCAGCGCTTCGCTTCCGAGCTCCGCGTGTCCGATGAGCGATTCCAAAAGGGGCAAGGCATCGCGTATGGCAACGCGGTAGCGCTCTAGTTCTTCTTCACTTGCATCAACAGGGATATCAAGGAGACCTTCCTGCACAACGTCCAATACTGCACGGTATTCTTCATTTGTCTGACTTTCAGCTGGCACGGTAGGGATTCGTTCCATATGAGACAAGTATACTGTCTTCTCCTTCTCCGCCAAAGATGTGTGTATTTGACTTAACTCTTAAAATTGCTATGGTACGCGCGGAAAAAGGAGCGGCAGCAATGCATGTACATATCAACTCAGTGACCCTGGCCTACTGCGGGGTGGGTATACTGGTCTTCCTCTTCACGGCACTTCTCTCTCTTCCGGCAAACTGGGTCATTGCGATCCCTGCCGGCATTGCGTGGGGATGCTATGTTGCGATCCTCATTGCAGGAGCACTGCAGCTTATTGCAGCTGCCGTAAAGCGAAGATGAACAAACAACCCCTCAGCCGTACGCGGCTGAGGGTGTTTTGTTACATCATGGTCTTCAAGTGGTTTGAGACTACCGTTGGCAACTGCTCCAGAAGGAACTGCGCCATGCTGTTCTCGTCCTGCAGTATCTCGTCACAGATAGTGACCGTCTCGGTGTCTCCAAATTCACTTGCTGCAGCACGAAGTGCAGTGTATGTAGCGATCTCTGTCTGCTCCGCCCCATACGATGCATGGACATTCTTCACTGCTTTGTCGTGCATCATGGACATACCCATGCCGGCGATAGCTGAGCCGACTGCTCCGAGAAAATCCTTTCCGCCTGATGGCTCTTCCCCGTGACGTACAACGCACGAACGCACGAGCTCAGCGTGGCGGCGTGTCTCCTCCAAGTGCTCCTCCAAGCGCGCCTTCATTTCTGCATCCTCTTCCTCCTCTATCTGCTTCTGCAACATGACAATAAGACTCTCCTCAAGCACGTGCGCATCGTTGAGCCACGCAATGTACATTTTCTTTTGATCCTCGTTCATACGCATTTCTATTGTTAAGGATAATATCTTCACAGTACGCGCAGAGCGTGAAGAGCCTATGAACGCATGGCCATTATCGGGTTGAGTGTCTTCTTCCACTTATATAAGATAGGCGCATGGACCACTATGTTTCTATAGAAAAGGTCATTGACCATATCGTGCGCCATAAACTGCACGACCGTTCGCTTGCGCAGATAGCCGCAGACATGCACGTAAGTGAACGTCACCTGCAGCGACTGTTCACACAATGGGCGGGAGTGAGCGCTACTCAGTTTCTGCGATACCTCAGTTTGCAGCATGCAAAAAAGCTTCTGCGCCAGGGAGACACGGTGCTTACAACCGCCGTGCGCTCCGGGTTAAGCAGTGGCGGACGGCTGTATGACCTGTTTATGGATATCGAAGGTGTGACTCCAGGACAGTATAAGAGCGGTGGCACACAACTCGAGATCTCATACGCTTTCACGCAGAGCATCTTCGGGTTGTGCATCATTGGTGCAACAGAGCACGGAGTATGCGCAGTCCTTTTTTGCGCAACAAAAGAAGCGGGCACCACTGCACTGCAGGAACGTTTCCCTCATGCCCGCCTGCGCAAACGCACCACATCTCTTCATGAGCCGGTTATTGCATATTTGCAGGGAATTGCACCCGATACAAAAATACGGCTCCATCTGCGCGGGACCAACTTCCAAGTGAAGGTTTGGGAAGCGCTCCTCTCCATCCCTGAAGGCCAACTCTGCACATACGGCACTCTTGCACAGCGAATCGGCCACCCTAAAAGCGCACGTGCTGTCGGGACTGCTATTGGTGAAAACCCCATCGGCTACCTCATCCCCTGTCACCGTGTTTTGCGCGCAAGCGGAGAGCTCGGCGGCTATCACTGGGGACCGCAACGCAAACAAACAATGCTCGCATATGAAGCACTCCGCAGCGGTCATGCTTAAGAAGCCGTCGTGTGCCCATTTGCACGACACTGCGCAAGCTCTTTCTTAAGCTCGACCATACGCAACTCCCGGTCGATCATGATCTCATTGAGGCGTTCCATCTGCGTGAGTGTTCCGCTCATGTCATGGGTATGATTCACAGCACCGAATTTCCTGATGAGCTGTTCCGGCTCAGTCGCATCTGTAACGTGGTGTACGATATATTCAACAGCTCCGTCTTGGTTCAGAATCGGAGAATTATCGGGGATCCAATAACGCTCTTCAAATCCCGCATCGCTTTCATGGGAACGTCTGATGTCATATTTTTGTATCGGCATGAAGTCTATACTCTTTCCTGAGAGCACCCGAGATAGCGACGCACTGAGATTGCTCACGCCGTCAGCGGTCAGGTCGTCGGGATTATCAGGAAAAACCTCAAACAATCCTCTACCAATAATGAGCTCCCGTTGCGTGTGTGTTGCCTTTAAATACGCATCGCTCACAGCAACAATTGTGAACTGTGGCTGGTCTGCACGGAGAATGAGATAACACTCCGGCAATGACTGAAAAATGGACTCAAAATCTGGAGTCTGCATGTGAAACTCTTATGCGAGTAATATAGAAATTCTAGTGTTATGCAAACATGCGGTCAATATCACTATGCACTCATTGTTCTTCCGCCTTGCAATAGAGAGGTATATGATACTGCGGTGCTTCAGGAGGAGACTGAGATGAATAGACAAGCACGGGAGCTCAAGGCGGAGATCTGTCGGCGCTTGAATGCGGAGATTGATGCATTTGCGCAGGAGAAAGGATTGCCGCGCAGCGAAGTGCTGCATCTGGCAAAGGGCTACGAAAAGGCCCCTCACCCTGACTCCGAAACAGCCAGTACCACTACGTGAGGCGCGGCCTCGGGAGAATCCCGAGGCCGATCTTATATTTGATTTATTTATATATCTGTGTTGTAATTGG
>CBFGXL010000030.1:0-6494 GCA_965652925.1 uncultured bacterium | reverse complement strand
TCAGCGATCACATCGAGATGATTCTTTTCTTTTGACTCCCTGATAGTTTTGGCCACTCTCCTGTTCTTCCGGACCAGTTCCTCCACCCGACTCTCAAGCGTGCGGAGGGCTGCAAGTAAACGCTTAAGTACGGTATGTGCTCCGTAGTGGAGCAAGAGTCGCATAAATCCGTGCGTAAAAAAAGAAACCAAACTACCGATCTTCCGCTGAATAGTAGCCAGCATTTCATCAAAAGCTACGCGTAGGCGCGGAAGGAACACCCTCTTCCCTTGTATATCTTCAATAACGTACAAGAAAGTCAAAAGCAGCAGAACCGCGATACTGACCCCCACATATGTGAGAGCGATGATCATATTACTTTACCGAGAGACGGCGCATCTCTGTGACATTGACGTTCTCGCCAAATTTCTGGACTGCACCAGTTACAAGCTCGCCGATAGTCGTATCAGGATTCTTGATGAATGGCTGCTCAAGCAAAATCTGTTCCTTGAAATATGAGTTGAGCTTCCCTTCAAGTATCTTTTCCTGCATCTCAGCTGGTTTATCAGCGATCTCTGAAGCAAATACCTCTTTTGCCTTTGCAAGAGCCTGCTCATCCACTTCTGTGCGGGAAATGAATTTAGGATTGAGTGCAGCGACATGCATCGCGATATCACGTGCAAGCGCGATGAATTCTTCATTCTTCGAGACGAAGTCTGTCTCGCAGGAGAGGAGAACCATAGCAGCTACTTCATTAGTGTTGTGCGTGTATACGCCTACAGAACCTGCAGCAAGTTCGCGGTCAGCCTTCTTTTCAGCTGCCTCGCTTCGCTTCTTTTTGAGAATGATGAGTGCCTTATCCATGTCACCCCCGGCTTCTTCAAGCGCTTTTTTGCACTGCATGACTGAGATTCCTGTCTGGTCCCGCAGCTCTTTGATTTGTGTTGATGTGATCTCCATAGATAAAATGAACTTAAATTTTTAAGACTCGTGTGGAATAAACCCTATCGTCGGTCAGTAGTCGGACGCGGTGTACGGCGCATTTCGGGCCGTGTACTTCTAACAGGAGCAGGAGTGTAATTTTTACGTCCTTCAAGATATGCTGTAGTAAGCTCATCAAGTGCAAGTGCAACACTCGAAGTGAGTGCATCATTGAGCACCACTGGCTTCTGCACTTTAGAGACATCACAGTCTGAGCTCATGATCGCGATAACCGGGATACCCATATCTGTTGCCTCCTCTACTGCAATGAAGTCATGGCGAGGGTCAACAACAAGCAGAATGTGCGGCTGGCGATCCATTTTCTGAATACCGCCAAAGTTGAACTCAAGTTTGTCGATCTCACGTCCGATCACTACACGCTCCTTCTTTATATACTTACGTTCAAGCTCGCCTGATTCGCGTTCAGATACAAGTGTTTTGAATCGTTCAATTCGCTTGCGAATCTCACTGAAGTTAGTGAGAATGCCACCGATCCATCGGTTGACCACAACCGGCATCTCAGCCTTTGCAGCATATTCGCGTACTACAGCAGCAACTTCGTCCTTAGTACCAACATAGAGCACAGTCTTGCCTTGCTCCCCCGCTTCTTTAAGCATTTGCTTAGCGTCTTCAATGAGCGCAGCGGTCTGCTCCAGATCGAAGATGTCCGTACCGAGTTTATTTGCAAAAATGTATGGGGTAACGGTCGGATGACGGCGGCTCTTGGTGAAACCAAAATGCGCTCCCGCATTGAAAAGTCGTTCAATGAGCGATGAATTGTTTTGTGACATGCGTAAGATATTTACTGTTCCAAACTGTCCTTGTTAACTAATAAACTGGTGTATAAGGATACATCGAGGTGGCACTGGAGCCACACGAGCCTTATCGACAGTTTTGTAGGTGTCTGGAGATTGTAAGCTAGACCAGATGGTCCGGTTACAAGCGGGGCCAATACTACCACACGATACGGACCGAGGCAATCCCGGGTTTACGCGTCTGAAGCTGCAGCTTTTTTGAGGGCATCAATCATATCCTCAATGTTTCCGGCGAATATACCTTCAATATTGTGCCAAGACTCTTTGATGCGATGATCGGTAATGCGATTTTGTGGGAAGTTGTATGTGCGGATCTTTTCCGATCGATCACCGGTACCGATCTGATTCTTACGGGTATCCGCATGGTTTTTGGCTTGCTCTTCTTCATGCAGCGCTTCAAGCTTTGCAATAAGAATTGCCATGGCTTTTTCTTTATTCTTCAGCTGGGAGCGCTCTGACTGACTGCGAACATCAATACCAGTGGGTTTATGGATGAGACGCACTGCTGTTTCCACCTTGTTGACGTTCTGCCCACCGGCTCCTCCTGAACGTGAAAACTCCATTTCAATATCACTTGGAAAAACTTCAATGGTCGGCTTTTTGCGCAGTGGCAAAATGGCAACAGATGCCGTTGAGGTGTGGATGCGCCCAGCCTTTTCTGTTACGGGTACGCGCTGCACTCTATGGACTCCCGTTTCATAGCGCAACGCGTCATAGACAGCAGGATGCAGTATTTCAAACGAAGCTTCTTTATATCCTCCGCTAGATGCAAAAGATTCTGAGGTCACTGTCTTCTGCCAACCTTGTTTTTCTGCATACCGCAGATACATCTGTGCAAGCTCCTGTGCAAAAAGCGCAGCCTCATCGCCCCCTGCCCCCGCACGCACTTCAAGAACAATTCCATACGGCTTTGCCTCTTCTTCTTTGGAGGCCTCAATGATGGATTCCATTTCTGCATACATAGCTGAGAGCTGCCCTTCAATGGTTTCGATCTCTTCTTTTGCAAGCTCTGCCATTTCAGGATCAGATGAAGCAAGCGCCTGAGCATCTTCAAGCTTCACGAGGAATGCTTCAAACTGCGACGCCAGGAACTGCGTCTTGTGATTATCTTTATATTCCTGAAGTTTTTGTTCGTCGAATTCCATAGTTGCATTGATAGTAGCACACAAAAAAGCGACTTTAAGCCGCCTCTTTGTACTGTATTCCTTACGCTGATTTCTTCTTTGCCTGTGATGCCCGGGCCTTGAAGCGTTCTACTCGTCCTGCGGTATCCATCACTTTCTCCTGTCCAGTGTAGAACGGATGTGATGCGCTTGAGACGTCAATATAAGCGATCGGATACTCCTTGCCATCCTCCCACTTGTCCGTACCTTCAGTAGCAACGGTAGAACCAACGAGAAAACGGGTACCACTTGAGTTATCGTGGAAGATCACGAGTCGGTAATTTTCTGGGTGAATGTCTGTTTTCATGGGAAGTTACTATACCAGAAATACTTTTCCTGACAAGCCATCGACGGCTAGATGCCGTAGGGCTAATTATTACTGATGAAGTCTATATCTCTTTGGAAAGCCGCAGCTTTTGACATAACGCTGTTGGCATAATTCTGTCCTGCAGTAGCCCAATTGCTTCCTGCGTAGTACCGCGCCGCAGCAGTATGTTCAGCAAGATAACTTCCTCCCGCAGCTCCGCCGCCCTGAAGATACAATCCAGTAGCGGTTATTGCATGGAGAGGATTCCATGGGTCGGTTGCTTCCACTCCAAGGAGGTTCGCGATTTGCCCCTCATACTGCTCCCATGTTGAAGGGATGAACTGTGTCGGTCCCATTGCTCCGCCATACCCTCCAGGAAGCGGGCACGACACCGGGGTTGTGCTCCAGTCTTTTCCGAGTGCTTTAGTGATGCGTTCAAACGGAACCGTATCTCTCGGGACTTTCATAACTCCGCTGAAGGGTGTCCCTGTGTTCTTTCCTTTGCCGTCCCCAGTTTTAAGGTCAGTCATCAGGCACTGCCCCACATTCTTACCGAGATCCGATTCCTGGGACAAGATAGCAAGTATCAATGCCGGACGGACGCCTGTTTTTTGGGCTGCTGTCTTTGCGTAGTTTACCGCCTCACCAAACGGGATGCCTTCGGTGTCTCGCAAAGGGAACAAAGTTGCCCGAATCTGTGCGGCAGTCTGTTGCTGTGCGGACATAAGCGTTCGATACAGACTTTCCTGGCCTTTAGTCTCAGCTAGCAGCTGCTTTTTCTCCGCTTCTTTTTCTTCAACCTTCTTCTGTTCAAGTTTCAAGGCAGACTGCAAGACTTGCGTGCTCGTGAGCGCCCCTTGCAGACCTTCTTTCTCCTCCTGAGTCTGAGTACGAATAGTCCGAAGCTTCTCATAGGAGTCTCGCATCGCTTTACGGAGAGAGGTAAAGTCGCTCACATCAACAAAGAAATCAGAAAAACTCTCTGCAGAAAGTATTACTTCCGATAAGGTATATTCATCAAAACGATAGGTCTTCCGAATTATCTGACTCAAAGAATGCAAATTCTGATCCATCTTCTCCTCGAGCTCACCGATGGTATCGTTCCGATCTACAATGCCGTCTGAGAGCTGTGCTATTTCCACCTCCGTTGCCTTGACCTGGAGTTTTGCTTTCTTGATCTCCCCGTCCAGGATAGCAATGTCACGTTCAAGCGTTCTGCCTTGAGAGGAGAGCGAATCAATGGCAGTTTGGGTCTGTGCCATTTCCTGTTCGAGTTCCTTTAACTGCGCTTCAAGCTCAGCACGCCGTTCAGGGGTGAGGTTTGGATTTTGAGCTAAAGCTGCTTCAGTGGGATACGCAGATGCTAAAGCCACAACAAAAAGAAAGAGGGCTATATGACAAAATCGCAACATGGAAGTCTAGTATACCATTCTGAAATTCAAGAAAACACCCGCATGAGCGGGTGTTTTCTTGATATCTTCAATTTAGTCTTTTGCGGCCTCTCCCTCTTCAGATTTTCCTTTTGCCTCCACTTCAACCGCATCCATATCAACTTGTGTTGCTTCCGGTTCCGGTTCTTCCTGTACTTCCTGAACAAGCGCCACCACCTCTTCTTTGTCATTCTCCACCTTCACTCCATTCGGGACAACGAGATCCTTCACATGGATCTGCTTCTCAAACGTGTCCAATCCGCTGACATCAACTTCAATGTGTTGTGGCAAAGCACTCGGCTTGCAGGTTACCTCGATCTCGTGGAGCACTTTCGTCAGTGAGCCGCCAGTTTTTGTGGCAGGTGCCTCTCCGATGAATTCTAGCGGAACATGCACTGTGATCTCTTTACCCTTCTCAATCGCGTAGAAGTCCACATGCTCAACACCCCCCTTTGCAGGATTGAATGCCACATCATGCACCAGTACTTCGAGCTCCTCTCCAAGCCCAACCAGATTAATGATCGTTGATTCACCTGCTTCCTTCAGAAGCTTCTCAAATATGCTTTTGTCTACAGAAATCGAGAGCGGCTCCTGCTTGGGTCCGTATACCACGGCTGGGATATTACCAGCTTTGCGTACCGCCTCAGCACGAGTAGTTCTTTGTGTAACGTCTAATTTTACTGTCATAGTGCGAATACCATATCATAATTTGGGGAAAGCTCAATGCTCTCCTTGCCCCTCTGTTATACTTTCATATATGTCTTTACAATATGATTTTGTGGCTATTGGTGATCTGGTTATTGATGCATTCATTGAACTCTCCAAAGATGATGCCGATGTATCCATCGACCTCGATACAGGCCGGAAGACCCTCCAGATGAGATTCGGGGAGAAGATACCGTACGAGAACGTTACAGTCATAAATGCAGTTGGAAACTCCCCAAATGCAGCCGTTTCTGCACATCGCCTCGGCCTGCAATCGGCGCTTATTTCAAGCGTTGGTCATGACCGCTACGGAAATGACTGCCTGCAGGCGCTCCGTGAGGAAGGAGTTCATACTGACTTCGTCAAAGTATACGAAGGAAAGATAACCAATTATCATTATGTGCTCCGCTATGGTCCAGAACGAACCATCCTCATCAAGCATGAGAAATTCCCCTACCTTCTTCCAAATTTCGAAAAGCCCCCGCGCTTCATTTATTTCTCATCAATCGGCGAACATGGTCTTCCACACCACTTCGAGATCGCCAAATATGTGCGTGAACATCCCGAGACCAAATTAGTGTTTCAGCCAGGGACGTTCCAGATCAAACTGGGAGCTGAAAAGTTGCAGGAGGTGTACGAGGCAACAGAAATATTCTTCTGCAACAAAGAAGAGGCTCAGACGATCCTGAAGACAACTGAACAGCACATCCCTACCCTTCTGCGTGACTTCAAAAAGCTCGGACCAAAACTCCCCGTCATAACCGATGGACCGAATGGAGCGTACGTCGTTGATGAGAACGACCAGGCTTGGCACATGCCAATGTATCCTGACCCTGCTGATCCAGTGGACCGCACAGGTGCCGGAGATGCCTTTGCTTCTACATTCACGTCTGCAATAGCACTTGGTTTGACGCCGAGCGAAGCACTCGCATGGGGCCCTATCAATTCCATGTCTGTTGTCCAATACATCGGCGCCCAGAAAGGTCTCCTCACAAGAGAACAACTCCAGCAGTACCTAAAGAACGCACCGGCAACCTACGCTGCAAAAGAAATTGATTAAAACGAAAAAGGCCGGAAGCAAAGCTTTCGGCCTTTTTCTTGTCCTCTATACCGC
>CBFGXL010000029.1:0-7616 GCA_965652925.1 uncultured bacterium | reverse complement strand
TGGGCGACCCTGCTTTGTGCGTGATCGCTTGTGTCCTCGAGGTGAGGAAGTGAATACTTGGAATTTCCGCAAGACTTTGACTGATATTTTCGAGATTACGAGAAAAATCGACAAAGTGTACAGTTCCTGTAAGGAAGGTGTTCTTACTAGAATTGGAGCAAAGCGAACAATTATAGTTAGTAACTTGTGACAGGTGGAATAAAACAACCTGCAGTGCTTCGAGAGTACGGATGAATACATTTTTACAAATGTTGACATTCGACTGTAAATAATGGATTGTAGTTTAACTTAGCAATAACTCTTGGACATGAAAAAAGCTTTTGCCATTCTATTAATTATTCTTGTATTAATGCCTACGATTTCTCTAGGGGCAACTCCACAAGAATTAGAAAATCAGCGAATTCAACTTTTGCAACAATTAGTTGTTCTATTGCAAGCAAGGGTGCAATTTCTTTTGGCACAGTTGGGGCAGTCGCCTGCAGTGCTGGGAGCATCTATATCAAAAAATTCTAGTTCTAGTACTCCAGCTGTAATTAAAAAGAAAAAATCTGGAGGTGGAGGAGGTGGCGGAGGAAGTTCAAAGCCCTCGACAGTTGTTCCTGCTCCTTTGACTCTTGATATGGATGGGATGGGTAATAATTTTACAGTAATTGCGAATTATCCTCTTGACCCTCAGAAGATTGCAATTACACTTCTCGGTCTGCCTGATGGAGTGACAATACCTTCGGAATTAAGTCTAGTCGCTAAAGTAAGTGATGGTTCTGAGATGGAAATTTCACTAGTCAAGGAATCCTCAGGTCTAATCTACAGTGCTGATATGCGAGCACGTCTTAGCTCAGGATTAAGTTTCCCTGGAGATTTCGAGCTGGTTTTCCCTGCTGATTTATCGTCTGAGAAGATTTCCTACACTGTATTCTATGAAGGTAATGGCGTGACACGAACAATCAATTTGGAAAATGCAGGGGATACAGAATTATTTATCCTTGATTCTGCGGATAGTCCAGATGCAACTACTATCGGCGTAGATGGAGATGAGATTTCCGACTCTACATCAGTATTCGCTTTCGATATCTCGAATGTGGGCGGGGCAAATTCAATTGTTGAAGGTCTCACTATTGGTTTTCAGTCTGATCCGCAATTAGTTGGTGCCAACATCTTCAGTTCAGCGACTCTCTCAGTTGGCGGGAATTCCTATTTAGGGGTAATCAATGATGATGATATTTATTTTGACTTATCGGAAATAGTCGAGGGAAATACAACGGATCAATTTGCTCTGGAGATTCAATTTAAGGCCCAAAACGGAAATTATGAATCAGGACAATTAGTAAGTTTTTCATTTTTATCAGAGGGTTTAATCGGAATTAGGGAAGACAATGGTGAGCAGGTATCCATACAAGGGAGTGTTAGTGGAGATACTCATGTCCTTCAAACCTCGGGGGCTATCCTTGAGTTAAACTCAGTGACTGAAACTCTGAAGGAAAACAATGATGGTATAACCACAGATGACGAGGGTGTATTCGCCATTGAGTTTGACGTAACTGCATTTGAGTCTGATCTTTGGATCAACAAGACTGCTGTTTCAGGAACTACAATGGGGACAGCAGGAGTCAACTTTACTGTGGAGGATGGCAATGGAAACCCGGTTGTAACTGGTACAACAACAGCAGCTCTCTCTTCAACAGCTGACATTGATGGTACCCGCTTCTTGGTGAGCGAGGGAGAAACTGAAACCTTCACACTTACAGTCGAATACGATCCAATAACTGAAGGCTTCTATGACTTACAGCTGTACAGTCTCAACTTCGCAACTTCAAATGAGAATCCAACTGACCAGCAGTTAGCACTTCCATCTTCAGATTTCGAGTCTGATTTCTTATCAATTTAATTTGTTTTTTAAACACCAGGTTTGCGTTCTCGTTCTTTGAAACTGAAAGCACGGAGTTTCTTTGACGATTTCAGGGCTTCAACTATAGCTTTTGGGTCTGTTTCCGTGTGGACGGCCACTTTTTGCACGCCTTGACCGGTCACAATAAGCTCAAAACCGGCCTGCGTATAGACCACGGTCACAAACCGACTTCCGGCGCTCCCTCGTGCATTTTGGTTGATAATGCCTGGGGCGATCATCTTTATGCCGGGTATAAGCCGTAAAACAGACACTACTTCTTCCGCGGTCTCGGTGAGCGTTGTATGTTCTTTTCCACGATTTTTAGCCATATTTTGAGCATACCACGATATATTGAACTTTGAAGGGAGGGACGGTATGATGCTTCTGCATAGGAATAGCGTGTCCGAAAGCCACTTTAGCAGCGTGAGAACACCTTTTTGACCAAGTGAGGTACTGAGGTGATTGCGTCTGGAGCGTCGAGGCAGCAGTCTCGGCAGACAGGCAACGGGTGCGAAAGTTCGTTGCCGAATAGGACATACACAAACATTCCATGCTGCTCTGACCCAGCCAACGGCGTCTCCCTTCTCACGGGGAGACGCTATTTTATTGACTTATCGCCTTATTTCCCGTACTATAGCGCACGTTCCAAACCTCGTATTGTTTCTTTGCGTATCTAACAAAGAGACATACAACCGTTACTTTTTGCGAAGTTGGGGAACATTCAGAGTTACGCTTTTTTAGCGTGTACTCAATTTACCAGTTGAGTTTTCTGAACATCCTCCGGAGTGTCGCACCGATGCATATTCAAACAGCGCTTTTTGCGAAGTTGGGATATCTGTATACGGTGTATACGCTGCGTGATGTTGCAGAAAAGTCAGAAAAAACTTTATGTCACGATCACTATACAAAGGACCATACGTTGACGAGAAGCTGCTGAAGAAGATCTCTGTCAAGAAGCCAGCAGACAAGGCAGTGTTCAAAACATGGTCACGTGATGCGGTGATCTCGCCAGAAATGGTGGGCTTTATCTTCGGCGTACACAACGGTCGCACACACATCGATGTGCTCGTTACTGAAGATATGGTTGGTCATCGCCTCGGTGAATTCTCACCAACAAAGACGTTCCGCCGACACGGAGGAAAGATGCAGAAGGAGCTCGACGTGAAGAAGAAGGAGGCTGAAGTCGCAGCAGCGAAGGCCGCAAAGGCAGCGACAACAACCGCTAAATAATGGAGCATATGAAAGCAGAACTCAAAAACTACCGACAGTCTCCACGAAAGGTTCGCCTTCTTGCAGACCTCGTTCGAGGGAAGAAAGTAAAAGACGCACTGTCCGCACTTCAGTTTATTGACAAGCGTGCAGCAGAGCCGTTCGCAAAGGTTGTTCGTTCAGCAGAAGCAAATGCAAAGCATGCTGGCATTGATACGAGCAAGCTTATTATCAGCAAAGTAGCTGTGAACAAGGGTACTGTGATCAAGCGATTCATGCCGCGCGCACGCGGTAGCGCTTCGCAGATCAAGAAGCGAAACAGCCACATCACCGTTGAACTCGGTGTGAAATAACCGTACGGAAATCATATGACACACATAGCACATCCATACGCACAGCGCCTCGGGATCAACCGCGACTGGCGAAGCCGCTGGTTCGCTGCAAATCCAAAGCAGTACCGCGAGTATCTCCGCACTGACAACGCAATACGCCGGTTCTTGCTGAAGAAGCTCAAGGGCATGGCTGTTGATGCGTTCGAGATCGAGCGCGATGAAAAGGTGCTCCGCATTCTCATTAAGACTGCGCGACCAGGTCTTATCATCGGCCGTTCAGGAGAAGGAGCAACAAAGCTTCGCAAGGATATCGATATGCTTTTGCGAACGCTCAAGCTCTCAGAAAAGCCTGAGATCAAGATCGACATCGAAGAAGTTCGCTCAGTTGAATCAAGCGCTGCTATTGTTGCGCAGATGGTTGCAGAGGGCCTTGAAAAGCGCATGCAATTCCGCCGCGTGATGAAGCAGACTATTGAAAAAGTAATGGCAAACCGCGATGTCCAGGGAGTCCGCATCATTATGTCTGGACGACTCGGAGGAGCTGACATGGCTCGCCGCGAGGAGCTGAAGAAAGGTCGAATCCCACTCCAGACGCTTCGTGCAGATATTGATTTTGCTCGCGAGCGCGCAATACTCCCATACGGAGTTATCGGCGTTAAGGTCTGGATCTACCGTGGCGATGTGTTCGAGAATCGAAAGGGCAACAAGGATGAAGAACACAACCCTGCACAGCGCCGCACTACTAGAAACGCTTAAATAATCGCTTATGTTATTCCCAAAGAAAGTAAAACACCGAAAGTGGCAAGTGGGGCGCCTGAGCGAAGAGCGTCTCAATAACCCAGACACTCGCGGTACAAGCGTGTCTTTTGGCTCATACGGTTTGAAGGCGACAACGCCATCACGCGTGAAGTCCAATCAGATCGAAGCTGCTCGTCGCGTGATCTCACGAACCCTTGGCAAGACTGGCAAGGTGTGGATCCGCATCTTCCCGGACCGTCCGGTGACGAAGAAGGCAGCTGAAGTGCCGATGGGTAAAGGTAAAGGTGATCCAGAGTACTTCATGTTCGAAGTACACCCCGGTCGTATTTTATTCGAAGTAGACGGTGTCTCTGAGGACGTCGCGAAAGAAGCTATGCGCAAGGCAGCTGCGAAGTTGCCGCTTAAGGCTAAGTTCGTCCGCCGCGAAGAGACGCGCGTGTAAGTAAGCAAAAAGTACATATGAGTACAATGAAAGAAATCCGCAAGAAGGATGAAAAAGCTCTTGCAGAATACATCAAGGAGAAGCGAGAAGAAGTTCGCTCATTCCGTTTCGGTGTTGCTGGAGCAGGTACACGCAATGTACGCGCTGTGCGCGCTGCAAAGAAGGAGATCGCCCGCAGCTTCACAGAGCTTACTGCACGTACGCGCAACGCATCTAAGAGCGCATAGTTAGAAATCTATGACTACCAACGAAACAACATCAACACCAACATCCAACGGAAAGGTTCTGAAGGGTACGGTTGTTGCAAGCAAGATGATCGACACCTGTACGGTTGCTGTGGAGCGCTATGTGAAGCATCCAAAGTACAAGAAGTACATGCGTCGCACAAAGAAATACCTCGTGCATGACAAGGGTAATACCGCACAGGTGGGAGCATTGGTCGAAATTAAAGAGACACGTCCGATCTCAAAGCGAAAGCGATTTGAGCTCGTTAAAGCATAAAGGCATATGATCCAACCACAATCAATCGTAAAGATAACCGATAACTCGGGCGGAAAGATCGGCCGCGTATTCAAGGTCCTTGGCGGATCGAAGAAGCGCTATGCAGAGCTTGGAGAGCTTGTCATTCTCTCTATCCAGACCGCTGAGCCTCGCAAGATGGTGAAGAAGAAGGATGTCGTTTGCGGCGTCGTTGTCCGACAGAAGAAAGCATATCGCCGCAAGGATGGCTCATACGTGAGCTTCGACGATAATGCGGTCGTGATCGTCGACAAAGAGAAGAAAGAACCAAAGGCAAACCGTGTATTTGGACCGATCCCTCGTGAGATCGCCGAAGCAGGTTTCCAGAAGATCGTTTCTCTCGCACCTGAGGTTGTTTAATCTTCTTAATTAGAAATTCATATGAAAATCAAAAAAGGAGATAAGATCAAAGTGATCGCAGGCAAGGACAAGGGGAAGACCGGCACCGTTCTTATGGCATTGCCAAAAGTCGGGAAGGTCGTCATTGACGGTATCAATGTGGCAACTCGCCACCAGAAGAGCCGTCGCGTCCGTTCACAGGGGCAGATCATCGAAAAGAGCATGCCGATTGATGTATCGAATGTTGCTCTTGTAGAGGGAGACAAAGCAGTTCGTGCAGGCTACACGGTCGAGAAAGAAGGTGATAAGGCAAAGAAGGTCCGTGTTGCACGTCCTTCAGGTAAGAAAATCTAAGTATGGCAACAAACACATCAATGAAGGAGGTTCTAAAGGGCGCATACGCGTCAATGAAGGACACATTCGGATATAAAAACGCTATGCAGGCTCCTCGCATAGAGAAAGTCATCGTCGCAACAGGCGTAGGAAAGATCGACGACAAGCAGAAGCTTGCGCTCATCGAAGACCGGCTCGCACAGATAACTGGCCAGAAGGCCAGCCCTCGTCCAGCGAAGCAGTCAATTGCTTCATTCAAACTGCGACAAGGCGAGATCGTCGGCTACCAGGTAACACTCCGTGGTGCCCGCATGCACAGCTTCCTCGACAAGCTCATCCACGTGGCACTGCCACAGACGCGCGACTTCCGCGGTCTGAAGACAACTGCCATCGATGAGATGGGAAACATGACCATCGGCATTCCTGAACACACTATCTTCCCGGAGACAGTAAATGAAGAGATCAGGGATGTATTCGGAATCGCGATCACGATCGTGACTTCTGCAAAGAGTAAGAAAGAGGCAGAGGCACTCCTCCGCCATATCGGCTTGCCATTGCAGGCTGAAGCAGCAAAATAACTTCGCAAAAAGTAACAACAAAAAGCGCGGCCCATAGGGCCGCGCTTTTTGACTGTGCAGAACAGAAAAAGCCCATCGAAGAAAAAGCAGAGCTTTTTCTTCGATGAGCTTGTATTCTCTAGCCCTCCAGTTTCCCTTTCTCCTGCAGATGATCCTTCAGGCGCCGCAGCCGGCTGCCGATCTCGGCGGTGAAATAAGCGATGGTGCGCTCCTCCTGCGGGCTCCAGAGCCCATAGTAGTTAGTGCTGAGCTCTTCGAGCTCCTGCTTATAGCCGTTGTGGTCGTGGTACATCGCCTGAGTCATCTTCAGGTCCTTGGCGATGAGCCGTTTGATCACCTTCTCGAGCTTGGCAAGCTCCGAGCTGTGTTGTGGTACGCTCATATGCTATGCCTCCACTGAAGTAGAATTGATGGGGTGCTTCCTGTCGGGAACTATGACATATCTCCTTGCATAAGTCAATTTTTCAGTATCTATAAAATGTTGACTTTAAGCCACACTCTGGTATTCTAGGCCCCGTAGCGATATACGCAGATTCACTTTTATAAATGAATTACAAACGCACCGATTCCTTCTCTCTGAAGCGAGAGAACGCAACGGAAAGCGTCTTAAAACGTATACGTGAAGGCAAAAGCAATCCTTGTTTTTAGCCGGATTATTAGGGAGATTTGTCACCGATTCTAGGTGAGACAGCTCCAAACAACTTAAGACACATAACAGTGGCACGAAAGTCAGTTATTTTGCGCGCCATGCGCGAACCAAAGTACAAGTCTCGTGTTGTCCGCCGATGCAACCAGTGTGCACGAAAGCGAGGCTACATGCGCGACTTTGACCTTTGCCGAATCTGTTTCCGCGAGGGAGCAAATGAGGGACATATACCAGGTATTAAGAAATCATCATGGTAGGAGATACAGTTGGAGATTTCATCATTCAGCTGAAAAACGCTGGCATGGTAGGGAAGAAGAATGTATCACTCCCATACTCAAAGCTTAAGCATGCAATTGCAGACAAGCTTGTAGCAGAGGGATACATCGTTGACGCAAAGAAGGAGGGGAAGAAGGTCACCAAGACGCTTGAAGTTACTTTGAAGTACGACACCAAGGGAGATCACCACATTCGTGGCGTAAAGCGAGTATCAAAACCAGGTCGACGCCTGTACATCAAGGCAACAGAGATTTACCCGGTAAAGTTTGGTAAGGGGCGTATGCTTCTTTCAACACCA
>CBFGXL010000028.1:0-8019 GCA_965652925.1 uncultured bacterium | reverse complement strand
TTAGCGTCGGTTGAGTAATGCTAAGGCTAGGATCAGAATGATTGTTTCTGTCATTTAAGGAGTTGTTGATAATCCTATTGTTTAACGCCTATCAGAGGGGTAGGATTACATTGTTGATAAACATGCTTCCTCTGGAGGCATTTTTATTTTATCTGGTGGTGGCAATTAAATTAAGGCGTGAGAGACTTTGGGGAGGTGAATGTGTGAAAAAGATAAGCAAATATGTTCTTTACAGAACATTTTTTTGAAAAGTAAAAAAGCTCAAAAAATAGATTTCTAAAGCAAAAAAATTAATAGAACTTTCCTCCATAATTGAGATGGATGCGCGGAAGGCAAGAAAAAAGACCCGAGGTGTACTTGCTGTACAGTGAGGGTCTTTTTTCGTAGCCTGACAAAGCAGGCGCTCAATTTTGGAGGAAAACTTTTACCACTCCAAGCTTCCGCCCGTCTTATACTCGGTAACCTTCGTCTCAAAGAAGTTCTTCTCCTTCGGCATGTCGATCACCTCGCTCATCCACGGGAATGGGGTTTGCGTATTGTATTGCACCGGAAGTCCCAAGCGTTCAAATCGTCGGTCTGCGATGTACTGCACGTACTCCTTCACACTCGTCGGATTGAGACCCAAGATGCCTTTGGGCATAGCGTCGTCCACATACGCCTGTTCAAGCTCAACCGCCTTTTTTATTTTTGTTGTAATATCAGCAATGAACTCAGGCGTCCAGACTTCTGGGTTCTCGGCTTTGATGGTGTTAATAAGGTCGATACCGAACGCAAGGTGGATAGACTCATCGCGAAGGATGTATTGGAACTGATCAGACACACCCGGCATTTTGTTCTGTCGCTTCAATGAGAGCATCATCGCGAAGCCCGCGTAGAAAAAGATACCCTCCATGATGACGTAAAAGCCGATGAGATCGTGTACGAACTTCTGGATATTTTCAAGCGAATCAGTCTTGAAGTTTGGATCAAATACTGACTTCGTGAAGTTCACCACAAAGTCGTCTTTTGCCTTGATCGATGGGATAGTCTCATACATGTTGTAAATCTCATCAGGATCAAGTCCGAGTGAATCACAGCAGTAGATGAAAGTATCGGTGTGAATTGCCTCCTCGTACGCTTGACGCAAAAGATACTGACGGCTTTCAGGATTCGTTACATGGTTATAAACCGCAAGTACGAGGTTGTTGGCAGTAAGTGATTCTGCAGTTGAGAAGAACCCGAGGTTCCACAAAATCATGCGGCGCTCATCGGGAGTTAGTCCCCCCTCTTTTTTCCAGAGCTCGATATCAAGCTGCATAGAGATTTCCTCAGGAGTCCAGTTATTTGCGACACCTGCTTTGTAGTGTTCACGGGCCCACTTGTACTTCATCGGCAGGATCTTATTGGGATCAGTCGATGAGTTGTTGATGATTCCTTTCTTTTCCATAGAAATAGTTTAGATGAATAAGCTCACGTTGTTGGTAACGGGTATTGTAAAGGGATACCAAAAGGGGTGCAACCATACACGCAATGGAAATGCAGAGGGGGCAAGAGGCGCCTGGCGGGGACTGCGTATCGCGTTACACAATCCCTGCCAGGCGCCTCTTCTGTACTCTTCAGTATACCCTACCTCTTCCCAATTTTTATCTTAACAATACACACCACTGTAGATTTCTCTTTTTCTTTACTGACATGACTCGCACACTGCATCCTCTGCAACATGCAACTTGATTTGTCCCATCATAGCCGGAGTAGGAGCTACAATCTGCGCAACTTTTGCGGCGTCTATCTGTTCTTTTTGAATAGGCGACGGTGTTGCAAGCGGCGACACTATGGGCGCAGCTTCGTGTGAAACTGCCTCTGGAGCCGGACTGCTTCCTTCCTCATCATGCTTCTTGCGAAGCTGCGTACCAGCAGCATTTATCGTAGACTTTTCTACCTGAGAGGCACCAAGTGAGCGGAGATAGTAGGTGGTCTTCACACCCATCTCCCATGCGTACAGATACAGATCGCTGATCTCTTTTCCAGAAGTTCCCGCGTAGAAGATGTTAAGCGATTGCGACTGGTCGATCCACTTGCCGCGGCTTGCGGCAGCCTTCACGAGCCACTTCATATCGATTTCGAATGTCTCGCGATATTTCTCCTTCAGCTCCTGCGGAATTCCTGGGATATGACGGATGGAGCCATCATTGAACTTGAGCGTATCGAGCATCTCCTTGTTCCACATGCCCCGCTTCTTAAGGTCATTAACAAGCGCTTCATTGACCACAATGAAATCTCCTGAGATGTTGGACTTTACATAGATGTTCTTATAGATCGGTTCGATACCCGGCACTGATCCTGCGATATTTGAGATAGTCGCAGTTGGAGCAATGGCCATACAGTTACTGTTACGCATACCATATTTCTTGATCGCTTCGCGGACAGGAGTCCAGTCGAGTGTCTCTTTGGTATCGACGGTTGTTGACATGCCGCGATTCTCCTCCAAGAGTTTGATGGTATCAACCGGCAAAAGTCCTCGATCCCACTTGCTGCCTGGGAAGCTTTCATAGCTTCCTCGTTCCCGCGCCAGTTCGGTTGAAGCGAGAATTGCAGCATAGGAAACCACTTCCATTGAGCTGTCGGCAAAAGTAACACATTCTTCTGAAGCAAAGTTGATATCAAGTGCGTACAAAGCATCGTGGAATCCCATGATGCCGAGTCCAACCGGACGGTGCTTCATGTTTGAGTACTGCGCTTCTTTGGTTGGATAGAAGTTGAGATCAATTACATTGTCGAGCATGCGCATGGCGATGGCGACAGTTGCCTTCACTTTTTCAGTGTCGAATGCTCCGTTAGTAATGTGTTCAGCGAAGTTTACCGAGCCGAGGTTACATACTGCAGTCTCGGTTGCAGACGTGTTGAGGGTGATCTCCGTACAAAGGTTTGAGTTGTGCACCACCCCTGCATGATCTTGCGGAGAACGGATATTGCTTGGATCTTGGAATGTAATCCATGGGTGACCGGTCTCAAAAAGTGTACTGATGTGCTTCTTCCACAATTCACGCGCTTTCAGTTTCTTCGAGAGTTTGATCTCTCCCCGTTCTGCCATCTGTTCATACTTTATATAGAGCTCCTCAAATTCCTTTCCATATGTCTCAGTGAGATCCACAGCTTCGTCAGGTGACATCAAAGTCCAGTCGCCATCCTCCTTCACGCGCTTCATGAAGAGGTCGGATACCCACGAAGCGGTATTCATGTCGTGCGTGCGACGACGCTCATCTCCCGTGTTTTTCTTGAGCTCCAAGAAGTCCAGGAAGTCATAGTGCCAGTTCGCCATGTACACACACGTCGCACCGCGGCGGCGTCCTGACCGGTTGATCGCAACCGTCACATCGTTGGCGATTTTCAAGAACGGAATAGTTCCCTGCGAGGTAATGCCTGCAGTCTTGATCAAAGCACCGGTAGCACGAAGCTTGCTCCACGCCGTACCAATACCCCCTGCCCATTTCGACAGCTGCGCGTTGTCTCCGAACACCTTGAAAATATGATTGAGATCGTCTTCCACCACGTTGAGGTAGCAGCTTGAGAGCTGTGGATGCGGCGTACCCGCATGGAACAGCGTAGGAGTAGATGGCACAAAGCGTAACGTTGACATTACTTCGTAGAACTCGATAGCACGAGCCTCTTTTTCTTTCTCTTCAAGCGCGAGCCCCATGGCTACACGCATCCACATAAACTGTGGGGTCTCAAGCACGCGACCGTCTTCAGCACGGATGAAATACCGATCATTGAGTGTCTCCACGCCGAGGTAGCGGAAGAGATCATCGCGTTCCGGCATAATAGCGGCAGCGATTTTCCCCAGATCAAAGTCGAGCATTCCGCTGGCAAGCTTCTTTTCAGCAACTGCCTGGGCTATGTTCTTCGCATATGCCTCGCGGTACTTTTGTACGAAGTCCGCATCCTTCAATTTTACGTCTGGAGCAATAGCCTCTTCGTAAAGACGCGCAGAGAGCTGCCGGGCAGCAACTTGGGAATACGCGGGATCGAGTTCGATCTTTGCGCGCAGTACAAGCGTTACCAATTTTGAGAGCTCCTTAGTGGAAATACCGTCATAGACCTCCCGTTCCAGCTGTGTAAGGATCCCGTCAACATCTATGTCCTGCTCAACACCTGTAGTGAACTGCTGAATGTACTTGCGCATCTCTTCACGCGAGAACTGCTCTTCCCCTTCTGCAGTTTTGATCATGAGCCGGTTCTCCTGTATCTCTTTCACAACTTCATCCTTGCGGACTTCCGTCTGTCGGAATCGGTAGAGAATATATGCTTTTGCGACCGTGAAATAGCCACGCTCCATAAGCGTTTCCTCAACAAAATCCTGAACCATCTCAACGGTCGGACATTCACTTTTTCCTTCGAACAGAAGCTGCAATTTCGCAACAACGCGATCAGTCATCTGCCGAAGAATAACGTCATCAACTGGCGTATTCTCTGCAACAAATGCCTTGCGCATTGCAACAATGATCTTCTCTGGATTGAACGGTACTTTAGTGCCGTTTCGCTTTGTAACCTCGGTAAACATATGCATTAGTAAGGGCTAATAAACAACCTCTGATATGGACCAGAAGCCGTAATGGCGATCTCTCACAAAAATAATTGGTGGTGTGGAGTAACTTAAGGCATGTATTACGGGCCTCAAGCACAATCATTTTTAAGAAAGATCAAACGAATCAGAGAGCTAAATAGATGACCATGCGGCTAACATGGGGAACCAAATAGCGTGTCCCTCCTATCGACACACTCGTTTTTTATATACCTCCCAGCGAGTGATAACTCAATAATAGACCTTCTCTTTTTTTAATTAAGATGCAAGGATGTGTGAGTAAGTGGATAAGTCAAAAAAAGTAAGAAAACACGATTTTTAGAGAACATTTTTTCTAAAAAGTAAAAAATAGCCGTACAAAAGGTTTTTTGACACACACGCACTGGTTCAGTTTTCCGTATAAAAAAGAGCGCCTTACTGCGCACTTTTTCTTCTCTATTTTTTTAAACTATCCCGTATCTCCCGCAGAAGTTTTACTTCTTCGCTCGGCTCTGCAACTTTCTGTTCATCCGGTTTTTGATTTTCTTTCTTCTGGAACTCATTCATCACCTTTATTGCGACGAAGATCGCAAACGCAACAATGATGAAATCTATGATGGACTGGATGAATACTCCATAGGTGATCTGCGATTCGCGGATAGTTACCGCATAGCCAGTAAAATCAACTCCACCCATGAGCGAGCCGATGAGCGGGGTGATGATGTTATTCACGAGCGACGTAACAATCTTCTGAAATGCCGCACCGATGACGATACCTACCGCCAGATCAACGACATTGCCCCGCATGGCAAACTTCTTAAATTCCTCGGCAAAACTTTTTATTGGATGCATAATTTTGTATTTATTCACTAGTATATCGCCTCAGTGCACATGAGAATGGCCATGCGACTCAACATCACCTTTGTCAACGTCATGCTTTGAAAACCACCAGGCCGCAATAACTGTGGTGATTGGTATAGCCAGCACAAGACCAATACTACCAACAATGATCCGCACGAGTTCGGCTGCAACCACTTCTTGGTTGAGAGACAGTGCAACAGAGGCATCGGCAGTTGCATAAAGCAAGACCAACGGAAGCGACACGCCTATATACGCAAGCGCAAGCGTGTTCACCAGTGAACCTATATGGTCCTTCCCCACTTTTATGGCACGGAGATACAATTCGCGCGCATTGAGTTTTTCATTTGCATGTTTCAGTTCCTGCACAACCGACGCTTGGGTAATGGATACATCATCGAGAACCCCGAGGATACCAATGATGATGCTTGCAAGAAGCAGGCCTGCGAAATCAAGCGTGCCGTTAGTTGAAAAGTTAAGGTACACCGACGCATCCGAGCCGAAACCAGTAAGTTTCATAACATCGACAAAGAACCAGGCGATAAAACAAGTGACAATAACTGCAGCAAATGTGCCCCCGAACGCAATGACGGATCGCGCATTGATCCCGTGGGTTAAAAAAAGTACCAAGGCGAGAATACACCCCGCAATTCCTACACTCACCAATGCCGGATCATACCCTGCGAGGATAGCCGGCACGAGCACAAACAAGATTGCCCCGATACTCAATGCCAGCGACACAAGGGCGCGTACACCCTGCATCCGTGCAAAGAAGATCAGTAAGGCTGCGAACAGTACTACGAGCACTCCCAGTTCAAAATGGCGTTTGAAATCCTTAAAAATGAAGTATTCATCACCCTGTATGGTCTTTAGATAATTGAGATAGACGATATCTCCCTGTTCAAGATCAACGAGTTCATTCTCAAAAACAACCACAGCTCCTTCTTTGCTGCCAGAGGTGATGTGCGCCTCCACGGTCTGTACACGGGTGGTGGTATCCGTTCCTTCGATCTGGCGCACCTCTTCTGAGAGAACCTCCAGTACTTCTGCAGTGACTATTTCCTTGAGCTCCTGATACACCTCCTGAGCAGCAGCTGGAACGTACGCTGCTATAAAAAGAAGCGAACTAATGATTAAAAGCTTCATGCCCACAGTATAGAGCTATGCGCATTTCTTGCACAGCCCATAGAGCGTCACCTCGTGCGTTGTGATGGTTTTAAATGATGCCGGAACTGCAGTCTGTGGAGAATGGCACTCGATATGTTCCATAGCACCGCATGCGGTACAGACCGCATGATGGTGGTGCCCATGAGACAGCGCGTACGTAGACAATTTCCCCGCCACCCGTATCTCTTCAAGCAATCCCTCCTGGAGAAGCAAGCGCACAGTCCTATACACGCTTGCCTCATCGATACGTGAGAGCGCAGCGCACAAACTTTGAATAGTCACTGGCTGTGTGACCGACTTTAGTTTCTCCACAACGCTTTTTCGAGCTTCTGTAACACGATACCCTCGCATTGACAGTTCCTGTAACACCTCATCATTTGCACTTTTCATAAGGTCATGATACCTTATTGCAAACAATTTGCAATAAGGTATATCTATGTTTGAATCATTTATCGCAGCTGGAATAGTCGCCCTCCTTTCCCTCACGGGAGTCTTCTTCTTCGGGAATAAAGGGCACCTTGTAGGCACGCACCGGTTTATCATCCCGGCAGCAATCGGGATGTTCCTTGGAGTCATATTTTTTGAACTCATTCCAGAAACACTTGAAGCATCTGAGCTATTTGGCGGTGTCGCGATCGTAACCGGATTTCTGAGCTTCTATGTACTCTCACATTTCCTGCGCACCTTCCACCATCACCACAATGACGATGATGAGCATGATACCCACGAATCGAAACGAAGCGCGTCGATGCTTCTTATAGGGGACGCTATCCATAACATCGCAGACGGCGTAGTGATCGTTTCGGCCTTCTTGATCCATCCAGCTGTAGGAATTGCAGTTACTCTTGGCATTGCGCTCCATGAAGTTCCTCAGGAGATCGCAGAATATGGCGTATTAATCCATGCCGGATACTCGAAAAAGAAGGCTCTTTTCTATAATTTCTTCTCTGCCCTTTCTATCTTTATTGGAGTATCGATAAGTATAGTATTTGTAAATTTCGGTGATTATATATGGATTCTTACCGGCCTTGCGGCTGGCAATCTCCTTTATATCGTTGCTTCAGACCTTATTCCTGAACTGCAGGAGACCACCCACAAAGACCACTTCATGAAAACATTCCTCTCCACCCTCATCGGCCTTATTGCGATCACAGCCCTGATCACTTACACGCATGAACTATTCGGTCACGAGGAAGAGAACGAGTCAGAGGAACTCCACCTGCAGGAGAACGAACTATAGGAAAAGATGTGCAAGATAAAAGCCCAGTCCAGCGCCGAGGAAGAAAAGAAAGAAGAGAGCAACAAGCAATGACTCCTGATCCATACACTTCCATTGTACAGCACTTTTCTTGCAACACCGCACTCTCGACTTTTGAATGAAAAATGGTTATAACTATGCCCACTAAAGGAGTATCTCCTTTATATATGGCGGCTATGGTGTAACGGTTAACACT
>CBFGXL010000027.1:0-8156 GCA_965652925.1 uncultured bacterium | reverse complement strand
TCTTCACTCCAAAACCTGGCGGTAAAACCCCTACTGTTACTGACTCTATTGTTGAAAATGACGGCGATAGTGACAGCAATAGCAATAACGACAATCCTCAACCGGAACCAGAGCCTGAAGAAGAACTGACCATTGACCTAACTGCGAAGGCAACCGAGCCAGCGCAGAGCAATGCAAATGAATACCGATTCAAGGGTAACCTCACCCGCGTATACTCACGCGACCAGAGCTACGATGAACTCCAGAAATACTTCTCAGTCACGCTGGAGAATAAGCTCAATCTGGACTACTCATGCGATGGCTCTGTAGACGTGCAGAAGACGTTCACGATACCCTACCGAACCTTTGCATGGTCAAACAACACCTCAACCGTATTGCTCTCTGAGTATGTATCGGTGGCCACAACAGGTTCTCATTGTTTCTGGTTTGAGATCGACACGAAGAATGTCGTGAAAGAGGTTCTTGAGAACAACAATGTTTCGAACAAGTACAACTTTACTATCTAACAATTAGCGTATGATGCCCTTCTCACTCTCAAATAAAAAGAAATTCATCCTCGCCTCAGGAGTACTTCTGCTCCTTTTAGTTGGAGTCATTTTACTCTCTCAAGGCACAAAAGAAACCGGAACAGAAAATCTTGGACAGGTACATACTGCTACCACTCCCCTGCTTGTAATGAATGATATCGAAAGTGTCTATGTTCATACAGGACTTGATATCACTACTTGTCCTTCTATTGCAGAACAGGGATATGTCTACACCGTGCAGCTCACCGATGACCGAGGAATAATCGAACGCGTCGGTTGCGGTTCCGGGTCTCCTGAAGTATACGCACAAGCAATAGCTGAAGACCTTCAGAAACAAGGTCTCTTCACTGAGCTGGATGCGAACCTCATTCTTGAGAAACTCTTTTTCAAGATCTATGATCCGAGAAACTAATACATTTTCTTCTCTCAAAAAAACAGCCTCTACTGAGGCTGTTTTTTTATTCATACTGTTGCTGCTGCTTTCTTTTTGGGCCGCTGAGATATTACTTTGTGTCCACCTTTTTTAGATATATCGAATGAAAGCTGATCCTTTTTCAGAGATACATGTACCGCACCCCCACGAAGCATTCCTTCACCCACCATCATTGATGCCACCGGAGTCAATATCTTGCTTTGTATGATGCGCTTTAAAGGGCGCGCACCAAACTTCGGATCATATCCTTCCTTTGCAAGATAATCATAGACATCATTAGTAACTGAGAGCAATATGTCTTTGCCTGCAAGCCTTTTTTTCACTTCTTCTACTTGCATCTCCACGATATTTCGTATGGTCTGTGGTGAGAGAATATCGAAGATAATGATCTCATCAAGTCGGTTAAGAAATTCAGGACGGAAATAATTTTTGAGACTTTCCATAACCTTGTCCTTTGCCTGAACGTATTGCGCCTGTTCACCATGGTCCTTACTGAAACCGAAGTTCGACATGCGGTCGATGTGTTCAGCGCCAATGTTTGAGGTCATGATAATGATCGTATTCTTGAAATTGACCTTTCTTCCCTTTGCGTCAGTCAAATGACCTGAATCGAGCACCTGCAAGAGTACATTAAATACCTCAGGATGTGCTTTCTCTACCTCATCGAGGAGAATAACAGAATATGGTCGGTGACGAACTTTCTCAGTTATGGAACCGCCTTCCTCGTGCCCCACATACCCAGGAGGTGAACCGATGATCTTTGAAACAGAGTGCTTCTCCATGAATTCAGACATGTCTATACGCAAAAGCGCATCCTGGTCGTCAAACATGAACTCTGCCAATGCTTTGGAAAGCTCAGTTTTTCCCACGCCGGTAGGTCCCAAAAAGAGGAATGAACCAATAGGTCGGTTAGGGTCGGCAATCCCAGCACGCGAACGTTTCACTGCATCAGATACAAGCTTCACCGCATGATCCTGCCCAACCACCCGCTCCTGAAGATCCTCCTCCATACGAGAAAGCTTCTTCGCCTCTTCCTCGAGCATGCGCGCAACAGGAATACCAGTCCATCGCGAGACAACATGTGCGATGTCTTCTTCGGTGATCTCCTCCTTAAGGAGCCGTCTGCTTCGCTGCAGTTTCTTTAGGCGCTTGGTCTTCTCATCAAGTTCTCGCTCGAGCGATGGAATACTGTCATAGCGTATCTCGGCAGCACGGGTAAGATCTGCCATAGCCTCTGCCTTTTCTGCTTCAAGACGCATTTCCTCGAGTTCTTTCTTCAGCCTGCGTATTTCGTTGAGCGCCTCCTTTTCATTATTCCACTTGGTTTCAAGCGCTGCAGTCTTTTCACGCAATTCGCCAATCTCAGCGTCTATCTCGCGAAGTCGTGCACGGATCTTCCGTTTTGCAGCAGTCTCTGCATTTGTCTCATCTTTTTTCAGGGCTTCCTTTTCAATCTCAAGCCGTCGAACATCCCGGTCGGATGCAACCAATTCTTCAGGTTTGTTTTCAAGAGAAATACGAAGCGCGGACGCAGCCTCATCAATGAGGTCTATGGCTTTATCAGGGAGGAATCGGTCAGTTATGTATCTGCTTGAAAGATTCACTGCAGAGACAATCGCATCGTCAGTTATGCGCACTCCATGGAAGAGTTCGTACTTCTCTGCAATACCGCGGAGAATTGCAATAGCATCCTCCTGCCCCGGTTCATTGACATACACCGGCTGAAAGCGGCGCGTAAGCGCTGGATCGCGCTCAATATGCTTCTGGTACTCTTTTAGTGTGGTTGCTCCAATGATGCGTATATCTCCACGCGCAAGGGCCGGCTTGAGCATATTTGATGCATCCATAGAACCTTCTGAGGCTCCGGCACCGACAATCGTATGAAGCTCGTCAATAAACAGAATGACATTTCCTTCCGCTTGTTCAACTTCTTTCATAACCGCCTTCAATCGCTCTTCAAATTCGCCACGAAACTTTGTACCTGCGATAAGAAGTCCGAGATCGAGTGTTAGAATCTCTTTCTCTTTGATAGACTCGGGCACATTGCCTTGTGATATCTGCTGTGCGAGGCCTTCTGCAATAGCAGTTTTTCCTACACCCGCCTCTCCAATAAGTACCGGATTGTTTTTTGAACGACGCGACAGGATCTGAATCACGCGACCAACTTCGCTGTCACGGCCGATAACAGGATCGAGCTTGTTCTCTGCAGCCATTTTGGTGAGATTCCGCGTATACTTCGAAAGAGCCCGATATTTCTTCGGTTGGTGTGCGTCGCTCACGTTATTCTCCCTGATGCTCTGTATGGCCTTTGCAACTGCACCCCGATCGAGTCCAGCGCGTTGCATGACTTCAATTGCTGGACCAGGATACTCCAAAGCAGCCATGAACAGATGCTCAACGCCTACATAAGAATCCCCAAGCTGCTCCGCAATAGCACCGGAATGTTCAAGTGCCTTGGCAAGGTCAGGAGTAAGGTAGAGCTGATACGACTGCGAGACGTTCACATTCATTTCTGGACCCTCCAAAGACTCAAGGAGCATGTCAGTAAATGCGATGATGTCGATATCGAGCTGATCGAGTACAGAAATAACCGCGCTCTCGTCCTGCATCGTAAGTGCTGCAAGCAGGTGTACTGGACTCACATGATTCTGTCCCCGTTCAATAGCTAGTTCATGTGCCTTCCGAATCGCCTCCTTCGCCCGCGAGGTGAAATTGTTAAAATTTGGCATGATATAAAGTTCAATTATCTTCCGTGACTGTATGGTAATTATACGGCATCTATGCGCAGTAGCCTCATTCACTGTCTGTGTCTAATGCTTTCCTTTCTTCTACTACGAATACCGCTCACTCCATATTGCAATGTAACAAAGACCATGTCAACAGCATGGTATGAGGGCGGCATGAAGAGCTTATTTCGTGTCCTCGGTGTATTTCAGCATCTTGCGTATATGTTCATGGAGCACTCCTGTGGCATATGTGATTTCTGCTATGGTTGTAGCGTCGCTGAGGGTAAATCGTATGGTCGAGCGTGCTCTCTTTTCGTCTCCAGTTAAAAGTCTGACCACACTACTGCCATCTCCTTTTGCTCCACCACACGCACTTTTTGTTGAACACCCCACCCCCTTCTGATCGAGTGTGATAACTGCAAACTCTGAATCAATTCCCGGCAGAGAGATATTGATGTTATTTGCCACACGATACTCGCGTGAACCATTGAGTACGATCCCTTCAAGGGCAAGCAGTTTTTCAATAAAAATATCACGTACGGTTTCTGTGCGCTTGCTACGCTCTTTGTGGCCCTCCTGTGCAAGCGCGAATGCTCTAACAGCTCCTACAATAAGAGGCGTATTTTCTGTGCCTGGCCGCAGACCTCCCTCCTGGCTTCCACCGTATACGTGCGGGGCAATAATAACACCATGCCGGAACGCCAACACCCCAACACCCTTAGGTCCATGACATTTCCCCGCGTCAAGTGTCATGAGATCCACTCCAAGGCGATCCAGTTCGCACGAAAGCCACAAAGGTGCCTGTGAAGCATCGGTATGAACCAAGATCTGTGTTCCCCACTTCTTTTCTGCCTCTCGGACTATCCGGCTGATCTTCCCCAGAGGTTGTATAATGCCTACCTCACTGTTTACATAAGCTGTAGTAACGAGAACAGTCTGCGGCGAAAGAGCTGACTGCAGGGCCTGCAGATTGATAAGCCCGTCAGCATCGGTATCAATATATTTTACCTGCACACCCAAACGCTCTATATATGTGAGCGTCTCCAGAACCGAAGCATGTTCAATTTTAGTGGAGATAATTTCCATCTGCGCATGTTGCACACCAGCAGCATACTTCGCTTGCACCACCCCCAAGAGAGCAAGGTTATTACTTTCCGTACCGCTTCCCGTAAACACAATCCCAGAACTTCGCACATGTAGAAGTGAAGCCAATTCCTCGCGTGCAGATTCAATCGCAGTGCGCGCGGCAACTCCCTCCTGGTGTATGGCACTGGCATTGCCAAACTGATCTTTCCAAAAGGGAGACATCACCTGTAGCACCTCGGGATGTATCGGGGTAGCAGATGCGAAATCAAGGTAGATTCTTTTATTCTTTAGCCAAGAAAACATGGGGATTATAATGACACATCATACTGGTGCTGTATATATACCATTAGGACTGTTTTCCTCCCAGGTTGTGTGAGTCTCCAGGGATCACGCGAGGATATTTTCACGTTTGAGAAACAGCCAATATATGCTACATTGTCAACACCCTTTTGCCCTCCGCGGCTTTTTTCATTATCAGAATTACACTATTCGCTATGGCCAACAATAAGACTACACAAAATACAATCACTAAACGTCCTCCCGTTGTGGTCATCATGGGGCATATTGACCATGGCAAATCAACGCTTTTAGACTATATCCGCAAGACAAACATAGTGGATAAAGAAGCCGGAGGCATTACCCAGCACCTTTCTGCATATGTGGTACAGCACACCACTAAAGAAGGTGCGAATGAAAAAATTACATTTCTCGACACGCCGGGCCATGCTGCTTTCCAAAAAATGCGACTGCGTGGAGCCGATGTCGCTGACATAGCTGTACTCATTGTTTCAGCTGAGGATGGTGTTATGCCACAGACTCTTGAAGCGCTTGCGAGCATCAAGACCGCAGAGATCCCCTACATTGTTGCCATCAACAAAATCGATAAGCCCGGCGCAGACGTACCACGCACACAGGCAAGCCTTATCGAAAACGAAATCTACATCGAAGGCATGGGCGGAGACATTCCCTACGCACTCATATCAGCAAAAAGCGGAGAAGGTGTTGACGAGCTTTTAGACCTCATTATCCTTGCAGCCGACCTCGCCGAGCTAAAAGGAGATAGTAGTGCTTCAGCAAGCGGTACAATCATTGAAGGAGAACTCGACACAAAAAGAGGAACCACTGCAACTATGATCATAAAGGAAGGTACTTTGAAAGCAGGATCATTTGTGGTGAGCGGCGGTGTATTTGCTCCCGTGCGTATTATGGAGGACTTTACGGGCAAAACTATCAAAGAAGCTTCACTTTCCGAACCTATTCGCATTGTCGGGTTCAATGGTATTCCAGAGGTTGGAAGTGCTTTTGTAACCGTGAATTCCAAAAAGGAAGCTGAGAACCTTATAACACAGTACAAAGAAACGACTGCAAACACTGCGCGTTTCGAAAAATCTTCACTTCCCTTTGTTCCCCTCCTTATTAAGGCAGACGTTCTCGGCACTCTTGATGCGATCAAGCATGAGCTGAACAAATTTGAGTCCGACCGTATTGGCGTTCGTGTCATCGGCGCGAGTGTTGGAGATATCACACCTTTTGATGTACAAAATGTAAGCGCTACAGAGAATGCCATTATTGTTGGTTTCAATGTGAAAGTTGAACGCGCAGCAACCGAGCTTGCTGAACGGCTTGATGTTGAAATCGATACATTCAACATCATCTATGAACTCTCTGAGTGGCTCAACACTGCGCTTAAGAACAGAACACCGAAGCGTGAAGAAGAGATCACCACAGGAAAAGCAAAGATATTGAAGGAATTCAGTACACAGAAGAACACGCACGTGCTCGGAGGTCGCGTAGAAGAGGGTACACTCAAGCTCAAACAAAACGTACGCATCATTCGCCGCGACATTGAGATTGGAAGAGGTACGATCATCAATCTTCAGCAGTCAAAATCTGATGTCACATCGGTCAGTGATGGAGAATTTGGGATGCAGGTCACTACAAAAGCGGATCTTGCTCCAGGGGATGTAATTGAAGGTACTGAAATAATCATTACATAAGGCATATGGCAGACCATCACTCACGTCTCGTCTCAGTACTTCAAGAGCTCGCAGCACGCTTTGTACAGCAGGAGGCAAACACGGATCCGCTTATCACCATTACACATGCTGATGTTTCTGCTGACCAGAAGCGTGTAACGATCTTTTTCACTACCATACCTGAAAATAAACAAAACGATGCGCACATCTTCCTCAAACGAAACAGCAAAGAGTTTCGGAACAATTTGGGATGCAGGTCACTACAAAAGCGGATCTTGCTCCAGGGGATGTAATTGAAGGTACTGAAATAATCATTACATAAGGCATATGGCAGACCATCACTCACGTCTCGTCTCAGTACTTCAAGAGCTCGCAGCACGCTTTGTACAGCAGGAGGCAAACACGGATCCGCTTATCACCATTACACATGCTGATGTTTCTGCTGACCAGAAGCGTGTAACGATCTTTTTCACTACCATACCTGAAAATAAACAAAACGATGCGCACATCTTCCTCAAACGAAACAGCAAAGAGTTTCGGAACTTCATAAAATCAAAAGCAAGACTGAAAGTCATCCCCCACATTGATTTTGAGGTAGATTACGGAGAGCGTCACCGACAGCATATCGACGACATTGTACGCGACCTTTAAGAAGGTCACACGCATAACTTTTGAGTCCTGGGCGGGAGTCGAACCCGCGCATGTCGGTTTTGCAAACCGAAGCGTTAACCACTTCGCCACCAGGACAAAACTGCAGCAGGTACTAGCGTATCATTTCTTCACTTGATTCCCAAGTGCTCAACCGCAGACATCTTTTGTGCTATGATGTCGCCCATGCCCGGGTGGTGTAATTGGTAGCCACGCAAGACTTAAAATTTTGTGGCCTCACGGCCGTGCGGGTTCGATTCCCGCCCCGGGCACAAAAAAACACCTTTAAGGTGTTTTTTTGTGCCCGGGGCGGGAATCGAAAAGGTTGCCTAGTATTTTGAGGCAACGAAAAATGCTGACAACCTGTACTGATCCTGTAAGGATCGATTCCTTCTTTGCCCGGGGCGGGAATCGAAAACCTTTGATATGTGAGGAATAGCACAAAAGCTTTTCAAGTCCTCTTAATTAAATACACTGTGCTCCGAAGAGGACTTGATTCTTACAGAATCTGTACACCTTTTGGCTATTTCAGTTCGCGAGCTCCAGAAATAGCACAAAAGCTTTTCAAGTCCTCTTAATTAAATACACTGTGCTGGGAAGAGGACTTGAACCTCCACGGATTGCTCCACTAGTTCCTAAGACTAGCGCGGCTACCAATTACGCCATCCCAGCACGCTGCATTTAATTGTCCGCCCTCAAGGGCTCGAACCTTGGACCGTCTCCTTAAGAGGGAGCTGCTCTACCAACTGAGCTAAGGGCG
>CBFGXL010000026.1:0-8599 GCA_965652925.1 uncultured bacterium | reverse complement strand
GTGCGTCCTGTTGAGCAAGCCGCAAACGCCGCGCTGCAGTAGCACCACTTGGCTCACGATGAGCATCAAGTGGTACAAGCTGCACGTGCGCATGTTTCCTGGACTCAAGCTCAAGCTTAAGCTGCCGCACCGTTGGGCGAGAGCCGCTTGCCGGTACCAGGGTGAGGTGAAGCTCGCCCTTGCAGAGCTCATGATGCTCGACGCGCCACATGCTCACATCACGCAGATGCGTACACGAACGGACTTTTGCATGCATACGCACGACCACGCTTACATTTTGCTCCGTAAGCACGAGCGTGTGCACAAATGCACCCGAGACGTGTTTGGAAGGAGGAAGTCCCGCTTGCGGGAACTTCCACGAAAGGATCGCCTCTGTAGGCGATGTACACTGGATCAGCACATATACTCTCCCTAGCTGCACAACGCAGCGCTAGCAAAATACTATGCGTTTCCGATTCGGTCAACTGATAACCTACGCTTTTCTGTCCATCGCCTCATTTGAAAGACGGTCTGCCTCCTTGTTCTTTTCCCGGGGTATATGGGTGAGCGTGAGGTTGGGGAAATTCGATACGCGCAAATTATGTATTTCAATAAAGTATGGGACCAGACCTGGCTCTTTGATCTGATACTCCCCATTGAGCTGCTTCTTTATAAGCTCGCTGTCCATGCGCAGTTCAAACTGCATCTCTTTGGTCTTCTTTCCGTACATTGCTTTCAGTGTCTGGAGTGCTACTAGTACACCGTTGTATTCGGCAAAGTTGTTCGTTGCGTTGCCTAAAAACTGCGAGACTTCCTTCAGAACCTTCCCTGTTTCATCCTGTATCTGAACACCGATGCCTGAGGGTCCTGGATTGCCGCGTGCACCCCCGTCGGTATACGCAATGATTTTTTCCATATCCGTACTATACACCACAAATCAAAAGGGCGCCCATGGGCGCCCTTGCTGCGGATGTGTTCATGCTGCTGCCTGCATGATGGCGGGGTATTCGGGCGATTTCGCATGCCATGAAAGCACATGCACGCCGTCGATGCTCCCTTCGAATTCCTTGGTGGAACCAAAGCGGATGATCACCCTCCCTGGCTTCCACGTCAGGCCCGAGAGAAGCTTCTCGACCTTCACCCGGTCCATGTGGGCGCCGGTGCAGTCGATGATGAGCCAATCAAACTCCTTGGTGTCGTCGGATGTGACCTTCTTAAGGTCAAGGAGATCGACGTCCCACCCCATCTGGTGCTGCAGGCTGTACTGCAGCCAGATGATCTCGTATTCACTTACAGTAGCGATCGCAATACGCGGTTTGGTCAATATGCCGAGCTTGGTCACCCGCAACTCCCCTGTGTGCTGAAACCCCGCACATTGTGCCTAAAAATCACGCCAAGTCAACTATGCGCAGACGCGTCTGCAACCGTCCCATGAAAAACGACTGTTCAACATGCGCATACACATCGAGAGCTTCTCCCGCCTTTGGTACTTTTTTAAAGTCTTCGGGCATCATAAAGAATGCAATAGCTTCGCGCGCGAGGCCGGGTGTTGCAAATGAAATCTTCGTGTGCTCTTTTGCTTTGCCAAATACCGTAACTTCCTGCGGCAGTACGTCCTTAAAAAGATACAGCGGCTTTGGGTTTCCTTCCCCAAATGGAGCAAGAAGCGCTTGTTCTCTCAAAAAAGAGCTGGTGATGTCCTCCAGGTTCAGAAGCGCATCGATCTGTTCCTCCATAGCAAAATGCGCCTTTTCTCCCATTCTGAGAAATGCCTCATTGAGCGTTTCACCAAAAGTATGAATATGGTCCTCCTGCACACCGAAACCTCCTGAGAAATGGTGTCCGCCGTGTTCAACAAACACATGTGCTACTTCGTTCATGAGTGCAACCACGCTCGTAACCCCTTCTGAACGGCATGAACCTTTGAAGACACCGTTGCCATCGCGACCCCAGAGAAATGCAGGACGGTTGTGCTCTTCGGCAAGCTTATTGGCAACAAGCCCGACAAGCGATGGCCGCCATAGTGGATTGCCGAGCACAATAACCGGCGGCAATTCTCCAAGCTGTGCAATACGCTTATTGATCTCCTTGGTCATTGACGCAACAATCCCCCGGCGCTCGTTGTTGAGTTTTTCCAGATGTTCCACATACGCTCCCGCTTGTGACACATCGCTGCAGGAGAGCATCAAAAACGCATCCTCAGGTGTGTCCATACGTGACGCAGCATTGATGCGCGGACCGATGGTGAAGCCAATATCATCTTCCGTGAGATGAGACATACTGGCGCGCTGCTTGGATATAAGCTGTTGCAGCCCAGGACGGCGCGATTTGCGCAGCACCTGAAGCCCATAATATGCGAGTGCACGGTTCTCTCCCCGAAGCGGGACCATATCAGCAATGGTTGCAAGCGCCACCATATCGAGCCACCATTTTTCCCAGCCAGGCTTGAGAGTGAATTGCCCGATTGTTTCATTTTTGGCGATGAGCGCCTGCACCAGCTTATACACGACCCCGCTGCCGCAGAGGCCATCAAATGGGTACGTCTCTCCTACCTTTGGGTTCACTAGTGCATACGCCGGAGGCAGTACATCCTTGGCCTCATGGTGGTCGGTGATGATGACATCAATACCGAGTTCATTGGCTTTCTCTACTGCCGCAACATCACTGGTGCCACAATCAATGGTCACTACAAGTGATGCGCCGCGTTCCTTAAGCTTTGTTACAGCTTCGACACTGAGTCCAAAACCCTCATAGTGGCGATGCGGTATGTAATTGCTGAAATGCTCATAGCCAATAGCGCGGAAGAAATCATGGAGCACAACCGCGCCGGGTATGCCGTCGCAGTCATAGTCACTGTAGATAACCACATGCTCCTTGTTCTCCATCGCCTTTAAAAGGCGGCTCACTGCCTTGTCCATATCGTGGAGGAGAAAGGGATCGTGCAGGTGATCCTCATACGACGGATTCAAAAATGAGCGCGCTTCCTCTTTGGTTACAATGCCACGACTATACAAAAGCTGCTGCAGATGAACACTGTATTCATCAAGCTCCTGTGTGACCTCATTAGGAATAGTACGTGGAGCAGTGTAGGTGACCATAAACATGGTTATGGTACCATGAAGCGGTATCTACTCGTATGACATCAATTTTCACCAAGATCATCAATCGGGAAATTCCCGGACACTTTATCTACGAAGATGAGTTCTGCGTTGCCATTTTGGACAAGTTCCCAGCCGTTAAAGGGCAGTCACTGGTCATTCCGAAAAAAGACATCGATTATGCGTTTGATCTCGATGATGACTCCTATATCCACTTATTTAAAGTTGCAAAAAAAGTTGCCAAGGCATCTGACCGGGCGCTCGGGGCCTCACGTACCTGCCTTGTGGTGGAGGGATTTGATGTGCCGCATGTGCATATAAAGATCTACCCGATGCAGGACATGGAGAAAGCGCTCGGCGCCATCATGGCAGAAGGGAAAGAGGCGAGCGATGAAGAGCTCTCAGTGGTTGCAACACAGATACAGGCTGCACTGGAAGAAGAGGGCGAACCAGAGCCCGACTAACACAAAAGATCGGGCATGCCCGATCTTTTGTGTTATTTTCTTGAAGCCGCACGGAGCGCCTCAAGGGCCGGAAGCGTACCTTCCTCGAGGAAGGTAAGCATTGCTCCTCCCGCTGTTGAGAGAAAACTGTAGCGATCCTCCGCGTGAAGTGATTCGATAGCCGCAACCGTATCGCCCCCCCCCGACAACTGTGTATGCTTCTGCTTCTGCCACAAGCTCCGCACAGGCAAGCGTTTCCCGCTTAAAGCCATTTTCATAATTGCCCATAGGGCCATTCCACAATACTGTTTTAGCCGGTTTGACAAATGAAGTCAGCATTTCTATGGTCTTCGGACCAACGTCAAGTATGGATTCATCCTTCTCTACCATGTTCGGTTCGGTCACACGGGGAACATCATTCTTAACTGCAGTGACATCAACAGGCAACAGTATCTTTGGATGGCTCAATAGATGGCTATCACGCAGGCTTATCTCAGATACCAGTGACGTGCCTACCTCAAACCCTTTTGCTTTAAAGAAATCATTGGCGAGTGCGCCGCCGATGAAGATGTGGTCATAGATGTCGAGATATTTCTCCACAAGCGGCATCTTCGTCTCAAACTTCGCGCCGCCAAGTATAAACAATGACGGGGATTCCGGATGCATGACCTTCAGAAGCTCTGTGTGTTCGTGGATGAAATTCAATCCCGCGTATGACGGAAGAAGCTTGCAGATGGCATGAAGCGAAGCATGCGCGCGATGAGACGCCGCAAAGTCATCATTGACGAACACATCTGCAAGGGCGGCAAGCTCTGCAGCAAATGCTGGATCATTCTCTACTTCACGAGGGTCTCTGCGGACGTTCTCAAGCAACAACACCTCGCCGTTGCGAAGCTCATTACGCATGCGGGTGGTAGTCTCTCCAACAACCTCTGGAGAAAACTGAACAGAAATGAACTGTTGGAGCGCCTGATGGACCGGAAGGAGGCTTTCATCTTCCTTTCGTCCAATGTGACTGCACAAAATCACCCGCGCGCCCTTGTTGATGAGGTGTTTGATCGTCGGCATACACTGTTCAATGCGGAAGAGGTTTGTTACCGCGCCGTTTGCAACAGGAACATTCAGAGAGATGCGCACCAGTACGTAGGTGCCCTCAAGATCAGCAACGTCTGCAATGCTTGGAAGTGTAGGTGATGCCATAAAATATTATGTTGAAGCGTGTATATCAGCTAGGCGAACAATCTCGCAAAACTCAGATGCCTTCAGACTCGCTCCCCCAACCAGAAAGCCGTCTGCGTGTCCTGCCTGAAAAAGCTCCTGTGCATTGTCCTTGGTAACTGATCCTCCGTAGAGGATTCTTACTTTCCCCACAGCACTTCGTGTATGCACTTCGGCAATGACCTTCTGGATGAAAAGCTTCATCTCTTGTACATCCTCTGCATTTGCATGTTTCCCCGTACCGATGGCCCATACTGGTTCGTAGGCAATAACCAGGCGCGAAAGCCATGAGGATTTTACTTCCTTCAAAACACTCCGCAGCTGCATCTCTACTGCTGTGAAGTAATCTCCCTCCTTGTCACGAACGGTTTCGCCAATGCACACAACAGCCACTGCCCCACCTTTGAGTATTGCAACAGCTTTCTGTGCAACCAGTGAGTCATTTTCGCCTTGAGCACGACGCTCCGAATGCCCGGCAATTACCATGGAGACCCCAACACTATGAAGCATGGGAAGAGATATCTCACCGGTATGCGCTCCTCCATCTTCAAAGCTCACATCCTGCGCAGCAAGCTTCATCCGAGTTTTTGCAATTTTCTTTTGCACTTCTGATAAGAACGGAAACGGGACAGCAATGGCAACCTCCGCGCCTACACTCTTCTTGGGCATTCCTTTTTTGAGTGAAAGTGCCAGCTCTGATGCTTTGGTGATGTGCGAAGGATTCATCTTCCAGTTGCCGACAACCAACGGCGTGTGTTTCTTTCCGATACGTACTGATTTCATTATCTTCGATTGTACCATGCAGAAAAAAACGGCCTATGGCCGGTTTTTTCTGTGATGGAGAGAGACAAATACTAGTTAAGAAAATAAAACAGATCTCCTTCCACCTTTGCCTGGTTCCGCTCTGCTCCACATCGGCAATCCCTCGCACGCTCGGGACCGGAGAGAAGTGAACACTAGTTCATTTCGACCCACCTAGCGCTGACTCGCATACTCGTATCGCGCTTCCTCCCTGCGGGAGGACCGGAGAGAAGTGAACATTAGTTCACTTCTCTCCACTCGATGAATTCGAAGGTATCGGAAACCTCGGGTGTCAGAGGCGGCGGGTCTGCAACCAGATCGCGGTCATAGGAATTGTACCGGTAGTTAAAGCCCGAAAGGTACGTGCCAGCTCCCGATACCCATTTGGTCCCTTCGCGTCCATTGGAAACGATCGTGCCGTTGAGTGTGAGTGAATTCCGCTTGATGTATTCCTCCCACGCATTGGGCATAGAGGTATCATAGTGATTTCGACCAAAGTGGCCATTCTGGGCGATGAAGATACCGTTGAGTGTCATATCGTCCGGCACCACAAGCGGAATGAGCACGTCATATTCCGCAACAGCAAGCAACCCTGAATCTTCATTTGCATAGGTGATGTCGTCATTGAGCAAGATTGATGGGTCAACACCGGTAGTATCAACATCAGCCGCCGCAATGGTTACCTTTCCGTTGACTACACCCTCGCCCCATACCTGATCTTCGATATATATGACCGAGCATTCTTCCGGAATAGGATAATTCCCGAGAAGCGTGGTGCCGTTGAGAATATGCATATAGCGGCCCCAGGCATAGCCGTTGGGCTCATTGACCTTCGAATTGACTCGCCGCAGGTCATACGTACCGTCGGATTTGAAAATAAGATGATACCCTTGCCGTCCTGAAGGTCCGTAGTAATCTCCTCCGGCATTCTGTGCTTTATCCTGCATAGCAGCCAAGTCGATGGTAATACCGGTGAAGTTGATCGGGGTTGTCGGGAATGCAAAGAGATCAGCATTGGCATTGGCGGTTGTAGCGAATACACCGTCCTCATCTGAGGTCGGACTGCAGCCGAAGCTTGAATCACACGACCATGTTTCCTGGCCGCTACTTACAGTCGAGTTGTTGGTACCATCCATGCGGATGCCGCCATTGGAGTGGTAGGGTCCGGTGATCACACGATCTTCGCCTGCCCATACGTTTGAGTTCAGAATATACGCAAACTCTGCTACGGTCGGACGAGCGTATCGCGCATAGACCTGCCTTCCGGCATCAGGCTCTTCGTACGTATTGCCCGTTGAGTAGATATCAACTGCATACATGTCGCCGCACGCTGTTGAACTTGCAACAGACAGCGAGTACTCACCGATCGGTCCATCCTCGGGGTCTTCATACACCCCCACATAAGGGCCAGGCAATCCGGTACCATTGGTGACATCATCAGGATTGTGCGCCAAATACCACTTGTAATAGTTGAGCCCTGCCTCAGCTATATCAAGCGCCCGTTCACGATTATAGTTGAATATCTGCGAACGGTGCTGCGTCACCAGATATCCGACAAACGCAACCGACATCGTAAAAAAGATTGCCCCGAATACGAGTACGAGTACGAGCAGGTATCCCCTCTGTGAATGCGTATGTCTCATCATAATGACTCTCTGAGGTTGCGTAGTGCCGCGCTACTTTTAAGCATGAACTCGCCCGGATCGCGGACTGGATCAATATTTACGATGATCTGCACAGCTACATATACTATATCAGTCACGGTCGTTGTTGCGGTTGCTAAATTCCCACTGGTGTCGTAGTAAAAGAATGTGCTCGTGCTCTGCGGTATGTTCTGTACGAACTCGGAGATTATATGTGTCTCTTCAGGAGTGGCGCTGTATACCGGAGGAGTACCCGTTGCTCCATAAATGCGTTTTTCTAGCGTGGTTGTTGAAAGCTCGTATTCCACGTACTCAACACTGTCATCGCGGTCGATGTCGCTATAAAAGCCGATCAGGTGCTCTTCCATACGGGCAAGCGGAAATGTGCCATCATCAGCAAACGTCATCTCGCGAACATCCCGGACTAACAGGTCAATTCCCCGCCGCGCCTGGTTGACCTGATACGACTGCGCCATGGAGTATGCATTGTAGCGATAAAAGGTAATAATGCTCTGAAAGACCGCAAAGAGTACGAGTGTGAAGATCGCAACGGTCATCACTGCTTCAGTCAGCGTAAATCCTTTTGTTCTGTTGGAGGTTCTCCAGTACATATCTATTTATGTTTCCACCATTATGACTGTGAGCGCATCACTTCCTGAAATATCGATGTTGCTTACCGTCTGGTCTACGTACCCTGTTGCGGTCACACTCACGGTGTAGTCATTTGCTGAAGAAACGCCGCTGTTGAAGAAAGCGCTGCCGCACGCAGAAGAGAGTGCATCATCGTTGAACCCACTCCGAGACAGCGTGATATCTGCAGCAGGGATCGCTTCACCCGAACTGTCTTCAATACGCACTCGCAAGGAGTTCGCTGACGACGGCACGAGTGTGAGCACAAGCGTTTCATCTACACCTGGATCAAGCGCATACGGAATGTTCTCACATGCTTCAGCAACATCATATGCACTGTCGGTGATAACAACATCATAGACGTCCCATTCAAGATCCGAGATGGTCACATCCCCTGTGCCATCGGTTGTAAATGACTCGTCATATTTATACAGAGACGTGCCCGAAGCATTCGTACCGATGATCTTACTTCCTGTGAAAGTGAATGGAATATTTGGAAGCGCTGGCGCTGACACCGTGTAAGCAATACTCCACTCCAAAAGTGCTGAGGTGGTAGCTGTGTCAGCGGTTGTCAGTTCTGCTTCCAAAGCAAGCGCCTGGTAGGTTGCGGGATCAAGTGCGCGAATGTCAATGGTTCCCGGAGCAAAACCAGTACTGTTGCCTGGAAGATCAGCATCAGGGACCAACACGGGTGAAGTGCTGCTTGTTGCGTCATACACGCGAACCACAAGCGTCGTGTCAGTCGGGATGCGCGCATCAAATGACACCGTATCCCAAGAATCAATAG
>CBFGXL010000025.1:0-8727 GCA_965652925.1 uncultured bacterium | reverse complement strand
GAACCTTGGACCGTCTCCTTAAGAGGGAGCTGCTCTACCAACTGAGCTAAGGGCGGATGTTATGTGTTCCACACCGTCTCGTTAATGAGGGTGAATAGTGCGAGACACTGTTCACGCTCACAAACTGAGCTAAGGGCGGATATTTACTTTAACAGCACGAGTGTACTAAATAACCGCATCAAAAACAAGAGCTTGGCAGGGTTAACTGACCTTGCGTAAACGGTGCTTTTTAAATTGCTCCGGTTTATTGATGTACGCTTTGCGAGTAAGAATTCTTTTCATTTTTTCAGGCAACCGATCAAAAGTCATGCATTTATAGGAACAATAACCTTTCTTCTTCTCAATACAAGAATCACACCCGAGAAAAAGCACATGACACGAGAGATTCTTGCAATGATAGTGTGTGTCGCTCTTTGCTTTTGAACACAGGTGACAGTGTGAAATGATCTCATCTCCAATACGCTCTCCCATGCGTTCATCAAACACAAAATTCTTTCCCAAAAACTTATTTTCGATCCCTTCCCTTTCCACCTGATGCTTATAGTCGATAATACCTCCCTTTAAGTGACGCACATCTGCAAATCCATTGTGTTTAAGCCATGCACTTGCCTTTTCGCAACGAATACCTCCAGTGCAATACAGAGCGATCTTTTTGTTCTTATGTATCTTGAGCATCTCGGGAACTACTTTCAGTTCTTCACGGAATGTGTCCACCTCCGGCAACACCGCATTTTGAAAGTGCCCTATTTCACTCTCATACGCGTTGCGCATATCAACCACAATTGCATCCGGGTCATTGACGTACTCGTTGAACTCTTTAGCAGTGAGATAAGCTCCGGTATTGGTCACGTCAAAACTTTCATCATCAAGGCCGTCCGCAACAATCTTACTTTTCACTTTGATTGTGAGTTTGTAAAAAGATGGAGCATCTTTCTCCTCAACTGCGATCTTATATGGCACTCCCATGAGCTCCGGCGTAGACCTCACGTACGCATCAAACTGATCCCAATTCTGCTTGGGAACATTCATCTGTGCATTGATCCCTTCGTGAGCTACATAGATTCGACCAAAACAGCGAAGCGAAGACAACCGCTCATACAAGGAATTACGGAATTGCAATGGATCAGCAATACGTACATAACGATAAAAAGAGATCGTTATCCTATCGACTCCCTCTTTCTTTGCGGCTTCTCGTTGCTCTTGCCGAGGACGCATGTCGTGTTTCATAAGAGGAAATCATACAAGAGCCTGTACACCAGTGCAAACATATTGCCATCTGTATCGCTCTCAACGTATCAAATATCCACAATAAGGCTCAAAATAAGGGTAGAATTGACATCAGTTACTTGACTTTTACATTTATTTATGATATGATAATAAATGGAAGTAGCGAGTTGCGCTTCTCTCTCCGTTCCCTTGTGGAACTGAGCGGAAAACGCAGCGAGAGCTGCTTGGAAACACAGGCGCCATGCGCCTCATGAACCTTGAAAGGAATGCGTTATGCGCATCATCATCCCTCTACTGGTTGCTTTCGGTGCGGTAGCCTTGCTGCTTTTCGCATCAACTGCTGCCCTGATCACCCTCGGCATACTCTTCGGACTTTTCGTGGTGACCCTGATACTTGGTTTGCTTACCCCGCTTTTCGCGGGAGCGCTGACCAACCAGCCACAAGGAAAGAACAAGAGCGGCATGCACTTCTTCACCCTTCCTGAGGAGGGCAAGGTGAAGATCATCGTTCGTGGCGACAAGGTCGTCCGGATGGTCATGCTCTTCGGTGGATACCGGTTTGCAAAAACTGGATCTCCTGCGGAAGCACCGTACTGGCAGGTCCGCAAGACCCGCAAGAAAGCCGGCGAGGAGGATACTCATCCCCTTGATGGCATCCACCCTCTACTCCGCCCTTGGGCAGAGTATGTCTATAGGATCACGGGCGCTGTCTTCACGGGCATCTACCCGTTCCAGACTGTCTACGAATACCTTATCGAGCGGACTAAAATCCATCGTGAGGAAGACGACGAGGCGCAAGAAAATGGAAACCTTCGCAAGAAGGATAACCTCAGACTCGAGGTTATCGAGGACATGAGCGATCACTTCCGTGTTCGCCAGTTCCTCTACCCCTTCCGCGTCCCGGCGGCAGACACCAAAGACAAAGTACCGCTCAATATCCTCGCTGTGCTCAAGGCCCATGTGAAGAATCCCTTCAAGGCAGCCTACGGCACCGACCGCTGGGACATCCAGACGGTCAACCTCGCGACCAACGCAACCACCAACTACACACGGTCGCATACGTTCGAGGAATCTCTCGTAGCCCAAGATCCCACCCAAGCAAAGGATCTCAACAAAGAGATCGGGGAGATCAAGGACGACGAGAAGAAGTACGGCATCGAGATCGACGGAGTCGACCTCATCGACCTCTCTCCAAATCTCAGCGACGAGGAGAAAACGCAGCTGTATGCTGAGGTCCTTGCCAACTCGCTCGGTAAAGCAACCGAGCGCGATGGTCTTGCCCGGGCCAATGCGATCCGGGAACTCAACAAGGCAATCGACGAAGGCGGCGACAACAGCGTGGAAGCTTTGCGGATGGAGGCGCTTGTGAATGCAGCGAAAGCTGCCGCTGGCGGTACCGTCATCCTCGGAAGCGGTCTTGCGGGTGGCTCAGAAAGCCAAACGCTTGCCGCGATCCTCGCTGAACTGCGCAAGCAGACAGCCAATGCCAACCCGCAGACAGGAACCCAAGGGAGCAATCCGTAAATGGAACTGACTACTTTTCTCTGGGCCGCGCTGGCTACGGTTGCCATAATTGGCATACCAGCAGGCATCGTCATCGGCCTCGGCATCGCCAAGAAAGGTCAGCAGAACCAGGGTTCTGGAGCTGCTGCCAACACTAACACAGGGGGAGCTACCGCTTCCCCTGCGCAGACACAATCCCCGCCGACACAGACCACCGCCCCGACTACTCCTGCGAAGAAATTCTGGGAGCAGACGTGGTTCCAAGTGATAGCGGGGATCATCATCCTCGCTGCACTTGCGGCAGTGGTCTACATCCTGCTCAACCTCTTCAAGGAAGGAGCGGAAACAATCACGTCGGAAATTCCGCCGGGACTGTGGCCAGGATGGGAAGCCGTCTTCGGTATCGCGCTTGTGGCATTGCTCGGTGGGATCATCTGGCTGTTCGCATCCAAGAAGGTCTCGGCCTGGCTGAAGGCCCTGGCTCTGATGGCGTTTATTGTTCTGCTCTTCCCCGGCTTCGGCCAGGGAGTCTACGAGTGGTTCAGGGCCGCTGCAGACTGCTGGTCTACCCGGGTCTGCGAATACGGTCCAAGCGAAAAGCGTGTGGTGCGTCCAGAAGACCCGATGGTGAAGATCCCGAAGAGTGGGACAGATACGTTCTACGTGGACGGGGAAATCGACCTCCTCAACCACCTGAACTACTGTCTGAACATCTCTCCCGAAGGTGCATTCCGCATACGCGTCAGCGACGATGCGCGCGTCTACCACATCAAGCCCAAGTCGGGTGAAGTGGAGCGCGCGATTGTCACCTCGATCCGAGAAGGATTTGAGGACTGCAAAATACGATAAAATCCATTGCTCGCAGTGGTGGCCTGCCCGGTATCTTCTGGGCAGGCTTTTTTGTTTCTACAAATTAGTGATGCAGAAGAACATGCGGGAAGTATCATTGTTCACGCTGATGCTGAAAACATCGAGTCCCCCCATATTCTCGCACCATGGCATAAGCTCAGTGTTTTCATACAAAAGGTAATTATCAGGGTATTCACCATTAGGCTGCGAAAAGAAACCCTTTATCTCGTCACGCGTGATCGTCCCGCTCTGCTGTGCGTCATTGATCTTGTCCTCATAAAAACTAAAGAATGAAGGTTCAATGCCGTCGCTGAATGGATTGTTGTCTGAAATCTCAATACCGGAAGGGCCAGTATCTCCCCCACCTGTTCCACCTCCGCCGTCTTCGATATCTGCATAGGTACCGTCATTATCTATGTCAGTATACGTACCATCATTATCAGAGTCGGCATACGTACCATCATCATCAAGATCTGCGTAAGTACCGCCACCTCCTGAAAAATAATCACTCTGTGAAGGTCCGCGATCATTCCATGAAGCATCATCCTCATCATCTCCGAGGAAATTCGAGAAGAATCCGTTATCAGAACCTTCCTCTATTGCAGAATCGAGCTCATCATCAAGACCAAATGTACCTGCTGCAACGTACAATATCGAAAGTGCAGAGAGCATGACGAGCATGCCGATGGTACCCCACAAAAGGTGACGCTTGCCTGTTTCGCGGTCTCCATCACTTGCGGCTCCTTTTACGTATTCGAAAGCGCCATAAAGAAAAATCAGAAGCGCAAGCGCCATCATGAGCGTGATCAGAGGAAAAAGAATTGCCTCATTGATTTTAGTCAACAGATTTTGTGCTTGGACTTGTGCCTGTGTGGCAGCGTATGCATACATAACTCGTGAGGAACCGCTACTTGATAGTAACGGCCCATACACCAGCTATCTATACATTCCCCGTAGGTACGTCTGGAATATTTTCTATTGTCTCATCATCTGAGAAGCCGAGTCCGTTGGCAATCATGTTCACAATACCAAACACCGATACCATCACAACAAAGCCGATGATCGCGTAGAGCATGAGCTGCTTCCCCTCCTCACGCTTTCCTTCATCACCTCCTCCAAGAATAAAGTACTTGAAGATTCCCCACAAAAATACCAGGAGGGCTACTCCGAACAGGAGTGGAATGAGTGTGTTATTGATGAAGCCAGAAATATTGCCAATGAAGCCGCCGATCTCTCCGAAATCGCCGGAAGCATTATTGTTATTGTTATTGTTCTGAGCGAAGGCAAGTACCGGCAAGAGCAACACGGCCAACGAAGCACCAATCTTTTTCATATAAATACTATCTACTATTAATTGCTATGTCTCAATTATACTAAATAATTAGGCATATTTTGCCTTAAATGCTGAGTCTGTGAATATCTTTTCTCCTTAAAAAAGTGAATTTTGAAGGATGCGCAGTATCCCCCAGATGCCCGACATAACCACCAGAGCAAGGATCCCCACCAGGATAGTGTTCTTTCCTTCTTCCACTTTTGACTCATCTCCGCCATTTATTATCCATGCATCAATCACTCGCCACACAATAAGCAGCATCGTGAGCGCAAATATAAGCGGAATGAGGAGCATGATAATGCCAATAAATGCATTAACGAGATCAGAAAAGTTTTCCATAGTTAGTCTCTAAAAACATCTACAGTGCCGCCAATAACTTCGATCAAAACCCGTGCACCCAAGATGAGCAACCCACCAATTATCGCATATAAAAGTGCCATGTGCGCTTTCTGGATCGTGCCTGTGTCCCCCCGGGCAGTCACATACAGGAAGCCGGCATAGATGATGAAGAACACAATAAGCGGTACCGCAAAAATGAGCACGATGTCGATGATTGTCTGGAACAAACCCACTATGTCATCTGCCTCAAGCGGATTCTCCAATGTCACGCTACCGCCGATTCCGGAGGGTCCTGTATCGCCATCACCACCACTGGGTCCTGTCTCTGCGAAGGCAGGAACAAACGGTATGACCATCAGAACCGCAAGAACACAGGTGTATAAAAAAATTTTCATAAGTTTTAATAGAGCATGATTAATCGCCGTATGGCATCATCAACCGATTCCCCGATTCGTGATCGGTTGGACACAATATCTTCGATCATTTGCATGAATATCCCATCGCTTTCTTCTGCACTCGGATCAAGCCACCCCCGCATAATAAGCGCGGATTCAAGAATTATTTGGCGATAAGGATCACTGTCCCCTTCTGCTATAAGATCACGCCGCGCAGAAGACATGCCAAGCGAAGAAACAAGCATCGACGCATTTTCTGGACTGCCAAGCACCTGCGCAACGGCATATGCACCCTGTGCGTTCTTTGTTGCGCGCGGAATGGCGAGACCATATAACTCGCCCGAGGTTCGGCGAGCTGTTGCGCTTGCTCCCTGTGGTACTACTGCAATATCGAAGTTCAGATTGGGATTCTTATTCTCTATATCCTGCACCTCAGACCCTAAACCGAAATAAAGCCCTAAATCACCAGCAATAAAAGTATTTTTATCTGTTGAGAGGGCCCGATTCCACGAGTATAGTGGGCTGTTAACATTACTGAAGTCAGTGTAGAACTGGACTGCTGCTTCAAGTGGTGCACGTGCACCGTCTACGGCGGAAGCATTAAGCAGAACTTCGTACTTTCGATCCTGCTCAGTAACGAGACTACTTCCTGATTGTATGGTAAGCAGCATAAGCATGAGCTTCCCATTCATCACATTGCGATATTCACCAAATGCAAGGGCACTTTGAAGAACGTTGCGCTGTGTATCCCGTTTTGTCAGGCGCGGCACGACATCGCTTATAATTTCTTCCCAAGTCTTTGGAGCTTGTGCAAGACCATTTGATGTGAACATGTCTCTGTTCCAGTAGAGGACAAGTGGGTCAATCGCAACTGGAAAAGCGTATATGCCATCTTGGAGTGCAAATATCTCCGCGCCATCAACATATGTGTCCTGGAATGTGCGTTTGGAAAATGTATCGTACGGAATCGGGTACAATTTCGCTCGATGCTTTACCAGCGCATCAGAACTCAAAACAATGAGATCGGGTGATCTTCCTTCTGCTATCGCATTTACAAACTCCGTATCAAACGTCTCCTCTGGTACCTGGTAGTAGACAACAACGTTGAAAGGTTTGTCGGTATTTGAAATTTCTTGCAATATGTCTTTAACTTCCTTTTGCGGGAAAGTGCCCCAGATCACCACCTTGTCACCATATGCTTTTTCTTTTTCATTTTTTTGTATCTCAAAAGCGCTGAGGAATATCAGAGCAACCACTGCAAGGAAACCGAAGACGGCGAGCAGCACAAGCTGAAATGGACGCAGATTTGTCATATTTTTCGAAAAGCTAAACCATAATGATGGTCTCCCGCATCAAACGTGCGTTCAAACACAAAACCAGAACTTTCAATGAGCGCCTGCGCTTGATGTTGTGTAATGACCTGATCGGGATGAGGACCTAACCCACCGAAAGACTCTGACCAGTCGATAAGGAAAAATTTTCCTCCCGGCCGCACAGTGCGTTCCACTTCGTGTATTGCGGTCTTTTGGTCATCGATCTGAAAAAGCGTATTGACCATAATGGCGCAGTCAACAGATTTGTCTGCAAGCTTTGATCCTCCCGGTGTTTCAAAATCGCACCAAAGCGGTTCAACCATGAACAATCCTTTACTCCTGACGAGCGCACCGATCTTTTCTACAAGTTCGCGCTGGATCTCACATGCAAATATTTTCCCCTCGCTTCCTACGTGTTGTGCAAGCGCTTCCACAAAAAAACCGCTTCCCGCGCCAAAGTCTGCGACAACGTCACCTTTACGGATGTGAAAGTGGGAAACGACAACATTTGGATCAACGAAGCGTCTGCCTGGCAGTATGGATGACTGATGCATACTGTAAGTATACCGTGCACGCGTGGTACAAAATGACCCTCCTGTGAGAAAGCTACGCAACAAAAAAACGGCTCATGCCGTTTTTTGTTGCGTTAGAAGTAGACAATGGAAGCAATCGCGTCTCCTTCCCGCATCTTCATGACACGCACTCCTTGAGTATCGCGTCCAAGCGTCGGCACATCCTTAAGCGGAAGCTTGATAACTTGTCCTTTCTTGCTCATAACCACAAGCTCACCTTCAGTACGGTCTTCAGGTGAAAGCACTGCAGCACCCACAACCATGCCCGTCTTGCTGGTCACCTTTGCAGTCTTGATACCTGATCCGCCTCGATTTTGCGTTTTATATTCTTTTGCCGGAGTGATCTTGCCGTACCCATTTTCAGTAACTACGAGAATGGAGCGATCCTTGTCGCCTTTAGCAATAACGTCCGCACTGACAATGTGGTCGCCTTTCTTGAGTTTCATGCCTGTAACGCCTGCTGCAGTGCGGCCCATCTGTCGCACGTCTTTTTCTTTGAAGCGGATTGCTTGACCATTGTGCGTGATAAGTGACATTTCATCACCATCTCCAACAAACTTCGCTGAAATGAGTGCATCTTCGTCTTTGAGTGTAAGCGCAATCAAGCCGCTACGCCGCACATCTTTGAAAGCTGAGGCATCAGACTTTTTAATAATGCCGTTTTTGGTAACCATTATGAGGCTCCAGTTTCCTTCCCAGTTATCTTTGCGCACCGCCAGGACAGAGGTGATATGCTCCTCAGAAGTAAGTGACAGGAAGTTCATGATTGACTTCCCTTTCGTTGCGCGTCTTCCTTCAGGTATCTCGTGCATCTTGGTTTGATACACCTTGCCTTTGTCAGTAAAGAACAAAAGGTCGCTGTGGGTGGAAGTTGTCAAAAGTGTGGTAACCACGTCCTCTTCTTTGGTATTGAGGTCAACAACTCCGACTCCGCCACGGCGCTGCGTTTTATACTCTGCTGGGTTGGTGCGCTTGACGTACCCGCCCTGTGTGAGTACCAACACACTCTCCTCATCAGCAACGAGATCTTCGGCGCTGAGATTCTTTACTCCCCCTTTTACAATCTTGGTACGGCGGTCATCTCCAAATTTTTCTGCTGCTTCGGCAAGTTCTTTTTTTACGATACCCATCATCTTCGCCTTGCTCTTGAGAATTGATTCAAGTTCTTTGATGAGCGCCTGTACTTCTGCGAGCTC
>CBFGXL010000024.1:0-9706 GCA_965652925.1 uncultured bacterium | reverse complement strand
AGTGAGGAACGAAGTTCTTCGTTGAACTCTACTTTCACAGGATAGAGCACGTCTCCAGGCATTGAGCGTTCTGCAATAAACGGCACCCCAACAATCAATACCACAGCGAACACACCGGCAAGACTACGGAAGTAGAGCGGGTTGAGTTTGAACACACGAAACGGCTCGGAAGTAATGTATTCCTTTTGCGTTTCAGTTGCCGGCTGCTTCAGCTCTAGGGGAAGAGGATGATACTCCATGTACGAGAGCACACGCTCACGGAGGTCATTCCGCTCCGACGCCTTCATGCTGATGGCTAGGGACTGTTTCTTAAATTGTTCGCTAAAACGCTTCATTATAAAATTATTTTTTCTTTGTCCGATCTTTTTCGATCTCCTTTTCTCTGGCTTCGATACGCTCTCTGAGTAGTCGAAGTCCTCTGTGCAGACGTACCGAGACGACATTTTCAGACTCTTCAATGAGGTTACTGATCTCTTTAGGACCAAGTTCATCGACAAACCTGAGAATGAGCACTTCTCGATAGGTGTCTGGAAGCTCTTCGAGCATTGCAAACGCCTGTTTCCCGTCTAGCGTAGCAGCGAGTGATTCCACCGTATTAGAGGTAAGGTCTTCAAAAGAACCTTCATCCACCCCCTCAATCTCGAACATGGCGTCGAGTGATGCCTCCTTGGTCTTCCGATACTCGTCAATGATGAGATTGTTGAGCACTTTATACAAAAAAGGCCTGAATGACTCGATGTCATGACCTCCACGCACATACGACCACACCTTGGTATATGTATCGTGAACGACATCAATTGCCCGTTCGCGATCACTTATGCGGAGGAACGCGTGCCTAAACAAGGCATCGCTGTATTCCTCGAAAGCTTTCAAAAAACGCTCTTCGTGGTTCCCTTTTATGCTGTCTTTACCCTCGCGACCCTGCATATGTGAACCATTATACGTGAAGACGGGGTGAATACCTCTTTCTTACACCAAAAGTCTGTGTGCAACTCCGGAAAAATATAGAAAAAACAAGCTCTTTTTGCATATGGCTATGCAGGAATCCTTCTTTACAGAGATTTTATATCCGCAATAAGCTCCGGGAATGACTCTTGGTTAAAGTGGCCGCGATCAGCAAACTCCATAATTCGTGCCTCTGAAAAGGTTTCTTTGAGTAGCAAAAGATTGCCAAACGGGACAACCTCATCATCAACAGAGTGTGCAAGCACGATTTCCTCAACTTCCTCTGAAATTGTGCCAAGTGATGTTTTATTAAAACAAAAATCTCCGCCTTTTTCCTGTGCACTTGTGAAATATGGTGCCGCAACTAGATACAGTGCCCGGACCGATACTGGCAAGACGCGCTCTGAAAGATAGCGTAGAAAAAAAGAGGCTCCGAGCGAGTGCCCTACCAAGATTACCCCATCTCTCAAGAATGGGACATGTTTATCGAACCATATTTCCCATTCGAGGTACTTTGCGTTCATCTTATTTGGCATTTCGGGAAGGAACACTTCATACTCGGCACCAAGAGTTTCTTTAAGTGTCATTCGCCACTTCCTTTTTTCAGTAAATGGATCAACTATAAAGCTTTTGAGGTCTTCAATATACTCTTCGTATCTTTCGTATACCTGTCCGCCATGTACAAAGACAACTTGTTTTTTCATGCTGTTACAGCCACTTATGGTGTTTAAAAAGAAGGACCACCCCAAGAACCGCGAGGAGAATTGCCATGAGTACCATCCAGAATGCCAAAGGGTGGTTGCCCAGTGGGAGCGGAACATTCATACCATACAGCGATGCAATGATGGTCGGTATTGTCAGAAGGATGGTTAGAATCGTGAGCGTGCGGATGGTCGTGTTGAGCTTATGTGTCAGAATCGATTCGGCAGCAGTACGAATGTTCTGAATGGTCTTCAAAACAGATCGGGCAGAATCAACAAGCTGGCTGTTGGCGATCATAAGGTCCTGCATGAGCTCTACATCTTCGTTATAAAGCTGCATGTAATTGCCATTAGTGATCTGTTGCAGCGAGCTGTTGGTTGGCACAAGTGCTGTGATGATGTCGTTAAGGTCATTCTCAAAATTCACCAGACGCTCGATCTCGCGAGAACCGATCCTGCGCAGCCGCGCGCGGTCCTTTTGTACTGATTTTCGAAACTTCACCAGATCACGTTCATATGAGCGCGTTATGCTGTCCATCATCTGAATGAAAAATTTCGCTTTTTGCGTAGTCACCACGTCGGTCTTCCCTTCAATAAACTCCCTGAACTGCGGCACCTCGCGCAAAGCGAACGTAAGCACGAATGATTCCCCCATAACAATCAGAAGCGGAGCAGTTCCACTGTCCTCGTCTTTTTCATCAAAGGGATACCTCGTGAAGAAGTACATACATCCTCCCGAGCGCTCAAGACGCGGCACTTCGAAGAAGTCCCTGGCGTCTTCGAGGACTGCGTCATCAAGCGCATATTGCTGCGTTACCTGTACGACCTCCTCATTTGTGGGAGCAACCACATGTGTCCACACTCCCGTGCGGACCGCTTCAATGGTTTTAAGTTCGGTATCTTTTACTGTCTTAAAATAATGGGTGATCATTGTATGTTCTGTTTCTTTAACGCGATGGTAAGCCACGGGACCTCTTTGAGGATCTGTTCTTCGTAGAAAACTGTTTTATACTGCTCTCCGGCTATCTCTTCAATATCCATCCGTTCGTAAAAATAAAAGGTTCGCGCTCCATACGCATCGGTCACGATCCGCTTTTCATAGGGTGCCTTTTTAAGCGAGATATAGATGATGGCATTATCGGCGAGCCGTGAGTGTGCCTTATGCAGAATTGCTGCAGTTTCTTCTTTGCTGAAATGAAGAAGAGAAGCGAAAGCAAATACAATGTCAGTGTCAACAGGAATAGTAAACTGAGCAATATCCGCCACCCGTAGATCTGCATGAGGAAGCGCTGCCTGGGCAAGATGGATCATTTCTTCAGATGCATCAATGCCTACATACCGCTGCGTGTTATTGAGTATGACTGCGGCATCTCTGCCGTTCCCACATCCCCACTCAACCACAAGCGGATCAGCTTTCCCACACAACACAAAAGCTGTGCGGATGTCATCCTCACGGGAACCTATACTGTTGAACTTTGCAGCATAGGCAGGCGCCGCTTTATTGTATGTTTCAATGGTCTCATTCATGCACTGCCATTGTAGCAGATGAGGGATAATGACCGAAAATATTGGATTTTTTTACTATCTGATGGTATGATTTTGCGGCAAAAAAGGAGTCTCCCCCCACTGGAAACTCCAGGGGTGTATGCAAAAGCATGCAACCTCTCTTTGCTCGGATATGTTGTGGCGCAAGCGCAGCTTGCATCTCAGCATTTTAGCCATCAAAATGAAGAACTTCCTTTTGATGGCTAAAATGCTGAGACCTGCCACTACACATCTCTCGCTGCATCGGGGTGTAGCATAGTGGTAGTGTACGCGGTTTGGGACCGTGTGGTCCGGGTTCGATTCCCGGCTCCCCGACAAAAATGAAAAAAGCTCAGTCTCGTACTGAGCTTTTTTCATTTCTCTCGCTACAAATTGATTTAAGTATTTTATGGTGGTAGTGTATCGAAAGTAGCACGGAGCAACAGAGAAGACGGGCAACATCCCTTCTGACTGCGCTTCAGCCAATAAAAAGGTCTCATCGAAACGGCAAACCCCTTCCTGTGACCCCTAATAAATAGAGAAACCTGGCCGAAACAACTTTCGGCCTTTTTCTATAGCCACTACATAACTCCAAAAATCTGCTATTATACATAACCACATTCATGGAATACCCCATAGCACTTGCGCTCATCACACTTTCGGCCTTTTTTTCAGGTCTCAACCTCGGACTCTTCACGTACGATACTCAGACGCTGAAGCGTCGCGCTGAGCTAGGAGACAAGAATGCGAAAAAAATCTATCCTCTGCGTGCAAAAGGAAATCAGCTTCTGACTACACTTCTGCTGGGAAACGTAACGGTAAACACAATTTTGGCCATATTCTTAGGTACTATTTTTGATAGTGTGATAGCCGGCTTTATCGCAACAGCGATCATCTTCATCTTCGGTGAGATCACGCCTCAGGCAGTCTTTTCCCGCCATGCGCTTGTATTCGGAGGTTTCGCCGCTCCGCTCGTGCGAATCGCATTATTTGTATTTTATCCTGTTGCCTTCCCTATTGCCTATATTCTCGACCGTGTTTTGGGTGATGAACTGCCCCGGATGTACAGTAAAAGTGAACTTATGCATATAATTTCAGAGCACGAGGACTCTGAACACAGCCCCATTGATGCCGATGAGGAGCGTATCCTGCATGGTGCGCTAAAATTCTCACACCGAAGAGTGTCTGAGGTTATGACACCACTTCACGTGGTTGCAATGTTTGATTGCGACCAAAAACTTACACAATCATTTTTTGAAGAAGTGGCAAATCTTGGCTACTCACGCTACCCTGTCTATCAGAAAAAGAGGGCCAATATCATAGGTATTCTGTATACAAAGGACCTACTTGTTGAAAACGAGAACATAGCCATAAAAGATACTGAAGAGGCTTTTGATCGCCGTTTTATGAAGGTAAAAAATAATAACCTGCTTGATGAGGTACTTACACGAATGCTCAAACAAAAGCGACACTTGGCTATTGTCTATGATACCGATGAGGAGGCCGTCGGTGTCATAACTCTCGAAGACATTATTGAGGAAATCATACAATACGAGATTCAGGATGAAGATGATATCGGAGCAGGCAAAGAGATAGTTACTCCTCCACTTGCAAGCTCTCTATAAAGGACAGAATGTCTTTTATGAGTATTTCCTTACTCTGCAACAATATTCTCGAGTATTTTTACGCTCGCGAATGTTTCACGTGGCACAATACGCACTGATGCAACATCAATAACCCATTCACCTTCATACTGATGTTCACCAATCCATGTTTCAAGCGCCTTATGTATCTGATGCGTTTTAAACTGGTGTACCTGATCCTCTGGACGCCATGTTTCATGAGAAACAGCATATTGAAGCTGATCCTTAGATGGATACGAAAGCGTTTTAACCTCTACAAAATGAACTATTTGATTTTTCACAGCAATCAGATCCAACTCACCCCACTTTCTCCAATAATTTCGCTCAATAATAGAGAATCCTAGTTTAGAAAGGTGGTAAGCGGCAATCTTTTCACCCAATGCACCAATGTCTTTAGTTGTACGTGATTGATCCATTTTGTACACTTATAAGTGTTCCACGTGAAACAAAATCATTTTGTTAAAATTTTATTTTCTCACGTGAATTTGTCTATAATAGTCTTGTATTGCAAGATATCTTATAAGACGAGTATAACATAAAGGTCTGTCCTTTATACACATGTTCACCTGTTTATCCACAGTTTTCCACATTATAATTTTCTGCTTGTAGATAACTTTTAGGGTACCGTTACACATGAAACAGCCCCGGTTAAACCGGGGCTGTTTCATGTGTAACATTCAGAGTTTAATACTCGTAAATATCTTCTTCACCCAAGCGAAAAAGTCCTTCATCTATACGTTTCTGATCAAGATAATGCCCTACAAAACCTATTGTTCTAGGAATAATGAAAAGTGAATTAAAGAATTCAATCTCAAGCAACTCACAGATCTGTGTCTCTGTAAACAGCTCTTTTTCATAGAGATAATCAAGAACTAATGCTGCGATTGCACCATCTACATTTAGTATCAGATTTGCACGCTTTTTCGATGTTTCACGTGCAACTTCTTCAGCAAACAGGATATGTTTGCCCGGTTGCAATGCCTGTTTCCCTTGATCAATAAGTTTTTTTACTCTCGGGTCAGGTTTGTAAATGCTGTACTTTTTGTGGCCAATTCCCGGAATATAATCACGATTTTTGCTGTATTGTGCTACAAGATCAGATGGGGTGGTTCCTCGTGAAACAGCCTCATGCCATACCTTTGCTGCATTATTGATGGCACCTCCAAACCGGTCTCCCACAGTCAGTAACCCGGAAGCAACGCTAGCCCCCATATCACGTCCCGCCCGCGCGGTAATCATGGTATTTACTGCTCCTGAAACATGAGGGCCGTGGTCAATGAGCTCCGAGAAAATGGTATCTAAAAAAGTGATTGTTTCCCGTGAAACGCTCTCTTTTCCAAGAATTCTCTTCATAATACCCTCAGTAAAACTGGAATTTTGCGTCGCAGAGTATCTGCGTGCGGAAAAATGAGTTGGGCGGATATATTCCGGGCGCGAAATCCAATCGCGTGCTTTGGTTACACGTGTAACATCTTGCGGAAGGGAAGCAAAAGCTTGCATAAACTCAGCAAAAGTCTCGGAGACATGTACTCCAGCCTTACGTAAAACCTCCATTTTAGCTTTGGCTGTTTCATCTTCATCTTTGGCGAGTGCTTTTGCATGCCCAAACTGAATAGTCTCATCTTTTGATTCAAAACGACCTGCTATATAGGCAAAAATAGGCTTTGTGAGCTCTTTATTCTTGATCGCTGAGACAATATCATATTCATCACGACCCCCAAGCTCACCGAAATACACAATTGCTTTTGTTTGCTGGTCATTCTCAGCTTCTTTGAGCCATGAAAGGGGTGAAGTAATAGGAAAGCGATCACCCCCGAAAGCAACCGCGAAACTGATCGCTGAGCCGGATGACACAATCTGATACATTAGCTCATTGACCATCCCTCCTGATGAACACACAACGGCAACACTTCCTCTTTTTGACCCGAGTTGTGCAAGACGCTCACCCAAAATACCGCCAATAGCACCAAGTTTAATGCTCCCCGGTATGCATAAACCTACTCCTGACGGGCCTGCGATGAGTTTATCGCTATATTTTTCAATAATTGAAAGAGCGTCACGTTCTGCGACTCCTTCAGCAAACACGTGTGCGCCAAGTGCCTCTGGAAATATCTTAAAGAATGCATCCACCATAAATGGGGTACTGGAGGCAGATGTGATACAAAGAAGAAAATCTGGCTCTAATCCTACGTTTTTTGAATCTTCAATTGTCTCAAACACCGGAATAAGCGTTTCTTCATTTCCCCAGAAGAGCTTTTGTGTTTTACGCCCGGCTGAAATAATGCCCACAATGCTCGGTTCAGCTCTTCCAGCAGCATAATCAAAATCCAGGATAGACTGCATAATCTTGGTATGATTGCCCGCAACCAATATTTTTGCCTCCTTTTCTCGTATCAAATTAATCATAGTTTTATAGATGATTGGTCACCAATGATGCTATATCCCCAAGTGAGAGAGAGGGGTCTCGAACATCATGAGCAATGCTGTGTGAAACTAAAAAATCACGCAAATGTGAAAGTCCTTTTTCTTGATTAGGGCCGCCGCGACGTGCACAAACATAAATATTTTGGCGCTTCAATTCAGAAAGGTTGTCCGTGAAAGCATCAACAATACCTTCGAATGTGGCCATAATATCAGTAAAATTGGCTACACCCCCCGCAATAAGAATTACTTTTTTCGGTGCTTCTGAAGCAAAAAGTACTTTTAGAAGCGTGTTGATGTATGCATGGGTTTCATCTCTTGTGGGAGCACCGCTATATTCACTGTAATTAATGATTTCGTTCTGAAGTCCTGACATAACAAGCGTGTCAATGGTAAGCAGACTCGCCCCACCACCTGAAAGAAGTGTCAAAATAGAGCCATTTTTATTAAGGACCTTGAGTGTGAGCGCTGCTGCGGTTATCTCATCTTGCGCCTGAACTGCTTTTTCCTCTTCCGTTGTCGCTTTCTTGAGGATATGTGGCTCGATCCATGCTGGAAGTTTGCCTGCCTTGGCATCATCGATCTCGAGTGCCATATCAAGTGGGAAAAAATCCTTATTTAGAGCCAAAAACGGATTGATTTCGAGAAAAGAGATGTGGAATAGCTGCATAGCATGAAGGAGGGGATTAAGGGGGACGTCCTCAAGCGAGAGCGCGGTTTCACCCGCAAGCACTTCTGCTCGAGGAATTAAAAACTGTTGAATTTCATTTGTATTTTCTTCAATTTCAACACCTCCTTTAGCTGAAAAAAGAACAAGTGCACCCTCACGCCGAAGATCAATACTCAAATAATGCTCATCTTCTGTTTCATGTGGAACCATTTCTTCAACAACACAGCGATTGTGCCCCAATGCAAAAAGTTCATTCAGTGCATTTTTTGCCTCTTTTTTGGAAACATTTAATCTAATAAGTCCTTGTTTTCCGCGTTTTTTTATCCCCACGTCAATCTTCACTATATACACAGCGTTATCCTCAAGGGATTCCACAGCTTTTTCAACAGTTTGGGGTGTAACAGTAATACCTGTGTACGCCTCGCCAAGAATGAGTTTCTTGGCTGCGTACTCCGTAATCGCAACTCGTGACATGATGAGTATGATAACAGATTAGTGGGGGAGATGGTTGTGGGGAAAATCAGCCACAAGTACCCGCTGCGCCAGACGGGAGAATCGGTCACAAGTCGCTCCTTTCAGTTGCGCGCGCGACCCCGACTCGCTTGCCTGCGGTCTCGCCCCGGCTTTCGATTCTCCTTGCAAGAGCTTGTTTGGCGCCAGTTTCTAATTTACTACGTTCATAAGAACTTGCTGCCCCGGCTCGACCGTTTTTGCTCAAGGGAGAGCAAAAACATGTCTCCGCCTCACAAAACTAGAAAAAGCTCCGCAGGGAGCTTTTTCTTTAACGTTTTGTGCGGCCAGGGAGAATCGAACTCCCGACTAATCCTTGGCAAGGACTCATTATACCACTTAACCATGGCCGCAGGCCTATGAAAGTTCCTTTTCCAGAAGCTCGATCCACCTCAGAAGCCTCAGCTTTAGAACAGTGCTGCCGATTATAGTATTTCCCGTGCCATGTTGCAATCCTCCCGCTTTCGCCTGCCTTGCGATGAATTGTGTCTTATGGAACTGACTCAGTGACAGAGGCAGATTCTTCGACCAGAACCCCATGCATTTCTTCTCATTGAGGTCAGCATACAATAGGAGCCAGAAGCGAACTTTCTTCTTTTCAGCCCCCAGATACGCTTGCGCAAACTGCAGAAAAGTCCTATGGAGAAACGCGTCAGTAGATGTCAGGCGAATACGCGAGGAGTCAGTACGATCACCTCCGCTTACGTATGCCATGAGACCGGCAATAAACAAAGCATCCTTTTTATAATGTCGAAACTCTGTCTGTGCGCCGTGTTTTGCCTCTGTATATCGAGCTTTTCTTTCTGCAGCCCGAGCTTTATTGACCAAGCCGATGCGTTTCACGTTCTCGCGGGCAGCCCGAGCACTATTTTCTTCTCGAATTTTTTTTGAGAATGGCTTCTTTGAAACCCAGTTGCTTACTGTACTCTTCGAGACGCCGACTATCTTCGCTATCTCTGTATATGTGAAGCCCCGCTTACGGAATTGTATTGCTTCCGCATACTTATCCTCTAAACGTATCATAGAGTGAGTATACAATATACTTTTACGTCGGTTCATTATTGTCCACAAACAAACCCGCGGTGAATGCGCGGGTTTGTAGGTCTCTACATCCTTCCTTCTACGCCATGTTTACAGAGTTCCTGAGCTTCTGGAGTAGGCAACACTCCGCATTTTTTTTCTGCTGTTTCCTGAGGTGTTATCCAATTCTGTATGGCCTGTCCTATCTCGCGGTAGCAGAAGTCTTTGTACTCATCATACGCTTCATTACAAAACTCGAGTGCGCCTGCAGT
>CBFGXL010000023.1:0-9710 GCA_965652925.1 uncultured bacterium | reverse complement strand
CGAAATCATATCTACTTCCTGCTTGTTGTTGGCGTTCCATTCTACCGAAGCAAAGAAAGCGGAGCTTATGCACACCGATGGTTTACCGAAAAAAAGATCGCAGATACTGTTGAGAAGGCGCTGCTGAAACTCTACTACAGCATCAACCGCGACGACCTTATAGGTGAGGAACAAATGATCCGTCGTTTCAGAGAGGAACTTATTGATATTGCCGACAAACACGACGAGACTACTCTTAAGCGATGGCTTCAGATTTCAAAAGACATCAGCGCAAATCCGCTCGGCGAGTGGGGACACGCTTCAAGTCCAAATGTGCGCGTGAAGGGTATCCGCGACTATGCGTACCTTGTGGTGAAGCGGCACGGTTCTCCAATGCACTTCCGTGAAGTAGCAGAAGCGATCGAACAGCTTTTCAACAAGAAGGCACACACGGCCACTTGTCACAATGAACTCATTAAAGACGAGCGATTTGTACTCGTTGGACGCGGACTGTACGCTCTTACCGAATGGGGGTACTCTGCAGGAGTAGTAAAAGATGTGCTTCGAGACATCCTCCAAGAACACGGGCCACTGACACGCGAAGAGATTATCGACAAGGTGCGCAAGGAGCGGTATGTGAAGGACAATACAATCGTCGTAAATCTGCAGGACACGTCATTGTTCAAGCGGCTTTCCAACGGTATGTACACACTCGCTGAATAATACGAGCGAGCGCAGTACACAAACGGCGCGATCTCCAAGGGAGATCGCGCCGTTTGTGTAGTACAATATGCGCAATGGAGATAGAGGATATCCCAATCATCGGAGGCGCGGTCAAATGGCTCAACAGCGAAGACATCGACTACGGACTTATCGTCATGGTGGTTGGTTTTTTGGTGATCGTTTTCCTGCTTGAGTTCGCCCATGTACCACAGTCGCTCATGATCACTTTCGTGTTTGCGCTGTCACCTCTGTGGCTGCCGTATGTGACCTTTCATATTTTTTTCGAGAAATACATGGAGATGGTGGGGAAGAAGTTTTTCATCAAAAGCGGCCGTACTATTTTTGAGATAAAACTGCCGCAGGAAGTGTTCAAGTCACCTGAGGCAATGGAGTTCGTCTTCACGCAGATCTACAACGCGGCTTCACCTGACAACCTTATGGAAACCTATCTTGACGGCAAGCGCCCGCTTCCATACACCTTTGAGCTTGTCTCCCGCGGAGGCGATGTCCATTTTTATGCAACTGTTCCCGACAAGTTTGTCTCTGGATTCACAGACAATATGTACGCACAGTACCCAGGGGTTGAAGTAGTCAAACAAAACCTTGATTACACTGCTGAGATACCCAATGACCTCTCAGGCATATCATTCATGAGCTTCCACTTCAATAAAAAGAAGGACGAGGAGTACCCAATCAAGACCTATATTGATTTTGGTCTCGATAAGATGCCGAAAGAAGAAGAGAAAAATGACCCCATGACACCAATGCTTGAGATGCTCGCAGGTATTAAGGCGAATCAGCAGCTATGGATACAGTTCATCTGTATTGCACACCGAGATAAAAACTTTAAAAACGGGCAGCTGCATGCAGAAGGCACATGGGAAAGCAGAGTTATGGAGAAGGTTAATAAGATCATGGGACGTGACGAAAAGAAGATGGGGACTATTGAGATCGAAAGTATGCCGCGTTTAACAACTGGCGAACGAGCAATGGTTGAGTCAATGGAGCGCAACGCAGCTAAATACGCTTTTGAAACAGCGTGCCGGGTCGTATATATCTCGAGCAAACCATTTGACTATGATGGAGGTCTTTTCAGCCGCATGATCCGCTCATTTGCACAAACAGAGGTTAAGGGACAAAATGGCCTCGGCGTACGATGGCGCACTGACTTTAACTACAAAATGTTCTCTGACCCGTTTGGCAAACGTATCCCCGCTCTGAAAAAAGAGGAGTTAAAAGAATATAAGCTGCGTAAGCTTAATCCAAAAAGTAGTGCGATGAGTTTCAAAGTATATTCTGCGGAAGAGATGGCGACACTTTTCCATCTGCCGGGACGTGTAGCCATGACCCCAACACTCAATCGTGTTCCTTCAACCCGCGGAGAAGCTCCAAGCAATCTGCCTACAGGACCACTCCCGATCTGATGACCATGACAGAAAATGCGTACACAACCACTGAGCCCTCCACGTCAAGGAAGACAGTCGTCTTTCTTGGTGGTTTGCTTATCTTTGCACTTATTGCAGGAATATTCTTCCTCTATTATCTCTCTACCTCTCCAGCATTTCCTGAAGGCGGAGCGACGCTGCAAATTAAGCGTGGGATGCACGTACAGCAGATCACGGAAGAAGCAAAACGTGCTGGCATTGTTCGTTCACCTCTTTTTCTCTACGCCATACTGACCTATTCATATGACCCCACAAAGATATATGCAGGGACGTATCGTTTTGAAAAGCCACATTCAGTGTTTGAAGTAGCACACAAGCTCGCTTCAAGCGAAGTTGATGATACACACATTTCGATAACCATTCCTGAAGGCATGACACGAAAAGACATCGCTCGTATTGCCGCAGAAAAACTCCCTGGTTTTGATACAAACACATTTTTGGAACTCACCAAGAACAATGAAGGATATCTTTTTCCTGAGACATACTTTGTGCCTGAGGAGTTTGCAGCTCCAGACTTGGTGGCACTGCTTGCGGAGACATTTGCCTCAGAGCTTTCAGTTTTCGCTCAGGATATCCAACAGTCACCCTTCACAGAATACGAAGTCATCACTCTCGCTTCTATCCTCGAACGCGAAGCTAATGATGAGGAATCAATGCGTATGGTCTCGGGCATCCTCCAGAACCGGCTTTCTATCGGGATGGCACTGCAGGCAGACGCAACTGTGGGGTATGTGCTCGACAAGCCGATATCAGAACTCACACCCGATGATCTGAAGCTTGATACGCCGTACAATACCTACCTGTATCCAGGACTCACACCAACACCCATCGGCAACCCGGGAGCGCTAGCAATCGACGCGGTCCTCCACCCAACTCCTTCTGATTATATGTATTACATTACTGGTAATGACGGTGTTTTCTACTACGCAGAGACTTTTGAGGAACATAAGCGCAACGTTTCAAACTATTTACGTTAATACATCCTCTCTTTACAGCTTCGTTTACGCCATGTTAGCGTAAAGCTCATTATGAAGCACCACGCTGCACAGACTGTATTTGTCGGCCTTTCTGGCGGAGTAGATTCATCCGTTGCTGCTTTGCGGCTCAAAAAAGCTGGCTACAATGTCGTCGGAGTATTCATCAAGGTATGGCACCCTGATTTTCTGCAATGCAATTGGGAACAAGAACGCCTAGACGCCATGCGCGTTGCCGCAAAGCTCGACATTCCATTTTTGACCTGTGACGCAGAGCAGGCATACAAAGACGATGTGGCTGACTATTTCATCTCACAATATCAGGCAGGGTACACACCTAATCCTGACGTCATGTGCAACAAACACGTGAAGTTTGGTGCCTTTCTTAAGTTTGCTTTGGAGCAAGGAGCTGACTTTGTTGCAACGGGCCACTATGCACAAAAACACGAAAAAGAAGGCAGGTACTCACTTCTCCGCGGAGTGGATACCAACAAGGACCAGTCATACTTTCTCTGGACACTCACGCAACAGCAGTTTTCACAAGTTTTGCTTCCTGTAGGAGACACAGAAAAATCGGTCATACGCGATGAAGCAAAAAAAGCAGGACTCATCACTGCAGCAAAAAAAGACAGCCAGGGTATATGTTTCCTTGGACAAGTAGACATACCTGAGTTTCTTTCCCACTACACTGAACTTAAAGAGGGAGCAGTTCTTGATGAAAATGGAGTAGTTATCGGTTCCCACGCGGGTGCACTGGTATATACCGTGGGACAGCGGCACGGTTTTACGCTCACCAATGACGATCCAAAGAGGCCGCCTTTGTATGTAGTCTTACGCAATATCGAACAGAACACTATCACAGTCAGCGCACAAAAGCCGGTGCAGCAGCAGGCGAGTGCGCTTGTACTCAATCAGACCAACTATATCGCATGGGAACCGAAAGTCGGCACTACCATTGAAGTACAAACGCGCTACCGACAGAAACCTTCAGTGTGCGAAATAACAGACGTAAGCGAACAAAAACTGCAGCTGCGTTTTAAAGAAAACGGGGAAGCGGTGAGTGCCGGACAATCGTGTGTACTGTACGATGGAACCAGATGTGTGGGTGGTGGTATCATAGCGTAATGTCATTTAATGTTGTTAAGACTGACGGTACCGTAGAGCCGTTCGATGTCCAAAAATTGAAACAATCACTGCAGCGTTCTGGGGCTACACAAGAGGAGATCCAGTCAATCACTGCTGAAGTTGAATCCATACTGCATGACGGTATAGGAACACAAGAGATCTACCGCCATGCTTTTGAGCTGTTGCGCAACAGCGAGACGGTTGTAGCAGCTCGCTACTCATTGCGCCGCGCTTTATTTAATCTCGGCCCGACCGGTTTCCCGTTTGAAGATTTTCTTGCGCGGCTTTTTTCACATGAAGGATATACCACCAGAACACGAGTGATCATCCAAGGAAAATGCGCAGAGCATGAACTCGATGTAGCCGCGTATAAGAAAGATCACAGTTTTGTCGCTGAAGCGAAGTTTCATGCGCATCCAGGAATAAAATCAGACTTGCAGGTTACACTGTATTCCTTTGCTCGGCTTCACGATCTACAAAACGCGAGCATCTGCAATGAAGACATATGCGGCATAAAAGAGCTTTTGGTGGTCACTAATACCAAGTTCACCACCACTGCGCAGAAATATGCTGAATGCAGCGGACTAAAACTTTTGTCCTGGGACTACCCAAAAGGCAATACATTACATGACCGCATACAGAACACTGGACTATATCCCATTACAGTATTGCAGAGCTTAAGCCAATCACAGAAGCGCGCACTTATAGACAGAGGAATCATTGTTTGCAGCGATCTCATAGAAAAACCGCACCTTTTGCGCCATGCTCACATTAGTCCTAAAAGAATGGAAATTGTGCTTCAAGAAGCACAAAAACTCAGCAACACGCGTCTATAAAAGCCATAATTGTCAAGGCTTGCCTCATTTTTTGCTATGTTATAATTACAGGCATATAAGCATATTCAGAGTTATTGTATGTCAGAACAAGAGAAGCAAGAGAATCAGAAGACTATTGTCGCGTTTGCAGCTGGTCTTCTCATCGGAGGACTCCTCGTATGGGTATTCAATGGTGCAACACCAGAGACAAACACTCAGGAGGAAGAGAATGCTACAACTACAGAGGAAGTAAATGAAAACACACAGGGTGGTGCAACAAGCACAGAGGAGGAAGGCTCTACAGAGGACACAGAGCAGCCAGTAATGCAGACAGGCGAGGGTTCTGCTGAAGTTGAGGATCAGCCTGCAGGCAGTTCAGTTGCACTACAAAGCGCTACATTCCCAAGTGATGAAGGTTGGATCGGTGTACGCGATTATGTCGACGGCCAGATCGGCGGTATCCTCGGCGTTGCACGCTTCAGCAAGGAGCAAGGGCTCGTGCCACAGGAGATCATTCTCCAGCGTCCAACAAAGGGCGGCAGCACATACGCTATCGTTTTCTTCAGCGAAAATGGTGACCGTATCTTCAACGTTGCAAACGATGTGATGCAGCAGGGTATTGCTGGCACCTTCGTCGCAGCAGAGAAATAATCTTCTCCAATAGATTCTCAAGAAAAAGCCTTTAGAAAAAGGCTTTTTCTTTTGTCCCAGGTGTAGATAAAGACTCAGCTTTTGGAGTACGGTATACTTGCTTACATGAGCACATACATGAAGAAATACAATCCGAACCGATCATCAGACTGGAATTATGGCGGTGGGAAATGGCGATTATCGCGCTCAAAGATCGATTTCTTCATTGAATGTCCCCGCTGCTTCTACCTCGACAACAAGCTCGGCACAAAACGTCCAGGCATGCCGTCATTTAATCTCAACATTGCTGTAGACGAGCTTTTTAAGAAAGAGTTTGATGAATACCGCGCCGCAGGAAAGAAACATCCGATCATGGAGGAGTACGGTATTGATGCTGTACCTTTCAAACACAAGGATATCGACCTCTGGCGCGACAACTTCGAAGGCATCAGCTACACACATGAACCTACGGGATTAGTAATAAGCGGCGCGATCGATGATGTGTGGCAAGACAATAACGGAAAGCTTATTGTTGTTGATTATAAATCGACCTCAAAGGAAGGGAAGATCGAAACGCTCGAAGACTCGGCGTGGGAAGATCAGTACCGCAGACAGATCGGCGTATATCAGTGGCTATTGGAGCGCAACGGTTTCCAGGTGCATCAAACCGGCTATTTCGTATACGCTAACGCACTGCGCACAGAAGAGAAGTTCGACAATAAGCTCATCTTTGACACCACGCTTGTACCCTGTGAAGGTGAGACATCATGGATAGAACCGACCCTTCAAAAGATAAAAGAATGCCTCGACGCGGACACGTACCCGCCTTCAGGAGAGAACTGCGAATACTGCCCATACCGCGAAGCATGTGGCAAAAAATTGCAGGCAATTCATAAAAAATAACTATGGCTTTCGACATTGAACGGAAATTAGACGACGCACGCAGAGAGCTTGAGCTCTATGCAGAGAATGTCATCATACTTCAGAAAGATCTGCAGAAGCTCAACCAGGCGCATGCTGAATCACTTTCTGCTCTCCAAGCAAAACTGCAGGAAATAGAAGCGCCACTACAGAAAGCACGGGCAAACTTCGAGAATGCCCAGCGTGAATTCGAGCGCGCACAGAAGATATTCGAGCATGAACAGACAGCTCTGCGCAAAGCACAGAATGATTATGACAAAAAAAGGCAGAATGAGGTCAAACAGTCAGAAGCACAAGCCAAGCAGCTGCAGGAAGCCATAAAAGCAAAAGACAAGGAGGTGCGAATAGCTCAGGTGCGCATGAGCAACGCACAAAGGGATGTTGCCGAATACACCCGCCAGCACGAAACGCAAAAGCGTTCAGAGAAGGGCAGATAAGGGTGCTGCTGTGCTATAATCCTTGTGCTTATCCCTAACTACATCCTATGTACTCCTACAGGATAGAACAGGCGCTCCGCGCGGCAACCATATTGCACAAAGATCAAGTACGCAAAGGCACGGTGCCGATACCATATGTAAGCCACTTATTCGCTGTTGCATTTATTGCAGCAGACTACACAAACAACGAAGACGTGGTCATCGCTGCGCTTTTACACGACACGCTTGAAGACACCGATTATACTGCACAGGAACTACAGGAGGATTTTGGAGGTGCTGTACGCGAACTTGTTGAAGCGGTATCAGAACCGCAAGACGACCAGTACCACAACCTCAGCTGGAAAGACCGTAAACAGGCGTATGCAAAACAGCTGAAACGAGCGCCAAGCGATGCTCTGTTAATCGCGGCTGCAGACAAGATCCACAACATGCGCGCTATTGTTGAGGAGTACTATGACGATCATGTGCGATTCCTTGCAGACTTTGAAGGGAATCTTGAAGACAGAGTGCTTCTTTATCAGGAGATCAGCAATGCTCTGAACAGAAATCTGAAAAATGATATCATTCATGAATTCAACCACGTGTTTGATGAATATAAGAATTTCATAATTGATGTCAAAAGAACAAAAGAAGAAAAAGAGCGTTTCTAAAAAAGGCTACACCTTCGTAAAATCATACAAAGAGATCAGTGAATACCGTTTGGATAACGGCCTTTCTGTGCTGTATAAGCACATGGAGGGTACAGGCGTTGTGACAACCAACCTCACGTACAGAGTGGGCTCACGCAATGAGGTAGTGGGTGAGACCGGACTTGCGCATATGCTTGAGCATATGCTCTTCAAGCCAACAACGCATGACCTCAAAAGGAAGGTAGACTCTGGCGCGATGCAGTTCGAGCGTGAGACCGGCTGTATTCTCAACGCAACTACGTGGAAAGACCGCACTACATACTTCTTCAGTTACCCAAAGGAATATTTTGCACGTGCGCTGCAGATCGAAGCTGAGCGTATGCACGACGTGGTGCTCTCAGACAAAGAATTCATCCCGGAGCGGGGGAATGTACTCTCTGAGTTCGACATGTACTTTGGCGACCCATACTTCGCACTGAACTTTGAAATGGTCTCAAGCGCATTCCATTCGCACCCGTATGGGCACGAGACTATTGGCTTCCGCGAAGACATCGAGCGGTATACGGTGGAGAAGCTCGACGCGTTCTACAAAAAACACTACGACCCGCACAACGCAACACTCGTGATTGTGGGAGATATCTCCAAGAATGACGCACTCAATGAGACTGTCCGCTTCTTTGGCAGACTTGCCACACGCGGTGAAGCAGCAAAGCCTCCTTTGGTCATCGAACCGAAGCAGGAAGGCGTACGGCGTGTGGAGATCAGAAGAGATGCAGTTTCCAATGTGGTTGCGTTGGCCGTAAAGCACGGTGGTTTCCCGAGCAAAGACTGGTACACGACCATGCTCTTAAGTGCCATTCTTACTGACGGTCCTGACAGCGTGCTCTACAACAAGCTCGTAGACACCGGACTGGCATCAAAGGTCGACATGTCGGTTGAACCGACGCAAGACCCGAACGCTGCGTTCCTCTACATCACGCTTTCAAAGAAAGCCAAACATGAGACGATGGAAAAGCTTGTTATGAAGATCATTTCGGAGCTTACGCCGAAGAACATAGCGCTTCACTACAAAAAAGTGCAGCAAAAGATACTTACCGAAGAGCTTATCGGGCGGGAAAGCTCGCTTAAAGTTGCGCTCGAGCTTACCGAATACGTCTCAGCAGGCGCATGGGAGAAGTACTTCGACACCGAAGCCATCATAAAAGATATAACTGCCAAAGACATCGTACAGAAAGCCCACGAGCTGTTTGACCTCAAGACAATGACTGTTGGCTATTTCATAGGAAAACAATAATATGCAGTACCAAGAAACAGAACAAAAAAATATCCGTGGTATAGGAATAGTCAAAGATGCACAGCGCGCATTCCACTGTATTTTTTCCATTGATACACATGCACAAGGTCATACCGCACACACAGAAGCACTTGAGTTCATCTACACAAAAGCACTTCTCTCCGGCTGCAACGGCTACACCCGTGAAGCTTTTCTTGATGCAATCAATCTGCTTGGCGCAAGCATCAGCATCGACCTGCAAGACGGAGTTTTGAGTATTTCCTGCACATCACTCGACACACACCGGCAGAAGGTACTTACACTCGTCCGCGCCATGCTTGCAGAACCTACCTTCGCCGCACAAGAACTTACTCGCATCAAGCAGCTTGTTGGAAACGAACTTCACGAACTGAAAGAAGACGCGAAGTCGCATTCTGTAGTGCTCTTTGCCAATGCGCTCTACGGACAGTCTGACCGCAGATTCTCCTCATCACTTGATGCGATCATCAAAGAGCTAAAAACAATCACGAGAAAAGAACTGCTGTCTTTTCATAAGCATGCGCTTTCAAACAAATGGACCTATACGCTCGTGTGTGACACTGCCACAAAAAAGAAAACTGAGGATTTTCTTGGGAGTATGCGCAACTTATTTGGAGATACAGCAGAACATGTGGTCCCACACGAGCCGAAAGTTGTTAAGAAAGGCGAGGTGATCCTTCACTCCATACCAAGCAAGCAGAACATCGAGCTCAGTATCGG
>CBFGXL010000022.1:0-9769 GCA_965652925.1 uncultured bacterium | reverse complement strand
TCTTCAAGCCCTACGTTCCCGTTTCCATTGATATCAGCTTTTGGGTCAGAATTGCCGCCCGAAGTCTGCCACCAGAAGATAAGGATAGAGAAGTCAGTAAGATTCACTGAGCCGTCCCTGTTGAGGTCAGAAGGGGTTGCCGCAGTGCCGTTCACACCTACAAACAGCTGCAGCGTGCTGCTGAAACTGCTTTCGGTAGTAAGCGTCCCGCTTCCAAGAATAAAACGTGCTCGAGCAGTATGCTCATCTGCGGACAGACCAGATGTGACGTACGAAATAGTCCATGCTCCATTGCTTCCTGAAGTTGTTGAAAGGATTTCATCACTGTCGTCGATGTGTACCTCTACTCGCGTATTTGGAATGGTTTGTCCGCTGAAGATAACAGTATCACCCGGATTGATTGACGCATCATTGACGCTGAGTGTAGGAGGAATCAAGACACCATTGATATTCGTGATCGCTCCTTGTGTCACGTCAAAAGTCGTATTGTACGTGATAGATCGTACGCGGTTGAGGTCAAGCGACCAGAAGCCAAGCGAGACGGTACCCGGAGATGCATTGGTCGCAAAATCAAAACGCCCGGAACTGTCTGCTCGCACGGTTCCCACTTCACGTGCATCGAGAAGTACATGTACGGTCTGATTTGGATATCCGCGTCCTGTGATACTCACCTGCGTATCGCCAAGTTCTTCATCACTTCCACCGCTGCTTGATGAACCTCCACCAGAAGAACCGCCGCCGCCGCTGCCGGCAACTTCAACAGTACAATCTGCCGCACAAAAGTCTCCATCATCATTGTTGCCATCATCACACTCCTCACCATGCACGGTCTGCAAAATGGTATCACCACAGTACGGCCCATAATCACAGTCCACGTCACACTGTCTTCCAACAATAGTCGTACTATAGCCACCCGTTTCTCCGAGCACATCACATTCCTCACCGTCATCAACAAGCGCATTGCCGCAGATGCTCAACGTGAGCGTTGTTGTTGCAATAAAGCCTGGTGAGAGCTGTCCGTATGCAGAAGGAGCGACAAAAATCACACCAAGCACAACAGCAAGAAGCAATAATGTCTTATGCATTAGTCTTAACCGCGTAAGCGAGTCCATATGTTATTGCATCCTGCGATTTATCTTTCGCTGTCGTGCCGAATGCACAGCAAAGAGGAGCAATGTGATACATGCGAGTATAGGAAGCACAACTGAGACCTGGTGGGCCAGTGAGAGTCCTGTAAATCCGAAACCAGCAACCTGCAGGGTTCCGTATGGAAGAACATTGAGATTTACTTCACCTTCCTGTTTTATTTCATCATCATTGAAAATCTGATAACGCGCTATGTATGTACCTGTCGGCAACCGTGTAGGCAGCTCAGCTACAATTTCTTCCGTTGCATAAGGGGCTACTTTTTTGATCTTTCCTTTATTCTTTATATCCTCAAGGAGAATATTCCCCGTTGCATCATAAATTTTAAAGGCTACCTTTGAAGGAGCAACATCAATGTTGCCGGTGTTCTCAAGAAGCATGCCAAATCTGATCTTTCCAGGGAAATACAACCATGCAAGTTTATGTCCTTCATTGAGGTCGGAAATATTTATCTTGCGTATGCGGAAGTCTTTGATCTCTTTATCAATAACATTCAGGTCGATATCTACCTGTGCACCAAGTGAAATGTTGACCGCTCCTGCAGAAACTTCATCATTGATCGTACCCGTCTTTATACGAATAGCTCCTGTATAGTTTTTAAATTCTGCATCATCTGGAACTTTTATTCGAACGGTCATCGGTACCTTTTGTTCACCACGCGGCAACTCGAACTCTGTTCCTTCAACGATCTCAATCCACTCCCAAATCTCTGGAGCATCAACAACAACAGTCGCCTTAAGCGGCACGTTAGGATCTCCACGTACAAGAAGTATCTGCTGCTCGTAAGTTGAGTTTCGGGTAAGGCTTGTATTCCGCACATATGGAGGTGTCACACCAAAACCAGCCAGAGCTAAATCGGCTCCAAGTATAACAAAGAGAAGTATTGCTATGCAGAACGATTTAGCAAAGTTCATTTGAATCCCGACAAAAATGTCTTACTAATTATCAGTAATAACTCGACATAACGCAAGAACCACAGCTTGGATAACTGTGGTTCTTGCAACATCTTTTTATTCTTTTTTACTTACCACTGGCTTGGATCACTTGCGGCTACGAAGAAGGTGTTTTCGCCTGTGTACGAACCTGCGAGCGTCAAGGTGATTGGTACATGGATACCCCAATAAGTGTCTCCTGATGCTTGGGTACTCGTTGCAGTCGATTTTGGTACGTTAAGGTCAAGAAGTTTCTGTGTTGTTGAAGAGAGCGTATTGCCCGTAGCTGTTGCCGTACCGTACGTGACCGAAGAAGTTGCAAACACCTGATAGCTTTCCGCAATGGTAGAGGTTGCTGATGTTGGACACGTAACTGAAGAGGTGTAGGTGGTACACATTGACTCTCCTGTAAGCAGCTCATCTATACCAACATTGCCTGTAGCTCTGATAGTTGTGGTTGCAGCAAGCGGATCAGTCTGCTGTCCTGGCTCCAATGAACCGTATGGAATCGCGAGCGTATCGAGCGCCATAGAAAGGAACGCTATAAGCTCTTGACCAATTGAACCTAAAGTAAAGGTACTTGTTGCATTGTCATCGTCTATAGCTGAGACCGCTGCCCTCCAGTCCTCAGCAAAGTACAGTGTGTCAGAAGCGGTTTGGTATGTTGGATCAGCGATATACCACAGTGGGAAGGTACATTCCCATGTCTGAGTGGTGTCAGTTGCTCCAGTACAGTCAGATACTGTTGTTGTGGCTGCACAACTGAGATTCCATGTTGTGGTAGCAACAGTGCTTGTATAACAGTTATTTGCATCGTACTCATTTGCGGCATCACATGAGGTGGTACCTATACCTGAACGGAACACTGAGAGTGCATAATCAACAATCTCATCGCTTGCTGACGCGTTTTCACAACTGTTGTTGTCCGTTGCGACGAAGCTTAATGTAAATCCAGTTGTCTCTCCAGCTTCCTGCGTAAGAGTGATGTCATCTCCGTTGTTGAGGGTGATCTGTGCGGCGTTTATAGTAGGTGTCGCATTATTAACGGTCAGAACAGAATCTGTCCCTTGCGAACCTCCCGAAGCTTCATGCCCATGATTGTCGATGACAAAGCCATATGCTGCGTAGTTCTGGTCTTGTGTAGGGATTGGAATAACGTATGTCGCAGTAGGATTTGAGGCAGTAAGTGTTGAAGTCGCCAGAGTTGTTGCAGCACAGCTGTCTGTTGACGTTGCAAAGCTGTTGGTTGAACACACGATAAGTCGTACTGTGTCATTTGTAGGATCCGTGTCTGGATCAGAAGAAGTTGCCGTGAAAGTCACAGTGGCACCCGGGAGTGCTGGTGAGTTGTCCCAAAATGCTGTGAAGGTTGGTCTGCTGTTTACGTTAAAAGGAGATGATGTCGTACCTGTTCCCTGTCGGTATGCAGAGTTACAACGAGGATTGACCGCAACGGCATCGCACACCCATGCAACCCAGATATTCTCCTCGTCAAACGGTGCCACCTCTGTTGTAGTTGTCGCTGCAGTTGCCTGTGCTGCGCTTGCAGTGAAAGCTGATACCGCCCACTGTGTAGCTCCTGCTCCGCACGTTGGCGCTGCTCCAGCGTTGGCAGTTGGTGTAGTAGAAGCGCTACAGATAAGCAAGTAATAACTTTCTGAGTTTGAGTCTGTTGCAGTAGCTACCCAGCGCACCTGCGATCCTGAGTTAGTTGGCGTTGTTGTTGACGACTCGGTCAGCTCTTGCGCATCAACAGACCACTGTGGAGGCGTGTTGAGCACCGTTACTGATGTGGTAGCAGAAGAGTCTTGCGCTTCCGCACGATTCAGTTCCTGCGCACCAAGATTAAGGAAAAACGCAACTGCAAAAACAAACACCCCGAGGAGCGCTGTTATTACAGTTATCTTCCCTGCCGTGTTTATGTATTGAGGCAGCTCTTTCATGTTGTACGACATAAATATTAATTACCTCTTACTATTCTAGCTAAATTACTGAGATAAATAAGGAGTTATGCACATTTTACTCATAGCGGATAGCATCAAGCGGATTGAGCGAAGCAGCGCGTCGCGCAGGGAAAATTCCGGTTAAATACCCTACCCCTGCAGAGAAAAGAGCAATAAAAACTAGGAAATTTAAGGGGAAAGAGAACAATGTCACTGCTTGACCGCCAAACTGACCCGCTGCGATATTGAGAAGGACATTGATGATAACCCCAAGTGTCACCCCCATAACGATGCCGGACACCCCTCCAAGGAAGCCTACAACAATAGACTCGGAGACGAAGAGCCACTTGATATCTGAAGGCGATGCGCCAATGGTACGCATGATACCGATCTCTTTAGTACGCTCCAGAAGCGTAACTGTCATGGTATTGAACATACCGATTGCTGACACCAAAAGCGCAATTCCACCAAATGTAGCCAAAACTACTTGTACTCCTTGAAAGATCTTTGATGCCTGTTCAACGGTCTTTGACAATGCTGTCACACGGTACCCTTCTTCAATAAGCTGTTCTTCAACCAGTTGCAAAAATTCGTTGCTGTCTACACGCACCTGTACGCGTTCGAACTCTTCAATACCGATGTGATTGCGTAGCTCAGGAAGCATCATCAGTGCGTTGAGTACACCCTCCTCTTTGGTAATACCCCGCACGGTATACTCTTTATCAATAAAAACCTCATCTACCTCATCAGTACCATCCTCAGCTGGTACAAGGATTCTGAACTTTACCTTTTCTCCCACAAAGGCTTCTGCATCTTCGATACCAAAAAGTTTTAACACTGCCGGTGAGAGCATAACGGAAGAAGTGTCCCCTGCGTCAGCATCGGTAAACACCTCACCTGCGGTTGCGGTTACTCCCGCATAACGCAAATACGGCGGCTCAGCGCCCTGTATAAATACATTGCCTGTAAGTCCTTTATACGTAACGAGTGCAGGGAATCGAGCAAGAGGCGCGGCATCGAGCACGTGCTCATTTGCTTCAAACTGTGCAACGGTATCTGCTGTCAGTCGCAAGTTCTGCGCTCCTGTTGCAGACACTCCGAGCGAAAGCAGCGTTTCACCAAACACGATCTGTTCAAGAATGATCTGCTGCAATCCAAAACCCAAACCCACAAGCACAACCACAGCACCCGTACCCACTCCCATACCAAGGATGGTAAGCCATGTACGCATGGGGTTGGTTTTGAATGCTCGTGTTGAAAGCTGTGCTAGATCTTGTATGCGCATACCTTAACTCTTATAGCTCACGTCAACGCCCTGTGCGATGATCTTCTCAAAATAACGCGTGATGTCCTCTGCTTCGTTAAAAGTAAGACCAAGCCCTCCCCCACTTACGCTTACGCTGAGTTTATCAAGAAACTCCTGTTCGCCGCTAACGCCGACAACACGATCTGCAATAAGCTCAACAAGATTCTCGTCTTGCTTCTTGGACAGCTTCATTTTGTGCGCATGGAGCAAATGATCACGCAGTCGTTCGGCAAGTTTATGCTGATCGAAGAACGCATGAGCATTATCAAACTGCTTGCGGAATCTGCGGATGTCATTTGCCTGCGTGAGCATCTTATCTGCTATATGCACCATTTTACGCGCTTCTTTTTCATCTATGCCGACACCTCCTCGGTCGTACGGAAGTACGAGCGTCTTAATAACCATCTCTTTTTCAATTTTTCCAGAAATGAAGTATTCCATTGCCTTTTCAAGCCGTTCAATCTGACTGAAGGTATAGTCCTGTGTTACATAGTTCACCAGACTCTTGACGCGAAGTGACTCAATGGAGTCGTAGGGGAATAGCCGGGCAAGCTGTTCAAGCTCAGTCACTATGGTCTCCCCTTCCTTTACCGGTTTTATCTGCTTACGTTGCGGATTAACGACCTCGCGGACAATGCGCCCGTCTTTGAGGTAGTAAACGCGATGCGCATAACTTAAGTGCGCCGCATTGTGGGACACCATAATAATGGTTCGCTTATCGAAGGTGTTGATCTCATCGATCTTGTCCATAACCTGCTGCGTAGAAACAGAGTCCAGGTTTCCGGTCGGCTCATCTGCAAGAAGAATTTTTGGATCGTTAACCATGCTCCGCGCAACCGACACACGCTGTTGCTGACCTCCTGACAACATGGAAGGGATCTTGTGCGACACATGCCCCACACCGAAACGTTCAAGAAGCGCTTGCGCGCGCCGTTCGCGCGTGGGTTTGTCAGCATTTGCAAAAATCATCGGCAATGCGACATTGTCCAAAACTGTGAGCGATCCGATCAGGTTGAAGGATTGGAAAATGATTCCCATGACATACCGCTGGAAATAGATGCGGTCTTCAATAGGAATCTGGTAGATATCTTCCCCGCCGATGAGCATTGTTCCTCCACCGGGAGGAAGCGAGCCTTGAATAGCGTACATCAGCGTAGACTTTCCTGATCCAGAAGCGCCGAAAAGAATAATGTATTCACCTTCATATATGTCTGTACTCGCGTTTGCAAGCGCTTTGAACTCATTAGATTTACCTTTGTTGTACGTAATGTCGAGATTACGACAAATAATAAGAGGCTTTGCCATGGAAATGCGTTGCCTTAATTAGAACACAGATTCACCAAACAGACGTGTGGCGTATCCACACGTCTGTTTTATTTTCTTGTCATTTCTTCTCCTCTCTTATTCATCGTCAACATAGTGAGGTTTTATCCTCCAATGTTCTTGACCCAACCGAATGTTGATTCAAAGTTCTCAAGGATAAGATCAATAATATTTTTCTCCTGGATAGGTGTAAAGAGTACAAAGTTTTCAGACTGTACTGCATTGCCCGCTTCGTCAGCACAGTTAAGCCAGAACTGGTACACCGTCGCTGACGCGAAATCAACGATCACCTCAACGTGCCGCTCGGTGTAGCTTATGGTTTCTGCTTCGATGGTTGTTGGCTCAACTCCGCCAGCCACTCCTTCACGATAGGTCATGGTACAGAACGAAGGTTCGTCCGTTTTCCATTCCACAATACTCTGCACGCGTGATTCTCCTCCCGGGAAGAGCGTCGACTCGTTGGTTACATTGCTGATGATCGGTGGAGCGGTGTCTTTTACCGTAATAAACGTAATCGGCTGACTTTTGACACGGTCTCCGCCGCCATTTTCTGCAATGACAAAGGCAACATATCGAGTTCCGAGCGTGAGGTCATCAAGTCGCATCTGATGCGTGGTTGCAAGTGTTGGTCGTCCTTTGGAGTTTTGTGTTCCAGTAGTGAGATCCTGGTACTCTACAAGCGCTTTTGCGGGCACGGTAGTGTCCCATGCGAGTGTTGCAGCATTCTCTTCAACTTTCACTATGCGCAGGTTGCGGATCTCAGGCAGAGACGCTTTGGTCTTAAACGTGTAATCACGGCTTTCTCCCGTAATACCAAAAGTGTCAGTAGAAACCACTTTGAAATGGTACTCCGTGAATGATTCAAGTCCAATGACGCGCACCTCGTGTTCGGTAGTGAGGCCATCGGTACTTGACTGCGAGTACACATAACTGCCCGGAGTATATTCGTCAGTTGGCGAGAAGAATACGGTCGAGTCAGAATCTCGGTCAGTGGTCCACCGTACTATAGCCGAGGTTGTTTCAGGGATCACTGTTGGCGGACCAACAATGGTAAGATCCTCGGTAATACCCTGGATGGCCTTCACCACTTCGTTGAGTATCTCCTGCAGCTGTTGGGGATCAGTTATCTCCTGCACCTGTTGTTTGATCTCTTCAACGGTTGCCGTTTCACTTGACTGTCCTTCCCCAGCTTGGGAACCTTGCCCTTGTCCCTGTGCCTCTGATTGCCCTGAACCCTCAGCACGCGGAGTCCCCGTTGTCTGTACTTTATAGTCGGCAGAAATGCCCTGGTTGCCGTCTTCATCCGCAGACACCACTCGAAAATAATACACTCTTCCTGGATCGAGCTCATCGAGCGTGATGCTGTGTGATTGTTTATCTACCAACGGATCGCGAACAATACCGTAATCTTCCTGCAAACCATAGTTTATGAGTGAATCAGCGTCTTCGTCAGTTTCCCATGTAATGGTGACAGACGTATCAGACACACTCCCAATCTGGACATTGGATATCTCAGGGGCTTCTGTATCAGACTGAGCAAGTGCAAACGAAGCATATGAAGGCTGCAGCACAAGCGAAAGTGAGAGGAGGAGTGAAAATGGTCGCATGGTTATCTTAATCATACACTGAGCTAATCGCTTACTGCGTAGAAGATGTTAGTTCCCTGATGCGGATTACTTGCAACGCCAAATGGTATCTCTATGCCCCAGTAGACGACATCAGTGACCGGAGATGCGACTGTGGTCGGTTTGGTAAGATCAACCTCAAGATCAATTGCAGTTGTTGACGACAATGCATTACATGCGGTACATGCAGTATATGTAAACGAAGATGTAGCAAACAGCTGCTCAGATGCGGGGATAAATGATGACCCTCCATCGCTGAGGTCAGTTCCCTCAAGTTCAATATCGATGGAAACATTGCCCAGGTTCTGTATGGTTGTGGTCGGATTAAATGCGCCAGTTGTTGAAGAAACAGCAAGTGAGCCATAATTAATCGCTGAATCCACATCAAGCGCATGGAGTGTATTCACCTCAACTTCAGTTCCCAGTGGATTCGATTCAAGGTCTATACCGCCGGCCTGGTCAGAAACTTCGATTGCAACCATCCATTCCTCTCCATCGTACGTACTGCCTGAGTCAGTTGCATCTGCATGGAAGTAGAAGTCGGCACTACATGAAACCGTACAACTGTTTCCTGCACAGTTTTCAAATGAACATAGCGGCGCAGTTGAAATGTAACAGTTGTTGTTATCAAGCGAACAAGCTGGTCCTACTCCACTTCTATACATCGTCGATGTAGCATTCAAGAGGTCCAAATATCCGTTGATGTCAGTGACCGTACCGGTTGCATACACTGTTGTCGTTGCTCCAGGAAGAAGTGAGATATCAGCGCCACTGTTTATGGATACATTGGTAAGTACCGGGTCAAACCGCAGACCAAGCTCTGCGACACTTAAATAGGTATCTACCGGATCCCCAGCGTCAGTCACGCGCAAACAGTACGCTGGAGCAGTGGCATTGCTCGTTGGTGTGATTGCGTACTCAAGCTCCGTGTATTCATCCTGGTCAATAGTAAGCGATGCTGTTGTGTTTGAAGGATCCTCGACAACTTTGCCTCCGGTAAACTCACCTTCTACCTCAAAAAGAAGGTCGGTAGTAGGACCATTATCAGAGATGAAGCTCGAAGCCTGCATACACAATGGCGAGCTGCCGCACGAGCTCTGTGGCGGAACAATCGCATAGCTGCCACTACTTACCGCTTCACAACTCGGAGCAGCACCCTTCTGCGCATACTCAATGTCAAAGGTCTGGCCGGTTATCTGCAGTCCCGTGTTCTCTATGGCAACGCGCAAACGCGCGATATCACCTTGCGTATACGAGTATGACTCATCAAGATCCGCCGCCCAGCTTGCACCACCATCGGTCTGTTTGTCTCCAAAATATACTGTCGGTTCCGTATCAACGCGCGGACGGGCAGTGTAGTTATCCCATCCTCCGTTCTGGAACCAGAATGTGAAGCCCACACCTCCCCCTGTGTAAGTTGGATCATTGTCTGACACAGACGCAACGACACTTCCGTCTTTGCTGAGTGTCACATCAATATCATCGTTACTCTGC
>CBFGXL010000021.1:0-10148 GCA_965652925.1 uncultured bacterium | reverse complement strand
GCGGTTCGGACGGTTCAGGTATTGTTAATTCAGGTTCTTCGTTGAGAGGAGGCAAACGTTCCGGCTCAGGTTCTGTTGTCACTTCTTCTACGTAAGCGCGCTCTTGTTCAGTGTCTGGCGAAGTCTCGGTAACAGTCAGGGTCTCTTGCGTGGCCTTTTCTTCTGTGCCCATCGGCACTTCGATAGATGTCTGAGTACTTTTGGGTGAGGCAGTAACCGCACTGTTATCGTCGATTTGCTGTGAGGCCTGATTTTCAACAGTACCCCCAGTAAGTTCAGCCGTCTTCTCTTCAACGTATGTCCACGTCGGCTCTGCTACCTCTTCTTTCTTCTTGAAGGTAAGTGTCGAGGTTGGGGCAATTCTCTCCTTTCCTTTCATCCGTTTTGCTACCGCTTCGAAGTCCTCTTTCGGTGCTTGTTCGCCGTGTTTGACTGCTTCTTCTATTACATCTTTCCGCATTTCTGCTTTCGGTACTGCATGGTGGGGATGCAAGAGTGCGTTGTAGGTTTGTTTCTGTTTCTCGAACCACTGAGAAAAAGCCTCAACCATGGCCGGGAACAGCTTAAACCGTTTACGCTTGGTATCGCGAATGATTGAACCGCTACGGTGCGGGTTGACCTCAAAGGGGTCGTCTTCTTCACTCAAGAGTGATTCTTTTTCAGGTTCTATCGCCTGCAATTCTTCTGAAAGCCCTAGACGTTTTACTGAAGTAGATAAAGATGGAGAGGCCATCTCATACGTTGTTGGTTTTTGGGGGATATTTTGGGGGATATGTGGAACTGGCTTTTCTTTCCGTACAGGGGCGGCTGGTATTACTGAGACTTCCGTTTCGCGGCTTTCCTGAGGAGATACCACTGTTTTTGCCTCCGTGTGCGGTTCTTCGGGCAACGGTTTTTTTGGTATCTCCACTATTCTTTTTTGGTTTTTCGTACGCGCAAGCGCCGCATCCAAAGCGAATGTCCGAATGTTTTGTATATTTTTAGAACCATCCTGCACCATATATGTACTAGTATCGCATGTTTGCAGATACTTTGAAGTTCATTCTATGAAAAACGCGGTACATATCGTACCGCGTTTTCCTACATGCACTTTTTTACTCTCCTTCTTTCTTGTGATTTCGGACGGGAGGCTGAAGACCTTTCCGTGCAGCAAAATCAGGATCAGCTTGCTTGATGGAGAGTCCAATCTTTCCATTCTCGATCTTGGAGATGACAGCAGGGACCACTTCTCCCTCAGTGAAGATACCTGCGAGTGCTTCAATTCTCCAAGGCGCTATTTCAGATATATGAATGAGGCCTTCATTGAGGTCGTCGATTTTTGCAAATGCTCCGAAGTCAGCGATGCGGGTGATGGTTGCCGTAACCCGCTCACCGATTGCATATACTTTTGTCAGTGCAGCAATCCGAGCCGCAGCCTTTTCTGCAGTGCCGTCCTTGCCGGTGATGAACACCGTACCGTCATCCTCAATAGATATTTCCTCAACGCCCGTGTCGTCCTTGATGCCATTGATGGTCTTGCCTCCCCCGCCGATAACCAGACCTATCTGCTCCGGCAATATCTTCAAGGTAATGATCTTTGGCGCGCGCGGAGAAATATCCGGACGCGGCGAAGCAATAGCTTCGTGCATAACCTGCAGTATCTGCAGTCGTGCTGCTTTAGCTTTTTGCAGCGCTTCACTGAGGACAGACACCGGAATTCCATCAACCTTCACGTCCATCTGAATGGCGGTTACTCCTTCTGTTGTTCCTGCAACCTTGAAATCCATATCGCCGTGTTCATCTTCAGGGCCCTGTATATCGGTCAGAAGCACATAAGCGCCTTCGCGCATCATGAGGCCTGATGCGATACCTGCTACCGGACGTTTGATGGGCACGCCTCCATCCATGAGTGCAAGTGAGGACGCACACACTGAACCCATCGAGCTGGAACCATTGGATGACATTGTTTCAGATACAAGACGAATGGTGTAAGGAAATTCTTCTTGCGCGGGAATAACAGGGAGCAGCGCTTTTTCAGCAAGCGCACCATGCCCCACCATGCGTCGGTTGAACCCTCCGACTCGACCAGATTCCCCCACAGAAAAGGGAGGGAAATTATAATGATGCATATAGCGTTTTTTTGAACTCTCCTCGATGCTATCAATAAGCTGGGCAGCTTCCGGGCCGCCGAGAGTCAACGCAGTAAAGATGTGTGTTGCTCCCCGATAGAATATGCCCGATCCGTGAAGCACGGGAGAGACACCCCCAGCTTTGGCGTAAAGAGATCGAATCTCATCAAGGCCTCTTCCGTCAGCGCGCTTCTTCTCTTCGATAACACCGCGATGGAGCTCCTTGTCTACTTCGTGTTCAAAATACGCATCTGCCAAGGAGTTTTCTATATCGCGGTTTTTAGCCTCTTCTATAAATACATCTTTTAGATCATAGATATGATCTTTGCCAGAACGACCTGAAAAGAGTGTCTCTGATAAACGTGTTTTGAATTGTTCTTCAAAGAGTTCTATAAGTGCAGGCGGGGTCTCGGGAAGGAAGACTTCGCGTTTGGATTTCCCTATCTCTGCAACGATCTGTTTCTGAAACGCCTCGAGCTTGCGATGTACCTCAGTGCTCGCTTCAAGGACTGCTACAATGTCTTCCTCAGGCACTTCGTTCGCAGCAGTTTCGATCATGTTTATTGCCCCATCTTTGCCGCATGCGAGTATCTCAAACGAGAGATTCCCCGTTGCCCGGTCAGTGTACGATGGATTGAGTATGATCTCGCCAGTATCTTTTTTTCTGCCGATGCGCGCAGCCCCGACCGGACCATTCCAAGGAATGTCCGACACACAGAGTGCCAAAGAGGCTCCTATCACACCGAGTACATCTGGATCGTCCTCACCCATAGCCAGTACCGTTGCGATAACTTGTATATCATGGCGTATCTGGTGGTTGAACAATGGGCGAATAGTACGGTCGATAATGCGTGCTGAAAGCACCGCCTCATCGGTAGGCTTTCCTTCCCTTCGCACAAATCTGCTTCCCAAGATCTGTCCCGCGGCATAGAATTTCTCCTCAAACTCTACTGAAAGTGGGAAATAGGGTGAGTTCCCAGCATGCTTGTTCATCACTGCGGTTACAAGAATGACTGTTTCTCCGAGACGCAGCAGTACCGAGCCGCTCGCTTGTTCAGTGAGGTCGGAGAACTCAGCGATCAATTTTTTGCCCCCGAGTTCCATCTCATACGTTTTACTATGCATAATGCCAATGTCTTACGAGATCTACAGGCTTCAGATTCGGAGAAGAAACAAGAGCTTCTGCTGCAAACCTACGTGCCTGGAGACCTCACGTGTAATACCGTGAAGTGTAGCAAACCCGAGGCATGCACAAAAGAGCAATTTGACTATTTCATGAGAGTGTGACATTATTTTGCCCGACACAACGCTCTTTTTGGGAGGAAATGCATGACCGAAGTTCTCTATCAGTCATTCTTCATGAATGCTCTGGGGCTCATCCTGATCCTGATGTCCGGCCTTGCAATCAAGCAGAGCTGGAAAGACGGCAATTTCACTGGCGCTTCGCTTTTCTGCGGGATTCTTTTCTTCGCGCTTGCCGCCCTCTCGTACCAATGGATGGGCAGGTTCGACATCAGTCTGGCACTGCTCGGCCTATCAGCCCTTCTTGTGCTCTTCACCATCTTCGTGGTCTTTCCCATGGCAATGCGGCGCAGACGGAAGAAAATCGTTAGCTAACGCGCACGCGCACACAAAAGCACAAAGGCGCTCATATCCTGAGCGCCTTTTGTTATTCCATATTGTCTGTGTCGGTTCCAACCACTTTACGTATCTGTTTTTTAAGAGACGATGATTTCTGGTTGGTGCGTTTGCGGCTGCCACCGCGGGGGCGATACCCAATGAGGAATTCCTGCGGGTGTTCGTCCATATCAGTGAAATCGTCTACCTTCTCTTTGAATTTTGATGATGCAGATCGGCCAAAAGTGATACCTTCTACCTGACACCCCTGTGACTTCAGATGTTCAACCAAAGGAACGAAGTCGCCGTCTCCTGTAACGAGAACAACCGCATCAGCCTTAGATGCCAACTTAATAGCGTCTACTGCGATTCCCACGTCCCAATCGGCTTTTTTTGCACCACCGTAGAATATCTGCAGGTCCTTTGTCTTGATCTCAATGCCGATCTTTTCCATTGCCTCAAAGAATGGGAGCTCCTCGCCACTTTCTGTATTGACTACATAGGAAATGGCACGGATAAGCTTACGTTCACCAACTGCTGACTTCAAAACTCCCGCAAAATTGACTTTGCATTTATAAAGGTTTTTTGCACTGTGATACAGGTTCTGCGTGTCTATAAGGACAGCTACCCGCTGATCCGGGTGTTTTACTACTGACATATATATGTATTATTGAAAATTAATTTGCAGTTTCTACGTTATGAAATGTGTACCGCCTTCCTCCAGTATATGCGAAAACAAAACATGCTCCAAAGGGAGCATGTTAAGCGAAATCTTTATTTCTTCAGTCCAAGCTTCTTGACGAGGTTTTCGTAGCCCTTTTCGTCCTTGCGTGCAAGATACTTCAGGTGCTTTCGTCGGTCTGCTACCATCTGGAGCAGTCCGCGTCGAGAATGGAAATCCTTGTTGTGCTTCTTAAGGTGCTTCGCGAGCTCATCTATCTGTCGAGTGAGGAGCGAAACCTGTGCTTCAGGAGATCCTGTGTCAGTGTCGTGTCGCTTGGTATCCTTAATAGCGTTTGCTTTTTTCTGTTTGCTTAACATAGCTGCAAGTTTTTAATGGTGCATCGCCTCTGTGTAGATGGCACGCGGCAATGCTGGTTAACCTGCGAAGGTTGTGCTTACTATAGCACAAAAACTTGATTTTGCAAGTTTATGTATACTTTTTTACCTTTTGTCAAAAAAGCGTCGCAAATGTTCTTTTCCATGTGCTGTATACTTACCTATATATGGATCTGCAGGAACTTAAGCGTCAATTTTTGGAATATCTTGAAATTGAGCGCGGTCGTAGCGTAAAAACCATTGAGAATTATGACCGCTACCTCGGAAAATTCTTGGAATTCGCCAATGTTAAAACTCCTTCAGAACTGAGCGAAGAACTTGTGCGCACGTTCAGGTTGTATCTGAACCGCCAGCCTGGGACTAAAAGCGGCAATCGAACGGAGCCTATGAAACGCCGCACGCAAAATTACTACCTCATCGCCTTGCGGGCATTTCTTAAATATATACGGAAACGAGGCATCACTTCCCTTTCGCCTGAATCAATAGAGCTAGCAAAGGTGCCTGAGCGCTCCCTTGATCTTATAACCGAACAGGAGCTTGAGCGCCTGATGAACGCACCTGATGTTGCAACCAAGCAAGGACTGCGCGACCGTGCAATCCTCGAACTTTTGTTCTCGACGGGACTGCGTATATCAGAACTTTGCAACTTGTCGATTGATGATGTGGATCTCTCCCGCGATGAGTTTTCGGTACGTGGCAAGGGAGATAAGATTCGAGTTGTGTTCCTTTCTGATAATGCCAAAAATGCAATACGTACTTATTTACAGTCGCGCAAAGATATGGATGATGCATTGTTTGTGCAGTATGGGAAAAACGCCAAAGATGCAAAGACGCTTCGACTCTCACCGCGGGCAGTGCAACGCATGCTTAAAGTGTATGCGGCAACAGCCGGAATTACGCGCAAAGTGACGCCACACGTTATTAGGCACAGCTTCGCAACCGATCTTTTAAGCAACGGTGCCGATCTTCGTTCAGTGCAGGCACTTCTGGGCCACGCTAACATAGGGACAACGCAGATCTATACCCACGTGACTGATGCTCATCTGCGGGAAGTACATAAGAAATTCCATGGACGTAAATAAACAAAAAGCTCCACATGTGGAGCTTTTTGTTTAGAAGTATGGGCTTTCTCTCAATTGATCGCGCAATTTCGTGAGTTCTTTGTACTTGTATAAGAACCGTACTTTATCGAACTTGATACCTTCCTGGGTTGGGCGGTTGTGGGTAACGAAATATACGAACGTCTCTGCGAGGTCTTCGGTCGCATTGCTTGATGCATATGCGGTGATGAAGTCAGTGGTCCTCTGCCCGTTCGACCAGAATATCTTCTTGAAGTCTTTCTCGATACTCGGGTCAGTAAAGAAGACTATGTGAGCGTACTCATGCAAGAAAAGCTCTATAACCGAGGTTTGCGAATAGATCTTTGATATATCCTTGCCTTCTCTGTTGAAGCCGATTACCCACGTATCGTCAGGCTTTTCCTCAACAAATGCGCTGATTTCGCTCTTTGTATCATTGTAGATACGAAATTCGCTTATGTTGTCTTCAGCAAAGGATTCGCCGGCGATGCTTACGAATGTGTTCCAGAGGAGCTGGTCGCTTGCGCGTACGCTTGAACCATCCCCTGCTATGAGTCTTTCGCCATCGACTTGGTACAAAGCCTCATAATTACCTGTATAAAATTTAGTCTTGTAAGTGAATACCGCTTTTTGTGCCTTGGCACCTTTCGCTTGTAACAGCGCAAGCTGTCTCTGCAATTTTTCTACCTGTTGTACCAGTATTTCAATACGGTCAAACAATGCTGTCTTTTCAGATGCTGAAAGAGTGCGCGCGTGCGCAAGCGGTGTGTATGTGAACAAACTGATCACTACGAAAAATACAATAATTCGTTTCACGGAATCTACTACGTCCATACCCACTCATTATTTCACATCATCTTCATGACAAACTGCGCTATTCCCAGGATGAGTTTGACACAGACTCTTTGGCAAGGTCTGATTAGTGTATCAGGGGCAGGTGCTCCTGGAAGGAGGAGGCAATGGCCAAGCTATTGAAGCTGCTAGCGCATGCACTTTTGGTGGTTGGTTTGCCATCAGGAGACGTGGCTGAGCCACAATACGAGGACGGGGAACGTCATCCCCTTCCGCTTCGTCCGCAGGATGAACCTACGGATTTCGCCAATGAAGCAGACTGGATGGGGTATGACCCGCACATCCAGGAAATCCTTGCCAAAACCCGTGTCGCCTGAAAGACACACAAAAGGGTACAACGAAGAGCCGCCCTCCAGGACGGCTTTTTCTTTTGATACACTAGGCTGTATATGAAAATCTTCTCATGGAATGTGAACGGTCTTCGGGCAGTTGTAAAAAAGGGCGAATTTGAAGCTTTTATTAAGAAATATCAGCCTGACATTCTCTGTTTGCAGGAAACTAAAGCGCAGGAAGGCCAAGCTGAGCTTGACCTACCTGAATATGAAGAATACTGGAACTCAGCACATAAAAAGGGATATTCGGGGACTGCCATTTTCACAAAAATATCCCCAATTGAAGCCATTTATGGAATTCCGGAAGACATAGCGAAGAAGTATCACCTTGATGACGATTATGGAGATACCACGAAAGAAGGGCGTGTAGTAACTCTTGAGTTTGACGACTTCTACGTTTCAACGGTATATACGCCCAATGCCAAGGACGATCTCTCACGCATACCGATGCGTCTTCACTGGGATCCAGCATACCTTGAATTCATGAAACAGCTTCAGGAAGTTAAGCCCGTTGTGTTCTGCGGGGATCTCAACGTCGCACATACTGAGATCGATCTTGCACGTCCTAAAGAGAACGAAGGCAAAAAAGGATTTACCAAGGAAGAGCGCTCAGGGGTCGATGCGATGCTTGCCTCAGGATTTAAGGACACCTTCCGCCTGTTCAACAAAGAGGGTGGCAATTACACTTGGTGGTCTCCTTGGGGCGGTGCGCGAGACCGGAATGTGGGCTGGAGGATAGACTACTTCATGGCTTCATCAGAGCTTGTCCCCCTTATTAAAAATGCTCGCATTCATGCTGATGTAATGGGGAGCGATCACTGCCCAGTTTCAGTCGATCTTTCAATATAGATTGTCGTCAAGTGTGAGAAAAACAATTACACGAAAGTAATAAATGTCAATACTCACTGAATACAGCCCAATTATAGGGCTCTATACAAGCCTATAATCAATTTCTAAAATGCATGTCCTTTATAAAGGACATGCATTTTTCAGTTATGCACAGTTGTACACAGCTATGTCCTTTACACGTTACTATAAAGGACATAGTATATCTGTAGGCCCAGAGAGGGCGAGCAGAGGTATCCAGAGTTCTCTTATGAAGCAAGAATGCTTCACAAAAGAACTCTGGATATTTTCCCTTAAAGAGCACATTCAAAACATAGCGAAGAGAATAATATCTCTTCAAGAGTTAATACCTCCAACTCTAATAGTTCATAACATCCCACCTTTTTAAAGCTCACCGTTGCGATGAGTTGCAATGAGGATAAGAGCATCGCTCGCGTCCTCATAGCAGCTCATACAACAATATGTGAAAAACAAAAAGTACATAGAGCTTTAAAACAAACGAGCCACTAAAGCGGAAATCTCAATAATGAGATGACCACCTTGAGACAAAGTCTCACAATACAAGGCTCACCAATAAGGCCTAGGGCAGTCGCAAGCCGATCCAGTAATCAGCTTCCGACTACCCTAGGTCTTTTTTTAATTGAGCAAACGAGCGGAAGCGACTATTGCGAAATTATGTCCCGATTTGTCCCTCCCTAGGGCAAATCGCTGGACGAGGGAAGACAAACGCTCAGCACTTTAGATCTACTGGGGAGAAAGTGTGTTTGCGTCTTGCCAAATGCATCGAACTAGTCTTTTAATTCAACAACTCTTTCAGATACCAAGTAATTTCAAGTATTAAATGAAATATCTCCAAGATTTTTAGGGTTTTCATATCCTCAACCCTACAAAATCACCCCAGTTTTGTGACGTTATTCTTACTTAAGCTATTCCCACTTATCCACACAAAAAGACGTAAAACCAAAGGTTTTACGTCTTTTTGTGTTTTTTAGTACACCGCTCGGACAATTAGCCAACTTTATGTTCCCGAGCGATGTCTTTCAGTGCTTGGGCCTCTTCTTCTTCCTGTTTCTTCTTCCCTGCCTCAGCGAGAATCACGAGCTCTTCTTCTGGCAACGTAATAAGCTCCAAAACACGTGCTTTTAAGTGATCTTCAGTGTTTTTCCCCGGGTTATCCAATACTTCTTCCAATAGTGCATGCAGTAGATATCCCAGCTTTTTCCCCGGCTTTTCCCCAGTTATTTCCATGATCTTGTTCCCATCAATCTTAAGCATACGCACTGATATGGGATCCCGCAGTGCTTGGTCAACCATAGCTTTATATTGTCTGAAACGAAATGGCTGTTCTTTAGGACGTCCTGTACCGATTCGGTCACAAACTCGTAGATTTAGTAAATCTTCAATGTGGTCTTCGCCGATCCTCACAATAGTTCTGCGCACTGCAGAGAGGGTGATTTGGTCTGGATCAGAAAAAAACATATGGTTGCGCACCAATTTCTCAACAATATCAATTGTTTCACGAGGCAGCTTAAGCCGTTGAAGTATTACGCGGGTCATTTTTGCCCCAACAACCTCATGCCCGTAAAATGTATATTCTTTGTTCTTCCCTCCTATTCTACGCGTTGCAGGCTTTGCGATGTCGTGGAAAAGTGCGGCAAGACGTAATTCAGTTGAAAATCCTTTATCCGCAGCCGCCTGTAGCGTACGTAGAATGTGCTCATATACGTCATATGCATGAGCACCCCCCTGCTCACAACCAATTGCCTCTTTAAGTTCAGGCAAGATGTAGTCTAGTAATCCAAGACGTTCCAGAAGCACAATCCCCTGCATAGGAGCTGTACTGCCGATGATACGCAAGAACTCTTCAGATATGCGTTCCATTGAAATACGGCTCAAATTGGCTCTATTATTTGTTATTGAGGTGAGTGTTCCTGTTTCGAGTGCGAAATTGAGTTCGCACGAAAGACGCACTGCCCGCATCATGCGCAGGGCGTCTTCACTAAAGCGTTCGTCAGGATCACCCACTGTTTTGAGGCGTTTTTTTTCAATATCAGCTAATCCCTCAAACAAATCAATGATTTTCTCTTCTTTTGGGCTATAAGCGATGGCATTTATGGTGAAATCGCGGCGCTTTAAGTCTTCTTCAAGTGATACACCGAACATTACTGAGTTCGGCCTGCGCGCGTCACTGTACTCTGATTCGGTTCGGTAAGGGGTGACCTCGATTACCCGAAGTGTCTCATCTTCAGCGTCGT
>CBFGXL010000020.1:0-12246 GCA_965652925.1 uncultured bacterium | reverse complement strand
TTCGGCATGTGCATTCATGGAGTGCTCCTCTTGATCGCAATCAGGACGTGTTTTGTCCGTCGATATAGTAACACAAAAAAATGACTCGTCAATACTCATTGAAAATGACCCAGGCTGCCTGCTTTTGTTTGATCCCTGCTGGTTTCCCCGCCACACATACTAAAATGGCCGCGAGGATAAAACCCCGCGGCCATGCATGTGGCGCGTCTCAGTGCAGACGGTGCTTGCGCAGATCCGCAAACTCGTAGAGAGCAGGCACCGGCACGTCCTGGAGCGAACGGCGCCAGACGACCTTCTTCTCCTCGAGCGTGCGGATGAAAGCCGCACCCGCTTCGAGGTCTTTGGTGTGAAGAAGGAAGTTTACCTGGCACTCCCCGCCCTGTGCCTCCACGTGTGCTCTGAAGAGCACCCCCGAACGCGAGCCGATGGAATAGACCTTCCACTCGGTCTGCACGATCGCGTTGCACAGATCGTGCGTCACGACCATGCGGTCGAGCTTATCCAAGTGCATCGTGCAGCTTGCTGCCTTCAGGACAGTGCGAACATCATCCTGAAGCAAGCCCATGCCCTTACTCACCAGAACGCACGACCACGAATCTCCGATCATAGTACAGACCCTCCAAAAGAACAGGCACCTACCATACACCGATATTAAATATTTGACAACTCTACACTTTCAACGTATAAATGCACCGAACTGTACAGTTGGAATGGAGGGGAATATGGGCGAGAAGCACCAGTTTGTCGGACCACGCGACTACACGAAGGACATTCTGCGTTCGGAAGACTACGGCACGGTACTTCCCGGGGAACGCAGTGCCATACGACACAGGCTTATGGACCAGGCGAGCAGCAATGATGACCTTGGCCTCTGGCACGAGATCGCACAGGCGCTTGTCCGCGCGAGCCTGGGCGACGACCTCACTCCCGAAGTGTCCGACCACTTCGTGCGGGACTGCCCTGACGAGGTCTTTATGATCGTCAAGGATGCGAAGCCGCGCCGCAGGTTTACCCGGTGGCATCATCGAGCGCGCCGCCTGGAGAAGGAAGACAACTTCTCCAGGGATTAAGAGTGGTTGTCACTCTTCAATACAAATCAAGCCCGAGGCGCTGTGCGCCTCGGGCACTTATTTTTATTGCATCCTCATACACACTGTTCAGAACCGCTTGGCGATCCGTTCCACAGTATTGATGGTGCGGGTGGTGATCTCCTTCCCCAGGAGCTTCTCAAGCTTCTGCATGAAGTCAGGCGTTTTCGAAGTGGTGGTATCCACACTGCTGCAGAATACATTGAACTTTTTGTCATAGGTCCCGATCCCCGACTTCTTATCTTTTAAGAGCGTGTGCAAAGCCTTTGCGTCAGCATCTTCCTTGAGAAAAGTGACGATCAGGTACGTCTTGCTTCCATGCTGCAGTTTCCCGAAAGGGGCGCTCTTCAAGAAAGCATCTACCTCTGCTTTGTTCCTGATGAAGGTCGCCACCTCGATACCGTGTGTGTCGCGAAAAGCTTTCTCCACTTTCTTCTCAAGCTTAACCGCATCTTTTTCTTCTGATTCAAAGAGTATATTTCCGCTTGAGATGAACGAACGGACGTTCTTGAAACCGCACGACTCAAACACTTTCCGTAAACTTTCGTTTGATTTACGGGGGTCGCCCGGCCCGATACCGCGCAAAAATGCGGCGTATGCTGTTGCTTCTGTTTTCTGTGGCATACGGAGTTATCTTTTTTTAGCCTGCTCGTAAAGTGCAATAAACTCCCGCGCTGAGAAGAGCGCAACAGCCTGCGCGATAAGTTCCTGTGGCAGGTCATCAAAATTTTTGAATCGCACACAGGACTTCCCCATGTCGAGCTTCTTGCCGCTTTTCTTATATTCGCTTCCAAACCACGATGCGGTCTTTTGATCCTGGTAGATGTTCATCAGGTATAACGACAGGTGGTTCTTCTGGGAAGCGAGCGCAATGTACGGAAGTGGCACGTCCTTCTTTCCAAGGTACCCAGAAGGATAAAGAGAGAGCGGCACCACATAGGCGATCATGCCGTACTGCATGGTCTCTTTAAATCCTGAAGGCAAATGTTTCTTGACAAGCGCGCGGACCTTGGAGACTTCCTTCTTCCGCTCAGGCGGAAGGGTCTTCATGTATTGGACAACAGTTGTAGCGTTGCTTTGCATACTAGTACACCTCAGACTTCCCCACTTGCTTGATAAGCTCGTACGGAATCACCTCCCCTTCGCGGCTGAGAAAATACGGCAACTGGTTGTGCGTGAAGCCGACAATTTCGTTGGTCTTCGCGTCTTGCCACTTCTTCCAGATCTTGCGGATGTGCGCCAGCTCAGCTTTGGAAAGAAGATCAAGCTTCATTGCTTGCGATGCGCGCGTCTCTTCTATCTCGTACATGTGGTAGTCCTCGCGCAAGACCTGCTTAATGTTGAGCTCACCTTTCTCTTCCATCTCTTCCACGAGCCTGAAGTATGCGTCGGACACGGGGCCAAACGCGATCTTGCGGTATGAGAGTCCGCTCATGCTCTCTCCGTGCTCGTAGTACCAGGAGAAGTCTGCAAGATAGAGAAGCTTCGCAAGCTTCGTCTTCTTCAGGACCTTGCCGCTCTGTTTTGCTTCGCGCAAAAAAGCCAGAAGCATCTGCTTGTATTTCAGCACATTAGGCATCTGCGTACGGGAGAACTCGTCAACGGTGATCCCGAAGAGATTGGCGATAGCCGCTGCCTCGGCCAAGGTGAGCTCTTTAGTCCCTTTCTCTACGGCAACGTACGATGGGCGCGACATGTGCGCCTTTTCTGCCACCTCAGCCTGTGAGAGGTTCGCCTCCTCGCGAAGCCGTTTTATAAATGATGCGTATGCTGTTGTCATACGCATATGGTACACCCGCTATGTCAATTTTTTAGACACAAGGTGTTGATATTTTGACATGCACATTTTCTTGTCCTACAACCTTGGATTCAGGATAGTATGTAGTGATGAGATCAGCTTCTCCTTCTGTGTATCTACACTTTGGAGGAGTTCACTAATCCCCCCTTCAATCCTATTAAATTCTTGATTAATTTTTTGCTGCTTTGATTCCTTAATTTGGGGAGTTCGAATTGTTCCGAGAGTATCAAAACTCAAAGAATCGCGTATTGAACCTGTCGAAACAACATCCATATACATCTTATAGAATGGGGATCGAAGTAAATGTACTAAAAATTGTGGATCATATTGAGTTGAACGAAACACAACATACGCAGGACTAACATATGCACCATCGTACTCTTCTGATACTACCCCTATACTTCCAATATTTATACGATATGGATTATAAGCAATGTCACCTTTGCTTACCCGCTTGTATGATTGCGTAAAATCCTCTCCTTTAAGATAATTGTTAAGAGAGATTTTTCCATCATTTGTGACTGAAAGTATAGGATACTCAGCATCCATTTCCTCATCAGTTCTTGGACGGAATCGTTCACTATGTTCCTTAATAACTCCAGCCAGCGGTTCGAAAGAATTGAGTATATCTCCAACTTGGTAGCGTAAAAAATAAAATGGTGGGTCTAATCTATTCTCAATCTCACTGAAATTGACGACAAATGAAGTCTTTAGTCCTTTTTGAGTACCCCTTATAGTTTGTTCGACACGTCGCAGAGGTTTCTCGTCGTAGTGATTTTTTGCAAATTCAATCACATCAATATCTGGTGTTGAGATAACCTGTTGTTTAACAAAGTCCTCAAGGATCAAATCAAGATCTGTTTTTTCATCTTTTTTTACGATCAAACGCCCGCTAGGTTCATATCCAACGAACTCGGCAGATGCCATGAAAATCGGATAATTAAAATCTGAGTTAGTAGCTAGTAACGTTCTGATTTGGTCTACATTTTTACCTTTTGTTTGCTCTTCGTAGAGTTTCCTTTTTTCTTCAGTAAACTTCTGCACGTAGAGTACACAGGTCTTTACAGTCTGCACTCCAGACTGGACAAAGGTGTGCGTGGGTAGCGAAACTATACCCCGAACTTCAACTTCACTGTGCAGATAATCTCTTACATATTGATAACTTTCGTTGCTCAAAATACCCTGCGGAATTACTATAAGCATTTTCCCTTGGGGGCGAAGCAACTTTACTCCTTTTTCAAGGAAAAGTATCTCAGTCTTCTGTGACCCACGTTCCACCCGCTTGCTACCGAGTTCATAACGACGGAGAATCTCCGGTTTCTTTTCCGCACTACCGAAAGGAGGATTGGCTAAAATGACACTGCACCCACTATTTTTTACTTCAGGATCATATTCGGTCGGCTCGTAGGCTTTTCCATTAAAATCAACGTCATCAAGAGCATTACCTCGAACCACATTTTTCCCATCCCCCCACATAAGCATGTTCATTTTTGCTGTACGCGCTGCTCGTGGTTCAGCATCTATCCCATGCAGCTGTCCTACTCGTATGTCATCCATGAATTCGTCCTTGTTTACACCCAGTCGATCCCAAGTACCATCAGGCAATTGATCAACCAAACGTTGCATCCTTTCGAAGGCTTTGATCAAAAAACCACCAGAGCCGCATGCAAAATCAACAACAACATCATGTATTGATATTTCAGCGAGATCTACCATAAAGTTGACGACGGGGCGAGGTGTAAAAAACTGGCCCAGCCCTTTGCCTCGCAATTGTGTTGGCAGGAACTCCTCAAAAGCCCGCCCCTTTACGTCAACTTCCCCACTCCGAACGTGGAATCCTTGCATCGCACTTAAGACTTGCTTAAGAGTTTGAAGTGAGAGATTTATTTTAGTGTTCTCTTCAAAAATATCTGAATAAAATTCTCGAGTTACTTTACTGAACCACATATTTACGTGGTCCCTGCCGGTACCCAATGTCTCCAGCTCCTCAATACGTTCTGGTGTCAAAACTGACTGTCCTCCCTTCTGTTTTTTCCACTCATCTTCTGCTGCTTTGAGGAACAATATTTTACTCATTTCATCAAAAGAACCTGCAGGATCCAACTTATCTCCATCTCGAATAATGTTATGAATGCTCCTGAAAAATCTGCGATAATCTTTTATCTTTTGCTCGTCAGGTCTCTCAACCTTGTTTTCTTGCTCACTCATCGAAGACAAGACGTTTGCAAACGAGATCAGTTCTTTCAGTTTCTTCCAGTTATTCTTTTTGAGCTCCTCGACGCTTTCCTCGAGAATGTTTATACGACTATTGAAAGAGTAGTACCCTCGTAGGATAAACCGACGGCCATTTGTGACAATACTATAAGGAGTCTGGAGAGCAAACGCATAGGAGTCAACTTGGTCAATTCCTGACTGAAGTGTTTCAGTTGGCTTCTTTGCCTCAACAACCAGAACTGGTTTACCATTATGAAATGCGACTAGATCAGCTTTTTTGGTTGTTTTCTGCCTACCAAAAGTAAGTTTAACTGGATAATCAGTTTGAATACTCTCTTCCGGATACCCTAGAGTATCTTTGAAGAGGGGATAGACTAATTTTGTTTCAATATCCCTTTCAGATTCAATAATATTTAAAGTCGGCATATCAGATAAAAATACGAACAAACGTCAGAATTTTATTGTACACCCTGAGGGTGTGGAGTGGAAAGAGGAGTTATTAGAAACAAAAGCAAAGCTCAACAGTAACAAAACAGGTAGACTTTACAACTGCCTAGCGACTGTTTTTATTTCCTCGATTTTTTGTTGGAAATCACTTCCAACAACCACCCTTCGGAGAGGTAATCCGGCTTTTTTGAATATTTCATCCTTTTGCCTATCCTTCTCTTTTTGAGCATCACTGTTGTGGTACTTTCCATCAAGTTCAATGGCAAGCAGTGGCCTAAACTGCAAATCACAAATCAAAAAATCAATGTGCTTCGGCAGAATCCTATTCAGCCGATTATAGTAGCCCTCTCCATTCACTGTCTGTAGAACATCAGCAATCCTCATATTGGGGAATATGAAAAAATCATCACCAATCTCTTTTTCAAGAATATAGAAAAACGAAGCCTCACTGATATTGAGCACCCGGTGTTTTACTTTATATTCGGGCAGTATTCGTACTTCTCTCTCTTCCTCAACAGCACGGATCTCAGCATCAATTATTCGCTTTACTCTTTTCCTGAAGAAAAGAACAACGAGCAGAAATAAAAGTATCCAAAAGAATAATGAGAAGAGCAGTTCCATGTCTTCTCATTATATCCCGAACAGTTTCCTACAAAACCGAACGGTTCTCATTGAGTGCATCAAGCGCATCCATGTCTTCGAGTGCAAGCTCGAAGTCGAAAACGTCGAGGTTCTCCTGAATGCGCTCCTTGTGGACCGACTTCGGGATGACCACGCACCCGTGCTGCAGGCTCCAGCGGATAAGAACCTGTGCATTGGTCTTGCCGTACTTTCCTGCGATTGCGCCTATGCGCGGATCGTGGAGCTTAAGTCCCCGCGCAAGAGGGCTGTATGCCTCGAGCACGATGTTGTGTTCCCTGCAGTAGTTGAGTAAACGTGCGTCGTACTTAAATGGATGAAACTCTACCTGATTGACCTCCGGCATGATGTTCGTGTAGTTCTTCATTTCTTCAAGGTGCTCAATGGTGTAGTTGGAGACACCGACGGCCTTTGCTTTTCCTGCTGCGCGTATCTCCTCCATCGCCTTCCATGACTCCTGACGGGTGTTCTTGTCTTCACTCGGCCAATGCACGAGGTAGAGGTCTACGTACTCCTGCTTTAGCCGCGCAAGCGACTGGTCGATGGCGTGCAGCGCACTTTCGTATCCTTGGTCGGTATTCCAGAGCTTTGTGGTGAGAAAAATATCTTCGCGGGAGACGCTCGCCTCTGTAATTGCGCTTCCCACTCCCTCCTCGTTGCCATAGATCTTCGCCGTATCAATAAGCCGATACCCGGTTTGAAGTGCCCAGGCGATCGCTTGCTTCACCTCTTCTCCGTCGGCAGCTTGCCAGACGCCAAGACCGATAACTGGCATAGGGAGCCCGCTTGCGAGCTTCACCTTCGATTCCTTTTGTAACGATGCGTTCATAGTTTCCAGTGTACAAAAATAACAATGAAGATACTATGTGCGATTTAGTCTTCACTCATCGCTTCTCTGGTCTCTGCATCGTAGATTCCAGTGACAGTGATCTTCTTCTTTGTTTGGTATTCTCGAAGGGCCGATTCAGTTGCCGGGCCGAAGTAGCCAGTTGCGCCGGCTGAGCGCAGCGTTGCTGCAGCAGGGCCTGCTTGTTCATATATAAGATAGAGCTGCATGAGTGCCACGCCGCTTCCTTGCGTGCCTACAGACAGATCGGTTGCCACCACTTTTGGGATGGTCTTGATGATCTCCTCAAGTTTCTCCTCTAGCTCTTTAGTGGAGACAATACCCCTCTTCTTCAGCTCTTTTTCAATTTCCGTAGGAAGCTCATGGCCTTCGTTAAGCGCCTGCTTGAATTCGCTCGTGAAGTTTGCAACCAAAAACTCTGCCATATCGTCTTCGTCCGTGTCGAGATTCTTAAATACATTGTTCACTGATTCCATCTTCTCTTGGAGTGTGAATTCTTTTTCGATGCGCGGAAATGGATCAGTCGCTTCCCTGCTTTCGCGCACTTCAAAGTGCAAGTGCGCAGGGCCTCCCTTGGCGTTGCCGGTATCGCCCACTGTCCCGATGAAGTCTCCCACTTCAAGCACGTCGCCCGACTTGATGTCTGCAATGGAGTCCAAGTGCATGTACACGAACGACTCTCCTCCGGGGTTAGCGGTACGCACATAGAGCCCTGAGCTGTCGCCATCGCCCGTGCGGGTCACTACCGCTTCTGTGGGAGAGACAATCGGGGTGCCCAGTTTGCCCATGATGTCTAACCCTTCGTGGGTGCGTGCTCCGCCGTCGCGCGGATCGCCGAAGTTGGAGGAAAGGTCGGAGAGCTCCACACCAAAGAGGATCGGGATAGCGAACTCCTCTACCTCATCATCGTCGAGCTTGTTTATCTCCCTCTGAACAGAAGAAGAATACTCTCCTCCACTTGTATGTCGTGCAAATACCGGCTCGGCCCCTACTCCTAAAAAAACTGCCAGAAAGAAGGCAGCAAATGTACCTATATATGTATGTCTCTTCATGGCTCTAGTATATCAAGGGGTGAAGCTCAGCTTTTGCACTTCCTACTAGCCGCATTTGGCGGTACAGCACAGCAGTGCGATACAATAGAATCAATGAAAACAATACTGAAAGTTGGCGTTATTACGGTGTTCATCGGCATTTTGACGCCGGTGGTTTTTTATATAGGACTCACACTCTGGGGCATGTGGTACGACCAATGGAGCGGATACAACGCATCTTTGTATGCAAGTGACGGCATCTGCAACATCGCAGTTGCGTCGGTCTATGGCGACATCGCTCCCTACCATGAGACAGAAGAGTACGTGACCATCACTCCTGGTGATATCCGCACCTTCTTTGCATCAGCAGAAAGTGATGGTCTTATCTTGGGCACACTTCTTGAGATCGATTCAGCCGGCGGTTATCCTGCTGCGTCGCTTGCGATCGCAGAAGAAGTGGAGCGTAGCCCGCTTCCAAATGCGGCACTTATCGGCGACTACGGGCTCTCCGGAGGTTACCTCATTGCGTCTGCCGCAGACTACATCATTGCCTCGCCGTTTGCCGACGTGGGAAGCATTGGAGTGACGATGTCATACTTGAGCAATGTCACAAAAAATGAATTAGAAGGCGTCTCGTATGTCCCCCTCTCTTCCGCACCGTTTAAGGATGCGGGCAGTCCCGACAAGACCCTTACCGCAGAGGAGCGCGCGTTGTTTGAGCGCGATCTAGCGATCTTCCATGACACGTTTGTACAAGAGGTTGCGCAGAACCGCACACTGGAACCTTCCGAAGTTGACGCACTTGCAAACGGTGCAAGTATGCCGGCAGTGCTTGCGCAGCAGAACAAACTTATCGACAGCGTTGGTACCCGCGAAACCGCGCGCAGATACTTTGCCGATACCCTGCAGATCGCTCCTGAGGAGATCATTTTCTGCGAGCCGGTTGCCGCAGTCTATTAAAATACTTCTGTATTGCGCCGCTACAGTGCAGATTACTCCGTGTTACACTCAAACCAATGACCCCTAGCCCTGCTGCAGTTATCCGCGTGCTCTTGGTTTCTCTACTTTTTGCCGTTGTTTTAGGTGGGGCATTTTTCCTCTATCTCACCCACTCGCGTGGAAATGTGATCGTCTACGATGGTGAATCCTTCACCCCATCGGAAATGATCGTATCCCTCGGTGAGCCCGTTATCTTTGAGAATAAGAGTGGGGTCCCTTTCTGGCCCGCATCGAATTTGCACCCATCACATCTACAGTTTGTGGAATTTGACCCCAAGGTACCAGTTGCAGCAGGAGAAACGTGGAGCTTCACTTTCACTCGTGCGGGCAACTGGGAATACCATGACCATATCAATCCTACCGTGGGCGGGGTTGTACGTGTGCGTAATGCTTCCGGGGAACTTATCGATCCCAACGACTGCACCATACAGGAGAATCAGATTCGCTGTTGGGAAAAAGACGTGAAAGCATTCTTAACTGCCCGGGATATAGAGGGAGCTTTCACCTATATATTGGGACAAGAGAATGAATCCTCTTTTCTGCAGAACTGTCATGGATTAGTACACCTCATCGGAGAGTCTGCGTATGACCTCTTTTCTAACGGAGAAAATTTTCACATAAGCCAGAAGAGTACATTCTGTGGCTATGGCTTCTACCATGGTTTTATGGAAACGCTCCTTACAACCACTGGCGATTTGCAGGAAGCTCTCGATTTTTGCGCATACGTAGACAACGCATTTGGCGAGGCCAAAGGCGATGCCCGAAATGCGTGTTATCACGGCATAGGACACGGCGCGGTGGATGGCAGTGATCCCCGTACCTGGGGGGATGCGTATGCAAGCGTCCAGTCCGCTCTGCAGCTGTGCGGAAAAGTGACCACAACAGATGCCGAAGAGATACAATGCGGCGGCGGGGTCTTTGACGGACTTGTCACTGCCTACAGCGAGCAGAGCTTTGGGTTCAGCGAGATTCCTGAAGATTTTTATGATCTCTGTACGCGCATTGATAACCTGAACTTCAAGGAAGGATGCTACCGACAGATGAACCCGCTTACTTCCTACCTGGGAGAGGGTGATATACAAAAAACGTTCGACTTTGTCAGAAACATTAAAGAGCCTGAGTTCAAGGATACTGCCATACGCTCGGTGATCGGAACATTTGCGCGTAACGATATGGATAAAAATGACTATGAAATGATCATTGATGCTTGTTACAGTCTCGATGACGATCTTCATAAAGACTGCCTGGAGGGATTCGTCTCGCGACTTATGGAATATGGGTCTCCTGAAACTGGCTATCTGCTTGGCATTAATTTCTGTAGCTCCGACAAGCTCCAAGGACATGAACGTACGATCTGTTTTGGCATCATCCCTTCTGCGTCAATAACTCACGATGTGGCATGCGAAAGCATTGCCCAGTACATAGATATCAATGAAATACGCGGATGCCTACAGGATTTGTAACTGTGTAACGGCAACAAGCAAGACACATACACTTTCTGCGAAACGGAGTACGTACAATCTCATATAAATAATTGGTACACAGCAAAAAACACCCGAGGGTGTTTTCGCCGCAGCTGACACTTCATCTTACTGGAGCGGGCTGCTTATGTTTTTTCCAAAACAAACGCATGTTGGACGTTTGTTCAAAAGGTGTCTTAGGAAGAACTAATGAAATAACAATTCCCCTACAGTAAGCCACAGGAAGATGAAAATGGTATGAAACTGAAGCACCTTCACTGAACAGTGCTTATACTATCTCAAGGAGAAGCGGGGCATGGTCTGAAACCTCATCGGGGAGCACTTTGAAATCCTTCACCTGCAGACCTTTGGAGACGAACATGTAGTCTGCAAACTTCTCAGGCTTATCATAGAAGGAGGTGCGGGTTGAAGTGATACCGTACTCTGTTATAAGGTTACGTAGACCAGTCTCTTCGATCATCTTTATACTCTGTGTGTCCGGCAGCAAGTTGAAATCGCCGCAGAAGATTATCTCTCCTTTGATCCCCGCAATAAACGCGGCTATTTTCTTTGACTGCTCTATCCGCTCGGCACAGTCTGTTTTCCCTTTGCCGTTCCACAGCCCATGAAAGTTGATGATGGTAAGCGGCTTGCCCTTGAATGTCATGTGACCGTATTGGAGATTTTTCGCAGTGTGACCAAGGACCTCCCGTTCCATGTCGTGCCCTTTGTACAAATGCACATACGATTCTCCGACCTCATGGAATGCAATACTCTTTTCTGCAAACAGTGCCAAACCCCACCAGTCACCCAGATGCGGATGATAAAAAACAGTATGGTCAGGGAGCACCTGCCTGACATCATCAAGTGTATCGAGATTCGCCTTGTCCCAGATCGTGTCCTTCCCATGGGCATCGTGATAGACCTCCTGCAGGCAGAAGACATCGGTATCTACCCTGCTTTTGAAGAATTCCAACAGTGGCTCGCGCACGCGCCCTCCCCACAGATTGAGACTAATAAGCTTCATGAATGTCTATTATTGTATGCTCATCAGAAAACGCAAGGGTGTTGCCGCACCCAACAAAACTTTCATTTTCTGATATTATGGAAACTACTATGGCAGCGTTTCCCCCGGAGGTTATATGCATAACTTCAACTGCGCAGGACGGCAATATGGACTTTCGTTTTGACGATGAAGAAACAGTCATTGCCAATCGCACCCGTTTTTTGGAGAAACAAGGCATCCTCTATGAAGACCATATCGCCATGAGATGTGATCATGGAGACATCATTTCACTGGTCACTTCTTTCAATCCTGAAGCGGGAGCAACGACCCAGGACGACCAGATACACAGCGAGGTTTTAGTGACGCAAGAAAAGAATCTCGCGCTTATGCTCTTTACCGCTGACTGCCAGCCCGCAGCATTTTACGACCCACTGTCGCAAAGTATTGCGCTTGCGCACATAAGCAGGAAGACACTGTGCAATAAACTCTCAGAAAAGACCGTGCGGTTTCTTTCGGATACATTCGGCACAAACCCAGAAGACTTGCTGGTATCGGTTGGACCATCCATACAGAAAACATCGTACACATTCCCCTTGCCGCTTCAGGAAACGCATCCCGAACTTGAAGGATTTATAACGGAAAAAGACGGCTTCGCGCACATTGATCTTATTGGGGCGCATGAGAAACAGCTTCTTGCGCTTGGCATCCCCCGCAGTC
>CBFGXL010000019.1:0-12654 GCA_965652925.1 uncultured bacterium | reverse complement strand
GTTCAACGAGCAGGCTGGTCTGAGTTGCCTTCCCTGAATTATCTGCGCCGTCTATAACAATGAAGGTAGCTTTCATATGCATATTTATTTTCCAGTGCTGCCAAAACCCTGCGCACCCCGCGTCGTATCTTCAAGTGAGGCAACCTCAACAAGGGTCGGGTGCTCAATTTTCTGTATGAGGATCTGTGCGGCCTTGTCTCCGACTTGAAATCTCTGTGGCTCTCTTCCGGTATTCAAGACACCCACGAGTACTTCACCCGTGAAGCCACTATCAATTACGCCTCCGAGTGTCTTGATACCGCGCTTGTGCGATACTCCGCTCTTGTCCCAGATGAGACCAACAAAACCTTCGGGGATCCCGAGCGCAATGCCCGTGTGGACCTGACCTCGTTCTCCTGGAGAGAGCGTGAGTTCTTCAACACAGTACAAGTCCATGCCGGCGTCTGCTGCATGTGCAAAATTTGGCAATTTCGCCTGCGGGTTGAGTTTCTGCACGCGGAGTTCCATAACCTTTTTAGTGTATCATCGCAGCCTAAACGGTACGTGCTTGCAAAGCCAACAGGGATATGGTGTAGTTGCGCACGGAAATTCACAAGGTACCTGGAGATAAGCACATGCCCACAAAAGAGCTGACTGACGAAGAACGGTTCTGCACCACTCTGCCGTACGATTTCGCGTACTACTGCCAGCTGCGCAAGACCTTCGAAGCCGGCTACTGTGGCTTCTGCGACCTGGACCGCAGCATCAACAAAGTGCTCCATGAGAACGCGGACTGGATCATGTTCGAGAACGCGTTCAAGAATTCTCGTCCGTGCGAGGTGATGCTCGTTATCATCTCGAGAGAACACTGGCGGAAACTTGGCGATATCACGCCCCAAGGGTGGGCCTCGTTCGGAGAGATGATTACCTTTGCCGAAGAGCATTATGATTTGCCTGGAGGCATGCTCTTCGCACGATTCGGCGACACGCGCTTGAATGCCGGCACCATGCTGCACTTGCACTGGAACCTCTGGGTGCCCAATGGCAAGGGTCCTCTCACTATCCCTATCTTCAAGAGCGAAGAGGAGCGGGAGAAAGACGAAGCTCGAGCGGCAGGGTTTTCCGCCCAATATGAGGCCGGGGAACGGGCATAAGCAAATGGGGGCGGGCTACGGTCCGCCCCATTTTTGTTGTCTAATGTCACTGAGTCTAGGAGACAAAAACAAGCTGCGATATCATTACTATTATTCTCTAATCTCTATAGTTATGAAGCCCTACGCAGAACGCACCGTTGACACCCAGTACCGTGATCTCCTCCGCAAGATCCTTGAAGAGGGGCGCGAAGTACATCCTATCCAGGGAGAAAAAACCCGCATGATCATGGGCCATCAGATGCGGTTTGACATGCGCAACGGCTTCCCGCTTATTACCGAGCGCGACATGTCCGGACCTTTTTTGCGTGCAGCTCTCGGAGAACATATTGCCTTCCTCAATGGTGCACGAACGCAAGAACAGCTCGAAGCATTCGGATGTAAATTTTGGGATCGCTGGGTCAGCAAGGAACGCACTGCGATCTTCAATCTGCCCGAAGGCGATTTAGGAGATGGGTCCTATGGCGCAGCCTGGACGCACTTCCCCACCAAAGATGAGGGTGACTTCAATCAGATCGAACACTTCATGAAGCAGATCAAGGAGCGGCCATATCTTCGTACGCACCTCATCACTCCGTGGATCCCCCAATATGTCGTTCAGTACGAAGGGCGTACTCGAAAAGTGGTCGTTGCTCCCTGCCATGGATGGATCCATGTACTGTGCTTCCCTGAAACCAAGGAACTCGCTATTCACCACTTCCAGCGAAGCGCTGACGCGCCGGTAGGACTCGCCTTTAACATGGTGCAGTATGCGGCGTTTGGCATGATGGTCGGCAAACTTATCGGCTATGAGATGGTTGAATATGTGCATACCACTTCAGACACGCACATCTACGAAAGCCAGTTTGAAAAAGTGCAAGAACTTCTTGAACGCGAGCCGCGCAAATTCCCTACCATGACGCTCTCACCTGAAGCGGATGCGATCGAAAAGATCACCGACTTCCGTCCTGAACACTTTGTGCTTGGCGATGATTATGAGCCGCATCCAAAGATGCTTATCCCGACACCCGTTTAAAAACACTATGGCAGAGGAACCCTTGATGAATATCGGAAACGCACGCACTGCGCTTCAGATCGAAAACATGAAGAAGATCGAGGCGGAAGGCTTTTGTCCATTCTGCCCAGAAAACATGAAGAAGTACCATACGCCTCCTATCATCAAGACAGGTGAGCATTGGTATGTGACCCCCAACATGTACCCGTATGACAATACGAAGCACCATTTCTTGTTTGTCACTAATGAACACATCACCGATACTGCTTCGCTCAGTAAAGAAGCGTGGGCAGAATTGCAGGGCCACATCACTTGGCTTATTGCAGAATATAAGATCCCAAACGGCACGCTTTTGATGCGTTCAGGCGACATGACCAAAACAGGAGCAACAGTCATGCACCTGCATGCACAGTTCATCGTGGGTGAATCAAAAGACAAGCCTGTGCTGGTACGAGTAGGTTAGTTTTCCTCTTTCACGAGAATAATCTCAATTCCTGAACCCTTGAGTATCTCTTCAGCATCTAAAAGCGAATAACCATGTTTATAGAACACGCGCTTAACTCCCGCTTCAACAAGCGAACGAGCACAGGTTGGACATGGGAAGGTCGTCACATAGACATCTGCGCCATCAACAGCAATACCTTTGCGCGCCGCCTGCGCAAGCGCTGAAGCCTCTGCATGTATTGAAGTATAGATCCCTTGCCCTTGTCCTGCGTCAAAATTTGATCGCGGGTCACCATTGATTGACAGTGCATGCTGACTGGGATAGTGCGCATTGTATGCGGTGGCTACGATCTTATTGTCTTTGACAATAGCCGCTGCAATCTGCCGCCACCAGTCAGGGCTCTGCTGTGCCACCTGCTCGAGACGCGCGAGTACATCATTTTCAAAACTCCCTTGTGTAATGATACGGTCCTCCGGCACGATCTGTTCGGTTGCCGATATCTGCTTGGTCCAGCGCAAAAAAACATTTACTTTTTCAGTCGGCAGCTGCGGCACATATTTTTCCAGGAAGTACAATACGATCTCGTCATCAGGCACTACAAGCGAGTCAAAACCTCCGAGCTTTTCTGCGAGCATAGAAGGAGAAACAACCTCCGCCTCTGTGTACCCGTGTACCGCAAGTTCTTTTTGTATATCAAAAGCTGACAATGCCCGGATATCGCGCTCGAGGTATGCATTCTCTTTTTTGCCCTCCTCATTATCCAGAATGAATATCGGGAGGTCTTTGTGTGTTTCCAAAAACGCGAGCGTTCCTGCATGTACTACAGGTATGTATGCGAATATCGCGCGCATGGCTAACTTGATTTAATCTTGTTAAGCATGGTACGAACGATCTCCGGTATCTGTTGCGCAAGCTCTTGCGCTAGCTGGTCTGCTCCAAGCATGCTCACCTGCCGCACCCGGGCCGTTGTGGAGGTGGTCGCCTGTGGCGGAAGCACGTGCACCTCTCCGCAATGCGACGCAAGGTTTTCATCAACAGTGAAATCCTTAGTTGATTCTGAGGCTATGTAGACGTCCGGCTGCACAGTCATAATAAGCGCCTCAAGCTCTTTATCAATATCGCGAAGAACCACTAGGTCAACGTGGCGCAAATGGAGAAGCATCTTGATCCGCTCGTCCTGAGGCACCACAGGCCGTCCGTCCCCTTTGCGCTTGCGCGTGAGTGCGTCGGAATCAACACCAACAACAAGCACATCGCCATGTGCTTTCGCCTTTTCCAAATACTGTGCATGACCAATGTGGAGCATGTCGTACACACCCTGGGTGAGCACGATTCTCTTCCCCTCTCCCTTCAGTTGGGAAAGGTGGTCCTTGAGGGCTTCAAAATCCTCAAAATATCGAGAATCTGAAAGGAGGTCGGGATTCATTAGCTATAGTATACTGCAAACATTATGGCAGAGAAAGCACGAGTCGTTATTGTAGCGGCAATGAGCAAAAATGGGCATGCGATTGGAAGCGAGAACGGCCTTTTATGGCATATCCCCGAAGATATGCGGCGTTTTAAAGAGCTTACGCTTGGGCACCCGGTGGTCATGGGGCGCAAGACCTTTGAATCGATCGTTGAGATTTTAGGAAAACCGCTCCCCTTGCGTCCCAATATCGTAATCACACGCAATGCAGAGTACCCGTATCCAGGAGTAACGGTCGTTTCTTCTTTGGAAGAGGGTTTGCATAAAGCACAGGAACTGGATCAAGAAGAGGTGCATATAGGAGGCGGAGCAGAGATATACAAACAAGCACTCCCTTTGGTTGATCGCCTCTACCTCACGTTTGTTGATGATGAACCAGAGCACGCAGACACATTCTTTCCCGATTTTGAAAAGGACTTTGACGTGATGCAAGAACATGAGAAGAAGGAGCATAACGGCATCACCTATCAGTGGGTCGACTACAAGAGAAAATAATCCTCCGTATGGCAAAGAAAAAAGAATCTCTTGTGCTCGCACGCATGCTTCGAAAGATAGCGCCGAAGATCGGCGCATCTGTGCTTATTGAACCCGAATTCGGAGTGGTGGGGCAGATCACTTTCAAAAGCGGCAACAGATCCTATTTCAGATACAACACGCTCGACCTCAATCCTGTGGGGAGTGCAGACATCTCAAAAGATAAAGATTATGCGAACTTCTTCATGGAGAAGCTCGGATACAGGACCATTCCCAAAAGTCGCGCCTTTTATTCCGACCGCTGGGCGCAGGCTGTCGGAAAGCCGAAGCGGAATATCCATGCTGCCTACGCACACGCAGTGAAGCTCGGCTTCCCCGTCATCGTAAAGCCTAATAGCGGGAGCCAGGGAGTAAATGTATCCCTTGCTCACACAAAAAGAGAGTTCTACCAAGCGCTACGGAATATATTCAAGTCAGACCGTATTGCGCTCGTGCAACCGAAGGTGACAGGCAGGGATTACCGCATTGTGGTCCTCGATGACAAGATAGTCTCCGCGTACGAGCGTATCCCCCTTTCAATTGTGGGGAACGGAAAATCCACCATTATGGCGCTCCTTCGGGCAAAACAAAAAGCCTTTCTCCGCGCCTTGCGCGACACACAGATAGTGTTTGACGATACAAGGATCATCAACAAATTGAAGCGCCAAGGACTTATGTTCGACTCCGTATTAAAGAAAGGCGAACAGATATTTCTTCTTGATAATGCAAACCTTTCCTCAGGCGGCAGTTCAGTCGACGTCACCCATACGATCCACAAAGAATATGCAGAGCTTGCGATCAAGCTCACCCACGATATGGGGCTCCGGCTCTGCGGGGTCGACCTCATGGTTGACGGCAACATTGAGGAAGCGCCGAAAGACAACTATTTCATACTGGAGATCAATGCAGCTCCCGGCCTCGACCACTACGCAACGATAGGAAAAGCACAAGAAAAAGTAGTGGAGGACCTGTACCTCGAAGTACTCAAACACTTGGAACACTGACCAATAGAAAAACCCGAGAGCGGTGCTCTCGGGTTTTTCTATGAGGGTCGACTTATTTCTTCACAGTTACTCCTTACAGGAGCAGTTCAGGTTCTATGATAAAAGCCACACTATTCGTGTGGCTTTTATCGAGAACCCTGTAACTGTTTATTTCTTCACAGTTACACCCATCGAACGACAGGTTCCCTCAATGATGCGCATTGCTGCTTCGAGTGAAGCTGCGTTGAGGTCTGCCATTTTCACTTCAGCGATCTCCTTGATCTGTGCTTGTGAGATCTCACCAGCCTTTGAAACAAGGTTCTTGCCTGAACCCTTCTCCTTTCCAATTGCCTTAAGGATAAGGCGTGACGCAGGAGAAGTCTTGAGGATGAAGGTGAAGGTGCGGTCATCGTAGACAGTAAGTTCTACGGGAACCACCTCTCCCATGCGGCCTTCACGGGTCTGCTCGTTGAACTGATTCACGAACTCACCGATGTTGATACCCGCCTGTCCCAAAACAGGTCCAAGTGGAGGAGCCGGTGTTGCGCGGCCTCCTACAGCTTGTACTTTGATCTTTTTTAATACTTTTTTTGCCATGTGTTTGTTTATTTTGGTCTCGCCAGTCCATAGCTAGCGCTACCTCTATGAAGCGTGGCTATCGTACAGAATAATGAGTTATTTTGCAAGAATTTTCCCTAAAATAAGGTTTGGATAGGAAAAATTAAACCTTCTTGGTCGGGCACTAAACGCAAAATCTCCTCTGTAGGTCGATTGTGCGAAGTGCTGACATAAGAAAATATTAGCGCCACTTCCGTGGATCTTATATTTTCTTAACTTGGAGAAAATCGAGCTCTACGGGAGTCTCCCTTCCGAACATAGACACAAGCACCTTCACCCGGCCACTCTGTTCGTCAACTTCCCCCACCTTCCCTTCCAGCTCTTTAAATGGACCATCAGTGATGATGACCATATCGTCAGGCATAAGATCAACCTTATGTTTGACGTTCCCATCACTCATGCGGCTCATGAGCGCCTGATACTCTGCCTCAGAAAGAGGCACCGGCTGCGTCCCGCTGCCGACAAAGCCTGTAACGCGAGGAGTGTTGCGCACGATGTACCACGATTCATCATTTACGATCATGTCCACCAGAACATACCCTGGGTAGATGCGCTCCTCTTCAGTGACACGCTTTCCTCCTTTGACACGGATCTTCTTCTCAGTGGGAACCACGACATCGAATATCTGTGTCTCCATGCCAAGAGAATCAATACGTTGTTTGAGATTTCGTGCCACTGCGTTTTCATATCCTGAATAGGTATGGATCGCGTACCAGTGCCGCTCACCGTCAGTTTGTTGTTTAGCCATAAGTGCGGATGTATTAGCTGATAATGAAATCGAGTGCCTGTGTGAACAGATAGTCGAATGCTCCCAAGAATAAAGCGACCAGGGCCGATACGCCGATAACAAGTGCGGTGTAGGTTATGGTCTGCATCTGTGTTGGCCATGACACGTGCTTCATTTCTGCTGCTGTATCACGGAGATAATTGCCGAGTTTGCTCATAGTAATGATGATTAATGGTGCAAAATAAAAACGCCTCTGCGGGCGATTTCTTACAGAATACCACCGCTGAAAAAAAAGTAAAGCCCGGCGCCTAGGCGCCGGGCTTTACTTAATTTGCTTACTTCTCCTTACAAGAGCAGTACACCTTGTCGATATTTCTTTCGTTACCTCAAGAAATATCAGGCAAGGTCTTAAATAGTTCCCCCGGAACTATTTAACCTCGTACGTGATGCTCACCGTACTGCGGATAGTATTTTCACCGATCGGCATTTCTGGAGACATTGCTGCAGATTCACTCATAGCCATATCAGCTCCTCCGTATCCGCGGTCATACATAGGGTAGTATCCACCCTGATCTTCCCAGAATCCTGTCATACGGACGATACGTACGCCCAGATCGGCAGTAAGCTTATCAGCCTTGCTCTTCGCATCAGCGATAGCTTTTTCACGTGCTTCTGCCTTCAAGTTAGTCTCGTCATCAATAGTAAATGACAGTCCACTGATGTTAGTTGCTCCCTTGTCACCAACTCCAGAGATAAGATCGCCTGACTTAGCAAGATCGCGCACTTTTACAGTAACTGTCTGACTTACCTCATACCCATCAATAACCGGGTTGCTTGGTGGGCAGTATGTTGGTGTACACACCGTTGCCTCGTAGCGGTACTTTGGATTGAGATAATAGTTTGCCGTTTTATAGTCCTTTTCCTCAACACCTGATTCCTTGAGGAAATCGAGAACAGCATTAAGTGAAGTAGCGGATTTCTCCTGTGCTTCGGCGGCAGTTGCTCCTTCAGCGAGAACAGAGAATGAGAACTCTCCAATATCTGGACGAGCATTAACTTCTCCCTCTCCCTGTACCGTGATCACAGCAGCTCCGGTGTAAACACCCTCGCTTTGCTTGAGTGTGTAGTACGCATATGCAGCAAGCGCAACAATAACGCACACCAGCGCCACAGTCATCAGCACCTGCACATATTCTTTTCCCCAAAATGATTTTCCTTCCATGTAATATTTACTAAAAATTGTAATAATGCACTCTGCTGTATTTTACCGCTCCTTTACCCACTCAAGCAAATAAAATAGTTACTCCTGCTTGCCAAGACGTTTATGCGCCTTATTTCTTACAGTTGTGCTCTGTTACTTTGCTTCTTTCACCTCTTGCTTAAACAGTCCGAAGCGTTCTTTAGCCAGCGCATACTGGACAGATGAACAGTCGAGATAAATGGAATTTCGCCCATACATTCCTGCAGCAACATTCACCGTCCCGGTTCCAGCAAACGGATCGAGTACCACGCTTTCAGCCTTTGTAAAACAGCGGATCATGCGTGAAGCAAGCTCTACAGGAAAACCGTGCCCCATCGCACCAATTTTAAGCAGACGAGAGTCCCGCTCAACGTACGGGATCTTCCATGATGCTGGGTTGAGATTTGTTATCTCGAACTGATTGCGGACATAGTCTTTGCTCTTTGTATAGTGTCGGAATACTTGGTATTCACCATGCAGATGTTCGAACGAGTACATGTTCTGGCTGAGATCCCAAAAGATCTCCGAGGTGAGTGTCAAACCGAGTTCTTTTGTACAAAACAATATATGCTCGTACTCTAGTGTATTGAGACGCGGATACTCACCTTGCCCCACATGGATGATGAGACTGCCGTCGTCCTTCAGAACACGGTGCATCTCAACAGTGGCAGCGGTCAGATTTTTCCAATACTCCTCCTTCGAAGTATCTCTGCCTGAAGAAAGTTGAGCGTCCTGCTTTCCGCCATAGTAATTACCATCAGCTCCCCAAAATGGTGGATCGGTAACAATAAGATCAACAGATTTGTCCCCGAGCGGCAATGCATACGCACTCCCTTCATACATCGTTATGGCCATGTTTTAAGTATTTATTGCTAATGTCAACTTTATCCTGTCCCATAAACTGTGTCCCCCGCATACACGATTGAACTCAGCAAGATCCTCGGCAGAAAGAGAGGCGTCGGCACTTTGATCTTCAATGAGATAATGCATGATCGAACGTTCCCCATCAACGTGATCAAGCGAAAGTGCATGTCCGAGCTCATGCACCAGCACAAGCTTAAGCTCATCCTTGTCCTCAAAAGTGTAGATCGTGATGACGTTGTCGACGTAGTCTCCTTGCGTAAACTCATGGGCCTCGCCAAACGTCTCATTGTAGACATTCACCCCCTTATTGTATGAAGTGATAATTTTGTTCCCTTTCTCGCCTATCTCGTTTATCTCAGTAACAAGTCCGTTCAGTTCGCCAGCCATGCTGTTAAGTTCCTTCTGTTCTCGATTAAGAGATTGCTTCTCTCGCTCAAGATTCTCATACACGTCTGCTGGAGCTCCGCCCTTTTTATTATACCCTTCCACCTCTGTATTGTAACGGCTGAGTCTCTGCTCGTATGCTTCAACACGTGTGGCATAGGTGATGCGCAGTTCATTATACTCTTCCACAAGTTCAGCGTATGTCTCACTTATCGCTTCACTGATGTTCTCTGTTGCATCGAGTTTTTCCTTGAGCTCATCCTCAGCATTTACGAACTCCTGCCGCTCGTCATATCTAAAATTGATGACGAGGTCCCCATCATTCTCATAGGTGAATAGATTTCTGCCCGTGGCATCTTCCCAGATCGATTCAGCTTCCGCAACGGCCAGACGAGCCTCTTCCCGGGTGAGATCGAAGCGATCATCAAGCTCCTCAATGGAGTACGCTATCGGAATGGGGCAGACTGCCTGTGCGATGTAATAGAAATACCCTCCTCCAAACAGGAAGGCGATCAAAAGCGCCAGAGCAAATCCTTTCCTTAAAAGCATATGAACACAGTATACCAAAAACAATGGGCTGATTTTCTTGCGTAATTGCGAAAAACATAGCACGGTGTCATACTCATCTGTGGATGCGTCAGAATGGTCTGTCGCACGTTCTAGGGAGAGTCCAATGCATATGGCAGTGGCTGCAACGGATATCGCGGAAGTAGGGACACCCCTTTCGCTTGATGCCCAACTGGAAGCGCTCGGCATACCCGTGCTTCCTCACCGCGAGGTCCGCGCCCACAAGCGCAAACTGGTGCAAGAAAGCAGGATCGGTCTCTACAAGCTCGTCGGGCCGTTCATGTACCTGCTCTCGAGCATCATCGTCCATCTCGTCCAGGCCGGCGAGCACCTGAAGCAGTACGTTGTCGTGACCGCTCTGGCCTTCGTCGCCTGCGTGGTGATGGCATTCATCGCTCCGCTTCTCGGGCTGCCGGTGCTACCGTTTAGCATCGCTGCATGGGCAATCGTGGGAACGGTGGTCGTCCTGGGAGCCTACCTGTTCTCTTTCGCGATCGTGGAAGCGAATCATCCGCTCTATCTTCCCACTGACAACGCGTTCATGTCGGCCGCAACTGTCTGGGTACGAACCGAGATCAAGGCCTTTGATGCGGAGTCGCTGAAGCGATACGGGGTACCCGAACACCTGTTGCGGCGTGCACAGGCCGCCGGAAGCCTGCCTGGGGCACACGTCCATGTGGATGAGTTCAAGCTCGATCCGTTCCTGGTCCTCACGGTCAGGAACGGGCTCATCAAGCACACCAGGTACATCGGAGCCTGGGACACGCACAATCCCCTGCTGGACAACCTCTGAGCGAACTGCGTGTGCGGTCAAAAACCGCACACGCAGAAAGCCGGAAGCAATGCTTCCGGCTTTCTTCTTTCAACACAAAAACTAAAAATTATTCTCCACGTATGCCTCCACCTGCTGCTCAAGGGTTCGGCTCTCCTGGTAGTCGCTCTTTATGCCAACAACATCAATGTCATTGACGAGTGTACCGTTATTCGTGAGGTATCCATCCGATTCCGGGTACTCGAATTCCTGATCACCATCATCCTCATGCAAGGTCGCGACAAGTCCTTGTTTGTCGATAAGAAATTGGTCAAGCTGAATGCGCACATTTGTATGTGTTCCAGCAGAGAGCAGTGACGAGTTCCCGGTTATAGTGCTCTCACCGGTACTCTTGACTCGGTACAGGACAATATACCCAGGCCGGCTCAGAGTTGCCGATGGAACGATGACGACATTCCCTGATTCCACTTCGCCAAGATAAACCATATTTGTAGGTGCGGACGATGGAACAGAAGAAATGTTACCAGAGGCGCTGGTATTCGCTTGAGTTCCTACATTGGTATCAACTGTTGTGGTTGGAGTCTGTATTTGTTCGTCCTCTGCTTCTGACTCCTGTGTAACATTGAGGAATACCGGCGTAAGCAGCTCAATATTTCCACGTGAAAACAGAAACGCAATAAGCGCTACAAGCGCTATTACAACTCCTCCTATTGCCACCGTCGTTGTTGTTCTGTTCATATGAAGTGAATGTAAAGTGATTAAAACATGTTCTCAATGTATAAACCGCGACAAAAGCCGTACCGTATATGGATAGGATACTGATGAGTATTTCAAACAGGAATGAAGTTTTAATGAAGAGAAACACCTACCCCTGTTGACACATGGTTGTACTTTCACTAGTATCTCTCTTCTGGGACTGGCGACAGAGGCCCGGGTTCACTAGCACACAAGGAGGCAGGTTATGAATATGATGGCACGAAGTGCTGAAACGGTGGTCGATAACAAGGTCACACTTTCGGTCCTTATACGCGAAGTCGCTGCGGCGGTTGCGCGTCATCCCATGAACAACCTGGGCGGCATCGAACGCATCGAGGAACTGCACAGCAAGGACGTCGCGGATCTCCCCATTGCCGGGACACTCTTCGAGATCATCGCACAACAGCAGCGACTGCTCGGGAAGACCGTTGACGACACCGTCGGCGGCGTCATGGAAGCCTTCGGGCTTGAGCGGTACTCCGATACGGCTGCCTATTGGGCGCACGAGGTCGGCTGCAATTGCCACGGGCCGTTCGTCAGCCCAGACGTGGTCTCGGCACGTATCCTCAACATGGGCAAGGCAATCGCCTGAACGCTTCTCCCGAACCTGCCGCGGGTATCCGCGGCAGGTACGACTCACGCATGTGAGTCGTTTTGTTTTTTATCGAAAAAGCCGGGCGCGTAACGCCCGGCTTTGTAATGTTCACCTCCTTCCATTGAGAGTAGCGAAGAGCGGAGGTCTATTCCACCGGGCTGTGCCACATGGTACGCGAACGGATTTCGGCGTCCTCGGCACTGGTATTGTCCCCGTTTACCTTTCTTATTACGTAGGGTTTATCGGATTCACTGGCTCTCCATCGAGCTTCCACCCGATCACCATGGACACGCTCTTCTTTCTTTAGAAAAGCATACACATTCGTATTAATCAATATTTGAAGTTACTATTCTGTCCGAAAACGCATTCTATTTGCTTTTTTGTGAATCACGCCTATAGTTTCTTTGAACCCTGTACCTTGGAGAAACACATGGCCAGTAAACGCATCCTCGCCGCGCTGCGAGACGAGCCGTCTGTCATCGAAACCTTTTATCTGAATGCGATGACGGAGGGGTTTGTTTCAACCACATCAAAGCCGCGGAAAGTACCCAACCTCCCGGACTCGAAGCAAGTCATATTTCAACGGGACGGGTGGAAG
>CBFGXL010000018.1:0-13154 GCA_965652925.1 uncultured bacterium | reverse complement strand
ATCGCGTGATGGAAAGGATGGCTTTGACTTCACTGGTGTGTACGATGAAGTTGTACAAAATGAGAAGATCGCATATACCATGGACGATGGGAGAAAAGTTGTGACAACCTTCACAGAAGTTGAGAGCGGAACGGACGTGGTGGTTACGTTTGATCCAGAGCATGAGAATCCGATCGAGATGCAGAAAGGAGGCTGGCAGGCGATTTTGGACAATTTTAAGAAGTACGCAGAGAGCGAGGCATAAGAGCGTTCAACAAAAAACACCCTATGGGTGTTTTTTGTTTGGTGAAGTCGTATTCTAGTTGCTCTTCCAGTACAGGTATTCCTTGAAGAGTATCTGTATCTGCTTGAACAGATCGTTGATAGTGGTCATGATCTGGTTCATGCGGTCTGTTGAAGTGATCTCCGCAATACTGCCTTCAACCTCTGCTTCCTCCAAGTCTGCCTTGAGTGTCGAAACAAGGTCGTCGGAAAGGGAAAGTCGCTGCGCGACTACATACTTTCCTTGAGCGTCGCGGTTGATGATGTACATGCTCTTAGCTCCTTCCTCCGCAGGTCCGGCATTGCAGTAGTAGCCCCAGTCAACAGATTTCTCGTGATAAGCGAATATTTCTTTTTCAGCGTAGCCCTGAAATACTTCAGAAACTGAAAGTACCTCTCCTGTGTAGTCCGTTTCGCTTATCTGGTCGTTGACGGTTCCGCTGAGTACAACTACCTCCTCCTTCCCGACAATATCTTTAAGGAACATATCTACCGGAAGGCAGCTCAGAGCCTGTGCGGGCGCAGCGCCAAGCGGAACAACAACAGTAGTAAAAGCCAATAATGCAATAAATATAGTGTTTTTCATGATTAAATATGCGACCCCATTTGTAGAGTCTGTAGCAATGATGACGGAATGCTCAGCATTTACTTACAAAGCAGTGTCTTTTCACCGCATACTCAGAACTTTTTCATAATTATGGTTTATGCTTAATCTGTATGAAAGCTTTCCTTGGCATTCTCGCGGTATTGATTCTTGTCAGCATTGGCTATGCAGCCTATACATTTGTAAAACAAGACCCCCCAGAGGTGATTGTCGACGTTGTTACTTCGCAGGACCCGCCCCCGCCTTTGCCGCAGGGTGAACTTGCCCCCTTGGAAGCACCGGATGGTTTTGTTGCGACCATCTATTCGCGCGAGACTCCAGGTGCTCGGGTCATGACGCGTGATCAAAAAGGTACGCTGCTTGTATCGCTCACCTCTGCAGGAAAGATCGTTGCGCTTCCAGACCTTGATAGCGACGGTGTTGCTGATGAGACAAGAACAGTGCTTCAAGGGCTCAATGAGCCACATGGGATACTGGTAGTGTGTACTGATACGGGCTTCGAAAGTGCTGATCAAGATGCGTGTACGTTGTATGTAGCAGAAACTGGTGCATTGAAGTCATATACGTATGACGCTGATACTTTCACGGTGGGAGAGGGAGAAGAACTTGCAGTGCTGCCTACTGAAGGCGTCGGACACTCAACTCGTACACTTCTGTTGCATCCTAACGGCAGGGATCTCCTCATTGCAGTAGGTAGCTCATGCAACGTGTGTGAAGAAAAAGATGCACATAGGGCAGCAATCCTTTCCTATGACCTTGTAGATAAGGAAATTGCAACGTTTGCAACAGGATTGCGCAACACGGTGTTTATGGCTATTGATCCGGTGACAGGGAAGGTATGGGGAACCGACAATGGTCGGGATATGATCGGTGATGATATCCCTCCTGATGAGGTTAATATTATTGAGGCAGGCAGGTCGTATGGATGGCCGTACTGTTATGGTGATAATGTGTATGACACTGACTTCAATAGAGAAGCAGAGTCGATCTGTACCACGATGACTCCTCCACATATTGCCCTGCAGGCGCACTCGGCTGCGCTCGGATTGGCATTTGTTCCGGAGGAAGGATGGCCTGAGGAGATGCGCAATGACCTTTTGATTGCCTATCATGGATCATGGAATCGCAGCACGCCTACCGGCTACAAGGTTGTACGGTTCGATCTTGAGGAAGAGGGTGCACGTGCGGCAGTTGGCGGTCCTGTAGATTTTTTGAGCGGTTTTCTGAAAGGCACGAACACCGATGCAGCTATCGGACGTCCTGCAGGGGTGCTTGCTGAGCCAGGTGGAGTTGTCTTTGTGAGCGACGATCGCGCGGGAGCTGTATACCGTATTGTGTACACAGGAAGATAACAGAGGGAGATATGTCCACACAAAAGGAGACTGTTGATTTTATACTGGATACACTGCAGACCACGCCGCCGCGTTTTTCCGTACGTGCAATGTTTGGAGAGTATGCCCTATACGCAGATGGTAAAACCGTAGCGCTTGTCTGCGATGATCAGTTATATGTGAAAATACGGACAGAGAGCGCTACACTAGAAGATATTTGTGAAAAAGACCAACCGTATCCAGGCGCACGTCTGCATTATGTGGTGGAGGAGCACATGCTTGCAACACTGGAAAATCTCCCCTCAATTCTCTTTGATATTGCTGCACATCTTCCGGAGAGAAAACCGAAACCCAAAAAGAAAACCCACTAACATGTGGGTTTTCTTTTGTAATACGCGTTTAGTTTCCGACTACACTTGGAACAGGCGTACCTGGCTCAATAGTGCCATCGTCAACTGCCACTCCGCTGTTTGCGGCGATGTTAGGTGCTATCTCAAGCGCAACTTCAGCACTTGGTGCAGCTACATCTGCCGTATATCCCTGTGCGTTGACATACACGTATGTCTCTGTGTTGGGATTTTGGTAGCCCGCAGCATTGCCATTGTCGGTTACCGAAGGAACAGGCGTACCTGGCTCAATCAGTCCACGATCAATTGCCACTCCGCTGTTTGCAGCGATATTTGGTGCTGTGACAAGTGCTTCGGCTGCGCTGTCTGCTTCAACTGTTGCTGTGTAACCGTTGGAGGTCACATAATGAAATGTTGCAGCTGATGAAACAAATGGCACAAGTGCCAAAACTCCCAATGAAAGTAGATATTTCATAATGTGTTCTTTAACTGATAACTGTAAAGCTAGCAAACCACATGCGGATGAGCTTCAGATGAAGAAAATTGCCTAGCAGGTGCACTTCTTTTTTGCTGTATTTTGGTACTATTACGTATGTAGAAATAATAATCACACAATCATATGGCACGAGTAAGCACCTATTTAAATTTTGAACGATCAACAGAAGAGGCCTTCAATTTTTATAAATCAGTGTTCGGGACCGAATATGAAGGTGAGATCATGCGCATGGGTAGCGTGCCTCCACAAGAAGGGATGCCTGAACTTTCCGAAGAAGATAAGAATTTGATCATGCATGTCTCATTGCCAATTCTGGGAGGGCATGTGCTTATGGGGACCGACGCACCGAAGTCTATGGGTTTTTCCATGAACTTTGGCAACAATATGTACATCATGCTTGAACCCGATACTCGTGCTGAGGCAGATCGTCTTTTTACTGCTTTGAGTGCAGGTGGGGAAGTGGAAATGCCGATGCAGGACATGTTCTGGGGTGATTATTTTGGATCGTTCACAGATAAGTTTGGTACGAAGTGGATGATCGATATTCCAAGCAAAGTATCGGCATAAGGGCTCATATGCCACTTGATTGCCACGACCACAGCAGGTTCACCTCGTGCGTTTCCGTAAAGTTGTCATATACTTAATTCATATGATGGACAAAATATTTACTGAAAAGAGAAATGAGGCGCTTAATTTTTTGGAGGAACATCCACTCGGCACACTCGCAACGATCAATAGCCGAGGGATTCCGAATCTTGCCACAGTCTTCTTTTTTGTAGACAAGGATTTCAGTTGTTACTTCATAACCAAGGAGAACACGCGCAAGCTGGAGAACATACAAGAACGCGAGGTTTCAACACTCTTATGCTCGAGCGAAGACGATCTTACTTCCATTGAGCTAATGGGAGCAACCGAGATACTCCCTGATACTCTTTCAATCGTAAAAATAATTGAACGTTTCCAAGAACTTGTTCTTAACCGAAAGGCTGGCTACTGGGTTCCACCCATATCGCAGCTTAACGCTGGACAGTACGTTGTCTGCAAGTTTATCCCGAATTCTGCAAGAATGGTTGTCTACAGCAACGAACATACCCACAATCAGGAGCCAGAGGTGCATCTTCTTGAGTTGCGCCAGTAGCGCTTTCCCCTCATCTGTCCCGAGGCGACGCAGAGAATCATATACAATTACTGTATATGCATGTTCTCTATGTAAAACCGTATTCTGGCGAAGAGGCTATGGTTGCGAAAGCACTACCTGATCATGAAGTCATTGTCACTGATACCCTTGAAGCAGTTGATCCGGGTGTTGCCTCACGCATAGATGTTATAAGCGTATTTGTCGACACCGCACTCGATTCGGAAGTACTTGCCCGGTTTCCAAAAGTGCGGTGGATATGTACCCGCTCAACTGGATATGACCATATTGATCTGGTTGTGGCGCGCGAGCGTGGTATTGGTGTTGCACATGTGCCTCGATACGGCTCGCAGACTGTTGCTGAGTATGCATTTGCACTGTTGTTGGCCCTTTCACGCAATACTTTTGCGGCTTACAGTGACATGCAGAAACGGTCTGTGGTTCGCAGTTTAGAGCCATACGAAGGATTTGACCTGTATGGCAAAACTCTGGGAGTTATTGGCACTGGCGCCATCGGGAAAAAAGTATGTGAAATCGCGAAGGGATTCCGAATGCGCGTGTTGGCGTTTGATCAGTACCCTGATCCAGCTCTTCTGGCATCTGATGATGTTACGTATTGTGAATTGCCACTACTTCTACAGGAGTCTGACGTTGTCACACTCCATGTACCGCTTTTGCCCGAAACCGAACATCTTATTGATGCACCTAAACTTGCACTGATGAAGAAAACTGCGTACCTCATTAACACCGCCCGCGGAGAGATCGTTGACACACGTGCTCTGGCACAAGCGCTTCATGAAGGCCGCATTGCGGGAGCCGGACTTGATGTGCTTGAAGGAGAACGGCATTTGAAAGATGAGATCGAGCTCCTCGGAAGCGGCAGAGAAGACCTCACCCTCTGGCAGCAGCTTGTTGCGAGCCATGCGCTTGTGGAGATGCCCAACGTTATCGTTACTCCACATATTGCTTTCAATACACGTGAAGCAAAGCGCGAGATTACCGAGGTTACCATTGAAAACCTTCGCGGCTTTGCAAAAGGGGAGGTCCGCAATAGCGTTCTTATATGATAAGGACCATACGAAATTTCCGTGAGCTCGACACGTCACCGCTTCGTCATGATGCGCTCTCGATTGTTGAGGCTGGTTTCCAAGCAATAGATACCAAGACAATCCTAAAGAATTCTTTGCGGATCGATGGTGACACGCTCACCATCCAGGGCGAGCAGTTCTTGCTTACTTCGTATCGGCACATTTATATCATCGGCTTTGGCAAGGTGTCTTGCAAAGCGGCCTACGTCCTCGAAGAAATGCTCAAAGGGAAGGTGAAAGAGGGTGCTGTTGTCGGGATAAAGGAGGTCACTTGTCAGATTGTTGACACCTATGCAGGTACGCATCCGGTCCCTTCACATCTCAATTTCACCGCGACAAGACATATCGAAGAAATCGCACGCAAGGCAACAGGTGACGACCTGGTACTTGTTGTGGTATCTGGTGGAGGTTCAGCTTTACTGTGCTCCTCTCTTGAGGAATGTGATCAAGGGCAAAAACTGTATGACATGTTTCTTCGTACAGAAGGGACTATTGAAGAACTCAATGTCGTCCGCAGACACATCTCCAAGCTGAAGGGGGGTGGTCTGGCACAAGTGCTTTATCCGGCCACTGTGGTGAGTCTGATCTTCTCTGACGTTCCTGGAGGAGATATTGAGTCTATTGCCTCCGGCCCTACCGTAAAAAGCACCTCCAGCATTGCTGAAGCACAAGCAATTATTGATAGGTACCGCTTGGGTGATTTCCGTTTGTATGAGACACCAACTGAGGAGAAATATTTTGAGCGCGTGCACAACTACCTCGTTGCCTCTAACATAACTGCGCTTGAGGCTATGCAGAAAGAAGCGCTTTCACGTGGGTACACTGCTTCAATCATCTCTTCAGAAGTTTATGCGAACTTTGAGGGGACGCGCGATCTATTTGATGCTCATGCGCGCAGTGCACAGGCACTGTGCATGGGGGGAGAAACCAAAATGATGGTTCCGCTTGGAGCTACCGGCAAGGGTGGTCGCAACACACATCTTGCTTTGTGTATGCTCCGGACGCTTCAGGAAAATGAAGTATTTGTTTCATTTGCGTCAGACGGAAAAGACAATACCGATGCTGCTGGCGCGCTCGTGGACGTACAGATCCAGCGGAGAATGGAGGAACTGTTTCTTGATCTTGAAGGGTATAAGCATAACTGCGATTCGTATACATTCTTCAAGCAAACGGGAGGGCTGCTTTTTACCACACCACTGGAGTCAAATGTTGCTGACCTCATGCTTTTGCTTCGTGCTTCCACAGATACCGTATAATGAGGGCATGAACAGTATTACGGATATTAAAGCGCGGATTATCACCAATTCGCGAGGTCATGACAGCATAGAAGTCACGGTAGAGACCAGTACGGGTTCGGGCACATTTGCAGTACCAGAAGGAGCAAGTACCGGAAGCAACGAAGTGCATACAATATCCGCAGCGGAAGCGGTATCTGCAATTGATAATTCCGTAACGCCGCATCTGCGGGGTATGGATATAGCGGATCAAGAAACCCTTGACGCTGCGCTCCACGAAATCGATGACACTGGTTCATTTTCAAAAATAGGGGGCAATACAGCAATTGGTGTGAGTGTTGCGTGCGTGAAAGCTGCCGCTGCAGCGCAAGGCATTGAAACATGGCAGCACCTGAGTTCTTTGAGCAAGCGTCAAGGTGTGAAGCGAGCACCACGTCTTGTGGTCAATCTTATCAACGGCGGCAAACATGCTCCATACGGCAGCCCGATCCAGGAGCATCAGATAATTCCTGAGACCGATGATGCTTCTGTTGCTTACGCGGTTGCACAAGATATACAGGAGAAGCTGGAAGCGATCTTGCACGAGACGTATGGCGCAGATGCTGTTGGCAAAGGTGATGAAGGAGGATTTGTCATACCCTCAAGCTCTGTATTCGAACCTTTTACCTATTTGCAACAGGCTATTGAAGCCGCAAAACCAGATGTTCGGGTGTATATAGGTGCGGATATAGCCGCATCATCTTTTTTTAACGGAACTTCCTATTCATTGGAAGGGAAGAAAGATACCCAGGGACTGCTTTCTTTTTATGAAGAGCTTTTCTTAAAAGTTCCCAATCTTTTGTTTATAGAAGATCCATTCTTTGAAGCTGACTTTGATTCTTTTGCTGCATTGCAGGCGCAATTTCCAAAACGTACAGTCATCGGGGATGATCTTACGGTTACCAACAGCGCGTTGCTGAAGAAGGCAATTAATGCGCATGCGATCACTGCGCTTATCATCAAACCCAATCAGATCGGTACGGTAAGTGATACGCTTGCGTGCATTGATCTGGCTCATGCACATGATGTCCGTACCATTGTCAGCCATCGCAGCGGCGAGACCATGGATGATTTCATAGCTGACCTCGCATTTGCTACCGGTAGTTTTGGAATCAAAGCCGGAGCACCGCATACTCCTGAGCGGGATGCGAAGTACCGCCGACTTATCAATATTGAACAGCACCACTATGCCTAATATTCAGATCATCGCAACTATAGGGCCTTCGAGTAAGGATATTGAGACCATCAGAAAGATGGCGCAAGCAGGCATGTCATGTGCTCGGCTCAATTTCTCGTGGGGGACCCATGAAGAGCATGGACGATTTGTAGATATGGTGCGTGAAGTTGCACATGAAGCAGGTGTTGTCATACCTATCATCCAAGACCTCTCCGGTCCGCGGGTGCAGCACAGCGACGGACATACCTACGACGCTTCACTTCCGTCTATTACAGAGAAGGACATCGCTGATCTTGTGTTCACCGAAATGAAACATCCGGAATATGTCGCTTTGTCATTTGTGCGCAGTGCTTCAGATGTAAATGAACTGCGGGGACTTCTTGCTGAGCGTTTACTCACAGACATAAAGATCATCGCGAAGATAGAACGTAAGGAAGCTCTTGAGTCGCTCGACGAGATAATCGAAGCATCTGATGGCATTATGGTTGCTCGCGGTGACCTTGCAGAAGCAGTTCCGTTTGAGACGCTTCCATTTGTGAAGAAAGATATCCTTAAGAAATGCATGGCTCAAGGGAAACCTGCGGTAGTTGCTACCGAGATGCTCGCCTCAATGACTGCGGACACTGACCCTTCGCGTGCTGACATCACCGATATTGCCCAGGCAGTACTCGATGGGGCGTCAGCTACTATGCTCTCGGACGAAACAGCAACAGGCAAGTTTCCCGTTGAGGCCGTTTCAGTGATGCGCACGGTTGTAGATGAGGCGCTTGAACATGCAGCTCTACAATCGCCGGTGCGTTTTTAGGCTTCACTAAAGCCGTATATACAACTTGGTATACTATACCGGTATGCAAAAAATCATTCCGCACCTTTGGTTCGATACCCAGGCAGAAGAAGCTGTCGCTTTTTATAGTTCTGTTTTCAACGGTGGCAAAGTCCACTCTACTACCCATTACACTGAAGCTGGGTTTGAGATACATGGTATGAAAGCTGGAACGGTGCTCACTATTGAGTTTGAGCTCGAGGGTTTCCGCTTTGTGGGACTCAATGGCGGCCCACATTTCAAATTCACGCCCGCAATTTCGTTTATGGTCAATTTCGATCCGTCTCGCGAACCGGATGCCGAAGGCCGACTCAACAACGTATGGGAGAAACTCTCTGAGGGAGGGAAAGTACTCATGCCCATTGATACGTATCCTTTCTCCAAGCGTTACGGTTGGGTACAGGACAAGTATGGTGTCTCGTGGCAGCTGATTCTTTCTGACCCGGAAGGTGAGGAACGTCCAGTTATTGTTCCTGCAATGCTGTTTGTCGGCGATGTTGTTGGAAAGGCTGCTGAAGCGATTGACCTGTATACTTCAGTGTTTAAAAATTCCAAGAAGGGTATCTCTGCACCATATGGGGAGGGACAGGAGCCTGATAAGCCCGGTACGCTCATGTTTGCTGACTTTATGCTCGAAGGACAGTGGTTTGCAGCAATGGACAGTGCACGTGTCCATGATTTTACCTTTAATGAAGCGATCTCACTTATGGTGACCTGCGAGGATCAGGAGGAGATCGATTATTTCTGGCAAAAACTCAGTTTCGTACCCGAGGCTGAACAATGTGGTTGGCTTAAGGACAAGTTTGGCGTCTCATGGCAGATCATACCAAAAGGAATGGTCGAGATGCTCAACGCTCAAGACAAGGAGCGTTCCAACAAAGCAATGGAAGCGATGCTTCAGATGAAGAAAATAGACATCAACGCATTGCAGGAAGCATTCAACAGCTAAAAATATGCACCAGACGCTTGATGAATTCATACATGAATCAGAAAAGATAGTATCTGTGTTCAATTCCTTTGCTCAGAAAAACAATCTGGCAGGGAAGGTTGTTGCCGACCACATCTGCTACAAGTGCGGTTCGTCTGAATCATTCGAACGTTTGCGTGCATTGTTTGAGAAGGAAAGTGAGTTCATATATCAGTCAATTATCTCAGAAAGGCGCATCGCAATTATAAAATTCAAAGAGGGAATCGAGACAAACCTGGGCCTCGTCATGTTTTTGGAGCTTTCTGACCAAAAACCTGACGGTTCACAAAATGAAGGATTTGACCACATTGAGGTCTATCCAGTTTCTAGTACCTACGAGGAACTGGTGTCGCTTTTGGAACAGACAGAAACAGTTATAAAAGTTGAACGCCCGCACCATACCACACACGATATTCGTCTTGAGGGAGGATTTATTTTCCGCTGTGAACATGAGCCTTTGCTTGAAAAGATCAAAAGGGAAGAAATGAAATAAAACGGAAAAGGGGTTGACAAAACTATAAAATGCTGTATTGTAGCTTCGATTTTGCTCCTTTGTTCTTTTCCAAAGAACGTTAGGAACCTTTAGGAATACAGCAGAGAACCGATGCTTTTTGGGCTTTTTACTTGAAAGAGCGTAGAAAGCATCGGTCCGTTGAGTAATTCAACGGAGCGCTCTGCTTCACCAGCAAGGGGACTTACATGAACAAATTCGTGGTTGCTGCTCTTCTCTCGACTAGCCTTTCTGTCGTCTCCTTCGCCGCACTGGCGCAGGAGAGCACGACGGTGAAGTTCCGCCTCTCGGTCAACCAGCCCACGCTGTTCGACGAGGGCGACGCCATCCGCGACGTCTTCAAGGGCAGTGTGGATGACAACAGCGGCGTGACCTCGTTCGAGGTCGTCTGCTCGGCGGGTGCCAAGGGCACCCTCGGGTTCGGCAGGAAGGATGAGACCTGTGCCGTTACCGGCGAAGGGATCATCCGCAATCCGGCCAACCTCACCCAGACCATCAAGCGTATCGCCTACTCCGGCGGCTTCGTGATCGAGGCCAAGAAGGACGGCTACACCAACATGGGTACCATCAACGCCAACTACGCTCGCGTGGGCGGCGCCCCGGCCGAGAACGCCACCTTTGGCGGCGCCGTCACCATGATGCCCGAGAATCCCTCGGCGTCGGCGATGGAACTCGCCGGCAAGGCGCTGGACTACCTCAAGGAGAAGGCTGCGGGCGACGCGGTTGAGTTCGACACGCAGATCGATTCGATCCGCTTCGCCGACCTCACCATCCCGCATGTGGGCGGCAAGGGCTCGACCTCGTGCTCCTGGGACAAGGACGCGATCTTCGTCTACGCCAACGAGCAGTGGCAGGTTGCGGTCGACGTCACCTGCGACGGCACGAAGTATCCGCTTGAAGGCAACATCGCGCTCGCCGACGCCCCCGAGGGCAGCGAGCACGATCACGAGTACCAGATCAACCTGCTTCTCGGCGGCGCGCAAAGCGGCGGCGTCCCGTTCGCTGCTGCCGACCCGTTCGCTTCGGTTGATGGCATCACCGGCATCCTCAAGATGACCGATGCCGGCCGCGTGACCGAGGACGGGGTCGCCGAACGGATCGAGGTCGAAGGTGACATCGTCGGCTCCGGCGTCCCGCTCGAGGCCACTCGCGGTCTCGGGCAGATCATGCTGGTCTTCGCCCGTACGTTCTACGGGGAGTAATATCTCCCCCACATAAACAAGCCCCGGCGGTACGCCGCCGGGGAACAACGCTCTGGATTCCATTCGGAGCTTTTTTGTATGTTGACTATTTTAGTTTTATATGGCACAGTTATTGGTGAACTAAGTACACCATCGTTCTGTTCTCGTCATCTCAACCGCTCGGAGGAAACATGAGCAAACCGTACTGGCGAATTCTGCTCGAACGCATCGTCCTCGCCGCGATCCTGGTCTTCGCGACCTACAACATCTCTGGAGCCTCGTACGGCCACTGGCTGTTCGGGACCCCTTTTGAAGGACTCGGCGCAGTCATGGGCGTGCTCAAGATCCTGATCGGCATCGTGTTGCTGGTGGGGTTCGGCATTCTGCTTCGCGCCACATGGCGTGCGACGGGATTCGTCGGCGTCGCCGCGATTGTCGGCATCTGTGCGGCATTCGTCTGGCTCTTGCAGGTTGCAGGCTGGATCAATCTCGGCAAGCCGACCACAAGCATCATCGCCGCCCAGATCGTCGTCATCCTCATCATGGCCATCGGCTCCACGTGGAGCATCTTCTGGAAGCGCGGGACCGGCCAGGTGCAGGTCGAGGACGCGGACACTCCCGAAACGCCGTAAACCGACAAGTACCCCTTGTCATCAGACCCCGACAGCATCAGCTGCCGGGGTCAATTCGTTATAGTTATTGACTTTTTAGTAAAATATGGTATCGTTTCATTGGATTTCCTTTCAACAACGGAGGGCTTGATGTCCACTGCTCCAAACAGCTTTATGGGGCCTGAAGGAAAGATCAGGCTTCCTGATGTCGACGAAGTGCTCGATATCGGCCACGCCATCCATGGCGCGAACGATCCCGAGATACGGAATACCTACGATCAGAAGATGTGCCGGAAGATCGTCGAAGACTTTATGGCACTCAAAGCAACCCCCGGCACGGTCGAGGTCCCATACCTTGCTGCAGTGCAGGGTGTGGCACGGTCGTACGGACGCTCGCTCACGCGCCGGAAAAAGGCGTATCTTGAACAACTCAGGAAAGCCGCGGAAGACCGCGACTACAAGCAGAATCAGCTCAAAGGCTCACGCATCAACAATCAGGTGCTCCGAGTTCTCTGGCCGTTTGTGAGTCCGCTCATCTGGGGACTCACTGGCTTTCTCACTGCTCGCGTGATCGGCAACATCATCCCGAATGAGGTGGCAGAAGCAACGGGTACCAGTTTGCCTTCGGTGCTTCTGTCCCTCGCGTTCGTCTTTCTTGGGCGCACGCTCGGGACCTGGTACAGCGACCGGCAGCGCAGCAAGATCGTGCGGGAGTTCACCACCCGCTGCAGCGACGCGTTCATGGAGTACGAGATTGGAAAGATCAGAGAGTTCGAACTCTGGCGGCAGCGTCTGATTGAAGAATGGAAGCAGTACACCGGCGAAGATTATCCTGAGCGGGTGTCGTACCAGATCATCATGAAAGGCGACCTTCGGGCAGCGAAGAAAACCGAGGAGAACCATCGGGTGTACAACACCCACGACGTGGTCCTGCTCTACCGCTTCCTGCGGAAACTCATTACCTCCGTGCGATGGCCCGTGCGCAAACGGGGATAGATCTAACGGACACAAAAGACTCAAGACCGCGAGCAATTGCGGTCTTTTTATTTTCTGCACACTGCATACTTGTTGCGTTCATCAAAAGTTCACCATAGTGCTTTATGATACAAACACATATGAAGCATTTTTTAGAAGAATTAAAAGTAGGTCTTGCCGTTGCATTTGACGGACTCTTCGGGTGGTTTCTTTTGATGACCTTTTTTGTATGGCTCGTATCATACCTTCTCTACGTTTAAGGTCATTTGCGGCGTTGCGCTAAAAAACCCGACGTGATTAGTTTTGGTATACTGGGGTTATGGAGCCGCTCGCGTCCCAAGTGAGGCCTGTTCGCCTCGATGATTTTGTGGGT
>CBFGXL010000017.1:0-14168 GCA_965652925.1 uncultured bacterium | reverse complement strand
ATAGGCATGAATATAGGTCTCCTTCCCGTTACCGGAACGACCGTACCGTTCTTAAGTTATGGAGGAACACACCTCATGACTGAATTCTTGGGTGTAGGCATCGTGATGGCGATGAGCAGGTATGCTGGTATCAGGTTCCGAGCACCTCAGTTACAGATTCTCGAGGAATAACGAAGAGCTCCTAACTCTCGTATACGGCAATTGTGTGGCTGACCATGTGTTCTGCAGTGAATGCGGATGCGCGTTGTTTGTGCGCCTCAGATAGGGCGTGCCGCAGGTGTTCGTCGACAATAAGAGTACGCATTGCCTGAGTAAGCGCAGGTGTATTATCGGGAGGCACAAGAAGGCCATTTACACCGTCATCAACTATATCTGTAATCCCCCCTATATTGGTGGCAATCACCGGCACGCCGGCCTGTCCAGCTTCAATGAGTACATACCCAAAGGCTTCTGATCGTGAGGGAAGGATAAACAAATCAAAGGCACTTGCGTACCGGGCTGCCTCAGCAACTGCACCGGTAAAGAAAACGTGTTCCTGTAATCCGAGGTCGGTCACCTGCTGGGACAATTCCTCTCGCAATTGTCCGTCACCAATAACGATGTACCGCAGCTTGGGGAATTCCTTTGTCAGAGCTGATACCGCATTTATGGCTCTGTTGAGCCGTTTTATGGGATGCAATTCTGCAATAGTTCCCACCCATACATCGTTATGGTAATCAATGAGCCGTCCTTGCGTATTGGTGACCTTCATCTCCAGAATGCCCCGCGCGTCTTCTTTGTTTTTGGCATCCACTGTAGTTCTGCCCGGATGTACGACAGTCATTTTTTTCTGTGCAAAAGGCCAAGTGAGTTCAGCCTTCAGCCCTTGTGACACAGCGATCGTGCGGTGCGAAAGCAGTACGGTCATCCAATGGATGATCTTGAATACGGTTTTTTGCCAGTTCGTGCGGTCTTCATTGAATGCCCAGCCATGAGCAGTAAAAATAATTTTTCTGACACGTGATAAGCGACCTGCCAATGCTCCGAGCGCCCCTGCTTTGGAACTGTTGACGTGAAGTATGTCAGGACGTTCTTCGCGGATGATTGCTAAAAGTTCAAAAAAAGAGCGCAGTTCATCGAAAAAAGAAATATCCCGCTTGAGGCTTTTTAGAACATGTACTTTGTATCCTCTCTCGAGTAGGAGTTCATAAAGTGCTCCTTCACCGCCGAGCGCCACAACAGTGTCGTAGCGATCTGAAGGGAGTAGTGTGGCAAGATCATATACGTATCGTTGTGCGCCACCCCAATTGCTCTTGGTGATCAAGAAGAGCACCTTTTTACGTTGTACATCCATGATTTTGCCATTATAACATCGAAGTTCTGCGTGCAGAAAAACCGCAACTTCTTGGACAAGGTTGGTTCAATCAAGAATGAATCTACCATTCGCGTAATACCGCTTTGTGACAGTACGCTTGATAATTTGGCTTGTTTCTGTAGGATTGAGCTACATATATATGGGTGAGCGAAGCCGAGAATTATTGGTCCTCATAACGGGCGATATCGCTTGTTTCGTTATCTCTCTGTACCTCACCTTGCTGGTGCGCTACTTGCAGGTACCCACGGAATCACTGCTTCAGGCACATATAGGACCTTTTCTGCTTCTCTCGGGCATTTGGCTTTTCATTTTTTATATAGCTGGTCTGTATGACAAACATACGGTTTTTCTCAAAGGGGTCTTGTTTAGCCGGATCCTTAACACGCAGGTGGTAAATATCCTCATTGCTGCACTTCTTTTTTTGATCCTTCCGGTTGATATTGCGCCGAAGACGAACCTCGTGATCTATCTTGTGATCTCGGTAGTGCTGATAACTGTATGGAGGCTTAAGCTCTTTAATTATTTTTCACCGAAGCATAAGCACAAAGCGATCCTTATAGCAGACGGGGAAGAGGCAGTGGAGCTTGTTGATGAGGTGAACAACAATGCCCGTTACAATTACTCATTTGTGCGCATGATAGATAACACAACTGCGCTTCATACACCCGACTTTGAACAGAAGCTCCTTGCACTGATCGATAAAGAGCGTATCAGTATGGTGGTTGCCAATCCTAAAGGGGAGCACATTGAGCGCATACTGCCTACGCTGTTTGACATGGCTTTTCTTAAGTTCCAGCTGACATTCCTCGATTTTCATAAAGCCTATGAGGATACATTTGATCGTGTGCCACTTTCTGCGCTGCGATATGACTGGTTCATCACGCACGTTTCCCAGTCGAAGAGTCTCGTGTATGACACGGTTAAGCGTGTGTTCGATGTGGTTGTAAGCTTGCTTCTGCTCCTGTTCTTGGGCCTTCTGCTCCCATGGATCGCCTTGGCTATGCGCATGGAAGGAAAAGGCCCTGTGTTCATATCGCAGGAGCGCATTGGCCGGTACAACAAGCTTGTGAAGGTACACAAGCTGCGCACGATGACACAGAACGATATGGGCAGCGGCACATGGCTGAGTGAAGATGCAAAGAAAGAGAACCACATCACAAAAGTCGGCGCTTTTCTCCGGAAGACCAGCATTGATGAGCTGCCGCAATGCATCAATATTCTCAAGGGTGAGATGTCGCTTATAGGCCCTCGCAACGATATTGTGGGTCTTGGGGCGCGCCTTGCTGCAGATATTCCATATTACAATATCCGCAATTTCGTCAAGCCCGGGGTGACCGGATGGGCACAGACCCACCAGCACTACATGGGTAATAACATAAGCCCGCAGTCACTTGAGGAGTCGCGAGTGCGTTTGGCGTACGATCTTTATTATGTGAAGAATCGCTCACTTCTTTTGGATATTGAGATCGCCCTGCGTACCTTAAAGACCGTGCTTTCGCGTATTGGCATAACCATTCGTCTTCCCGGAAGGTAATAAATGATATACTCAGCAGACTATGGATACACAACGAACTATTTTTATTGTAGGCGGGGCAGGATATATCGGTGAGATGCTCTGCGATCTTTTTAATGCACGCGAGGATGTACGGACAATAGTTGCTCTCGATAAAGAACCGCAGTCTGATTTTTCCAAGTCGCTCCAAAAAGTTGTGTACGTGCAAAGCAATATGGCAGATGATGGGTGGCAAGAGATCGTGGCGAAATACGAACCGGACACAGTGATTCATACCGCATGGCAGATACGCGCATTGTATGGGAATGAAAAAGAGCAATGGCGATGGAATGTTGAAGGTTCAGGCAAAGTATTTGATTTTGCGTTCACGCAGCCTTCGGTACGTAAGCTCGTATATTTCTCCACTGCGTCATCGTACAGTGCACGGAAAGATAATACGTTCGCGCATTATTTCACTGAGGAGGAGGGTTTTCGTGACGACGACTATATCTATGCAAAAGAAAAAAAAGTAACCGAGGAGTTGCTCGCGCAGAAATATCAACAGCTGCACAAAGAAGGGAAACACGCGCCTCAGGTGTTCGTGGTTCGGCCCGCTGCAATTACCGGTCCCCGCGGTCGTTATATGCGCATCCGCTTCGGACTACAGTCAGCTTTACAAGGTACCCTCAAAGGCGGGTTCGTAAACAAAATCGTGACCACACTTACTTCGTTTGTTCCGGCAACCAAAGGATGGGTTCGTCAGTTCATTCATGAGGACGATGTTGCCGACATTATTACAAAATTCACTTTCGAAGAGTTGGAAGGATCGTATGAAGTCTTCAACATCACTCCTCCAGGTGAGCCTGTATTTGCGCCAGACATGGCGCGCGCAGTAGGGAAGAAAGTACTTCCAATCCAGCCTTGGATGGCGCGTTTGGCGTTCTTCTTTTTTTGGCACGCGACGCGGGGGAAGATCCCTACCTGCAATGGAAGCTGGAGGTACTATTCATACCCGGTCTTGATGGACGGGTCACGACTAACCCGCAGATACGGGTATGTCTATAGGTACCTCTCAACCGATGCGTTTCGTTTTACCGATGGACGCTATGCGAGTTTTGTGCCTGAGGATAAACAAAATCCCAAACAAGCATAACTTCTGCCCAAAACCCTATTTTTTGCTATACTTGCCCGCATGATTGTTGACGGGAGGTCCATTGCTGCTTTGATCTATAAAGAGATCGAAAACGAAATCAGCCACATGCACGTGAAGCCACATTTGACGGTCTTTACGTGTGCGCCCAATTTTGAAACTCAGAAATACCTTGCACTCAAGCGCAGGAAAGCGCACGAGGTAGGTATCGGAATGAATATCATTGAATTCCCTGAGACTATCACTACTGAAGAGGTGGTCATGTCTGTCCGTCATGCGCCTATGCAGACCAATGGGATCGTAGTTCAACTTCCATTCCCCCCACATATTGATATACAGGCAGTGCTAGAGGCAGTCCCGCTTTCATGTGATGTCGATGCCATACACTATGATGGTTCACGAGGTGATATTCTCCCGCCGGTTATTGGTGCTATCGATGAAGTGTCGCGCAGGCATGATGTCCTATTTGCTGCACAAAATGTAGTCATTGTTGGAAGGGGCAGGCTTGTAGGTGCTCCTGCCGAAACTTGGTGTAAGAAGCAGGGTGCTTCCGTAACGGTGGTAACCAAAGAGACACCCAATGCAGCTGAACTCATTGGTTCTGCTTCTATCCTCATCTTGGGAGCTGGGGTGCCGAGTTTGGTAACTCCGGACATGATACGGGAGGGGGTCATTTTGTTTGATGCCGGCACGTCCGAGGATGGCGGGGTGCTGCGTGGTGACGCTGATCCCGCTTGTGCTTCCCGGGCGTCATTGTTCACACCAGTACCAGGAGGCATCGGACCTATCACTGTAGCTATATTGTTGCGCAATCTGGTAGCACTCGCCCGCAGGGGAGAGTGATATTAAACAATAAAGGCCGGGGGCAATACGCTCCCGGCCTTGCGATTCAAAGAACGGCCATCACTTATCTTGCTGAGATGGAGACGCCCACACGGTCTGGGTCGTCTTGGTGACCTTCACCTCAGCATGCAGGAAGGGGTACTGGGTGAGAAAGCCATGCCTCACTGCCTCCGCCGGATTGTCGGTGTCATGGAATGCCAAGAAGACATATGGCCCGCTCTGGAGCGAGCGGTATCGTTTCCAGTCATCACTTGAAAGAAGCGAGGGATCAGGCACGCTGTACTCGATCTCCGCTTTCCATCCTGTAGGCTCGTCGGGTTCGATGGTGACCGCTCCCTCAAGCGTCGGACGCTCCATCGGTAGCTCATGCATCCACGGCAGGTTGAATTGAGGTGCGGTGGTATACATGATTTTGTTGTCCGATGAGCGGAGTACACCACTTGGCGTGAACGAGGCGGTGAAAATGGTCAAGACTGCTACTGCACTGATGAAGGCGAGGTATAGCCGCAACCCCTTTTTGGTCTTTTCTTCCTGAAGGAAGATAAATACGAATCCTGCAATGCCAGCGAAAACAGCCAGGATGCCTACTGTTGGTCCGAGGATCATGCCGAGCACACCTTCGAAGAGCCCGCCCCATTTGCTGGCGATGGTGTACAACACTACAAGAGGCGGCAGACACATACCTGAGATAAGGGCGGCATCGATCGCCATTTTCTTTGTGATGTTTTCGTCTGGGTCTGTAACCATCAGACAGCAGATGATCACAGCAGCCACGCCGGTGATCGCGAGCGTTGCAAGCGCCGGCGCAAACCCATACGGCCATATGAGGATAAGCGTGGATAGGAAGAATGCGGCGGAAAGGATAGCCACAATGACCATCCCCCGGCGATCTTGTTCGCGACGGGCGAGACTATCGGCTTCGTTGACCACAGCATCAGACATAGGGACCTCCCTTTAAGTTGATGAAGAACAAGGATTTTCGTTCCTTTCAGAGCCAACTGTAGCGGATAGGCTGAGGTTGTCAATTTCCTGTACGAGGCATTTAATTAGCCTATATTGCGCACGACTTCTTTACGCGATATCGTCAATAGTAAACTCATCCAAGACGTGTTATAAACACATACATTCATATGTCCTCAGAAAAAACAAAGGAAGTCCATCCGGCAACGACACAGTTTTTGCGAATGTTTCGTGCAATTGCGGTGCTTATTGCAGTAGCTGCAATAGGGTATTTCGTATACGGAAATATGACTAATGAAGAGGCGCGCTTTCCGTTCCATTATGGACTCGATCTTGCCGGCGGCAGTCAGCTTACGTACGTTGCTGACGTTTCTTCAATTGCGGAGCCAGAGATCCCCGAGCTTATGGATGTATTGCGTACCGTCATCGAAAGGAGGGTGAATGTATTCGGGGTATCTGAACCCAATGTGCAAGTGGAAAAGAGCAGCATTGTTTCAGGTAATGTACAGCACAGGCTCATTGTTGAACTTCCTGGCGTGACAGATGTCGATGCTGCGGTTGCTGAGATCGGACGCACACCATTGCTTGAATTCAAACTTGTAAATGAAGAGGCTCTTGCAGCACAAGAAGCGCTTGAGGGGTTGCAGCAGAACGGCACTACTTCTGATGCGCAGATCAGCAATATTGAAATTAACGGCGAATCGGTCGGCGAGCCATTTACAGACACTGGATTGACAGGGCGCTATCTTGAGAGCGCAGCACTCGAGTTCGCAGGACAGGGAGGTCCGGTTTCCAATGAGCCTATTGTCAAAATCGTCTTCAATGATGAAGGTGCACAACTTTTTGAAGATATAACCCGGGAGCATGTCGGTGAAAGTCTGGCCATTTTCCTTGACGGCGAAATGATTTCTGCTCCGCGCATCAATGAAGCGATCATCGGTGGCACTGCGATCATTTCAGGTGGATTCACTCCAGATGAAGCCCGTTTGCTCGCTCAGAATCTTAATTTTGGTGCACTGCCGGTACCGGTAGCCCTTGCAAGCACACAAAGTATTGGGGCGCCTCTCGGTGCAGATGCACTTGCTGCGGGTCTGCAGGCAGGAGTGATCGGTTTTATTCTCCTGTCGGTCTTCATGATCCTCTGGTACCGATTGCCCGGGCTTGTGTCGGTGATCGCGCTCGGTATTTATGTGGTGGTCATGCTCGCACTGTTCCAACTTATTCCGGTAGTGCTCACCGCCGCTGGCATCGCAGGACTCATCTTGTCGGTTGGTCTTGCTGTTGATGCAAATATCCTTATTGCTGAGCGCATCAAGGAAGAGGTCCGCGAAGGGAAGAAAGCGGAGGCGGCTATCTCTGAAGGTTTCGGTAGAGCATGGCTTGCGATTCGTGATGCTAACCTCACCAGTCTCATTGCGGCCGTTATCCTGTTCTGGTTCGGCACTTCGCTTATCAAGGGGTTTGCGCTCGTGTTGGGCATAGGTATTTTTGTTTCGATGCTTTCAGCAATTGCGGTTTCACGCACATTGCTGATCGCATTGCCCATAAACACAGAAACCAAGATAGGACGATTTCTTATTGGTTCAGGTTTCTCCAAGTAAACATATGCAACTCAAAGATTTTCAAAATTATTTTTTTATTTTGCCGGCAGTTGCGGTAGCGCTTTCAATTGCTGCACTTGCAATCTGGGGACTGCAGCTTGGCATTGATCTCAAAGGAGGCTCATTGTTGCAAGTTACCTATCCTGAAGGAAGGCCAGCACTGACCCTTGTTGAAGAAAAGGTGTCGACCCTTGGGTATGGAGAGATACGTATTCAGGCAGCGAATGAGAATGATTATGTGCTACGGCTACGCGATCTGTCTGTTGAGGAGAAGCGTGCGCTTGATGAAGCGCTTGCCACAACAGGAGCTATGGAAGAAGTCCAGTTCACAACTATTGGCCCATCTATCGGTGCGGAGCTCATGCAGAAAGCGTGGTGGGCGATCGGACTGGTGGTTATTACGACAATCATCTTTATTGCATTTGCGTTTCGTGGGGTATCAGTACCGGTGGCATCTTGGAAGTATGGTGTTGTCGCAATCATCACACTTGTTCACGACGTACTTATTCCCGCCGGACTGTTTGCCTTTTTGGGTTATGTGCGTGGGGCGGAGGTGGGAGCGTTGTTCATAGTTGCGCTTTTGACCATCTTGGGTATTTCTATTAATGACACCATTGTTATCTTCGACCGTATTCGGGAGAATCTGAAGCGTAATATGGATGCAAAGAAGGTTGAACCATATGCAGAGGTGGTATGGAGGAGTGTGACCCAAACGCTTGCGCGATCGTTCAATACATCATTTACGGTTATCATTGTGCTTTTATCACTTTTCTTCATAGGCCCGGACTCAACAAAAGACCTCGCACTGACGCTCATTGTTGGTATGGTTGCCGGAGCATATTCTTCTATATTCCTTGCTTCACCGCTCTTGGTGCTGATTGAAAAGCATCAAAAGAAGCCGGTGCCAAAAGACGGTGCGTAGTTATTCCACAGCTTGTGGTGTAGATAATAAGACAGTACACTTTCACTCATGATCATCGGCATTACAGGTACAAACGGAGCAGGGAAGGGAGTTGTCGTCGATTATCTCGTTGAAAAGAAAGGGTTCACCCATTTTTCAAGCAGTGGTCGCATATCGGATGAACTCATACGTCGGGGAATGGAACTGACCCGCACAAACATGCGGGCGGTTGGAAATGAATTTAGGGAAAAGTTTGGCAGTGGCTATCTTGTTGAGGTCGCTTTAAAAGAAGCACACGAGCAAGGTTTAGAAAACATAGTCATTGAATCAGTTCGAAGTACGGGAGAAGCAGAAGCCTTAAAAAAAGCAGGAGGGAAACTTTTGATCATTGATGCAGAGCGCAAGATACGCTATGAACGTATCTTCGAGCGCAGGAGCGGGAAGGATCTTATTGATTTTGAAACATTCGTACTTCAGGAGGAGCGTGAGTGGTACGGAGCGGAGGGAGCTTTTGATATGAACATTCGTTCAGTTATGGAAATGGCAGACTTTACCATCCACAACAATATATCGCTTGAAGACCTGTTCAGTCAGGTGGAGCTCTTTTTGCAGCAATACGGCGAGGAGAAATCTGCTACTTGATCTGTGCGTAATACTCTGTTGTTTTAGTGCGCACGTCGTATATCAATATATACGGGTACGTATCAAGGTCTGCATCAAGCGGTATGCCGTAGACAGTTACTCCGCTGTTGAGTTTGGCATATCCGAGGGTTATGTGTGATGTGGCGTCGAGGTCGGAGGCAAAGTAGATGTCATCGTCAGGCGAGTGAGTTTCTGTAAACCCTTCAAACTGTATGAGATTTTCTTCGGGGGAACGGATGATGCGTACGGTCGCTCCAGTTTTCTCTCCCTTTTTCGTCATAAGCGGGAATGGCCCATCAAGTTGTGACCCATCTTCAGACATGACAACAGGCTCCGATGTATCTGTTTGCGTAGAAGAAGACGCTATTTCTTCTTCTGTAACTACTGGTGTCGATGTGGCTTCTTGTTGGGTGGTGAGCAAGGTTTCTTCTGCGGGGTGAAGGAAACGGTCTGCAATAAAGAACGTAAGCGCACCGAGTCCAAAGATAAGGAAAAATACGAACAGATTTTTCATACCAATCAGTATAACAAACCCCAAAGAGCAGATAAAACAAGACCGAACCCATGTGAGTTACATAGGTCCTGTCTTTTTGTGATGTCCGTAAATATGGATGTAGGTGCTGAGGAAAGAGATTCAGCTGAGATAGTGCTTGAGTGAGTTCATGCGTAATGCTGTGAATAGCAGTACCGGTGGTCATTTCAATAATTGGTTGACACCATACAGTAATGAGTGTATATTCCACCGGCTTTGGGAAGACCTGAAGTGTACACAAAAAAGAGAGACGGAAATGAAGTTCTTTACATCGGCTATTGCTATCGCGCTTGCTACCGCTGCGTTCGCTGTCCCCGCGCAGGCTGCAGGGACAAACTGGAGCGTCGTCGGCGTCTGGGGAGGCTCCTCAGAGGTTGCGGTCACCCATGCGCAAGGCGGCAAGAAGAGCGGCATGCTGACGCTTGTTGAAGGCAGCGAGAAGGTCACCATTCTCGGCATCCAGGCAAACGGTTCCAAGCGGAATCTGCAGGGCACGGGCGTCTTCAACAGCGACCGCGTCGACGTCACGACGTACCAGGACGGCAAGAACAATATTGCCGGCACGCTGGTGGTCGACTCGAGCAAGACTTCGGTCTATACCGAGCAGACCAGCAACAACAACCTTTCGCTGGTCGGCGTCTCCGACAGCGAGAAGGTCAATGTCGTCGTGGTCCAGGGCGCGCTGACGACCGCCCCGGCACAGCAGTAACATCAATTTCTGATCTTCGGATCAGGGGCCCGGCGCATCGTAGCGTCGGGCCTTTTACACAGGAGAATTACATGGGTATGTATCTTCGTGCTGTGATCGCGGCATTGGCATTGACCATCTGTGCCATAGGTACTTCCTCGGCTCAGTCTGAGGAGGTCGAGAGAGGTCCGTTCGGTGTTCAGTTCGTGCTGCTCTCCGAATGCAGGATCGACTTTTCGCAGATCAAGTGGATCGGCGATCATGAAGATCCCAATATGCTGACCGAGAAGGCCGCAATGCAAGCGGCATGGCTGGTCAGCAAGCTGCCGGAGAAATGCTTTGTGAAAAAGTGCATCTTCGGCAACATCACCCAGGACACTGCGCACATCTACGATGCACTGCGGATCGTCCGCTTCATGGAACGCCTTGAGCCAGAGATGGCAGAGGCGATCGCTGAAGCAATGAAGGGGTGCCTGATCGAGCGCCCGCCGTACCAGTCGCTCAGCCTCGGCGGTGACTCCGGCGTGGTGTGTGTGTCTGGCAACTCGTTCACGCTGACCATCACCGGCAGCAACAACAGCGTCAGCGCCAGCCAAGCCGGATGCAATATGGCAACCATCACGATCAATGGCAACAACATCACGCTGGTCATTCACCAGGAGGGCAGCAACTCGCTGGTCTTGTCGCTGAACGGCGATAACATCCATGCGAGTGTCAGCCAGTACGGCAGCAATGTCTACTCTGGCACGCTCTCGAGCAATACGGCGACCGCCATCGTGCAGCACAGTTCTTGATCACCACGCGTGGTCACGGCGGCCCGAACTTCTCGGGCCGCTTTTTTTATATGTTCCTAGTTATGGATGCGAGTACCGATAAATGGTTCTTCGTTGAGGTAGTGCTCGAGTGAGCTGAGATCATTGCCATTGATGCACGCCACTTCAATACCATTCGCCTGTGCTTCCTTTGCTGCAATTGGGTCAAACGGAGAAGAGAGGCCAGGGTCCCATGTTTCCGGAATGAGCTTTCTGAAATCGGTCCAGGTTATGTCTTCAATCTTCATTGCATCAGGATTGGTGTTGGGATTGTCCGTGTATACGTAATCTGTGTTGGAGAGATTGATGACCTTCTGTGAACCGATACGTTGCGCGATTTGCACTGCGCGCAGATCGGTCGATGCACCAGGGCGGTATCCTGCCGCAACAAGGAGCGGCGCATCTTTTGGAGCATCAAGCACATCATCAGGGTTTGTGATCATCACCGGGTGGGCAGTTTTCTTGAATATCGTACGCAACAAGTGGCCATTGAGTCGTGTGGCATGAATGCCGAGCCAATCGAGATCCTCATTGTCGAGATCCGACACTGCTTTTGCGGCATCAGCATATCTTCGGGCAGTTTTTCCCCCGCCAGTAATGATAATAAAACGACGTCCATTCACGGACGTCTCGTGTTCAATAAGAGATTTGAGCGATGAGAGAAAGGTGGTGTCGATGGCATCGGGGACTATGAGCGACCCCCCGACTGACATGACAATAGTTTCTCGTGCTTCCATAGTGCATATTGTACCTACACAAGCGCAAAAGTCTAATGTACAGTACTACTATATAAGTCTAATTTGCATTTATGGAAGAACGAAAACTCTTCGTTGGGAAACTTATTGAAGAGAACATGCCACGAGAGGGGATACGAAGAGAGCTCATTTCACACGGAATCAGCACCGATGGATTTGAAGCTGAGTATGCTGAGCTATTGCAGCAAGCGGGAAAGAATGAACCTGCTCCTGAGAAACCGATTGCTCCACCTCACATGCAGGAACCTTCTGGTGCAACTGTACCCGAGAATGTCCCCCTGCCGGGGATCGGGGCAATGCTTGGCTTTGGAATAAATGTAACGAAGAAAAAATGGAAGGCAATAACCATACTTGCGGTTATAAGCATCCTGCCGACCCTGCTCTTTCTTTTAGTACCTGCTCCAGCGGCCCTTCTTGGGGTACTCCTTGCTTTTGCGGCAGCATTCGTGTCGTTTCTGGCAACAACGGCCATATTGTATATCGTCATTCAGCATGAAGAGTCAATACGATCTACCGATGCGTTGCAATGGGCGTTCCGCCATTTCTTTCCAATTGTGTGGATCAGCATTTTGTCGACGCTCATTACTGCAGCAGGACTCATCCTATTTATCATCCCGGCACTTATCTTTGGCATATACAATGTCTTCAGTTTCATTGCGTTTGTGCGAGAAGACGCACGGGGTACGCGCGCACTTTTGCGCAGTACCGACCTCGTGCGCGGAGCATTCTGGGGGATATTAGGAAGAATCATTCTTCTCATGCTCGTCTTTTTTGTTATTGGAATCGGCATGGGCATTGTCCTCAGCTTCTTCGAAGAAGTCCCGGTGCTCGCAGAAGCAATCTATGTAGCAACTACACTTCTTCAAATGGTACTCACCGCAATTGGCTTGGGTGCATTTGTCACTCTCTATGAAGCGAGAAGAAAAGCAAAACCGTTATTTGACCTCACTACTTATGGTGCACTTGCGTGGATTTATCGCCTTGGTTCACTGCTCGGGGTTGTTCTCACGATCATTGTCTCCTTTGCTGTGGGGACATATTTGAGTACATTCATATCTCAGATACAGCAAGATGAACTTTTACAGTGGCAAGAAGGTACTTGGGAAGAGGATCCTGAGGGCCTTAATTTCAGTGATTTTCTTATGCAGCAGAAGGTTGCAGCGACAGCCGCTTCTGCCAACATGTATGGCGGAAGAATGGGTTCTTATGAAGGGGTATGCAGCGACATAACCATTGTTGATCCGATCCAGTGTGCAGAAACGCCGGAGACATTTGCAATATTTGCACCTTTGAGTGATGGACAATATTACTGCTCCGACAGCACTTCTTTTACGGGAACTATTACTGGCCCTTTGCGTGACACTGTTCTTTGTCAGTAGCACATTCACCAATTAATGAATATGGAAAACGATACTAAAAAAAAGACACTTAACACGACAGTTCTTGTACATACAGCCTTCATTACTGCCATTATTCTGTGCTCGGTATGGGTGTATAACAGTATTGCTGAAAAACCGTTCGTCCGGCTCGGTTCATCGACGTCTGAGCACATCATGAAGGATGGTAACCACAATATGGAAGGGATGAATGCTCAGTCTGATACGCAGATCCAGCCTTCAGAAGGAGTTGTAGATTCACGTGATGATGCGGTTCGCAGCTATCTCGATGCAGCCCAGATATTGGCCGAAATATATAAATTCAATAACAACGGTTCGTATGCAGGGCTGTGTGAACGATCCGAGGATATGTATACACTCGAAGGTGAGAGTGGTGGCATTTTGAAATATATCAAGTTCGTCGGTGCAACTGAGGTGTTCTGTTCTACAGGAGATGAGAGCTACATGATCGAAGCAAAAATGCCAGAAAGCAGCATGTTTTACTGCATTGACAATACCGGAAGCGCAAAGGAGCTCGCCGATACAAGTGAGGGAAGGATGAATTGCCTATAAAGAAGAGTGGCTGGTACTACTATTACGCCTTCTTTTAAAGGCTTTTTGGCGCAAAATAGTAGTTATTTGGTCAAATCGATACAAGATACGCTACAGGACTTGCACTTTTTACAACCATCTGTATAATAGCGCTCACTATCACGGGGGTTATGGAGTGCACTTTAGTGTGCTCTGGAGTACGGGTAAGTTCCGAGTCTCAGATCCACGGAGAGGTAGTTGATTTTTGAAAACTACATAAGCTCAAATCAATTCCCAAAATTGGTTTGAGGTATACATGTTGCATTATGCAATATCATTTTTGATGTTACATATGCGATAGGTATGCATCAGCACGGCAAAAGAAAATACACTTTTGTGCATTCTCTTTTGCCTTATCCTTTGGATGACTATTTTAAGTACGCACAAAAAGTACAGTGCGGAAGTAAACAAATAGTCGCAGGTAAGAAGCATGTTCTCTCTTCGGAGAGGACGCTCCAAACCTGTCTTAAC
>CBFGXL010000016.1:0-15452 GCA_965652925.1 uncultured bacterium | reverse complement strand
CACCCCCTCTTCTTTGAGCGTCTGCAGAATGCGATCAAGATCCGCATGTTTGCTTAACTCTGCCTTCTCATTGGCTGAAAGTGTATACGCTTCCTTGGTGTCAGTTAAACGACGTACCAAGCGCTGTCCGACAGCGACCTTCAGTGTGGAGACCAGCAGAAACGATTCCACACCCATATCCATAAGTCGTGCAATAGTGCCTGAAGAGGAGTTTGTGTGCACTGTTGCCAAAACCAGGTGTCCGGTCAAGGCTGCGTTGATTGCCAAGTTTGCTGTCTCCTGATCGCGGATCTCCCCAATCATGATGATATCCGGGTCCTGACGCATAAGCGACCGAAGACCATTGGCAAATGTAAAACCAATATCGGGTTTGACCTGTGTCTGATTGATGCGTGGCATCTGATATTCAATAGGATCTTCAATGGTCGAAATGTTCACTTCGGGTGTGTTCAAGAGGTCGAGTACGGTATAGAGCGTAGTAGTTTTTCCTGATCCTGTTGGTCCGGTTACGAGAATGATGCCCGTGGTCTGTTTCATGGCATCATGGAGACGCTCAAGCGTCATGCCATGGAAGCCCATACCCTCTAGCGTGAAGCCCGACCGGTTCTCGCGCAAAAGACGCATGACCACTTTTTCACCAAAAAAGATCGGCAGAATAGAGACGCGGAAGGAAACCTTCTGTCCATCCATTTCCATCTTAAAGCGACCATCTTGAGGAAGACGTTTCTGGTCAAGCTTGAGGTTTGAGAGAACCTTCAGGCGTGCAACAATCGTCGATGCCGCATGCCTCGGGAGCGTCATTGCATCATGGAGGATACCGTCGATGCGATAACGCACCAACACTTCATTCTCCATGGGTTCGATGTGGATATCAGACGCTCCCTGAATGATCGCGTGACGCAAAAGAGTGTCGACAATGCGCACCACAGGCAGGTCTTCCGCCATTTTTTTGAGGTCAGCCTCGCTTGCCTCTTCTCCCGTTTCCTCAGCAAGCACTTTAAGCGCGGAGGTTTCCTTCATGATGATATCCCCGAACTCATCCTTGAGCGTCTTCTGATACTGACGCAACGAATCACGCATTGATTCCGTATCAGTCAGTCGCGGATATATCTTCAGCCCTACTTTCTTTTTGATGAAGTCTATAGCCGGCAAATCAGCAGTATCGAGCATAGCGACCTCAAGCGAGTCGGCGTTCTTCTTATAGGCGATTATATTGTGATTGCGCGCAACCGGCTCAGGGATCATGGAGAGGATGTCAAAGTCGATCTTTGTGCCTTTGAGTGAGACAAACGGGATCCCCAACACATACGACTCTACCTTGCGCATATCATCCTCTGTGATGTGCCCACCGGCTATGAGCGCCTCAGCGAGAGTACGTTTCTCTTCTTTGGCTGTCTTTTCAGCTGCGGCAAGATCGGCCTTAGGCACCAAACCTGAGTCGGTGACGAAACGCTTAAGTTGCTCATCTTGTATACGCATAGATAAAAGACCTCCAAAGAATCGTTCTTCTTAAACTGTAGTATACAGTATGTGTATGCACACTCGCGGAGAAAAATGCACACCTGTCCTCTCTTTTGACAAAAAATGAGTGCAGAGGTAGAGTGATACCACTTACTGACAGCGCTCGCCTCCAAGGCGGCGCTTTCTTTTAAGAACAATTAGCCACATAAGGAGGCATACCTCCACAAAAGGACGTATTGTCCTGATACATACATATGTTTGACCTAAAGGTAATCAATTCAGTGCTCGCCGAAATGGAAGAGGAGCGAGGAATTTCTCGCGAAAAGATGATGGATGCCATTGAGCAGGCGCTTGCTACTGCCTATAAAAAAGAATACGGAAAGCGAGGACAGATCGTCCGTGCTTCGTTTGACCTGTCTGTTGGGACAACCACCTTCAATCAGATAAAGATCGTCGTTGATGAGTCCATGCTTAAAGCTGAAGACGAGGAGGATGAGGGAACAGAGGCCGAAGATGAGCTCCCAGCTGCAGACGGCGAGCGAAAAGTGCGATTTGACCCAGAAAAGCACATCATGATCGAAAGTGCTCGTCTCATAAAAAAAGACGTTGCACTCGGCGACGAGCTTGTCTTCCCGCTTGAAAGCAAAGACGACTTCGGACGAATTGCAGCGCAGACGGCGAAACAGGTCATCATCCAGAAGATCCGCGAAGCGGAAAAAGAATCTGCACTTGCAGAATTTGGCCAGAAAGAAGGCGATATTGTCGTAGGTCACGTGCAGCGTTTCGAACGCGGCAATCTGTATGTTGACCTTGGACGTGTTACCGGCGTAATGCCCTACGATGAACAGATCCCAGGAGAGCGGTTCAAACCAGGAGAGCGCATTCGTGCGTCACTTATCACGGTGGACGAAACTCCACGAGGTATCTTCCTTAAGCTTTCACGTTCACATCCAGAATTTCTCAGAAGTCTTTTCACACTCGAGACTCCAGAACTCCAAAACGGCTCTGTAGAGATCAAAGCGGTCGCACGAGAAGCCGGTGCACGATCAAAGATCGCGGTATTCGCTCATGAAGAACACATTGACCCAGTAGGATCGCTCGTTGGACAGCGCGGTGTGCGCGTTTCAACAGTAATGAGCGAGCTTGGTGGTGAAAAGATCGACATTATTGAATGGTCAGAAGATCCAGTGACCTTTATTGAAGATGCTCTCTCACCTGCACAGGTGCTCAATGTTGTTATTGAAAGTGAGCCGAGCGATAAGGAAGGAACTGACGATACCCGCGGACACGCGCGAGTGGAAGTTGCTCCTGATCAGCAGTCGCTTGCTATTGGACGAGGAGGGCAGAATGTCCGCCTTGCAGCAAAACTCACCGGCTGGAAGATCGACATCGTTTCTGTGGGGGGACAAAAAGAAGAGGCGGCTCCGGACAGTGCTGATACTGATGTGCTTGAACAAGAGGATGCAACCACCACTAAAGAAGATATTGATATGGTTGAAAACAGCGATACCGAGGATCGCGACACCACGCAAGCAGTAGAAAACGAAGAGAATAATACCGACACTCCAGAAGAAGTCGAAAAGGAGGTGCAAGAAGCAGAGGAAACAAAGGAATAGGGAAAAGCGCGGAAATCCGCGCTTTTTTCTTGCCTTAACAGAATCCTACGTTATGATAGGCACGTTATTGTATAAATACATATATATGAATCTTCTACACGATATCCCTGCGGGAACCAAAGAAGAGATGAACGTTATTATCGAAATACCTAAATTCTCAAAGAATAAGTATGAGATCGATAAAGAAACGGGCATCATCGCCCTGGATCGGGTAATGCACACCTCTCAGGATTATCCATTTGACTATGGTTTCGTCCCGCAAACGCTCTTTGATGATGGGGATGCGCTCGACGTCGTACTCTTAACCACCTACCCACTTGCCCCAGGCATTCTGGTAAAAGCACGTCCAGTTGCGATCATGGAAATGATCGATGGTGGAGAACGCGACGACAAAGTAGTTGCCGTTCCAGTTGATGATCCGCGATTCACCACCGTGAAAGATATTACGGACATCAATCCGCACTTCATAAAAGAGATGAGTCACTTCTTTGAGACCTACAAAAAAGTGCAGAACAAGGAGGTGACTGTAGGCGAGTGGCACGACGCAGCTTCAGCACAGGAAGCATTTGAGCGCAGCAGACAGATGTACGAATCAAAAAAATAGATCAGGGACAGTGCTGTGTATAGCCCCGCAATACGAAAGTGTTGCGGGGCTATACTATAGGTACACATTTACGGCTAAGTAAGTTATTAAAAAAATTATTATGTATAGTAAAAAAATATCTTTGATGATCTCGGGAGTAGTGGCATTGTGTGCACTGTCTGCAGCAACATTTGCATTTGCCCAAACCCAAGACCCCTTGGAATTTGTGCCGCCACTCACAGAAGAAGAGAAGCCTCGTATAATCAACTTATCGTCAAATATGGCGAACCGTACTGAATCGGTCATCGCACGTTTTGAAAATATTGTCGCGAGACTAGAATCGCGAGCAGCAAAACTTGAAGCTACAGGAATAAATGCCGATGATGAACAATTTTATCTCGGGGAAGCCAGAAAATATATCGATATTGCAAAAGAACAGATGCGCGATATTGATAACCGCATTCTTAATTTTGTAAATGCACCAGATTTCGTGATGAAATGGTTTGATGTCCGAGACAGTTTCCTAGAATCAAAATCGGTGCTTATCAGTGCCCAGGAGCTCATCAGCAATTCAGCCCGTGACCTCGGATTTAAAGAACAGGGCATTTATTTCAACACACCAGTTGAGACCCTTAACGAAAATTAATAAGTAATAATTATGAACGACAAAATGAAGTTCTCTAAAAATGAGTTCAAAATGCCCGAGGAGAGATTCGGGGGAGGTGATGTTCAGACCGAACAGCCTTCACACATTGGTGTCATTCTGGGTGTATTGGTGCTTCTGCTTATGGTTATTCTTGGAGGATTATACCTATGGGGTACGTCCATGCAGAATCAGCAAAACCTCCCTGTAGTTGACTCCACTCCTCAACGGCCAACAGCAGAAGAGAACAATGAACCTGAGAGCACTAATGCAGAGACTGACGTTGAAATAGATGCCGCTTTAAGCACATCAGATGAACTCAGTGCCATCCAGGCAGATATAGATAGTACAAGGATGGATACGCTCAACAAGGAGATCCCCGCGATTGAAGCGGAAGTCCTACAATAAAAAAAGCCGGGGCTCGCCCCGGCTTTTTTTATTGCTTTTTCTTTGTATATAGGTACACTACCCCCTGTACTATTTCATCAATAACACATGGATTTCGTTACACAATTCAAAATCACAAAGGAAGAGGGTTCACAGGTAAAGATCGAGGGGGAAATCCCATTCTCTGTTCTTGAGAACTATCGGGATACTGCAATAAAGCATATCAGCAAGGATATGGAACTGCCTGGTTTCCGCAAAGGCAATATTCCACAGAAAATGGTCATCGCCCAGGTGGGTGAAATGGCGGTACTCAACGAAATGGCGGAGCATGCGCTCAGTGAAGCATATCCTGCTGCATTAAAAGAACACAAAATAGATGCTATCGGATATCCGAAAATCTCGATTACAAAGCTTGCTGAAGGTAATCCGCTCGGCTTCACTGCAACAGTTGCAGTCCTTCCTTCACTTACTCTTCCCGATTTCAAGAAGATCGCAGCTAAAGCAAACGCCTCAAAAGAATCAGAGGAAGTAACAGAGGAGGAACTGGATACGCAGATCAAGGATATCCTCAGACAGAAACTTGCGTATGAGCGTCTTCAGAAAAAAGCGCAGGGTCAGACACACACTCACGCAGACGGCACAGTACACGAAGGACCTGCTCACGACGAGGAAGGAAATCCTATTGAAGACGAGTCGAGCCACGACCACGACCACGACCACGACCACGACCACGACCACGACCACGAGGAGGGTGCAGTACAAGACTCAGAACTGCCAGAGCTTACTGACGAATACGTCAAAGGACTAGGCCAAGAAGGACAGTTCACCTCTGTGGCGGACTTCAAAGCAAAGATACGTGAACACCTTACCATTCAAAAAAAGCAGGATGTGACCGCTGCACACCGTGCAAAGATCACTGACGCAATCATTGAAGAGACCAAGGTTGAACTGCCGCAGGTCCTCATTGATTCTGAGCTGGAACAAATGTTCGCACAGATGAATGAAGACCTTTCACGAGCGAACCTTAAGATGGAAGACTATCTCGGGCACGTCAAAAAAACCAAGGAAGACCTCAAGAAAGAATGGACTCCGGCCGCTGAAAAGCGTGCGAAACTGCAGCTTGTACTCAACGAGATAGCAAAGAAGGAGGCGGTTGTCCCTGATCAGGCCCAAGTGGACAGCCAGGTAGCACAGCTTTTACAACAGTACACAGACGCCGATGAGATGCGCGTCCGTGTGTATGTCACCTCAGTGATGACCAACGAAGCAGTCATGCAAATGCTCGAAAAGCAGTAGCGCCACAATAAAAGCCCCTCATGAGCGGGGCTTTTATTGTGTTTGTGCAGTCACTTTTCCACTAGGCAACTTCCTCATCGCCCGCTACTATAGAAGAATGAAAAAAGCACACAGAAACAGTTCGCTGATCCGCTATTTTGCAAAGAATATAGCCGTGGTCTTTGGACTGGTACTCATTTGGCGCGGTCTCTGGTATATCTTGGACGAGCTTGATGCATTCTTTTTTGAAGGAGCGCATCTCTACTCAGCTATTGCTGGCATCATTATCGGTCTTGCCATTCTGTACCTTCCTGACGGTGACCTCAAAGAAATCGAAAAACTATAAGGAGAACGGCGCCACACTGTGGCGCCGTTTCTTACTGCAACCCCGCGATTGCATTGAGCATGTGCTGTAGGACAGAGAGCGAGCTTTCAGTGGCTGCCATGAGCCCAACAGACAACCCCGTGTAAACGCAGATGAGTGCAACGAGGAAAAGCTTCATGCGCAGATCACTGGAGACAAAGATCGTCCCCGCTTTCATCAGGAAGCCTTGCCTGTAGTACTCATGATGGTGAAAGATACTCAGCCGCTGCAGAAGCAATTCCTGGCCCTTCTTGAAGGCGAAGATGATCGCTTCCCCCAGGAAGAAAACCAGCCCTCCCCAGAACACGAGCACAAATAGCATGGAAATAAGCACTGTCTCCATAGGATCCTCCAGAGAACGTTCCCGCCTTTACTGTAGCTCTGGTGTGAAAAATGACAAACACAGCCATTGCATATACTCATCTTTCTTTTGCTCATGCTATCTGCTACATTACACATTGTTGCAGTAACGATAGATTAAATTAGAAATTATGGAAAAATATTCACACATCAACGATTTTCTCGTCCCGATGGTGGTTGAGAAAACACAGCAGGGGGAACGGGCGTTCGACATCTTTTCCCGGCTCTTGAAAGAGCGCATTATCTTTGTGACCGGACCGATCGATGACCATATGGCCAACTTGGTAGTTGCACAGCTCCTTTTCTTGGAAGCTGAGGATCCAAAGAAAGACATCTCACTCTACGTGAACTCACCCGGGGGCAGCGTCTCAGCAGGTTTGGGAATTGTCGACACCATGAACCACATCAAGCCCGATGTCTCAACAGTATGCGTAGGGATGGCCGCATCAATGGGATCGATCATACTTTCCCAAGGTGCACAGGGCAAACGATTTGCTCTTCCCAATGCCGAGATCATGATCCATCAGCCATGGGGCGGTGCACAAGGTCAGGCAAGTGACATTGAAATAACTGCGCGCCACATACTTAAGACCCGCGAACGACTCAACAAGATGCTTGCGAAAGCTTCGGGGAAGCCACTGTCACAGATTGAGAAGGATACGGACCGTGACTTCTTCATGGACGCACAGGAAGCGAAAAAATACGGCCTCATTGACGAAGTCCACAAGTAACAGATGAGCTATAAAAAGCGCGGGAGGCAAAGCCCCCCGCGCTTTTTAGGTCTTCCCTAAAGAGAGCTCTTCTGGTACTGTTCTTCATAACAGTACTACGGTCCCGGTTTCCCACTGTCATTATTACCATAGATATACCATATGCCACTTTTGATACTACTGTCAGCCCTCGCTGCAGCATTACTTATCGGCATAGCTTCTGGATACTATCTGCGTTACCTGCATGCGCTTTCAAAAAAATCATCAGTTGAGCTTGAGCTGAAGCAACGTGAGCTCGAGGCAGAGGAAAAAGCGTTGAAGATCGTCGAAAAGGCTGAAGCGAAAGCTGAAAAAATCGAGGAGGAAGCAAAAAAGCTCCTCAGAGAATCTGAAGACACACTCAAACGAAAGGAGGAGCGCCTCGAAAAGAAAGAGGAGCTGCTTGACGAGCGCCAGATAACGCTTGATTCTGAGCGCGAAGCGGTGCGTGCAAAGATAGAAGAAGTTAAGGAACTCAAAGAAAGACTCGATGAACGGAAGAACGAGATCGATGCCAAAATCGAAGAGATAGCTTCTATGACAAAAGATGAAGCGTTTGCTTTGGTCGTTAGTAAGATGGAAGCTGAACGCGCTGAAGACCTCTCTATGCGCATACAGAAGCTTGCGTTGCAGAACGATGAGGCGTACGAACAAAAAGCGCAAAACATACTGCTCGCTGCTATCCACCGAGTTGGCAACAATATGCCAACCAATATCATGACGGCAAACGTCGAACTCCCAAGCGACGACCTCAAAGGAAAGGTTATCGGAAAGGAGGGGCGTAACGTGCGTGCATTTGAGCGGGCAACGGGGGTTGATGTGCTTATTGATGAAACGCCAGGATACATCACTCTCTCATCGTTTGATCCGATCCGCCGCGAGATAGCCCGCACTGCGCTTGAGATGCTCCTGAAGGACGGTCGCATCCAGCCTGCGAAGATCGAAGAGATGGTTGAACTTGCCCGCAAGGAAGTGGGCGCAACCATCCGTAAAATGGGAGAAAAGGCAGCATACGATGCCAATGTGCCCAATCTGCACCCAGATCTGGTCACCATCCTCGGACGCCTTCACTTCCGCACCAGCTATGGACAGAATGTGCTGTGGCACTCTGTAGAAATGTCACATATCGCTGCAATGATCGCTGAAGAAGTTGGTGCTGATGTTGCTGTTGCGCGTGCTGGTGCACTCTTGCATGACATCGGAAAGACGGTGAGTCACGAGGTGCAGGGCACACACGTTGAGATTGGTATCCGCATCCTGCAAAAATACAATGTCGACGAGAAAGTCATACTCGCTATGCGTGCACACCATGAGGAATATCCGTATGAAACGCCTGAGTCCATCATCGTACAGGTTGCTGATGCGCTTTCAGGTGGACGTCCAGGTGCACGCCGCGATTCTATTGAGAACTACATCAAACGCCTGACAGAACTTGAATCAATTGCGACAAGTCTCGCGGGAGTTGAGAAAGCATTCGCTATCGCCGCCGGACGCGAGATACGCGTACTTGTTAACCCGGAAGTGCTTTCTGACTTCGAGAGCAATGAGCTGGCGCGCACCATTGCACTCAATATCGAGGCGCAGTTGCGTTATCCTGGAGAGATCAAAGTGCATGTGATACGGGAAACCCGCGTCATCAGTTACGCACGGTAGAATTCAATATACAAAAAGCGGCGGAGGCTTTGCCTCCGCCGCTTTTTGTACTCTTCTGCCTTCTTACAACTTCACTGCAACCACGAACGTTGTGTAGTTGAACTTCAGATCCTGTATCGATTCCTCAAGGATATCAAGTCCATACAGCGCTGCGCAGCCGCGCGGAGCAATAACTGCAGTGGTGTCCGGCAATATCCCTTCTGCAAGATCAGCCGCCGCTTTCGCCGTGTCTGCGTACGGCATAATCTCCGCATCCGGATGCACGCGCTTGAGGTACATGCGGCATTGTTTGAGAGCTTGATCGTGCGAAGTGATCGTCTTTATATGCGCGGCAGTTATTCCCGGCTTCACCAGAAGCATATGATGCACATCAAGCTCGAACATGCGCTCAATGGCGAATTTATGCTTTGCCATGGCGTGCACCGCCTCTATGACAATCCCTCCATTTGAGTTCTCTATTGGGAAAATACCCTTATCACAAGCCATATTCTCAACTGCATCAAGCACCGCTTCGGCACTGACAAGCGGTAAGATCTCTCCGTTTTCTATTCCCTGCTGTGCAATGTATTGCTCTCCTGCTTTTTCGGAAAAGCTACCTTTCGCCCCCATCACGCCAATTTTCATATGTCCGCCATCATACCACACCCTTTTATTCCATTGAGCATGCATTTACTACAACACATATTGTTCAGTTTACAAGTCATTGCAGGTAGGAAACGTTGCTATATAATTGTTTGAAGCCATTTAATAAGGCACCGTATCAGAAATTCAAGCTGATGCAAAAATTTACTTCCACGTGAACTGAAGCAATGAGATTCAATTTCATCTTCAGGTACATGCAGGAAGCAAAGTACACTTTACTCGCCATTTAGAATAATAATGGAATTATGAATAAGGCAGACATCATTAACAAAGTGCATGAGGAGCTTGGCGTTACTAAAGCTGATGCTGAGAAGGCTGTAGAAACAGTGCTCTCATCTATCGTTGATACGCTCGTCTCAGGACAGGAAGTGTCAATTGCAGGGCTTGGTATCTTCTCAGCAAAGATGCGCAACAAGAGAACTGCACGAAATCCTCGCACTGGTGAGACTATCGAAGTTCCAGCAATGCGTGTTCCAAAGTTCCGCGCTGCAAAGGCACTGAAGGATGCGGTGAAATAATCACTCAATACATACAAAAAAGCTGCGCTCTTTCGCAGCTTTTTTGTATCTCACTTATAAACAGGATATACACTCTTCCCTTTCTTTTACAAAATCTGATATACTGACACACGTAGCGGAGGTATTACGCTATGTGGAAATACAAGGAGTAATTCCCGCTATTTCCCATCACAAAAGCAAGAAGCCCTTAGCCGGGGCTTTTTGCTTTTGAGCTGGAACTGTGATTAAGTAGCACAAACCGTTCTTGGAGATTGCACGTGAACGAATCCCGCAAAGGTCTCATCAAACACATCCTCACACGGATGATAACCAATGTCCTTGCTGAACTAACGGAGAAATACGAAGACGCTTCAGACGAAGAGAAGCTCAGATATATTGCAACGGCGGCAATACACCAGGTCGTTGAGCTTGTACAGCTCTATGAACTCGATGTGGTGAGAGAGGCCTTGCGGCAGTGGCTGATCGAGCTTGAGGCACTTAACTTCCTCGTGAACCTCAACAGCAGATTCAAATCGCGTCCGATCCGCTACCTCGGCCTTATCTTCGCGTTAGCGTTCTATGGTACAGAGCACGTGAAAAACGCCATCAGGATCGGAGAAACTGTCTTCCGCAAATGAAACCCCCGGGACCGCTCGGGGGTTTGTGCTGCTTGCAAACGAGGTTACTGCTCGTGGTTTGTATTATCCTCCTCGTGTTTAGTCGTGTAATACAACGCAATTGTCAGAATCGTAAAAATGATAATAAGGACGATTACTGCAAGAATAAGAATCATACTACTACGTAAGATCCATGAATGGATTGTATGCAACCTCCCATAGATAGCCATCAGGATCTTTGAAATAACCACAATAGCCTCCCCAGAACACATCTTGTGGCTCTTTTACAATTATTGCTCCCACACTGCGAGCCAGTTCGATGACCTCATGCACCTTCTCTTTGCTTGCAACATTATGAGCAAGAGTGAAAGTTGGTGCTATTTCTCTCATGGGCGTTTGCGCGTCCTTCGCAAGCTCTTCTTTTGGGAAGAGAGAAAGCCACGTTCCATTGAGTTTAAAGAATGTCACGCCTTCGTTGTCGCCTTCAACAGGGAAACCGAGCGCTCTGTAGAAAGCGGTTGATTGCGCGAGGTTTGTGACGCCGAGGGTGATGAGGGAGATGCGTGGGGTCATAGGGGTAGTATAACAAACTCATATACTGAGAAATCTCGAACTTGAGAGGAATCGGCGCCAGTTCTAAATAAAATTGTTCAATTCTTCCAATTTTATTAAGAACTCGCTGCCCCGTCGCTTCATACCGAAGCAAAAAGCCTTTTGCTTCGGGCTTCGTATGAAGCTCTTTTCGATTCCTCTCACCCGCTACAAACAGCAACGGCCCAGAAACGAAAGTTTCTGGGCCGGCTGTTTGTGCGGGTGAGAGGAATCGAACCCCCGACTACTGCTTGGAAGGCAGTCGTTTTACCACTAAACCACACCCGCATCTCTACTATTGTGTGCGCGACATTCTAGCACTTATTCTTCCGGATTTCTAGGCTATTTTGCTATACTGCAGTAACCATGCAATTCCTGCTTGATCTTGCTGCCGTTACACTAACCGCCTATCTTTCGCTCGTTAATGGGCTTGCCGGGCAGATTCTTGCCCTATTGCCGCAGGAACCGTACCAGAGTCTCGCGGAAGCAACCCCGCGCGTTGAGCGCGTGGAATCAGAGCTGCAGGGCATACCTGATATCCTCATCAGAAATGCCGCATACCAGAAGGCTGCTATTGTTGAGAGCATCGATCCAGAGACTGCCCCAGCAACCGCGCTTGAGGCACTGGTCAATATCTATTGTTCATACACCACCGATACCTACACCAAAACAACCACAGGAACGGGATTCTTCATTGATACTGACGGTGTGATCCTCACCAATGCCCATGTAGCACAGTTTTTGCTGCTTGAAGGCATTATGGGAGAGGCAGAATGCGTGATCCGAACCGGAAGTCCGGCAACACCGCAGTATGAAGCGGAACTATTATATATACCCCCAGCGTGGGTACGCGAACATGCGGAGCTTATAAATGACAGAGCTCCCAAGGGCACCGGTGAACGCGACTACGCGCTTTTGTATGTGACTTCTGCTCTAGACAATAAGCCCATGCCCGGCAAGTTCGCCGCGCTACCGTTTGACACCGATTTGCTTGAGCTCGATGTGGTAGACACAGAAGTCTTTGCTACCGGATACCCTGCAAATGCGCTTGTCCATGACGTTGATGCTCCCCTTGTTCCCAAGCAAGCGACAACAACTATCGGTGACCTAATGACCTTCCAGTCCAACCTCGTAGATATTTTCACTATTCGCGGTTCGCAGATCGGCGAACATGGCTCCTCAGGAGGCCCCATTGTCGATACTCGCGGTAAAGCAATCGGCATCATAAGCACCAAAGGCGATGACGCTATGTTCGGTGAAGGCAGTCTGCGTGCATTGTCGCTTTCATATGTGGACCGTACGATCACCGAAGAGACCGGTGCCTCATTGCAACAGAATCTCAGTGGAGACCTCCCCTACCGTGCACAACTCTTTAGAGATACGCTCGTACCCTTCCTTCAACTAGTCCTCACACAACAGCTGTGACGCTATGCACAGATAATTTTTGCCTCATCAATAATCATTGGATAAGATATCACTTCGTGCCGAGCTTTAGTTCGGCACGTTTGTCGACAATATATTGTTCTTTTTCCACGGGAGCGTAGGGGTACGCAACCGGACCGAAAATGCGTCTCATTATTGAGCGCATTTTTTGGTATCAAACGCAGCATACATTTAAGGCGCGCATACATGCGCGCCTTGAGGTTGTATTCACAGAGCAAACGGATGTGCCTCCATCGCTAGGTACTCTTCTTCCGCCCTCGCGAGCGCCTGCTTATGCAGAACACGCTTGCGATGGTGGAGGTACGAGTACATGAGATGCGAGGGAACTTCAGGAAATTCTTCCTTGTAGTTGCCCCAGGTGATGTAGAGGGCGCTTACGCCTGCTTCGATAAGCTGCTGCTTGAACCATTCGAGGGTGAACTCTTCTTTTTTCTCCTTTTGTGCGGGGGATGTGATCGGCTCATTGCCATTGAGTGCAAATGCATACGCCATAGAGTCCTCCATTGATGTACATACCCTTCCACGACGCCGTGGTGGTTTCTTCGATACGCTTTGCATACCGAGCGCAATACAGGTGTGCCTGTGCTGTGCTCGAGAAACAAAACAAAACCGCCGCGCGTTCCTCTCGAGGAAACGCGCGGCGGTTTTTTGAATTCTTCTTTAAGCACTCACAAACGCACCACGGGTCTCCCCGCTTCTAAACCAAAAGAAGTAATATGATGCTGTGTATGCGTTATGCATGTGTCTACTGTAACTTCCGTTCACTAAAGAGTCAAATGTCAGTATAAAAAATTGTGGGGACGCACTCATGCGTCCCCTAAAACTCACTGCTTCCCCGAAATACTCGGGGGTCGCCCTACATTGTTGAAATCCCACCGTCTCCCATGGGCTTCTGTGTATACCCCGACCAGAGGTGGGTACTCCCGCTCGAAGTCTTCCCCGTTGCTGCACGGGCCTCCCGCCGTTAGTTCAGAATCGAACGAAAGGCTGGTGCGAATATCGTCCTCCGCGGGCGATGCTTCGCTTGTAGTGTCGTTAGGCATAGGTATTTCCCCTTGTACTGTATTTGCCGTATCCATCCTCCTCATTGAGGTACGACACCAGACCGTCTCACAGTCCGGAGTACGGCCTTGTTGCACCCAGGCGGTACTTCGAACAATGAAAAATAAAACGCCGGCTTGTTCGGCCGGCGTTTTATTTTCTAAAAACTTACTTGCGCACGCCAACCGTACAGAATGCTGGGATGATGACATCCTTTAGATTCCATAGAAGGTAAAAAGCGGTGATTGCAAACAAGCTAACTAAACTCATATCTACCATCCCTTGAATATACACCCCTCTTTTACGCTGTCAACAAATCCTGTCCCCTTTCTTCATACAAAAAAATAAAGCGCATAATGCGCTTTATTGAAGCCAGTCTATTGCAGAGTTTCTTCTGGAGTTGAAGTGCTCTGCGGTGTCTCTAACACGGGCGCTTCCTTCAGCGGAGCGTTTTTAGTGAGTGCATCAAGGTCTTTTGCAAGAGCATGTGCTTTCTCTAACTGTACATATGCGCCCTCCTCATCACCCGCTTCCATGAGTTGCACAGCTTCTGTTATTGCCACTTCAAGCTCCTGCTGCCCGGCAGTTACTTTCTCAAGCAGTTGTGCTCGTACATCTCGTACACCAACCGTTTCTTGGAGTGAGACAGTTTCGCTCAACAGTTCAGTAAAGGCCGCTGCCTTCTCCTCAGGAGTGGGCGTCAGAGGTACGAGTTCTTCAATCGAAACATTTTTGCGGACATCAATATGTGTCATATAGCTCAGAAGCTTCTGTATATCCGTAAGCGCTGATCGCAGCAGTGCTACCGACTCAGCCTCAAGATCGGGAGCGGGTGCGTCAAGAGCAACTGCCTCTTCCTCCAGCATGAGAGTAGCTTCTGCCCCCTCTTCAACAGTGAGGTCAGATGACGAAGCAAGATTCTCGTCTGAGTCTGACACACCCTCTTCAGGGGCTTTCATCGACATGGTTGCCATCATAGATGTAACCGCTTCACCTGAATCAGTTCTGCCCTCCTTCAGCGCTGTAGCCTCTGCTACCTTTCGCTCGATATCAGCTATGCGGCGCTTCACATCCTCCACTTCCTCAACAGAAGCATCTTTTTGTACCGACCTGAACAATTCATATACATGGGTCGATTCAGATTCCACATACCCCAACAGTTTTACATACGATGGACGAACATCACTTTGTGCTGCCTCGGCTGTGTTTCGTGCATCCGCAACTACCTGGGCAATAGTTGCAACAGAACTGCCATTTGCTGCTCCCTGCCCTTTAGCAAGATGCCCTTCAAGGACCTCGGTCTGTACCGCAAGTGCAGAAGCAAAAGTGATCTCTGCAATAGCTGCATCATCACTATCGTTCTCCCGTATCTCTGCGATCTCGCGTTGCGCAGCATCAGTATGGTCTTTCACCGCCTGAGCAACCTTGTGTTCAGCCTCCTGCGTAAGCTTGCCTTCACTGGCAAGCAGACGCGCTTCAGCAAGTCTTCGCTCCAGTCGCTCAGTCTCCCATGCAACCTTCGCATATGGT
>CBFGXL010000015.1:0-18062 GCA_965652925.1 uncultured bacterium | reverse complement strand
TGAAGAAGGAATGAATCGTCATTTGAATAACAGAAAGGCCGCACATGCTGTGCGGTCTTTCTGTTATAGGCAAATGAAAACTAAAACCTTACATCATCTTTACGTCAATGTTGACGCCAGATGGAAGTGAGAGATTGGTGAGCGCCTCGATAACTTTCGCACCTGGATTGAGGATATCAATCACACGCTTGTGCATTCGCATTTCGAATTGTTCTCGCGCATCTTTGTATACGAACGATGAGCGGTTGACCGTATATTTCTTGATCTCGGTTGGGAGCGGGATCGGTCCGACCACCTTCGCATCAAAGCGAAGTGCGGTGTCGATGATCTGCTTCACGCTTGCATCAAGGATCTTGTTCTCATACGCGCGCACGCGGATCCGAAGCTTCTGGATATCACTCCCCGCTTCAGTCTTCTTTGCTTTTGTAGTTTTAGTTGTTGCCATAGTACATGTGGGCTACAAGCCCAGCGTTATAGTTAGGCAATAATCTTTGTTACCACTCCGGCACCAACAGTTCGTCCACCCTCGCGGATAGCGAAGTTCTGCTGATCTTCAAGTGCAACAGGAGCTACGAGCTTCACTTTGAAAGTTGCAGTGTCTCCTGGCATAACCATTTCTGTTCCTTCAGCAAGTGTTACGTCTCCTGTTACGTCTGTAGTTCGGATGTAGAACTGTGGCTTGTAACCTGAGAAGAATGGTGTGTGTCGTCCTCCTTCGTCCTTAGAAAGTACGTATACTTCCGCTTCGAACTCTGTGTGAGGAGTAACTGAACCCTTCTTTGCAAGCACCTGTCCTCGGTGTACGTCCTCCTTCTTTGTACCGCGGAGCAAGATACCAGCGTTGTCTCCAGCCTGAGCCTGATCGAGCTGCTTGTTGAACATTTCAACTCCAGTAACTGTTGTTGAAGTTGTTGGCTTGATACCAACGATCTCGATTTCCTCTCCAACCTTTACTGAACCACGCTCTACACGTCCGGTAACCACAGTACCGCGTCCTTCAATTGAGAAGATGTCCTCAACAGGCATAAGGAATGGCTTGTCGAGTTCACGAACTGGTGTTGGGAAGTATTCATCCATCGCCTTCACAAGTTCCATCACCTTGTCTCCCCACTCTGAAGTAGGATTCTCAAGCGCCTGGAGTCCAGAACCCTTGATGATCGGAGCGTTCGCACCGTCGAATCCGTTCTTTGTAAGAAGCTCTCGAAGTTCCTCTTCAACGAGCATGATCATCTCCTCGTCATCAACCATGTCGGTCTTGTTGAGGAATACGATGATGCGTGGAACTCCAACCTGCTTTGCAAGAAGCACGTGCTCTCGAGTCTGAGGCATCGCACCGTCTGTTGCTGCTACCACGAGCACAGCGCCGTCCATCTGTGCGGCACCAGTGATCATGTTCTTGATGTAGTCAGCGTGTCCTGGCGCATCGATGTGTGCGTAGTGACGTGATGGTGTTGCGTACTCTGAGTGAGAGAGGGAAATAGTAATACCGCGCGCCTTCTCCTCTGGCGCCTTGTCGATCTCGTCTACACCCTTTGTTGTTGCACTGTATCCATCTGCAGTGTGTGCATTGAGTACAGTGAGGATCGCAGCCGTAAGCGTAGTCTTTCCGTGGTCAACGTGACCAATGGTACCTACGTTAATGTGCGGCTTTGATCGGTCGAATGAATCAGCCATAATTATAAAAATTAATTACTTCTTATTAATACCGCACACGGCTGCTTTTTATATGTAAAAAGCATTGCCTTACACGCACAGAGGTAACGGCGCGAGAACGCTATCGTTACTTCTTTGCGCGAAGCAAAGTGTGAAAGAGCAATATTATTACTCCCCATAGAGCCAATACCCTATGCGGTGCGGCGTATTGTACAGGAGAAGGCTCATTTTGCAAGAGTGTGGCAGCCTGGGAGGCTGTCTCAGAGCCTTTGAGATACGGTGAAGTACAATTTTCAATATCTTTCCCCGCTTACAGTGGCAGTATACCTTTTGGATACTTTCATTCATGAATTCTGAAAGTATCGATATGTAGTCAATATTTGATGACAATTGGACTTTCTTGATTCCTTACAGGAACAGTACACCTTGTCGATATTTTCAGTGGCCCGGGGAGGGCCACTGAAAATACCAGGCAAGGTCCGTCAAAGATATAACGAGTCTTAAAACGTAAAGAGCACCTCCTTGCGGAGATGCTCTTCTTACGTTTTATTCCTCGGTTTCTATATCTTTGACGCCTCTTTCTTTCTTAATTTCATTAGCGATCTGCGGAGGTACTACATCATAGTGGTCGAATTCCATTGTCATTGAGGCACGTCCTTCAGTCATTGATCGGAGGATAGTTGTGTATCCGAACATTTCCGAAAGCGGAACCTTTGCATGGACCACCTTCACCATGTCTCGATCATCCATTCCTTCCACAAGACCTCGCTTTGAAGATATGTTTCCGTTTACATCACCCATGAACTTCTCAGGAGTAGTCACCTCAACTTTCATGATCGGTTCAAGGAGAACTGCCCCAGCGCTTTTTGCTGCTTCCTTAAATGCATTGATCGAAGCAAGCTTGAATGCGATCTCAGAAGAGTCCACATCGTGGTAGCTACCGTCGAAGAGTTCTACAGAGATGTCTTCCATCTTGTATCCCGCAACGAATCCGCGTGCCATCGCTTCCTTTGCTCCCTTCATAACCGCAGGAATGTACTCGCCTGGGATAACTCCTCCCTTGATGTTGTTGACGAACTCGAAGTGATCCTCACGAGTGACATTCTTTGCAACATCTTCTCCCTCCTCAAGCGCTTCCATAGGCTTGATGCGGATCTTGACGTGTCCGTATTGTCCGCGTCCTCCTGACTGTTTGACATACTTGTACTCAGCTTCAGCAGGTCGCTGAATAGTTTCGCGGTATGCAACCTGTGGCTTGCCCACATTTGCCTCGACGTTGAACTCGCGCTTCATACGGTCAACGATAATTTCCAAGTGAAGCTCTCCCATACCAGAGATAATGGTCTCGCCTGTTTCTTCGTCAGATGACACTTTGAATGTTGGGTCTTCGTCAGATAGCTTCTTCAATGCCATACCCATGCGCTCCTGGTCACCCTTTGTTTTTGGTTCAATACGCAATGCAACCACCGGCTCAGGGAAAGTGATCTGCTCGAGCACGATAGGCTTGGTTTCATCACACAGTGTGTGTGATGTCTTCACATCTTTAAGTCCTACTCCTGCAGCAATCTCGCCTGCGTACACTTCTTCGATCTCAGTTCGCTTGTCAGCTTGCAAACGCACGATACGTCCAAGTCGCTCCTTCTCACCGGTAGTTGCGTTATAGATGTAACTTCCCGCTTTAACGGTACCTGAATATACACGGAAGAATGTAAGTGCTCCCACGAACGGGTCAGTCTGCAGCTTAAATGCAAGTGCACAGAACGGCTCACCGTCAGACGCAGAACGCTCTTCCTCAGCGTCAGTCTTTGGATTAGTACCCTTTACTGGAGGGAGGTCAACTGGAGATGGGAGATAGTCAACTACGGCATCGAGAATACGCTGCACACCAACGTTTTTCAGTGACGAACCGGTCATAACCGGGAAGATCGCGTTGGCAATAACAGCCTTACGGAGCGTCTTCTGAAGTTCCTCGTATGAAGGTACATTTCCTTCCAGATATGCACTCATCTGTTCATCGTCGTTCTCCACGATGCGCTCAACGAGTTCGGCGTGATACTTCTCTGCTTCAGCCTTAAGCTCCTCTGGGATCTCATGTTCTTCAACCTTCATTCCCATTTCCCCTTCGAAGGTATACGCCTTCATCTTCAGAAGATCGATTACTCCTTTGAGATTATCCTCAGACCCCCATGGGAGCTGGTACCGCACCGCCTTTGGCGACAGACGCTTGAGAATGGTCTGGTATGAACGTTCAAAATCAGCACCAGTTCGGTCCATTTTGTTGATGTAGCAGATTCGCGGCACTTTCGCTTCGTCAGCATAGCGCCAGTTGGTCTCTGACTGCGGTTCCACTCCCGCCACTCCGTCAAACACCACAATAGCGCCGTCGAGCACACGCATTGATCGCTTTACCTCAGCAGTAAAGTCAATGTGCCCCGGCGTGTCGATGATGTTGAAAGTGTATTTGAATTCATCGGATGTGCGGTCAGGATTGAGTGACGGCGTCCAGTTGCAGGAAATAGCCGCAGCGGTAATAGTGATACCGCGTTCACGCTCCTGCTCCATCCAGTCAGTCACTGTCGCACCATCGTGCACCTCGCCGATCTTGTGGCTCATGCCTGTATAAAAGAGCACACGCTCAGATGTGGTGGTCTTGCCCGCATCTACGTGCGCAACAATACCGAAGTTGCGTAGTTTTTCGAGTGGAAATGCTCGTGCCATATAATTGTGTAACGTATTAAATACTCTTAAATAATCTGCTCCATCTCTTCTTGTTTTGAATAATGCTCTACACAAGGAGAAAAGAAAAAGCCAGTCAAGGCTTTTGTGGCGATACTATACGGTATTTGCCCACAAACGGCAATACGGAAGCCCCGTCATATAAAAGAGACTTTGGTTGCGGTTCGTTGACACAAAAACAGCCGAGTGGTAGAACACGAGTCTCATGAACAAGAGCTCATCGCATGGCTTTTGGTACGGCTTCAATCTTACAGCCGTCGCCCTTGTTGTTCTCTTCCTTATCGGACTCCCCCTTCTGGTCGCTTTTGCCCAGTTCGTGCGGGGCGTTGATATCAGCGCGGTGCAGCATGCCCCTGCTGATGTTCTGGTGCCAGCAAGTTTCACCATAGAGATCGCCAATGAGCAGCACACGCCGCTCAATGCTGTCGAGTTCGAGCTTTCGTATGACCCGGAAGCACTTTTGATCACTTCTATTATTCCGCACACAACGCTCTGCGAAGAACAGTTCATCATTGCCAATACCATCAACAATGCATCGGGCACAGCATTTTTCCAGTGTGGAACTGTGACGCCATTTGCGGAAGCAACCGGCACCATTGCAACCGTGCATGCCCTCCCCCTCCGCTCTGGAACTACAAGTGTCAATTTTGCAGAGCTCACGCACGTGCTTATGCATGATGGGCTTGGAACCGACGCCACACACATGCGCTCTGACCTCCTCTTCACCATACGATAACCAAAAAGCCCGGCGCCTATGGCGCCGGGCTTTTGTATCCAATTACTTTGCTTTTTCTTTCTTTGGCTTCTTTTTTTCTTTTTTGCGATCCATTCCTTTTGCCATAGTAGTTGTGCTTAGCCTTGATAACGCACCAATTTTAACACGCGTTTTTCAAAGCGTAATACGAAGACTGTTACTTCCGCGCCTTTGTCAGATCCAATACCTCATCAATACGGATCTGCTCAACAAACTCCGGTACGTGTGACACGAGAATCATGGCGCCCTCATAGTCATGGAGTGCTTTTGCAATAACTGGGATGTGCCTGAAGTTAATATGGTTGGTAGGCTCGTCGAGAATCAAGAGTCCAGGCTTCAGAAGCGACAGCTGTGCAAAGGCAACCAGGCCCTTCTGTCCTTCCGAGAGGTTCCCGATCTTCATTTTGAGTACATCGCTGTAAAGTAAGAACCCCGCTGCACACGCCCGAAGATCCTGATCAACCTTCTTGTCCATGGCCTGCAATAGACACTCGTACACGGTCTGATTGAAATCGAGTGTTGAGAAATCCTGCCGGTAGTAGCCGATCTTCACCCCGGGCGCAACAAGCTCTCCTTTGGCGTGACCCGAAGCAAGCGATTCAAGAAGTGTTGTTTTGCCAATACCATTGGGGCCAACAAGCTGCAAATGATTTCCCCGCTTGAGCGAGATATCGCACGAGACTTCTTTTGGCTCGTGATGCTTCATGATCCTGTACGAAGTGAGACGCAAGATCTCAACTGGCAAGTCGGGCTGCGTTTCAATAGTGAACGGACGAATGGTCTTATCTTCGCGCCGCACATCCACTTTGTTCTCTTCATACTCTTCCACCTCATCGCGCATCCTTTTTGCCACCAAACGCATCTTTCCTCCTTTGCTTGCGAAGTAGTTGATCTTGTCTTTGTTCTCCTGGATCTCTTTTGCAAGCTGCGCATTCTGACGATTCTCGCGTTCGATACGTGCGCTGATGTCCTTGAGCACATCGTTGTAGTTACCGTCATACTGTTCCACCTTGTGCGTATACACATCAAGATACAAAACCCCATGTGTAAATGCATTGAGGAATTCCGCATCATGCGAAATAACGATGACTGTCTTCCGGTATTCCTGCAAAAACGCCGTGAGGTGCTCAATGCCTTCCCGGTCAAGATTGTTCGTCGGCTCATCGAGCAAAAGTACATCAGGATTTTGAATGAGCGCAGAAGCGAGAAGCAAACGCGCCTGTTGACCCCCTGAGAAACTGCTCATTAGACGTTCCTTGAAATCTTCCTTGGTTACCTTCGCAGGTGGCTCCAAGTGTACGATCTCCAAGACCTCATCAATACGAGGGTCAATGTCATACACCTTCTCTTTAAAACACTTCAAGAAGAACTCCCGCATAGTAAGTGGGAGCTCATCGCGCGGAATGACCTGGCGAGAGAGCGCGATTGTGACGCGTGGATCAATATTGATATCTCCCTGGTCCTGCTTGAACATGCTTGTGATCAATCCGAAGATCGTACTCTTGCCTGCGCCGTTCTGACCCATGAGCGCAAACTTTGCGCCGCGACGCACAGAAAAGCTCGCTTCTTTAAGAATAGGGCGCGTGGGATCGTGTTCAAAAGAAACTTCTTTGAACCCAATGAGACCTTGTGTATTCGACATAGACGCTCACCTTACAGGAGCAGTATACCTTGTCAATATTTTGTAAGCACAAAATATTAGGCAAGGTTCTGAAAAGCAACATCGGGTTGCTTTTCAGCCTTACAGTATTTAGAGAAAAATGTAACCCCGTTTCCAGTAAAACAAAAAGCCGCTGCACACACTCTCTTTCGAGAAATGTGCAGCGACTCTGGTCCCGGCAAGCCGCAACCTTGTGCAAGAGATACCGAGCACCCCTCTCCAGAGCTTGAGCCACCAACGTTTCGTGGCCGTCACAACGTCATTTTCGAGCTTGGATCTCTCACATTCAGGATTTGTTCAAGTAAAACCCTGTTAAACCTTAGTCTAGCGTGCAGCAGCACCACACGCGTCGTTAGACCCTCAAGAAAGAACAGGTCTAGTTCCAAACCTTTTTGGAATGCTCCGCAAGGCATCTCACTCGTTCGGAAAGTCCGGCATGGACCAATGGTGGTCTCGCAAAGGACGACCCCGATTTCCGCTCCTCTAGAGAAAAGGAACCAAAAGAATATACGCCTCACTTTTTATGCTGTCAATACAAACTACAGAAAATGGCGCGAAGACACACTCATGCATATATAATATGTGTATATGCGAGCAGCCATACTCATGCTCCTCTTCTTCTGTGCAACTACAGCGTCTGCGGAAGAGTTCAACGCTGGTATCGTCCAGGGTCTTTGGTATTCACAGGAAGACATTTTCGCTGGGGATACAGTACGCATCTATGTCGCCATACGAAACAATACCGGCAGCGACTTAACCGGCACTATTGAGTTCAAAGACGGGGAAAAGCGCATCGACCGGAAGAACGTAGAGGCGCTTGATGGACGCATCATTGAAAGCTGGGCCGACTGGACCCCGAGCTACGGTACACACACGATCTCTGCTTCGCTCTCGCGTATTGCACTCCACACGGTTGGTTCAAGCACCCAAGAAGCTGCGGTTACTTCAGCGCTTGCAGAAGAAACGTTCTTTGTAGATTACGACACCGACGGCGATAGTATTGGCAATGAAGACGACAGTGATGATGATGGCGACGGCGTCAGTGATACTGAAGAAAAGAAGAACGGCACTGACCCGCTCCGCAAAAATAAACAGGAAGAAAGTGACGAAGAAGACACAGAAGTAACCAAAGAAGACGATGAGGACAAGCAAGATGAGAATGCCGATGCGGTATCTGGAGACGAACCTTTAGGATTGGAGCGATATCTTACGGAGAGTCCTGCTGAAAATATGTTGTCGGGAGTCACTACATTCATCAATGATGCGAAGGATGATCTTGATGCATACCGTGCACAGCGGACTGAAAAAAGAAAAGCGGGTACAACAACCCCTGAAGTGAACGAGGATGGTTTCGGAGCAATTACACGCTCAACTTCAACACAAGGAAGTGCTTACAAGGATTGGAGCCTTACCGACTTCTTCGGAAGTGTATTCAACCTCGCTAAAGCACTTTTTGATGTCGGCTACACGAGCATCCTTGCTGCTCTTTCGTTCATCCTCTCCCATCCGATACTTGTACAGTTGGGCGTCCTTGTTTTGATACTCTTCATTATTTTGAAGTTCGCTTCTCGATTTGGCAGGCGGCCAAAACGCATATAAAAAAAGAAACCCCGCAGCGTACTGCGGGGCCGGAGAGCGGGGACATCAGTCCTCGTTCTCGATCTGTAGTTCTGAGTGGTCATCCTCGTGGCCAGAGATGAGCGATTCCGCCGCATCTTTTGGCAACCTCGGGTGGCGAAACAGCACCTCGAGGTCGTAGCGACTGCGTTCGACCACGCGAACCATACCTTCCTCTTCAGTATGAACGTCCATTTTCTTCCCTTGCAGGCAATCTGGGTGGGTGCAAAGATACCACACAAAATAATAGATGCAATAATCCCACAGGTCAGACCTGCGGGATTATCCTGCTTATAGGCAAGGAAGAAAGACGCGAGAGTGCGTAGCGCAATGCTTTGATGTCACCCCAGGCGATGGTCTTGTTAGTGATGCCACCATCGAAGTCGCGCACGAGCACGAACCCAATGCGAGACTTTTTGCACCACTTCCGTTTTGCACGTATCCGCACATCGGAGTGTTTCACAAATGTCCGGAGCTCAGTCTCGGACGGTTTGCGATGCTTCTTATACATGCGTATCCCCCGCTGCGTTATCTGCACCGGGAAGATGCGCATGTCTTTGGGCATCTTCACCCAGAAGTCGATACCATCATGATCTTCCTTGTCTGTTGCAGGGATGAGATATCCTCTGCTTTTTTTGAGATTCTGTCGCGAACAGGTCAGTCGAAACCCGTGATACATAAGCGACATGATGAACACATACTCCCGCTTCGGGAGCTTGCGACGCATCCCACGCATCTACAGTCTCCTTGTGCGGTTTGATCCTCCTTTTAGAGTGAAACAACATCAGCACTATTGCAAAGGATAACCGCAATTTGACAGATCTATAAAAAAGTGGCTCAATAGCGACAGTTTGAACAAGGAGGACAGATTGTCTGAAGGAACAGATCAAGAATTCCATGACAAGCTCATGGAATACCGTACGGTGGTTTTCGCCGGCAAGATCAAGCGGGAGATGTGCGGGAGGACCCTCGACCGCCTCACGCTATTGCAGTTTCGGTCGGCAAGCGAACCCATCAAGCTTCTCATCAACAGCGGCGGGGGTGACATCGACGCGGCGATCGATCTCTGCGATTTCATGGATCACGTGCTGACCGTGCCGATCCATGGCGTGGTCATCGGGGAGTGCAGTTCGGCCGCAACATTCGTCCTGCTCTCGTGCAGTGTGCGCAAAGCAACGCAGCATTCGCGGTTCGTCATCCACTCGGGCACCACCGGCGGCGTCGAGTTCAAGATGGACAAGATGACGCCCAAGAACCTTACCGATCTCACTGAGGAGGCGACCAATACGGCGAAAATGGTCGTAGGGTTCTACGCCCAGAAGCTCGGCAAGAGCGCCTCGGAAGTCGAGAAGCTCATCGAGCGCGGCGACCAACGCTTCAACAGCGCGTTAACCGCACAAGAGGCGATGGAGGTCGGCCTCATCACGCAGATAGTCGAAGGCAAGCTCGATATCTTCCCTTCCGCATAGCTTCCTCTGTGAAGCGCAAGGCGCCGCGAAACTCTCGCGGCGTCTTTTCTCTTGCCCAGAAATCCAACTCCTCTATAATGGACGCACTATGATAATCGGCATCGCAGGACCAACCGCAAGCGGCAAGACAACCATAGCCCACCTGCTTGCTGACAACACCGATGCATTTCGCATCAAATATTCAGACATACTTTCGACCATTGCATTCGAGCGCGGACTTGATGCCGAGGATAAATCAACGCTCCAGAATCTCTTCCTTTCAGAACGGGAGACGCGCGGCGAAGACTTCTTAAGCAAAGAGCTTGAGAAGAAGGTGCTGAATACTGACTCTCCGAACATCATCATTGAAGGTAACCGCCGGCTGGTCGACATCGATATGCTCAGGCGTATTGCAGAAGCGAAGAACGACCGGCTTCTTCTTCTCTACATCGATGCGTCGCTTGAGATTCGATTCCAGCGATACAACAGCCGCCTGCAGAAACATAACGAGCTGCCGATCTCATTTGACGAGTTCATGGAGCTTGAGCGCAATGGCGCAGAGGACGAGCTTGCACAGCTTCGGGAGATATTTAAAAAAGAAGGCCTCTGCATTGACGCGACCAACCGAAATCCCGAGCAGGTCTATGAAGAAGTCGCACAGTATTTTCAGGTATAAAAAACCGGCATAACTGCCGGTTTTTTATTTCATATCGCGTACTTTTTGGAGAGCAATGACATACATGCTCTCTGCCCAGCCAAGTGGCGTGTTGCCGTTAGGACGATTTGAATGCGAGTAGTACAGTTCCGGTACCAAGCCCTCAGCAGTTACGGTGCTTCGGGCGCGATCAAGATAGTGAAGTGCTTTTTGTTTATCGCCCTGCAGTGCGTAGATAATAGAAAGCCAAGAAAGCCCGAAGCACCACTCTGCCTCTTCGCTGTAACCGTCTTCGTTAGCGTTGTAGTATCGGTCGTTCTTATAGCGGATGACGCCTCGGTCCCGAGTAAGGTGATACTCGACGTTGCTGAGGATCTCTGCTGCCTCTTCTTCGGTAACAACGTCAAATGGATAGATGAGCGACATCAGCGAGAGGTCTGCAAACTTGCTCTGCGATTCACGGGGCAAAAGTGCACGAAGTGTCGCCTCTCCTTTCTCTATATCCCAGCTTGGTACATGAAGCCACGAAACCTGCTGTGCTTTGCGCAGTGCAGCAACAACAGATCCAACCGATGAGGCGTGTATCTCAAGGTTCTCTTCCCAGATACCGTTGTCGGGATCGTTCCAATACTCAACACGCACCAGATAGTCGACGATCTTCTGCACCATTTCTCTGTCCTCTTCGCTTGTGGCGATGCCTTCTCCACGAAGTTCCACCTCGCAGATGAGATTCAGGACCTCCCCGACAGCATCATGCTGCCGGTTGCCCCATTCTTCCCAAAACTCCTCAAAGGTCTCCGGATGAAAACGCGCATGGATGTACTGCCACGTCTCGTGCGGCTTATTGTCTATAGCCCAATTGATCTTATCTTTATGTTTGATGAACACGTCAAGCAACGCCCGAGCTGAGCGCTTCACCGTTGCGATGTCGCCCGTTTCAAGAAACGAAAGCACGATGAAGTAGATATCGCGCAGCCACGCCTTGTCGTAGCCGGTTGCTACTGTATGTGCCGAAGCAGTGTAGATGCCGGGAGCTTTCTCAAGCTTCCGTATCTGCGCAAGGTGTGCGTCTATTTCCTTTTGAAGATCAATACCCATAGACCCTATTGTTTATCCTGTATATTCTCCCACAACTTCTGCCCATGCGCCGCGATCTCCTGCAGTGACGGAATATGTGCTTCAACCCGTGCAGCAGCATTGGGATAGTAACTGCGCAATTCTGCATAGAGTGCGATCAAGCGCTCGTAGGTATTGATGAGTTCCAGAAGTTTTGCCGCAGCTTGTTCTTCACGGTAGTCCTCTTTGGCGACGATCTCTTGGTAGAGGTGTCGTATCTCCTGCTGCATCATCTGTGCGAACGCGACCATGCAGTCCTCAGCAGAAGTGAGCTCATATTCGCGCCCATGCGACTCGAACGTCTTGCCGATATCGCGGTTGAGGCGCTCATCAAGCACATCGCACACTGCAGCAAATGCCTCCTGCCGTTTGCGCTCCACCATCGACAGCGGCTTCTCGTTGTTTCCAAGACTTTCCATATTGCTAGTTTAGCATGGGTACTACATATGAATCTTCATCGTAGATTCACTGGAAGATGATATAAGGCGCACATATGGACTTATCACTCTTCAAAGGACCGGGAATCGCAATTGGCCTGATTGCAGGTCTTGTGCTTGGCATACTCACCGGTAAGATCGTCACGTTTCTTTTGCTCGGTCTGATGTTCGGGATCTTTGCTGAAGAAGAGTACGACGCAGATCATAGGCGCCCTCCTTTTAGACTCAGAGACAACACGGGTGAAATCGGCACATCAGATGCCTAGCCTCGTGTGTGCTAAATAGCAACAATGGCGCTCATACGAGCGCCATTGTTTTCTTTAAATTTAGATCTTCGCTTCGATTATGCGCTTTGACAGCCTTTTGTATGACCGAGTTCTGAAGGCGATGAGCGTCACCAGAAGTCCGATGATTCCCGCAGTGGAGAACACGAGTGCAATACCACGTGCCTGACCTACGCCATACCAGTCTCCGATGAGTTCTGCGCCAGCGCCGCCTGCGCTCATGAACGGAATGAAGAAGAACGCTGCAATGGGACCAATAAGGAACGTTGTGACCGGAGTTGCGGCAGACTCAATGCTCTGTGCAAATCCGAATACGCGTCCCTGGCGCTCAAGCGGCACAACTGACTGTATAACCGTGTGTTCTGCCGCCTCAACAAACGGCACCAGAGACATCCAGATGAGCATGCCAATCCCCAGAAGAATGATCGACGGCTGGATAGTGAAGAAAATACACGTAGTCCAGGTGACCACATTCACCAAGAGCATGGAGCGCAGAGGATTCTTTCCCAGTCCGAACTTTGCAATAAAAGAACTGCCGAGAATGAAGCCGAAACTGAGCACTGCAAACATTGCCCCCCACACCTGCACGGACACGAGCGAAAGACCGTATGCATCCATGAGCGCCATAAACACCCCGCCGAGGAAATTATTGAATGTGGTGAAGAAGATAAGCGTGATGAGTCCGGGAACTGCAGCGACAACCGCATATGTTCCTTTGAAATCAAACTTTCCACCATCTTCCTCTGTATGCACGATCTCTTTTTCCTTCAGTGGGACAAACGGCAGATGTATGATCACGAGCACCGTAACAATTATTGAAAGTATGATTGCCCAATCCATTCCCAAGAATCCGATCACCAGACCGCTGAAGACAGAAGTAAGCGAGAAACCAATACCCTGCATCGCTCCGACAAGTCCGTTTGCTTTGTCTTTCCCTTCCTGGAAAAGCATGCTCACGGTGGTTGCAAGCGCAATGTGGCGGAGGTTGTTCATGATGCTGCCGAGCATGAGCGTGATCACAAGCACCCAGAGCATCAATGAAGCAGGGTTACTAAATACACTTTCATCAGCAGTAAAGTAGATCGCTGCACCGAGAGCATAGAACAACAAGGACACAACCGACGAGATCATCATCGCTGTTTTTTTGCGGTTATGATCAACGATAGTCCCAAACACGAATGCGGACACCATGTTTGCTACTGCAAAGATACCCGCAACGTATGAGGTCGCCAGTACGGACTGTGTCTCCAAGAAGACCCAAAAAGTCACAGCAAACCACACAAACATATTGGTAACCACTGCAAAGAGTGAATTTCCAAGAAGGTTATAAAAAATGACTTTATTGCTCATACGTACAGAAAATAAGGATAATTGCGGTTATTCTAGCACGCACACGAAAGCTCAAGAGAATTATTTTCTTGCACCATTATTTTTGAAGTGTATTGACAGCCCTCAAGCGTGGCGTACAGTAGCGCCACGTGCTGTGAAGAAAGCGCACGGGAATCTGAACCTCAAAACTGCAAAGGAGCGCAGCGATGCGTGTTCTCACTATTGACGATTCGCGCACCATCCTCGCGATGCTGCATCACACCCTGACCACTGCAGGTTTCGAGGTGGTGCAAGCTGAAGACGGCCAGAAGGGCCTCGACCTCCTCGAGCAAGGAGAGGTTGACGTGGTCATCACGGACACCGACATGCCCGTGCTCGACGGCTTCGAGTTCACCAAGAAGGTGCGGCAGAGCGGCAAGTACAACGCACTGCCGATCCTTTTCCTCACCAATGAAACGAGCCAGGCAAAGCGGGATGAGGGGCGCGCCGCCGGCGGCACGGGCTGGATCGTCAAACCGTACGATCCGGAAAAGCTGATCATGGTCATCCATCGCGTAGCTCACTAGGGAGACTGAGAAGTGGCTAAAAAGATCCGCATCATCCAAACGCCGCCAGGGATCATCGCTCCGGAAAAGATCCGGAAGCAATGGGTCGGCGTCGAACTGCCGGTTGCCGCCCCCAAAGACTCCGATGAAGAACACTGGGTCGGCACGGAGAATACCGGCGGCTACCTCGTCAACACCAAGGACGCCATCAAAGCCCTGCGGCAAGCAGGCAAAACGGAAGCAGCAGACTTCTGGGAGGAGATGGAACACCAGACCGGTGAACAGATCCGCTTCGGCACAGCGTTCTGTGCCGTCATCTGAACGTCCTTCACCAAGCTCTTTTCAAGACCCGCATTCTCGCGGGTCTTTTGTTTTAGACACTCAGATTTCGATAATGATAGTATTAGAAAATATGAAAGAAGAGAGCTTCGAAAACCACCGCATATATAAGATGAACTTTGCGAGCATCTATCCACTCTATATCACGAAGGCAGAGAGGAAAGGCCGCACCAAAGCTGAAGTGGACGCTGTGATCCTTTGGCTCACCGGCTACACGAAGCGCTCACTTGAAGCTCAGATAAAGAAAGGTGCAACCCTCGAAGACTTCTTTGCACAGGCACCCAAACTCAACCCTTCACGAAAACTCATCACTGGAGTTATCTGCGGCGTGCGCGTGGAGGAGATCAAGCATCCCTTGATGCAGGAGATCCGCTATCTCGATAAACTCATCGATGAACTTGCCAAGGGAAAGGCGATGGAAAAGATACTACGCTCATAACTAGAACAGCGTCTGCTAGTTTGACAAAAGGTTAAAAAGGTTTCATTATGCAAGCCGGTTAACCATTGGCGGAAGAGGTCTTTCCATGCTCGAATCCCTGTCCAGACAGGAGCAACAGGCAGTTGCGTACTACGATGATAGGATCGTTAGGGGAGATACTCACGACCATCCCCTGTGGGTCGACGGCTTTTCACAGCCGATCTTCTACGGCCTCCCAAACGACGCCGAGGTCATTGATGTCGGCTGCGGCATTGGCAGGGCGATAACTATGCTGCCTGACCTCGGGATCAATCGTTACTTCGGTATCGACCCCGCGGCCTCGCAGATCGCCTACTGCAAGAAAACATTCCCTCAGTTCAACTTCGAGGTGAACGAGATCAGGAAGATCGGTGAGAGCTATCCTGGTTACTTCGACGGATTCTTGTGCTTGGCCATGCTGATGCACATCCCGCGCAATGACCTCGACGTCGCCCTCGCGTCGCTGCGGAAATGTCTCAAGACTGGTGTGGACGGATTCTTGGCGTACCCGTACAGCGATGGTGACGTGCTCGAATACGTAAGTCCCGTGGGCGACCTCAACTGCACCCTCTTCACAATCGACGAAGTGACGCTGTCGCTGAGCAAAAACGGCTTCGTTATCGCAAACGAGCGTGTTGGCGGGGAAATGTTCCTCGGGCATATCGTAGCGGTGTAACCGCGCCGCCCGATGAAGAAAGGCTTAGCCTGATTCTTCATCGGGCGGCTTTTCTTTTATCTCAGTTTCAGTGTGAACGAAACAACATCCTCATCATCAATGATTGACATATAATGATAAATATGTTACTATTTTAACGAATCAGTAACCGAAGGAGGCCACAGTGCCCGACATCCGCATTGAAATCCCAAGCGACCTCAAAGCTCGGATCGCAGACGAACTCGACGTCGGGCAGAGTGTTGTCGCAAAGACGCTCGCCGACATCGCCGCGGTTTCCGCACAAGGAGCCGTGGGCGCAACACTCAACCTGAAGGTTGAGGACTTCTGGGTTCGCGTCGGCGAAGTCTACGCCAATGCCCCTGTGGTGTTCGTGGACATCACCATGCTCGCTGGTGAGAACCGTACCGCGGAAGTGCGCAAGAAGCTCGCCACCGCAGTCGCTGAGGCCCTCGAGCGGTCGCTCAATAAGGGCGTTACGAAGTGGGTGAACGTGCTCGTCTGGATCGCTACGAGAGACAAGGACGCCGACTACGCAGAGGTCGGCCCTGCTTCGGAATAAGTTCCGAAGCGAACCACAAGGGCCCGGAGATCTACCAAGATCCCCGGGCCCTTTATTTTTATTAAAGTCGAACGAGCTGTCTTTATTGATATGAATAGAAACTGCCCGCATCTTGTGGATGCGGGCAGAACAAGTCAGCGATCTTCTTATCTTCCTTAGTAAGTGCGACGTTATAGGGTTTTATTTCTTTGACCATTTACACAATCACTTTAGTTCTTCGCAAGCAATTCCATCTTTATCACGGTCTAAATCATACATATCAGTTTTAGGACCTCCAGTTTTTTTATATAAAGTTTGTGCTTCCTCTTGGGTTAAAAAATCTGCGCAATTATAATCCCTTGCATCAGTACGAGCCTTACTTTTTGCAGAAACTTTTGCTGTTTTTTCTTTAACCTCATGGCACTCATACTGTCCCGTTTTTTTGTTGTTGTGACATCCCTCAGCGTTCAATCGACCCGCATGGGCGAAAACGCTCAAAGGTAAGACGAGTAACAAAAGAGATAAAAATAACTTTGTCATAGTTAAGGCATGACCGTCTGACCAATTACAAAAGCAGCTCCAATAATTACTGCAGCAATTACGATTGCCACACTTAAATTACCCTTCTTAATTTCCTCCCACTCATTAATAGGTGTAATTTTGGCAAAGACCCATACTAAAATACTAAGTGACAACGCCATAGAAATTGCCCCAGTGATTCCCCACCCTACAGTTATTAGATATTGAGTCAAAATGTATTCCATATAAACAAATTATGCTCTCATCTCAAGAAGTTGCAACAGCTGAGGTAAACCTCATTTCGAAATGAAGTACGAGGCGAGTAGCAAAAAAGCCGCGAGGCGTACTCTACGTACGACGAGCGGCTTTTTTGTGTGCTCAACGAAGTAATTCGTTCAAAATGAGGTTTACCAAGCGAAGTGGGCAAATGCTCGGTTTGCTTCAGCCATCTTATGCGTATCCTCCTTCTTCTTGACCGCATTTCCTTCGTTCTTTGCTGCAAGCATGATCTCCTTTGCGAGCGCTGAGTGCATTGGCACCCCTTTCGCGCCGCGCGCTCCACCGATGATCCATCGCAGTGCCAAAGCGTGTCGGCGCTCAGGACGAACTTCACGAGGCACCTGGTAGTTTGCTCCACCAACGCGGCGTGAGCGCACTTCCATCTGAGGCCCAGCGTTCTTAAGCGCTGTGTCGAAGATCACGAGTGGATCTCCTCCTCCGTCTTTTGCATTTTTAATTTCTTCGAAGGCAGCGTACACGATCTTGCGTGCAGTTTCCTTCTGGCCGCGAAGCATCACATAGTTGATGAGCTTCTCAACCTCTGTTGAGTTGAACACGACATCCGGTTCAACAACATTTCTTTTTTTAATTGGTCGTCGCATGATTTGTTTTTCTTATAAGCGACAAAATGAGAATACGGCAATGCCACATTTCATTCTTCGCATAATGGTCCCTCATGTTACTGAGTACCAGTCGGTATCTGTAGCGAATATAGACTATTTATTATTAATGTGTATTTTTCAAAGCTTTCCTTAATTTGAATATATTGGATGAGCTGCGCGAAGCGCGAGGAAAATAGTGCGAGCCGTACTTTGAGTACGGTGAGCGCTATTTTGCCGACGTGCGACAAAGCAGAGCGCCAATATCTACAAATTAACTAGCTTTTGGGCGCTTCGCTCCATAGCGAGAACGTCCCATTCGTCGTGCATCTACTCCAGTTGCGTCGTACTTTCCACGAACGATCGTGTACTGGTTTCCTCAGTGGTGGAACTTCTCACCGGATACGCCCTCTAGGCATTG
>CBFGXL010000014.1:0-19970 GCA_965652925.1 uncultured bacterium | reverse complement strand
GGAAGCCCAAATGCATCAAATCCCATCGGATAAACTACTTGTTTGCCACTCATCCGTTGGTAGCGCACGTAGATGTCAGGAACTGCAAAAGCGTGCCAGTGGCCTATGTGGAGATTGCCAGAAGGATAAGGCAGTTCAACAAGCACGTATTCTTTCTCTTTGGATTCGTCTCTTTCCTTCACATCATAAATGCCGCTTTCCTTCCATTTTTCCTGCCATTTCTTTTCAATAGCGATGTTGTCGAATTTCTTATGCATATGAAAGTACCTTATGAATATCCTTCGGTGCCTGGAGAATATACTTTTCATTCAATTCCCGCGCAAGTTCTTCTGCTGTACAGTAACCCCAAGAGACCGCGATAAGCTTGTCGGGGGAAAGCATATCTTTAAGTTCATAGATGTCTGCAAGCGTATCTGTGAAGTAAAAGATGTCAGTGACCTCTACGCCCCAGTCTCTGCAGATGATCTCGATCTTCTCCTCTTTTGAGTGGTGGTTCTCAAATGCGAGGATATGTGTTGGGTTGATGTCCGTCTCTGCAAGCGCTGGTATCACATATTTCTGCGAGCCGCTTGAGACGATCGCTTTATGTTCTGTTGGAACTGATTCGATCTCAGTTACAAAGTCGCTAAAAAGTGGAAAATCACTTTCCCGCATGAGATCGCCGAAATGCGCTGTCCATGTGTAGATCGCCTGCATTTCTTCATCTGTCAGAGTGTGATTCCGTACGTGATTCGGTTTGCTTCGGGCATATGCGCCGTTAAGTTCAAGCGCTCTGGAAAAATCGACATTGTCAACGATTGCTGTTGCTCGAGCAGAAGCTTCGAGCGTATCTCCGATAACTCCATCAAAGTCAAAAATAAGGTGGTGCATGAGTTATTTATTATGCTGTATTTTTTGTGTATGTAAAGGAAAAGGCCCTGGGGAGGGCCTCTTGTGTTTGTTCGCCTTTACAGGCTTCAGGCTGCTTTACGCAGCGCTTCTTTGTCGACTGGGTCGTTGTTGACCACCAGTTTCGCATAGCTCGGAAGTGCTCCTGCGCCGCGGACCTTCTGTTGTTCGCACAACAGAAAGTTTTTCAGCGCAAAGTCGTGCGGGTAGGCACTTTTGATCGTTGCCCTCCCTGCGTGACCGATGGCTAGTTCGAGCACCTCGTCTTCTGTAGCGCCCAGTTCGATGTACGTGTAGTAGCCTTTGCGGGCTGCTTCGCGTATGTAATCGGTATAGACGCGGAAGCTCGAACACTCTGCTTTTCGCAGCTCTGTGAGCCATTTCTTGCCCAGAGCGAGTTTCTCTGGGTCGGTCTTTATTTGCATATGCCGCTTTCCTTAAAGAACAATACAGCCGGCTCTCGGGTGAGAGCCGGCTGCTGATTTAAGCACACTCGGATGAAAAGTCAATTAAGAATCGATTTCTTTTGTGTAATCGATTACCGTGCGTTCAAAGCAGGTACGCCCGGTGCCGTGATCCCAATTATTGTAGGGGTTTTTGGCAATGCTTTCATCAAAGATAACTGCCCGTTCCCCAATGCGTCCATTTGCTGATTCGTACATGAATGAAGCACAAAGTTCATAGGTATCTTCATCTATAATGGAGTAACTGTATGTTTCCCTGCCTTCTGGTGCTACCGGGACACTAATTCCAACGTAAAGTTCAGCGACTGTTGCTGGAAGATTTTTATTGATGCGGTAGTGGTCCTCGATCCGCCACTGCATATCGCTTAAGTCACTTATCTGCTGATCGTCAAAGCGCATGTCACGCACCTGTGATGGCGTATCGCTGTTGAGAAACCCAAGTACAAGCACCGTTATGACGATGATCGAAGCGCCTCCCGCATACATCTTTGAGTGCTTCTCGTGCGAGTTCCAGTACCCGCGGGCATCTTGGATGTAGTAGTAGAATGCTGCCCCAATAACCACAAGAAGTGTAAGCGCTTTGAGAATGAAGCGTAGTGTTATTTCGCCGTTAAGATACGTGAGGATAACGGCCACAAGATCGCCAAGCAGTATTCCCCCGCCAACAAGCAGTGAGAGATAGACAAGCCACTTGGTGAGCGTCAGATAAGTGCCGGTTTCTTTTCGGCGTATCTGATTGACCGTGCGCGTGAGTACTACATACGTAGGGAAGAAAACCAAAAGCATAGCAATGCCGAAACGAATGCCCTGCTGGGCACTATCGTATGCCCAGTAGCTTTCCACTGGATCAGGGTACGTGAGATTGATAACTCCAAAGATAACTGCAATAAGTGCTGATAATGAAACGTAAAGAGCGATGAGTGAGCCTAATTGCAATGCAAAATTGCGTGCTGTGTTTGTTTCCATATGTCTATAAGTATGTGCTCTGCATTAGAAAAGTAAAGCCCATAATATGAATCTTTGGCTTTTTAGGGTTCAGAGGCAGGCAAAGTCACGCAGACACTGATCCTGAGACTCTCCTGAAGGTACCTGCAGGCACATATTGCACTGTACTGAACTGCTCGCATGTGGTGCTAATTTTATTTCCGATCTTGGCTCTAAAGCTGGCTCTGGCATAGCCTGATCTTTAGGAAGAAAAAGGAACACAGTAATAGGCACAAGTGAAAGCAATAGTATGCCTGCGATAGCAATTTTCGACATAACGATATTATGTAGTATTCTATATTTATATGAAACCTGAGGACCTGAAAAAAGCTCCAAAACTTTTCTGTGAGAATATTCGTATTGGAAGATCTCCGGAATTCTTTGCAATAGGCCTCAGCTCGGGGAGTCAAGCTCATTTCTTTTCGCTTACACCCCAACACGCTAAACGTTTCCTGCAATACTTATCGTATGAGATCGAAGAATTTGAAAAGGAACAGGGCGAGATTGATGCACCCTGGGTACCGCATGTTATTAGTCCAGTACAGCGGGCGAACCCACCAACTGACGCAAGCTAAAAGCCGGATCACTCCGGCTTTATTTATATAAGGAATTCAATAACGTCGCCGTCTTTAACTATGTATTCTTTCCCTTCTGTACGCAGCTTTCCTGCTTCGCGTACTTTTGCTATCGAACCAAATGAGGCGAGATCGTCAAAAGCAACCACCTGTGCCCTGATGTATTTCTTTTCAAAATCAGAGTGGATGGCTGCGCCCGCCTGCGGTCCGGTGCTGCCGATCTTCACTGTCCAAGCGCGGGTCTCTTTCTCGCCTGTAGTAAAATACGACATTAACCCAAGGAGGTTGTAGCACGCACGAATGAGAGTATTAATACCGGAATCTTGTGTTCCGTATTCTCGTCTAAATTCATTCTTCTCATCTTCCTCCAGATCTTTCAGCTCATGTTCTATACCTGCATCCACGATCACATATTCAGCATTATTGTCTTCAAAAAACTGCAAAAGCTGTTTCCAACGTTCGTCATTTTGTTCATCAAGATTGTATGAGCCTTGTTTTTTATTGCAGACGTACAGGAATGGCTTCATCGTCAGCAAGTGTAGCTGCTTTACGATCTTCTGCTGTGTTTCAGTAAAAGGAAACGCATTCGCCAGTTTGCCAGATTCCAGGTGAGGCAAAAGCGCAGTTAATAGTTCCTTCTCTGCTTGAGCCTCTTTATCTCCGCGCTTCGCGTCACGTTCGACGTTGTCGAGACGCTTTGAGACGGTATCCGCGTCAGCCATAACAAGCTCCAGGTTGATGACCTCAATATCGTTTTGCGGATCAATCGCACCGTGCACATGGTGTATGTCTTCGTCTTCGAAGATACGGACTACTTCTGCGATCATATCTGTCTCGCGTATGTTCGCAAGGAACTTATTGCCCAAGCCTTCACCTTCTGAGGCGCCCTTAACTAATCCAGCTATATCAACAAACTCCACAACTGCAGGAATGACCTTTTCAGAATTTGAAATTGACGAAAGTGTATCCAATCGGCTGTCGGGCACAGCAACAACACCCACCGACGGGTCTATGGTGGCAAATGGATAATTGGCGATCAATACTTCATTGCGTGTAAGCGCGGTAAAGAGTGTTGATTTCCCTACGTTTGGGAGCCCTACGATTCCAACAGATAATGACATGAGCGATAGCTTAACAGAAATATGGACAGAGACAAATCAGGACGATTTGATCAAAGGAAGTGTCACTTTAAATGTCGAACCTTTGCCGAGCATGCTCTCTACAGAAATTGCACCCTTGTGGTACTTAACGATCTCTTGGCAGATGAAAAGTCCGATACCAGCTCCCTTTTCTGCATAGTCATCTGCGTGATTTACGCGATAGTAGCGCTCAAAGATCTTGTCGAGATTCTCAGGAGCAATGCCCATACCAAAGTCCTGCACCTCAACATATGCATTTTGCTGATCGTGGAAGACTCTAATGATGATGTCAGTGTCAGGACTTGAATAGCGCAGAGCGTTATTTGCGAGGTTGGTAACTACCTGTGACAATCTCGCTTGATTTCCATTTATGAAAACCGATTTCTCACCTTGAAAAATGATGGTGCGATCAGTAAGTAAGGAAATATCAGACACTACTTTCTTTGCACATGAGCAGAGATCTATAGCAGTTGTGGGGAATGCATTTTCATTTGAATGAAAACGCGCCATGTTCAAAAGATCAGTAATGAGAATGTTGAGCTTGTCCACCTGGTTGCCGATCTCATTGGCAGATTCTAAAAGTTCGTTGCGCGGCGCACCTGCTTCGATTGCTTTTTCCATAAAATCAACATTGAGTTTCATGATCGAAAGAGGTGTTTTTAGCTCGTGTGAGACCATGCCGATAAAGTCGTCCTTTTTCTGTTCCAATTCTTTCATTTCACTGATGTCCAAGGCAAAACAAACTCCAAAGGATGCATCATCACTGAGCGATTCCGCACCAACTAGTACGGGGACTATGTGTCCGTCTTTGTGAACATATTCCTTTTCAAATGGAATGATGGTCTTACGCAACATAAGCTCATCAACTTTCTCCTGGTCTGTTTCTTCATAGCGGCTTGGACTGATCTTTGACCAGCGTAGTACTCCATTATTCAGATCCTCTTTTGTATAGCCGAGCATAGAAAGAAAGGCATCGTTGGCGCTTAAGATCGTATCGTTGAAATCAGTTGCAGCGATGCCAAACATGTTTGAATCAAACAATGCTTGATATTTGAATGCTGCTTCTCGCAAAGAGGGGTGGAGCGCAATCTTCTCGTTAAGGTCGAGCGGAAACCCCTGTATGATTGTGTCTTTGGGCATGGTGTTTGAGCATTACCTTAATAAAGAAGATAGTAGAGATTACATACAATCGGATAACCAGTATATGAAAAGCCCGGCGCAATAGCAATGCGCCGGGCTTAAGCTCGTTTGCTCCTGGTGCCCCATGTTTATCCCCTGTGTTTTGTCAGGTCTCTGCGAGCGCTGCTACGCGTCGCAAATTCTTCGCCCGCCTGACTGCATCGAGTAGTGCATCAAAGTTGCCCGGATAGAACTTCTTGCTCTGCACGTTCCAAGACAGATACGTGCCATCAAGGTCCTTCCCTGTCCTTTCTTGGAGGGCGCAGATCGCCCGAAGCATAGAGAGAAGTTCACTCCGCAGGATGCCATACCGCTCCATGTAGAGTTCGGCGTTCAGAGCCAGGTACTCCCGGCTTCCGATGACCATCGCCAGCGTCTTTCTGTTGAGAAAGGCTGGTGCCACTGTACTCTTGTGCCCCGGTGTTCGGTATTTCTCCTTTTCGTGTTCGTATTTCTCCTGTAACACGCCGTCTACCAGTAGGGTCGGTACCCGCTCACCTTCCCCCGGCAGCGAATAGCGTACGGTGGGAAGTAGTGCGCCGGCATCAGATGATCGCCCATCATCTTGGATGAAAGCACTGTACTGCGTGTACAGTTCCTGATCCGGCGAAGTTGCGCCGGACACATCAAAGATGTCAGCGATGCATTGATGGGCGTAGGCGCAGGTTAGTTTTTGCGGATTTACGCAAAGAAACCAGAACTGTGCCTGGACGTTTGAGGTTTTCACACCTGTGTGTGACATGGTGTCAGCTCCGAAAAGAACATTTGTCGTTGTGACGCTTTTACTACACTAACATGAACAAAAAGTGTATGACAACGGCTATGCCGCAGCCTCTACCAACGTTTGTAGCGCGGATACAATAAATTCCTTTGTTTTTAGGTCGATAAGTTTCCCTTGTTGGTCAAATTTGTCCTGCGCCATTCCCAGGTAGAATTCTGGTCTGCCAAGTACACGTGCATTTAGATGAAGAAGTGATCCTTTTAAACTCGCTTGTGCAAATGCGGTACCGATATTTCCATCGGAAGCTCCAACTACAAGTACTGGTTTCTGTGAAAACGGAGATGGACCTTTTGGTCGAGACATCCAGTCAATCGCATTTTTCAATATCCCGGGAACCCCTCTGTTGTACTCTGGAGTAACTATCAAAAAAGCATCAGCAGTGGCAAGGAGTGATTTCAATTCAGCTGCGGCAGATGGATATGGTTCCTCAAAATCTTCATTATAAAAAGGGAGCGCATCGATCTGTGCCTGCACGATCTCTACTCCTTCGGGTGCATTTTGCACAAATGCATTGAAGAGCGATTGATTGTATGAGCCTGTGCGCAGACTCCCCACTAGTCCAATAATCCGCATAATTAGATTCCTTTCCTTCCAAGCATTTCTACTTGCTTCAACCATTGCTGACGTTTCTCTTCAGAAACTTTTTCAGATGGACCAAATGTGCAGACTGCAGTGTTGATACCGGCAAAACCGAGGATGCCGTGCTGTATTTCGTTTGTATAGTCCCCAAAAAGCCACCAGGTTTTGAATGGGCTGTGGGTTCCTGCTACCACAATCGTGCGTCCTGTCTTGCCTTTGAGCCTCTGTATCAGTTTCTTTGTCTGTTTATCGAAGTTGAACGCAAAGCCAGGTATCCACATACGATCAAATAAACCTTTGAGTATTGCAGGCATCGTGCACCACCAGTTGGGATAGATGATAACCACATGGTCAGCTGCTTTTATGGCTTCCTGCAAATTAATGAGATCTGGTTCCAGCTCCTGAATGACCTTATATCCTTTGTGTAGGATCGGATCAAACTGCATGTCACCAATATTGAAGCGTGCAACCTCGTGCCCTGCCTCCTCTGCTGCAGCCTGGTAGTGGTCAGCGATAGTACCTGTAAAAGTTTAGGTATCAGGGTTGCCTAGAAGTAATACAATTTTTTTAACCATGTGTGCATTATAAAGCACAAACGCGCCCAAGGCGCGCGTACTGTGTTGATACAATTCTGCAGAAATCAGAAAGAATTCTTGTTATCTCCGGATAGTGCCATTGGGATTAAACTTACCTTGAGCACCAAGCTGTGCCTCCATCATTTTTTGCTTCATCTCGGGACTCATGATTGCCATGATTTCTTTCTGGTATTTCGGTAGTACTTTCATAGACGCCGCCATTTGGTTATTTCCGTTTGCTTTCATCTCAGTTTGCAGTTCCTTGGCGATCTTTTCAAAAAGAGCGGGATCTTTTTCAACCATGGTCATGATCATCTCTTTTTGGTCTTCAGGTACGTTCTTAAGCTGCGATTCAAGCAGCTTCTTCATTGCGAAATTTTTTACTTTTCCAAACATAGGTGCTCATTGTACCAGAGTCCTTTGACGCTCGCACATTTTCATTGTTAAGTATAGACAATAGCCAAAAAATGTGTTATTATCCCGCAACTTAGCACTTTAAGTTAATATATGAAATTACTAAACCGCCTTTACAGCTGGTATGGGAAGCGCAATGTGCTCATATCGCTTGTTGTCATCATTGCCCTGCTTATTGTGGGATTCTTTATTCATCTCAGTGGCAATAATACTGCTGAAGAGGTGCAAGAAGAACAAGTTTCTCTTGTCCGCACAAGCCGCGTTGATGCACTTTCAAGTGCGAGTCTATTCCGCGTGATCGGTGAAGTAAAAGCTGTCTCTGAAGCCCGTCTTCAGACTGAATCAGGAGGGCGTATCACAAGTGTAACTGTTGAGCTTGGTGATTCTGTGAAGGCTGGTTCAGTACTTGCAACACTTGAGAACAGTGCACAGCGCGCTTCCCTTCTGCAGGCTGAAGGGGCATACGATGCGGCTGTTGCTGGTGCTGCTTCAAGCGAAAGCAGTGTTGAGACTGCACAGACATCGTTGGAGTCTGCACGTCTTTCTGGTGTGAACACGTACAAGAGCGCTTTCATAAGTGCTGACAGCGCTGTACGCAACACTATTGATGATCTTTTCTCTGATCCAACTGGTTTAATCCCTGGATTCCGACTTGAAGCGTATGGAACTGCTCCAACTCTGAATGCTGAACGTACAGCACTTGAAGGCGTGCTTGATGCATGGTCACTCGATATCGCGAGCACTGATGTAAACAACGTACAGAGCCGTCTTGCTGCAGCTTTGGAGAACGTTGAACGCATCGCTCGTTACGCGGAGACACTTGCGCAGATCGTTGCGCGACAGGATACAAATGCTTCATTTACACAGACAGATAAAGATACGCTTGAAGCCGAGCTATTGGGTGTCCGTTCAACACTCAATGGAACAGCGCAATCAATTACTGCAGCGATCACTTCGCTCCAGAACTCTCAGGAAGCACTTGACCGTGCACAGATCGCAAGCTCAGGATCGACTGTATCGCTTGCAGACGCGCAGGTGAAAAGTGCACTTGGTTCATTGCGCGCAGCTCAGGCTGCATACGAGAAGACACTCGTACGTACGCCGATTACGGGTGTTGTTAATGCGCTCTACCTCAAAGAAGGAGAATATGCGACCCCGGGTGCTCCTGCTGCTGTTGTTGCTAATAACGGCGCACTTGAGATCACTACAGCGCTCAGTGAAACAGATGCAGAGTTAGTAACAATCGGACAGCAGGTGCTTATCGATCAGGTTGTCTCCGGTGTTGTCACAGCTATCGCTCCAGCGATCGACCCAATAAGCGGCAAGAAGGAGGTAAAGATCGGTGTAAGTGATGATATTGAGCTTACAAACGGCAGTACGGTAACAGTCGAATTCACTCGATCAGATGCACAAGAGGAAGTAGCTTCTGTTATGACACTGCCGCTTTCTGCTTTGCGTATCACTTCAGATGGCTATTTCGCTTTTACCCTCTCACAAGACAGTACCTTGGTTGCACATAAGGTCCAGATCGGAAAGGTCATGGGAGACGTCGTTGAGGTAACTGAAGGTCTTACTGCCGATACCGTGATCGTCACTGACGTCCGCGGTCTGCGTGAAGGTGAGAAAGTTGAAGTAACTGCGCAATAATATGCATTGGCTTTGGAATTTCTTTCTGGCGAAACGCCAGTTCAGCTGGCTCCTTATTACAGCGTTGTGTGCTGCAGGAGCCTATGCAGTCTTGGCCATACCTAAGGAGTCGGCTCCTGAGGTTATTGTCCCTATTGGTATTGTATCTACAGCGCTTCCAGGTGCATCGCCTGCAGATGTCGAGGAGCTTGTCACAAACAAACTTGAGGACTCAATAGCAAACGTTGACGGCCTTGATCGCCTCACCTCTTCATCACGTGAGGGTTTTTCAGTGATCACCGCTGAATTTGACGCGCATGCAGATATTGATAAGTCTATTCAAGATCTCAAAGATGCCGTTGATCAGGCAAAGGGTGAGCTTCCTGAAGATGCAACTGACCCCACAGTAACAGAGGTGAACTTCGCAGATCAGCCTATTCTAGTTATTTCCATCTCGTCTGATCTTTCACCGGTAGAGTTCACAAAACTTGGCGAAGACCTTGCAGATGAGTTCAAAGGTGTATTTGGTGTTGCCAAGGTTGATGTTACCGGAACACGGCCACGCGAGGTGCAGATACTTGTTAAAGAAGAAGCGCTTCGTGCGTATGGCTTGTCGCTTGGTGAAGTAAGCGCAGCACTTCAGAGCGCTAACGTAACACTCCCAGTTGGAACCATTGTCACAAGCGGAATCGAGTACTCTGTTCGTCTTGAAGGCAAAATACTTGATATTCAGGAGATCAATGAGATCCCTGTGCGTACTGTTGCTGGCACTCCGGTTTATATACGTGATATCGCTGATGTTGTCGACAACGTAGAAAAAGAGACCACTACCTCACGCGTGTCTGTAGAAGGAGCGCCTTCAGAGAAAGCGATGACGCTTTCGATCTATAAGCGTTCTGGTGTTGATGTAACCACAATGTCTGAGGCAGTACATGAAAAACTCGCTGAGATGCTTCAGGAAGGCGGTCGTCTTGCTGATTCTCAGATACTGATAGTCTTCGACTCAGGTGAAGATGTGAAGGAAGAGCTTTCAGAGCTTGTTGGAGTCGGTTTTGAAACCGTGATTCTTGTTATTCTCTGTCTTCTTCTTACTATTGGATGGCGTGAGTCACTGGTTGCCGCGCTTTCGATCCCGCTGTCATTTGTGATCGCTTTCATCGGATTGTATGCGTCTGGCAACACTATCAACTTCGTTTCGCTTTTCGCACTCATACTCGCAATCGGTATTCTTGTGGACTCAGGTATTGTGGTCACTGAAGCGATCCATACGCGCATGCGCAAGTACCGCAATCCTGATGAAGCTGCAAAAGCAGCGATCAAAGAATATGCGTGGCCGCTTATTGGCGGTACTATGGTGACGGTAGCAGTTTTCTTCCCCCTCTTTTTCCTTTCTGGGATCGTAGGTAAATTCATTGCTTCAATACCGTTTACGATCATATTCGTGCTCATCGCTTCGATCATTGTTGCGCTCGGCATGGTGCCGCTTATTGCTGTTTATCTCACCAAACACTCAAGTTCAAACCGATTTGAGGAGTTGCAGGAAGAATATACGCACAAGGCGCAAGCATGGTATCGGGAAAATCTGGTCCGATTTTCGCAGAACACAAAAGCACAGAGAATCTTTATCTGGGGACTTGTTATCACGCTTATTTTGTCGCTCTCACTTCCCTTCACCGGACTCCTTAAGGTCATCTTCTTCCCGCCGGAGGACGTGGACTACGTATTCGTTGAAATAGAAGCGAAGCAAGGCACGCCAGTTGAACAGACCGATCTTTTTGTCCGTCAGGCTGAGGAACTGCTCTATGACAAACCATATGTTGAATCATTCACCTCAACAGCTGGTGCAGGCTCTGCATTCACAGGAGGTGGACTAGCGGGAGGCCGCTACGGCAACATCACGGTCACGCTCAAGAAAGACCGCACAGAGGATAGCGCAGAGATCGCAGCAGATCTCCGTGAGACCTACGCAGATATCAGAGACGCAAAAGTAACCATTAGTGAGCTTGCAACCGGCCCAGCTACAGGAGCACCTGTGTCTATCCGATTTATCGGTGAAGATCGGGAGAGTGTCGTTGCGGTAACAAGCAGGGCTGAAGCAATCCTTCGTTCTATTGAAGGAACTCGCGATGTGACCTCTACGACCAATTCCAATGCAACAGAGGTGGTGCTTCGTGTTGACCGCGCTAAAGCAACTGCAGCAGGAGTTTCACCGTTTGCTGTGGGCGAAGTGCTTCGCAGTGCTGTCTTTGGATCAACTGCTACTACGATAACTGAGGAAGGAACTGATATCGACGTGGTCGTGCGGCTTAATGTTGATCCGCTTGCTACCGACCCGTCTGCAACGCCAGAGATCACACTTGATGCTCTGCGCAATCTGTCATTGCCAACACAGGATGGAGGGTCAATCCTCTTGGGATCGATCATACGTGAGGATCTGCAGCCGGCGAATGTCGCTATAGCACATGAGGATCAGGAACGGGTTGAGACCGTAAGCGCATATACAGAAGGAAAAACAACTGCAGGTGAGATCGTCGTGGCGTTCCAAGCTCGTGAAGCAGAACTGCAGCTACCCGAAAACGTACGTATCTCATATGGAGGTGAGACCGAGGACATCAACCAATCATTTACTGAGATGGGATTGGCATTTGTTGCAGGGTTGGTGCTCATGCTTGCAATTCTCGTTCTGGCATTCAACTCTATCAGGTACTCGCTGTACCTCCTGTCTGCTGTTCCGCTCTCACTTATTGGAGTGATCGTTGGCCTCACGCTTACCGGACAGTCACTGTCATTCACTTCTATTCTTGGCGTGATCGCGCTTGCTGGAGTTATTATCAACCACGCGATCATCCTCATGGATTCGATGATCCATCAGCTTAATAATCATACCGGCGAGCTTATAGACGTTGTTGCTGACTCTGCAGTATCACGATTTAGACCAATTCTACTGACGACCATTACTACTGTTGTCGGAATGGTGCCACTTTCCACTATTTCTGATTTCTGGAGTCCGCTTGCGTTTGCGATCATGTTCGGACTAACCTTTGCGATGGTTCTCACTCTCGTGTTGGTACCAACACTTTTCTACAGGAATGAGAAGAAAAAGCGTGCAAAAGCGCTTACGCATACAACAGCACAAAGATAATAAAAAACCCGCGACTATCGCGGGTTTTTTATATGTGAATTTGTTTATGCCTGAGGTTTTGTCGGTTCGTGTTTCTTTTTGAGATACGCCATTGTTCCATTGACTATTGCAATAGCGAGTGTGATTGCTGCTGCATAGCCGACGAGAAATTCGATATACGAAAATGCTGTTAAGCCAAGAGGGATCAGTGAGAAGAGTACTCCAAGCGTATACCAAGTTGATGCCTGAAGTGCTGGTCCGATATTGGAAGGCATAATGTGCTTGGTCATAAGATACGCATTGACATACAGCACTGCAATGAGCGTCCACATGCCAACAATGAACGGCGAGAAATAGAACATCCCCGCATCTGCGTAGGACAGTAGTCCTATAAACGCAGCGAGTATAAGGATGAGTATCATCGCTACACGCAACACAATATACACAACACCCATTAATTTGCGCTCCTGGGTGTCGATAGTTCCATCAGCGATTGCTACGAAAAAATTAATAATCGCAAGCGTTGAAGATCCGACACCGAGTGAGATTGCCATTGACTGCAAAATCACAGCAAGAATGATTAACATGTCCATATGTTTCTAATATAGCAATAAGAGCCCAGAAGGGCTCTTATTGCTGTGTTTATAACATTAGACCAGAATAGTCGCGTGATTGTAGCTTATCTCCAGAGTTCCTGAGTCTATTTCGTGCATCTCCACCACCCCATCAGCTTTTCTGTAAGTGACGGTGCCTTTTTTTAAAGGCGAAATAAGGGCGGCATGTTCTGCAAGAAGTGTCATTTCACCGGATGCTCCAGGCACAGTAACTGACACCACTTCTCCATCAAAAAGTGGCCCGTCTACGCGTGCAATGGTGAGTTTGAGTAGTTTCTGCTGTGCCATATGAAATGAAAATTATGCAACAACTTCATCCACTCCACCCTTCATGTAGAATGCCTGTTCGTTCTTATCATCGTGCTTTCCGTCAAGAATTTCTCCAAATCCACGTACCGTTTCGGAAAGTGGTACGTACTTTCCGGGAGCGCCGGTGAAAACTTCCGCAACGCTGAACGGTTGCGAGAGGAAACGCTGAATCTTTCGAGCGCGGTATACAAGTGTCTTGTCTGCTTCAGAAAGTTCCTCGATTCCTAGGATCGCAATGATGTCCTGCAAATCCTTGTAACGCTGCAGTACGAGCTTAACTCCCTGAGCAACACGATAATGTTCTTCGCCTACGATCATTGGATCAAGTGCTGAAGAGTTACTCTCAAGCGGGTCGATCGCTGGGTAGATACCAAGTGACGCGAGCTGGCGAGAGAGCACCACGGTAGAGTCCAGATGTGAGAACGTGGTCGCAGGAGCAGGGTCAGTAAGGTCGTCAGCTGGTACGTACACTGCCTGTACTGATGTAATAGAACCCTTCTTTGTTGAAGTGATGCGCTCCTGCATCTTACCCATTTCCTCAGCGAGTGTTGGTTGGTAACCCACTGCAGAAGAAACGCGTCCAAGAAGTGATGATACTTCCTGGCCTGCTTGGGTGAAGCGGAACACATTGTCCATGAAGAAGAGTACGTCCTTCCCTCCCTCTCCGTCGCGAAGCGCTTCAGCCATAGTAAGTCCGGTAAGACCAACACGAGCGCGAGCACCCGGCACTTCGTTCATCTGTCCGAACACAAGTGCGGTTTTGGAAAGCACTCCTGACTCTTTCATTTCATGATAAAGGTCGTTTCCTTCACGCACACGCTCTCCCACTCCGGCAAACACAGAATATCCTCCATGGTTACTCGCTACGTTGTGAATGAGCTCCTGGATGAGTACCGTCTTTCCCACACCCGCTCCTCCGAAGAGGCCAACCTTTCCTCCTTTGATAAATGGAGCAAGCAAGTCCACCGACTTGATACCCGTTTCAAAAACTTCTGTTTTTGTAGATTGGTCAACGAACGCTGGAGCTTCCTGATGGATTGCTCGCTTTTCCCCTTTATCGAGGGAATCTCCCCCGTCGAGCGTAGTTCCGAGCACGTTGAAGAGTCGTCCAAGTGACTGTACGCCAACAGGAACAGAGATCGCATCACCGGTGTCTTCAACTTTCATTCCGCGTGTGAGTCCTTGGGTATCTTGCATCGCAATTGCGCGCACGCGATTGAGTCCCACATGCTGTGCAACTTCAAGTGTGATAGTCTCACCGCCTTCTTTTGCCACCGTGAGCGCATTCTGGAGCTCTGGCACGCCTTCATCAAAGTGGACGTCTACTACCGGGCCGATAATTTGTGTGATTGTTCCTGTTTTCATATTGGTAAATTTAATACTAAAATTTGACTCTTCTAATAACTACTCTTTCATTGCCTCCATACCCCCAGTAATCTCAGACACCTCGGCAGTAATAGCTGCTTGGCGTTGTTTGTTGTACTGGAGTGTTAATGAACGTGCTACTTCCTTCGACTTGTCTGTTGCATTCTTCATGGCTACCATACGAGCCGAATGTTCGCTCGCCTTGCTCTCTATAAGTGCATGGTAGAGCATGATCTGTACAAGCTGCGGTATAAGCGTATTGAGCACTTCCTCTGCAGACGGTTCAATCGTATAGAGAATCTGTGTATCCGGATTAGTTGACTCGCTACTCCATTTTCCATGCTTTGGACGAATCCCCTGCATAATGTAGTGAATTTCAGCGGGATCAAGGGGAAGGATCTGTCTTTGTGTTGGTTCCTGCTCAAAAGTTGAAATAAAGTTTTGGTAGAGCACATGCACAGTCTTGTATTGCCCTGTTGCAAACTTCTCAACAACAAGTGAGGCTATTTGGTACACATCATCCAGCACGACGTTGTCACTTACATTAGTAAATGACGAAAGAATATCTTTTTGTTCTCGGTGAGCGAACTCCACTGCCTTTCTTCCAATACAAATAGTATCGGTCACAGTCTCGGTTTTCAACAATGCCTCAGCTTTTTTCAAAACGGCACTGTTGACGCTTCCAGCCAGACCTTTATCACTAGTTACAATAACCACAAGAGCCTTCCCAGTCTCCTTCTTTTGTGCAAACGGATGAGAAAGCCCTTCTTGTGACTCTGAGAGACGCTGCAAAATACGCATAGCAGAGTGCACGTATGGTCGTCCCACAAATGCTTTCTGCTGGCTTTTACGCATTTTTACTGCAGACACAGCCTCCATAGCTTTGGTCACTTTGCCAGTTTTGAGGGTAGCAACTATTTTGTTTTTAATCTGCTTGAGTGCCATGGGGAGATATTATGCGTAAAGATGCTGATGTGCTTCTTTAAATGAAGCAAGAACTGTATTGAGCTTCTCAACAACTTCATCCGTGAGTTCCCGTCCGCTTTCTATAGTCGTAAAGATATCTTTATGATCTCTCTCAATATATGAGAGAAGCGCTTCCTCAATCTCACGGGTCTTTTCAACTTGCGCACCGTCAAAGATGCCGTTGTTCGCAGCATAGATCGCGATCGCCTGCTTGAAGAACGGGGTTGGATTTCCCTGCTTTTGCTTCAAAAGTTCAACATATTTACGTCCGCTCTCAATGCGCTTCTTGGTATCCTCATCAAGGTCAGAGGCGAACTGCATAAACGCTTCAAGTTCACGGAACTGCGCAAGCTCGAGCTTGATCTTTCCTGAGACTTTCTTCATTGCTTTTGTTTGTGCAGAAGAACCTACGCGGGAAACAGAGTTTCCTACGTTGATCGCTGGACGAACGCCCTTGTTGAAAAGGTCTGTTTCGAGAAAAATCTGTCCGTCAGTGATCGAGATCACGTTTGTTGGAATATAAGCAGAAATGTCTCCTTCTTGTGTCTCAATAATAGGAAGTGCTGTAATTGAACCTCCACCAAGCTCTTTTGAAAGCTTTGCAGATCGTTCAAGAAGTCGGGAGTGGAGGTAGAAGATATCTCCAGGGTACGCTTCGCGTCCAGGAGGGCGTCGCAGAAGAAGCGACATCTGGCGGTATGCATTCGCGTGCTTTGAGAGATCGTCAAAAACCACGATCACATCTTTGCCCTGCTGCATAAAATATTCACCGATAGCCGCTCCTGCAAACGGAGCCAAGAAAAGCATTGGAGATGCTTCTGCGGCTGAAGTTGCGACAATAGTTGTGTATTCCATAGCGCCAGCTTCTTCCAGCTTTGCCATGATACTTGCTGTTTTCGAACGCTTTTGTCCGACTGCAACATAAATACAAATTGGACGTTTTTCTTTTGGCTCGTACTTTTGGTTAATGATGGTGTCAATTGCAATTGTTGTCTTCCCTGTTCCCCGGTCGCCAATGATAAGTTCACGCTGACCACGTCCGATAGGGATCATTGCGTCGATTGCTTTAATACCAGTGTGAATAGGCTCGTTCACAGAAGAACGCTCCATAACACCGTATGCCACCCGCTCAATCGGCATATCCGTATCTGCTTTGATGGCTCCTTTACCATCAATAGCTTCGCCAAGCGGTGAGATCACGCGGCCGATGATATCCGCACCAACAGGGATCGAGAGGAGCTTACCAGTACGTGCAACGCGCATCCCTTCTTTCACGCGGCTGCTTTCACCAAGCACTACAACTTTCACCGTATCCTCTTCGAGGTTCAAAACAAGCCCAAAAAGAGCATCTTTCTTTTGCAGCGTTTCTTCGAGACTCTTTCCTTGAGCATCTTCAAAGATAACCATTTCCATCATCTGTGCTTGCTCAAGGCCTTGGATTTCGGCAATACCGTCTCCAACAACCGTCACAGTACCCACTTCAGAAACGTTCTCTTCTGATGAAGAGTCAAGATTCTCAATTTCCTTCTTTATGCGTTCAATAATTGCTGTACTCATACTGGTGAATGTTAATAATAATTACTTGGTGATTGATCGATACAAAGAAACAAGTTTTTCTTTGTATGATCGATTGATAAGTTTCCCTTCATTTGATGCAATAAACCCGCCGATGAGTGTTTGATCTACCGTCACATGCGCCTGGTCCATACTGCCTCCGAGTTTTTGCAATGCATCTGCAATAGTACTTTTAAAACTTTCTACATCAGCCTCATTTGCAACAACCACGGTTGAAGCAAGTGTTTTTTCCTGCTGCTTAAGTTCTGTAACTATTCCTTTAAGGATCTGCGCATGTAAACGTTCATGACCTCGCTTATGCAATACCTTATTCAAGTTTGAAAGCACAGCATCAATATCCCTACCCTGTAGGAGCAAATCAACAATTGCCTTGATGTACTGTTTTTTCATGATTATGATGCTTTTTCACGGAGAACTTTCTCTGCTGCAAGAACAGCGAGCTTTGCAATCTCCGCCTCACTTTCCTTAAGAGCCTGTTCTTTAAGCAAAGCGCTCTTTGTCTCAGCGTCTTTGATGACATCGGAAGCCTTTGCTTGTGCAGCAGTAACTATCTCTTCTTCCTTTTCTTTTGCAAACGCTTTAGCTCGGGCATCTATTTCTTGCGCCTCTTTTTGTGCCTCTGAGAGAACCGCCTGCTTCTCCTCAAGTGCTGAAGCTTTGGCTTTTGCAGCAGCCTCTGCGTCTTCAATGCCTTTTTTTATCTTTTCCTCACGCTCAGTGAGAATTTTTAGAACGGGCTTGTAGAGGAAGTACGACAAAAGACCAGCCAATACAACAAAGTTGATGATCTGGATAATGATGAGCTTTACATCAATTCCGAATGCGTGAAGTAGTTGTTCCATGGTCTTTTGTTATTAGTTATAAGAGAGTTTGATTGCGCAACGTAACACAAGCTACTTAAGCGAATTTGATAACGAATGCGACTACAAGTGCAAAGATCGCAAGCGCTTCAACGAATGCAATACCGATGAACATCGTCGCCTGTACCTTTCCAGCTGCTTCTGGGTTGCGGCCAATAGCCTCAAGAGCCTTTGATACAAGCATACCAATACCAATACCTGGTCCAAGTACGCCAATACCTGCAGCGAGCGCCATCGCAATCGCTTTGATTGAGTCAGCACTCATTTGTGATGCCTGAAGGGCAAATTCCATTTCTGGTGTCATAATCTTTTTAATTGTTTACCTTATTGTTAATAGACAAGTACGAGTCACGTCCAATATTCGGGACTCGTGATTACCTACTAATGTGGTTCCTCAATTGCAAGCTTTATGAAGTACAGTGTCAAGATAGCAAAAATGAACGCCTGTATAAAACCTACAAAGAACTCATATGCAATAAGGGGCACGGGAAGGATATATGGTGTTGTAAGGAACATGATCACCAACAGAAGCGTCTTCCCGGCAAAAATATTTCCAAAAAGACGGAATGAGAACGAAATAAGACGGGCCACTTCACTTAAAAGTTCAATGAGTCCAATAACAAAAGCCAATGGCGACTTAAAATTAATGAACTTCCCTGCGTATTTCCAGAAACCAAGCATAGCAACTCCTGCAAGTTCGATGGCAACAAATGCCACGATTGCAAATGCGATCGTTATGTTGAGATCAGTTGCAGGCGGGTGAAAAAATGGCACAAATTTCGCCACAACTTCTCCATGGGTCTCAGCTTCAGTGTGAATGCCAACAGCATCGATGAATGGCATAAGTCCCATCCAGTTCATTGTCAGAACAAAGATAAAAATTGTCATGACGAGCGGGAAAAACTTTGTTGCCAGTTTTTTGCTTTCCAATACATCTGCCATATAGCTATGTACTGCACCAATAAGTGACTCAGCGACAATCTGAAGTTTGCCTGGTACAAGTGAAAGTTTCGATCGTATCAAAAAGGCAAGCGCAATCAGTACCGCCATAGTAAGCCATACGGTAAGCAACGTGCTTGTTATCGGCATGCCAAAAACCGTCCCCACAATATCTGGTGCGAGGTGTATGGAGATCCCTTCTTCTGCTGCATGCGCTGTTTGTACGAATGAAAGCATAGTTCGTGCAAATCCGAGCGTTTTAAAATCTAGCGTATTCCCGAGGCAATTCGGGACAAATTAAGATTTAAATTGCTCATACAATTTAAGGCTCTGTTGTCCAAAATTACCGTTGCTCACCGGGCGAAATAGATTTTAAATCACTCTATTTGCGCCGGTATAGTACCACAGAAAGCCTAAAAATCACAATTAGCTGGGGATATGCAAAAACAAGGCAAAATAAGGTATTATCATGCCCATGCACTACAAACATCTTTTCTTTGACCTTGATAAAACCATCGCACCCTCACGCCAACCTATACTGACGGAGATGTATGACCTTTTATCCTCCCTAGAGCAGGATATTATCATCGTTTCTGGCCAGCTTTGCGAAAAAATAGCTTGGCAAAGCAACGATCTCTACGCATATAAACTTGGACAAAATGGCAATGAGGCCTATGATCCCGAAGGAAATCCCCTATGGAATACTCCACTATCAGATGAGCAGCGTGCAGAAATACGCAATCATATTGCTCAGCTTTTAGAGCTACTTCCAGAAAAACCCAACGAAGCATGGGATCCCATTGAAGATCGAGGTGCACAGATAACCTTCAGTCCGATTGGAAACACTGCTCCCGTTGACCTTAAGATGTCATACGATCCTGACCGTAAAAAACGTGATGCACTTTTGGAAAAGGTGCCGTTTTATTCACAGGAGCTTGTGGTGAAGATCGGTGGCACAACAAGTCTCGACTATATTCATAAAGACAGACACAAGGGCACCAATGTACAAAAACTTAT
>CBFGXL010000013.1:0-21085 GCA_965652925.1 uncultured bacterium | reverse complement strand
AGAGCCTGAGGTTGTACCACAAGACGCAACTCCTGCCCCCGCACCTGTCATTGAAAAAAAAGCACCGTCTATTCCTGTACCGGTACACGCGGAAGAACAATCAACTCCTACACCCGCTCCTGTGGAAAGAGCACCCAGACCTGAAGAACAGCGTATAAGTACATCCATGCCTTCGGTTCGAGAACAGTTGAGTCGAACGGAACCTTCTTTTGTGCAACGACCTCCACAACAGGAACACGGCATGCATTCGGTTGCAAAGGAAAAGCAGTTGCAGGATTTGTTGCGGGCCAACAGAGAAAAGGAGGTCCTTACTGAAAAGCAGAAGGAAGAGGCACGCGTTGCCGCAATGGATCCTCTCATGGCGCCCGACGTTGACGATGGTTTGAGCCAGCTTCTTTTGGAGTGGGATCTTTTTAAGAAAAGTGGGTTCCTCGGTACTGGTCCCAAGGGCAGGGAACATCCGCTTTTTAAGAAACTCGCTCCGCTAACCATGGCTGCGGTCATTGCGGGAAGGTTTGAAGGCTCTGCAACTGCCATCAAGCAGGATATCGCTGATACTATGAACGGATGGCGCTATGCAGAAGGGGTTGTCCATGAACACGGAGAAACTTTTGAGCATTACCTGCGGCGTGTGGTGCGTCACATTTTGATACGCCAAAACCGAAAGTAGACGGAATGCAGAGGGTCATTCATAATAAACATATGAATGAACACCACGCGATACTCATATTTGCTGATTCTCTTGCACTTTCCGGGATCCCTGATGCGTATCTGGAGCAGGGGGCTGACGTCCTCCATCTCATCAAAGATCGGTTTGGTATTGATGATGCGCGGGAATTGTCGGAGCAAGCCTCTCAGACACCGTTTGCTTCATCTGTACGAGTGTTTGTAATTGCGACAAACGATGTGGCAGTGGAAGCACAAAATGCGCTTTTGAAACTTTTGGAAGAACCGCCGCAACATGCTCGTTTTTATCTGATACTACCTCCAGGGTCTTTCTTGTTGCCGACGCTCCGGTCGCGGCTGTATGAGCAGGAGCATACGCGCACGCAAGAGGATGTGTCCAGTACCTATACAGCTTTTAAAAATGCATCATATGGCGAACGTCTTGCTCGTATTGCAGAATGGACAAAGAACAAAGACACCGCAGCAGTTGAATCCATACTCCGCGGATGTGAACAGGAGGTCCAAGTAGAAGGGGCAGAAAAGAACGAAAAACTCCTCCAGAGTGTTCTTTTTGTACGGAATTATAGTGGGAGCAGGGGTGCCTCTCTTAAAATGCTTCTTGAGGAGCTTGCCCTCTCTCTGAGAGTGTAACCGTATTATGCTACAATGCGATTTGTAGCTAGCTATATGTATATATGAATGATTTTGAATCACGTTTGAGGGAAGTGGAGGCATGGCTCACCACTGAATACAGCAGTATCCGAACAGGACAGGCAACTCCGGCACTTCTTGATAGCGTAAAAGTGGAAAGTTACGGTTCCATGATGTCTATGCAGCAGGTTGCTTCAGTAGGGGTTGAAGATGCGCGGACACTCCGCGTATCGCCGTGGGACGCAAGTCTTGTGAAATCGATTGAGGCTGCTGTCCGAGACGCAGATCTGGGTGTGTCGGTGGTGACCGACTCTTCAGGTTTGCGGGTGATATTCCCCGAGCTCACCGGCGAGCGCCGTGTGCAGCTTTTGAAGCTGGCGAAAAATAAGCTCGAGGAGGCTCGTGTGTCAGTACGCGCTGCGCGCGATGAGATCATGAAGGAGATCGACAGAGCTCAGAAGGACGGCGAGATAAGCGAAGATGAAAAATTTGCCCAGAAGGAAGCTGCGCAGAAAAAGGTTGATGGAGCGAATCGCACTCTTGATAGCTTTTACGAAAAGAAAGAAGCAGAGATAAATAAATAAAGCACAGAGCGTAGCAATAATGCTGAATTTCATTCCCGATGTCCCACATTGGGGTAGATACCTGGAACTGGAAGTTCGACTCATCATATAATGGTATACTCAGTTCTCAGCATCATTTCACATTATTTATTTAAAGATAACGTATGACCATTCTCCTTTTTTTCATAGTCTTGTTTGTGCTCATCCTTGTGCACGAGTGGGGACATTTTATTGTGGCAAAAAAAACAGGCATGCGCGTGGACGAATTTGGTATTGGGTTTCCGCCAAAGCTTTTCGGTATCAAGAAAGGTGAAACTGAATATACATTTAATGCACTGCCCATAGGAGGATTTGTCCGTATTTTTGGAGAGAATGCGCAGGATGCGGCAGAGTCCTCAGAGGAAGGAAAGGACATCTCGCGTTCCTTTACATCGAAGAGCAAATGGGCGCAGGTTGCAGTGCTTATTGCTGGTGTTTCAATGAATGCACTGTTTGCATGGCTCCTCTTTTTCATTGTTTTTCTTATTGGAGTGCCGTCTGTTGTGGATGAGTCTGAAGCTACACAACGTGCTGAGCTTGTTGTTGTGGAAGTACTACCGGAAAGTCCTGCAGCAGAAGCCGGACTTCGTGCGGGAGCAGTTATCAAAAGTTATGCAGCAGGGGAGAACGAAGCGTTAACCCCCTCTGCATTCAGCGCTCACACCAGAAGCGAACAGTCTCTTACGCTTGAGTATGAAGTGGGAGGAGAAACACATACTGCGCAGATCACGCCACAATCAGGACTTATTGAAGAGGATGCCAGTAAACAGGCTATTGGCGTAGTCCTTTCTCTTGTTGAGACAGTACAAAAACCTGTTCACGTTGCGCTCTATGATGCAACAATCACCACCGGGAAGACACTTATAGCTATCACTGTCGGCATCTTCACATTATTGCGTGATATCTTCCAGTTTGATGCTGACCTGTCGCAAGTTGCCGGTCCCGTTGGAATCGTCGGATTAGTTGGGGACGCTGCTGAATTTGGATTCGCTTCACTTCTGATGTTCACTGCCGTGATATCACTTAACCTTGCGGTTATCAATCTGTTGCCGTTTCCAGCGCTTGATGGTGGCCGACTTCTGTTTGTCGGTATTGAAGCGATCATTCGCCGACCGATTGATCCTATATGGGTATCGCGGCTTAATACCCTCGGGTTCATTCTTCTGATGGCACTTATGGTCGCAGTAACCTACAGCGACATCGCCAAGCTTCTATAAGAACAGCCCCGGCGAAGGTCGGGGCTGCTAGAGCGCTGTTGCTCACTTCTTCAGGAGCTTGTCGCCCCAAAAGATAAGCAGTATTCCTGCAACGATAAAGGACACGGCGCCGCCGACGGCAAGGTACTGCTTGAACTCGGCGGTATTGGGGATCTCGCTGAGCTTCGCAGCAACGTGCCCCCACATCTCCTTAAGATAGGTGAAGCCTCCGTGGTAGTCGATGAAGAGGTAGGCTCCGTAGAGGAAGGAGATGATTCCGAAGGAGATCACCACCATCCCGGCAAGTTTGCGAAGAACCATTTTCGTCTCCTGTTCGAGTGGATCCATAATGCTACAAAACGCAGACTTGTCAATTTCCTGAGGACAAAATTGAAATACGCGCACGGTAGGGTAGAATGATGGCACTATGCTCGCGTAAGCGCGTGCACGGGATTGTATGCATTTATTTCATATTCACATGCCCGCAAGGGACTATATATCTTCTCACTTTTTATTAACTAGATAGGTTTTATGCGACAATCACAACTATTCACAAAAACAAGGAAAGAAGCACCTTCTGATGAGGTGTCAAAGAATGCCCAACTTCTCATCCGGGCAGGATATATCTACAAGAACATGGCAGGCGCGTATTCTTTTTTGCCGCTTGGGCTGCGCGTTATTGAAAAGATCAATACTATCATCCGTGAGGAAATGGATGCCATCGGCGGACAGGAATTGCACATGCCGTCACTGCAGGACCCTTCGCTCTGGAAGAAGACTGACCGGTGGAATGATGAGGTGGTGGATGTGTGGTTTAAGTCTGAGCTTAAAGCTGGTGGAGAGATCGGTTTCGGCTGGACGCATGAGGAGGTGATAACTGACATCATGCACCAATACGTATCTTCTTATAAAGACCTGCCATTTTTCGCGTACCAGATCCAGACCAAGTTCCGCAATGAAATGCGTGCTAAAAGCGGCATCATGCGCACGCGCGAGTTCTGGATGAAGGACCTCTATTCATTCTGCGCGACACAAGAACAGCACGATGCATTTTATGAAGCATGTGCACAGGCGTACATGAGGATCTTTACGCGCATCGGCATCGGCGACAAGACCTACAGGACGTTCGCTTCAGGCGGAGCTTTCTGCAAATTCAGTCATGAGTTTCAGACGCTCGCTGAAGCAGGAGAGGATATTGTGTACGTGAATGAACAGAAGGGTATCGCGGTCAATCAAGAAGTGCTCGAGGAGGCTGATCTCAGCGAGCTCGGTGTTACGCAAGATGAGTTGTCTGAAAAGAAGAGCATTGAAGTGGGCAATATTTTTTCATTGGGAACGAAATTTTCGGAAGCACTTGGACTTACATTCAAGGATGAAGAAGGCAATGAGCTTCCAGTTATTATGGGTTCGTACGGTATTGGCCCAGCTCGTGCAATGGGTACGGTCGTTGATCTCTTGTCGGATGATAAGGGCATTGTATGGCCAACAAGCATCGCACCTTTTACTGTGCATCTGGTTGGTCTCAACGCAGACGATCCTGAAATAAAAGAGTACGCTGATACGCTTTATGCTGAACTGAATGACCGGGGGGTTGATGTCCTCTATGATGATCGGGATGTGCGTACGGGCGAAAAGTTTGCGGATGCTGACCTCATGGGGCTGCCGTATCGACTAGTGGTGAGTAAAAAAACCAAAGAGGAAGGGCGTTTCGAAATAGTCGAACGTGCTACGGGGGAAGTCTTCTATGCAACGGAAGAAGAATTGTTCAATAAATTTAGTAAAGCGTAATGAAGTTCATCCTCAAACAACTCGGCAGGTTGGTGGACGCTGTATCAGTTGATATCGGCATTGATCTGGGTACGGCAAATACGCTTGTGTACGTCAAAGGCAAAGGAATTGTTCTTAATGAACCGACCATTGTTGCGATCAATAAAAGAACCGGTCAGCTAGTTGCTGTAGGAAATGAAGCGAAGACCATGCTTGGGCGTACGCCAAACCATATCGAAGTGGTGCGTCCGTTGGTGGATGGTGTCATTTCAGATTTTGAGGTGACTGAGGAAATGCTTGCGTACCTGATCAATAAAGTTCGCAATGAAACTAAAACACTCGTTGCCCCACGGGTTCTTATTGGTGTGCCGTCGGGCATCACTAACGTGGAAATGCGTGCGGCTCGCGACGCTGCAAAAAATGCTGGTGCTCGTGATGTCTTTCTGATAGAAGAACCTATGGCTGCTGCCATAGGTGCAAAGTTGCCGGTAGGAAAGGCGGCTGGGAATATGATCATCGATATCGGCGGGGGTACTACCGATATTGCAGTGATATCTCTCAATGGCATTGTTACCGCCAAAAATCTGCGTGTTGCGGGCGATCATCTCAATGATGCGATCGTGAGCTACATCCGCGACCAGTTCAAAGTATTGGTGGGGGATAAAAGTGCTGAAGATGCGAAGATCATGCTTGCCTCGGTCCAACATGAAGACGGGGGGAAAGAAATGGTCGTTCGTGGACGCGATGTTGTTACCGGGCTCCCGCGCGAGGTCATCATTACTGATACGGACATCCGTGCAGCGATATCGCATCAGATCGACACTATTGTCGAAGCGGTGCGGGCAGTGTTGGAGAAAACTCCGCCTGAAGTGCTCGCTGATGTCATGCAACGGGGTATCCATGTCTCCGGCGGCGGTGCGCTTATACCAGGACTGAGCCTTCTTCTTGAGGAGGTCATGCAGGTGCCAGTGATTATTGTTCCTGATCCGCTCCGTGCAGTTGTTCGGGGAACTGGTATTGTATTAGAGAACCTTGAAGACTATGAAGAGATCCTCATCGATAACGAGGGCGAGCTCTCGCCATACCTCTCGGAATAAAAAGATCAAACGTCTTCTTATAGTAGGCGCAGTTATGTTGCTCCTTCTTTTTGCTGTGCCGAAGTTGCTGGCGCTTTCTGTATCGTTGGTTATGTCTCCTGTGCAGAGTCTGCAGACCTGGCTTGCTGAATCTTCCGGCAGTTTTCCGCAGTATCTACGTGATCGCAAAGAACTTATTGCGCAGATTGATGTCCTGCGTTCTCAGATAGCAAGTCAGAGCGGCGAACAGTTTACGCTCAATCTTCTCTCGCAAGAGAACACTGAGCTGCGCTCGCTGCTCGGTGACCAGAAAGAGACGCGAATTGTTGCGGGGATCATCGGCAGACCGAATAAGCTTCCTTACGATGTGTTGGTGCTTGATAAGGGATACGATGACGGGATCGTTGAAGGTGCACCCGTATTTATAGGAAGCAATACTGTCATAGGTATGACCAGAAAAGTCTTTCCGAAGAGTTCTGTAGTTGAGCTTGTGACTTCGCCAGGGTTCACTGCGTCAGTCTATATTTTTGGACCCAATATCTATACAAATGCGCAGGGCGTAGGAGGTGGGCAGATGCGTGTAGGTGTTCCCCAGGGCATTGAACTTAAGGAAGGTGATTTGGTCATTCTTCCGTCTGTCTCCTCTGGCATATATGGTTCGGTCAGTGTGATTGATTCTGTCCCGACACGGCCGGAACAATATGGTTATGTATCACCTGACATACCGCTGTCTTCGCTGCGGCTGGTGAGTGTGGGTGACACACCTCTTGAACCGATCAGTTTTGAGGAAGCAGAGGAGATCGTCGCACAAACCCGCAGCGAAGTATTTAAAATACCCGTACCTGAGGGAGTATTGGTTACCACAGGCAACGCGAGTACATCAACTTCCTCTGCAACCTCAAGTGCGACCTCAAGCGGGGCTATTCAAACACAGCCATGATGGTCCGTTTTTTACTATTGTTGGGTGTAACCTGTGTCGCTAGTGTGGCGCCAACTGCACTTTTTATTGTATGTGCGCTTGCGTATGCTTTACGCTATACCGCATATGAACTCATCGTCATAGCCGCTGCTATAGACGCGTATTACGGCATGGGTACGTCAGTGCCTTATTACACAATATGCACTATACTGGCCGTGCTTATCATTGAATGGGTGAAGCCGCGCATTTCGTTGTACAATGAGGTTTCATGATGTTCAATCGTCCCAAAAAGAAAGAAGTTTCATTTGATGAGATACTGCTGGACGCATCGAACTTGCCATCATTCAATCAAGGCAGAATGGAGGGGCGTATAGAGTTGCCTATAACCAACAGAAATGTAGCAGTAGTGGGAATCATATTTCTGCTCATATCAGGCTGGTTTTTATACAAGCTATTCATACTGCAGGTTGTGGAGGGTGCGCAGTTTCGGAACGTCAGCGAAAACAATACTATTGACGAGACAATTATCATTGCTGAACGCGGTGTTATTTACGACCGTAATGGAGAACTTATTGCCTGGAATGAACCAGACAAGAGCGATGAATACACATTTCCTATGCGTGCGTACACAGATCGACAAGGACTGGGACAGCTCACCGGCTATGTGAGTTATCCGTTAAAGGATGCAAAGGGTTTTTACTACCGCACCGAATATTTGGGACGCAATGGTATTGAAGGCGCATACAATGACATGCTTGCAGGGAAAAATGGGGAACAGCTGGTTGAAACCAATGCACTCGGAGATATTGTTGGCGAGCATGTGGTGGAGCCCGCGATTTCAGGAGAGGAACTAACGCTTTCTATTGATGCTGCACTCTCTGAGGCAATGTACGACATAATTGCTACCAGTACGATTCAGGCTGGATTCCGCAGCGGTGCTGCAGCGATCATGAACGTGCACACCGGCGAGATTATCGCGATGACGAGCTATCCTTCCTATGATCCTGAGGTCATGGCAGACGGCGATGATGTCGAACTTATAGAAGCGTATAACAGTGATGAGCGTTTCCCGTTCCTCAACAAAGTACTGGCAGGTCTATACGCTCCCGGATCGATTGTTAAGCCATTTATGGCATATGCTGCGCTTCAGGAGAACATCATTGACCCAAACAAGATTATCGTCTCAACCGGAGAGATCGTGATCCCCAATCCGTATGACCCTGACAATCCCTCGCGCTTTACCGACTGGCGCGCACATGGTGCGATGAATATGCGAGAGGCCATTGCTTTTTCATCAAACGTCTATTTCTATTACATAAGTGGCGGCTTTGGTGATCAGAAGGGTCTTGGAATCAATCTTATGAAACAATACATGGATTTTTTCGGGTTCGGCAAAAAAACTGGAATCGTCCTTGCAAATGAACAGGAAGGTATAGTACCGTCACCTGAGTGGAAGAAAGAGGTCTTTGGTGAAGACTGGAGGCTCGGCAATACGTACCACACTTCCATTGGTCAGTTCGGTTGGCAAGTGACGCCGCTACAGATGCTTGTGGGATACGCAGCCCTTGCCAATGGTGGCAAGTTTCTCGTACCTCATTTGGTCAAGGATCAGCTTCCTGAATATCGAGAAGAGAAACTCGATCCAGAGAGCCTAGAGATCATCCATGAGGGTATGCGGATGACCACAAATTACCCTGGAGGTACAGCACGGGCGCTCGAGCGGAGTGATGTGGCCATTGCAGCAAAATCAGGAACTGCCGAAATTGGCGCGGACAATGCCTATGTCAATTCATGGGCAGCAGGGTTCTTTCCCTATGAGGACCCACAATATGCTTTCATCCTCATGATGGATAAAGCTCCGCGTAGCAATGCGCTCGGAGGTACTCGTGTTATGGGGGATATTGTGCAGTGGATGAGCGAACACACGCCACATTATCTGGGTATAGAGACTGCTGAAGTCATCACGCAGGAGGCAGAATAATGCACACGTTGACCGCCCCATTGTTCTGCGTATAATAAGCTTCAAATTTAGATAAAATTATGAACGACACACAAGCATTTTTGACACCGGAGAAATTTGCAGAACTTAAAGCAGAGCTTGAACATCTGAAGACCGTACGTCGAAAGGAAGTGGCGGAATCACTCGAATACGCACGAAGTCTCGGAGACCTCTCAGAAAATGCTGAGTATCAGGAAGCCCGCGATATGCAGGCTGCTATTGAGGAGCGCATTAATCACCTCGAAAAGATTATTAAGGAAGCGAAGATTGTTGCGCACGACAAAAAGGGGGATGTTGTCGGTCTCGGCACACAGGTTACCATTCAAAAGGACAAGGAAGGAGCAAGTCATACATATACAATTGTCGGTTCAGAAGAGGCAAACATCCACGATCACAAACTTTCATACCTCTCTCCATTGGGAGAAGCGCTCATGGGAAAGACCAAAGGTGATACGTTCAGCTTCGACACTCCATCAGGCAAGCAGACATACAAAGTACTCAAGGTACAATAAAAAATATAAAGAGCCGGGCCCAAAGGGCCCGGCTCTTTATATGTAGATTGCAAAAACGCTATTTCCCGCTACTATGTCTCTATTATGTTTTGGGCCGATAAGATAGCTGATGAAGTAGTGCGCCGCTATGGACACATCATCACTGAAGGGAAACCGCTCGTTGTTCGTGACGAGAAAACAGCATCAGGGAGAGTACACGTAGGTAGCCTTCGTTCGGCAGCTTTGCATGCAATGGTTGCCGATGTGCTTTCACACCGAGGGATAGCAGTTGAGTTCAATTTCGAGATAAATGACTTCGATGCTATGGACGGCATCCCGAGCTACCTGGATGAGGCGGAGTATCAAAAGTACATGGGCATGCCGCTTTTTATGATTCCTTCTCCTGAGCCGGGCTATGAGAACTTTGCAGAACTGTATGGACAGGAATATGTTGAGGTATTGAAGAAGATTGGTTTTGACGCAAAAGTCTACCGTGCTACTGAACTCTACAAGTCGGGCAAGATGAATGATTCCATCCGTGCAGCGCTCGAAAAAAGAGATGTGGTCCGCCACATCTACAAAGAAGTCTCTGGAAGCGAGAAGAGTGAGGATTGGTATCCGCTTAATGTCGTGTGCGAACAGTGCGGGAAATTGAGTACAACGATCATCACTGACTTCGACGGGGAGACTGTCGGGTATCGTTGTTCATCTGAGGCAGTTACATGGGCAGAGGGCTGCGGACATGAGGGTCGAGTCTCACCATTTGATGGCAATGCAAAACTTCCTTGGAAGCTCGACTGGGGAGCAAAGTTCAAGGCGGTTGGTGTTCACTTTGAAGGAGGGGGGAAAGATCATTATTCAAAAGGCGGTGCACGACAGGTTGCTGAGGCTATCTGCCGCGAGGTGTTTGAGTATGAGCCACCCTACGGTGTATTCAACGAGTTCTTCCTTGTAGGCGGAAAAAAGATGTCATCATCAAAAGGCAATGCAGCAACTGCCGTTGCACTTGGTGATCTTTTGCCCCCACATATCTTACGCCTCCTTCTTATCAAGACGCCTATTAATCGGCAGATCAATTTTGATCCACAGGGAGACGCTGTTCCGGTATTGTTCGACACCTATGACAAGCTTGCGGAGAAGTACTGGGATGGTATTGAGGATGACGACACACAGGTATTCACCTTCGCACACATGCCGCATGAGCGTGATCATCTGCCAAAACGCTTTTTGCCGCGGTTCTCACAGATAGCTTTCCTTGTACAGATGCCACACATAAAACTTCAGGAGGAGCTTGTTGCCATGAAAGGTGCGTCGCTCACACAGGAGGATATGGATGAGATAGACGAGCGTATGCAGTATGCAAAGCTGTGGCTTGAAAATTATGCCGATGAAGCTTTCATCTTCAAACTCCAGGATGAACTTCCCGAAAAGGCGCAGGAACTTACCACACAACAAAAAGCTGCACTCCATTTGTTTGCAAACAAGCTGGAGGAACTTGGAGAAAAAGATGGTGCTGCTATCCATGAGCTCACGCACAGCATAAAAGAGGAGTCTGGACTGGATGCAAAAACTTTCTTCACTGCTATCTACATTGCATTTCTGGGGAAGGAAAGCGGCCCGAAAGTAGGGTGGTTCCTCAGTACGCTTGATACCGATTTTGTGCTCGCTCGATTGCGTGCGGTGTAACTTCATCGCAGCGTGATTTGTATTATCTACATATGCATATAGGCATCATCATGGATGGCAATGGTCGCTGGGCGACACAGCGCGGCTTGCCGCGCTTGCAGGGACACAGGAAAGGAGTACAGACTGTTAAGAATATCATCCGCGACTGTCCATCACTTGGCATTGATACTGTTACTTTGTTTGCGTTTGCTATAGCCAACTGGAAACGTGACAAAGAAGAGGTCAGTGGTCTGTGGGAACTTTTTAAAATATTTATTGAACAAGATCTTACTGAACTTATAGAAAATGGTGTTCGCGTTGTGGTTATCGGCAATAAAGAAGGTTTGCCCGAAGCTATACAAAAATCAGTAGAGATTGTCGAGACAAAATCACGTGACAACACAGAGTTCTTACTCCAAATTGCTCTCAATTACGATGGTATAGAAGAAATTGCACGCCTTGTTCAGAAGACGATTGAAGAAAATATACCAAAAGATGCAATCACTGCTGCCTACATTCAAGAAAACCTAGATACACAAGCAGGGAACGAGCCTGACATCGTCATCCGTACAGGCATGCCGGCACCACAAGATGGTATAGCATCGTGGAGGAGTTCAGCATTTTTGCCGGTTCAGTCTGCACAGTCCGTATGCATCTCTACTGAAGTTTTATGGCCTGACTTTACTCGCGAAGACCTTGCGAAAATAATTGTATATGCAGATCCTGATGCACGTTTGTTTGGCGGACAGCGGTCAGAGCCTGCAACTTCTTCTCTCACCATATAGTTGTTATCTGCGGCACCAGTTCCAAAAAGAAGAGGAGTACGCATATGCCAACATCCACACCGCTCTATGATCTGTTTGATGGTCTGAGCCGTCGCCGGAGGCTGCGACGGATCGGTTACGATCCAGATGCTCTGGTAACCGAGGGAGAACGCGATTTGCAGCTTGCTCCCAAGGACGCAAAGTCCACCTCAGAGCAGTCTGAAGCCGCGGCATAAGAAAAACACGCAGAGCACTGCGTGCATAAAAAACAAAGGCCTTGCGCATTGATCATTGCTGATCATGCACAAGGCCTTTTCGTATCGTGCTCTTTGGAGCTGAACGCAGTGGTTCCAACCGAGGTTAGAACCGCTGAAGCGGCCAGCCGGTCCGATCGAGCGCGATGTTGTTGGCGCGTTGCCAGTTGTGGAGCGGTGCTTCGACGAAGATGCACCTGCTGCTGCCTGCCTGCTTGCACTGGCTGACGACCTGGGGCCGCCCTTCAGTGTTCTTGACCTGTCCGGTCGCCATGTACCGCGGGTTGAAGACCGCGTAGCAGGTGGTCGACGACGTATTACGGCAGTGACCGCTCTGTGCCTCGACCGTGACATGCACCTCGACCTCTGCCTCGACGACAGGTGTTCCCGAGTTGCCGCCTTCGATCTGGTTCCGGCACTCCCACTTGCCGCTTTTCCTGCGACATTCCTGGAAGTGCTTGGTCTGCGTCTTGCCGGTGGCGCGGATTTTCACCGACGCCGTCCAGGTGCCGTCCTGGTTCTGGGTCGCCCTGTCGAAGAGGCCTTCCCAAGGGTTGTTCGCCAGAGTGGGCGATGCGAAACAGGCGAGTGCGATGAACGCACCAATAAGTGCGAAGAACTTCATGGCAAACCTCCTTGTTGAAGCCATTGATTCGCAGAAAACTATATCATACTTCTCATAAAAAGTAAATACCCCAACAAAAAGCTACATTTATTTCTTTTTTGCCACGTACGAAGATGAAGATCTCGTGATCTGAGCAATATGCCGTGTATTGGTGCGTGGGCGCTAAATTGCCAGGCTTATCCACAAAATTCGTTAGTGTTGTGGTTGTTGGTGGGAGAGAGTGGTGTATAGTGTAGGAGTGGTGGGAGATAGTAGGAAACGGCGCGAAAGTGTCGTAGACTAATTAAGTATGTTGATTGGCGAATATAAGCACACGTTGGATACCAAGAAACGGCTGTCCATGCCGTCTAAATGGCGGAAGGAACTTGGTACTAAGCTTGTCGTCACTCGAGGACTTGATAACTGTCTCTTTGTATATCCGCAGAAACAGTGGCAGCAGATCACTCAAAAAGTAGGTCAACTGCCACTGGGACAGGCGGATACAAGAGGATTCAACAGATTCTTCTTGTCCGGAGCAGTAGAGGTTGAGGTAGATAGTGTCGGACGTATTCTCGTTCCAGATTTTTTAAAAGATTTTGCAGGCTTGGAAGTAAAAGTTGTGCTTGCTGGAATCTATGATCGTGTAGAAATTTGGGCTGAGAATAAATGGGAAGAATACAAACGTCGCATTGAAGGCCAGGCAGATCAGCTTGCTGAGAAACTTGGAGATATCGGCGTCCTGTAACCATCTACAACCACACGCTCGTGCGTAATACCAAAGCTTATGAGGCACATCACCGTCCTACAAAAGGAAGCTGTTTCTATGCTGAATCTGAAGCAAGATTCAGTTGTTGTTGATTGTACGCTCGGAAGCGGAGGACATGCACGGGAGATACTCAAAATATTAGGCAAGGAAGGAACATTCATCGGCATTGATGTCGACAACTCAGCGCTTCAGGCAAATAGTGCTCTGCAAGAAGAGTCTAAAGCGAAGGTGATCCTCAAAGAAAACAATTTCCGTAACATACACGCCGTGCTTGATGAGCTGGGAGTAAGTCATATTGATGCACTTCTGGCTGATCTCGGTTGGAGGATGGAGCAGTTCGATGGAGAGGCAGGTGAACCCCGAGGTTTTTCTTTCAGAAAGGATGAACCGTTGTTCATGACCTACGGGGAGGCAGGGAAGTATCCATTCACTGCATACGAGATCGTCAATGATTGGAAGGAGGAAGATATTGCCAATGTCATCTATGCATATGGAGAAGAACGTTTCTCCCGACGCATAGCCAGGAAGATAGTTGAAATGCGTGAGCTTTCACCCATTTCAACCTCAATGGAACTTGCTGCTGTTGTAGAGGCTACTGTGCCGCGGATGTACACCCACAAACGAATCCATCCGGCCACCAAAACGTTCCAAGCGCTCCGAATTGCAGTCAATGACGAGTTTGATGCTCTCAGAGAACTGCTCATTGATGGATTCTCCCATCTTTCGCCAAAAGGAAGAATGGCGATCATCACTTTTCACAGCCTTGAAGACCGAATCGTGAAAGAAACCTTCAGAACATACACACGCGATCAAAAAGCGGTGCTCGTACACAAAAAGCCAATCGAGCCATCGCAAGAAGAATTACAAGTAAACCCACGCGCACGCAGCGCAAAACTGCGAGTCATAGAAAAAATTTGATGCATATGAACAGAACAGCAACACAGAGCATTCATATAGAAAAAACTCTTTTTGCGGCAATTTCATCACTTGCACTGCTTTTGTTCTGTCTGTACATTTATTTTATAAGTGCTTCTGTTGTACATGTGGTTATTCGTACAGAGATCGACCAGGAGATAACCAAAATAGCAACAGAAATAAGCGAACTTGAAGGGCAATATATTGAAGCGCAGCATAAGGTCAGTTCCGATATTGCATCACTCCAGGGTTATACGCAAACAAACGCAAAGATATTTATAGACAAAACTCCTGCGAGCCTTGTTTTGTCTACACAAGCAGGACAATAATGAGACGATCATGAGGAAGAGCGCCATTTTTAGAATACGCATCATCACCGGCGTGGTGCTCTTTCTTTCACTCATCCTGTTAGGGAGGCTCTATCAGATCCAGATACTTGATCACCATGCATATATTGCAAAAGCAGAACGGCAGTACGTCCACACGGTGAAAGAGCTCTATAGCCGAGGCAGTATCTTCTTTACAACAAAAGATGACGAAAAAGTTTCAGCCGCGACTGTGCAGTCAGGGTATGTGCTTTCAATTGACCCGTCACGCATTGAAGACGCGGGTGTGATATACGACAAGATACAGTCAGTTTTTGCCCTCCCTCTTTCAAAAGAAGAGTTTTTAGATAAGGCAAGCAACAAAGAGCGGACATATCTGGAAATTGCTACCCAAGTAAGCAACGATGAGGCAGACACAATAGAGGCCCTCGGTCTCTATGGCGTGCAGCTGTACCGCGATCAGTGGCGTTACTACCCTGGAGAAGATCTTGCCGCACGTGCTGTTGGATTCGTGGGCTACACGGAAGAATCAGCTGATGACCTCACCGGGCGCTATGGTTTGGAGCGTTATTATGACGATGTACTTTCACGTGACGACGGACGCATATCAGTTAATTTTTTTGCTGAGATATTCAGTAATCTGGGGAGTGTCATCTTTGATAATACACAAGCACGTACAGGGGACGTTGTCACTACTATTGAACCAACCGTTGCGCGCATGCTCGATCGTGAATTGCAGAAAATACAAGATACCTACAGCAGCAAATTGACGGGAGGAATTATCATAAACCCCCAAAATGGGGAGATTTATGCACTTAATGTTGCGCCTACATTCAATCTCAACAACCGCGACGGTGCAACACTGGCGCAGTTCAGCAATCCGTTGGTTGAGGATGTATATGAAATGGGATCGATCATCAAAGCGCTTACCGTAGCTGCGGGCCTGGACAGCAAGGCGATTGCGCCTTCAACTACCTATTATGATTCTGGTTCGATTGATCTCGATACCTACACGATCCGTAATTATGACGGAAAAGGAAGAGGGACAGTGGACATGCAGACAGTTCTTAACCAGTCGCTCAATACCGGCGTTTCATTTATTGTCAAAACCATGGGGAAGGACCGCTTCCGTGAATATTTTAAAGCCCTGAAGTTTGGAAATGAAACTGGGGTCGATCTGCCAAATGAAACATATGGACTCATCAACAACCTCAACTCTCCGCGCGATGTGGAGTATGCAACTGCTTCGTTCGGTCAAGGAATTGCTCTTACTCCTATTGCAACCGTTCGTGCACTTTCTGCATTGGGAAACGGAGGCAAACTTATAACCCCACATATAGCAAAGCGTATTGAATATCAGGATGGAACCTATAAAGACATAACCTACCCTGAGGGTGATCAGGTGTGGAGTGAGGAAACGAGTGAAGAGATTTCACGCATGCTCACCACGGTAGTTGACGAGGCCCTCGGAGGAGGGAAGGTGAAGCTTGAACACTATTCTATTGCTGCCAAGACGGGTACAGCGCAAATAGCTGATAATGAGAATGGCGGATATTATGAAGACCGGTTTCTCCATTCCTTTTTTGGCTATTTCCCAGCATATGAGCCAGAATATCTCATTTTCCTGTATACTGTTGAACCAAAAGGAGTGCAGTATGCGTCTGAGACGCTCACCTCGCCCTTTATGGAGCTCACCAAATTCCTGATCAATTATTATAATGTTCCGCCAGACAGATAAGACATGAAAGAAATATTTAAAAAGTTTGTTGTTGCCGCTCTCACATTTGAAGCTCAAGTGCTTTTAAAGCGAACACGCCCGAAGATCGTGGCAATTACCGGTAGCGTTGGCAAAACCTCAACAAAGGATGCAGTGTACGCGGTCTTAAAAGAACATGTTCATGCACGAAAAAGCGAAAAGAGTTTCAATTCAGATATTGGTGTGGCACTGACCGTGCTCGGACTTTCAAACGGGTGGAATAATCCTTTTTTGTGGGTTAAGAATATCTTTGATGGAGCGCTCCATGCGCTTTTCCAGTCCAATTATCCAAAAGTGCTCATTCTTGAAATGGGTGTTGATCGTAAAGGTGATATGAAGCGGTTGACGCAGTGGATCAAGCCTGACGTTGTGGTGGTAACAAGGCTGCCGGATGTTCCTGTGCATGTTGAATATTTTAATTCTCCAGCTGAAGTAGTCGAAGAAAAGATGCAGCTAGTGTACGCGCTTAAAAGCGATGGCGTATTCATCTACAACAACGATGATCAGAAGATCGTTGAACACCTTCCTGAAGTGCGCCAGCAATCTTTTGGTTTTAGCCGATACAGCCCGTCCCATTTCACTGCACAGAATGATATGGTCATATACGATGGTGCTGTTCCTGCCGGAGTTGCGTTTACTATTGAGCATATTCACCAAAAACAACAGGTCCAGGTGCTCGGCTCGCTCGGAGTACAGCACGCATATACTTTTGCAGCCGCACTGGCTGTGGGTACCGTCTTCGGTGTGACTATTGCCGATGCAGTTGCGGCATTGAAAAAACATGTGCCGCCCTCAGGCCGCATGCGGATCATTCCGGGTGTAAATGGATCACTCATTATTGATGATACCTATAATTCATCTCCTGTTGCCTGTGAGCATGCGCTGCAGACGCTGAGTGAATTGGTGTGTGCGGGAAGGAAGATTGCAGTGCTCGGTGACATGCTCGAGCTCGGACAGTTTTCAGTGCGGGAGCATGAGCGGATTGGCGAGTTTTTGGCAGCGAAGGTAGATATGCTTGTGACCATTGGCGTGCGGGCGCGCAAAATTGCTGAAGGTGCTCTGGAGCACGGACTCAGCGAAAAATGCATATTCCAGTATGAAGATGTACAGCAGGCGATCTCTGAAGTAAAACGGATGGTAGGAGAGGGAGATTTTCTTTTAGTAAAGGCGTCGCAAGGCATCCGAGCTGAAAAACTCGTAAAAGCACTCATGAAGGATCAAAAGAAAGCAAGACAATTTTTGGTGCGCCAAGACAATTTCTGGGAGGCAAAGGAGTGATAGCTCATATTCTAGGCCATATTCTTCCAAGCCAACTTACTGTTCCTCTTGGTATGATCTCTTGCAAAAAACACGCAAAAGCGTAGTATTCGCTTTGTAATAGCCTAATATAAAAGCTTATGATGACATTTGCACAGAACGGATTGAAGGTATGCGTGGGAGTACTTGCAGCATTGATGATGGTTGCTGCATTTGCTCCGTCAGCTTCTGCTGCCACATACTACTATCCGCAATATACATATCCTTACACAACAGCAACCTATACAAATTCCGCTGAGATACAGCGGTTGCTCAATCAGGTGTATGCACTTCTCGCGCAGTTGCAGACACTGCAGGCGCAGATGGGGCATGGATACGGTCCGGTATACACCCATACCTATAAACAAAGCGGCTACGGCAGCTACGATGTTGAGGTGGATACCACTGATGTGGAAGTGGAGGGCGATGATTCTGCAACTTTCACTGGCGAGGTTGAGCTTGATGATGCTCCGTATGCCGATGTGTGGTTTATTTACGGTACTGACGGTCGTCTTACTGAAGAGACTGACGATGAGCGTTTGGACGATGATGAGGAATTTGAGATGGAGGTTGATGATCTCGATGAAGACGAGCGTTACTATGTTCGCGCTGTCGCTGAAGATCCATCGGGTTTCATAACCTACGGCGATATCCTTGCGTTCACGTCAGGCGACGAGGATGACAGCGATGACGACGATGATAACGACGATGAAGACATTCCAGAAGTAGATACACAGGATGCTGAAGACATTGATGAAGATTCAGCGGAACTGCATGGAGAAGTCGACATGAATGACTTCGATGACGGACTCGCATTCTTTGTTTACGGTGAGGATGAGGATCAAGTTGAGGACGTGGAGGATGAAGACACTTACTCTGACATCGATGAAGACGGTGATGACCTTCAGAAGTTTAGCGTTGCATCGAGTCTCGATGGTTCACGAACGTTCTGGTCAACCATCTCTGGCCTCAACGAAGACACCGAGTATTTCTTCCGCATGTGCGTTGAGTACGAGGATGAAGACGAAGATGACACACTCCAATGCGGTTCAGTGGAAAGCTTTACCACTGATGAAGACTAATTGATATCAGCACTAAAAAAGCGCCATCCCATGGATGGCGCTTTTTTTTAGTGTCCGACTTCATGTATCTGTTTCAAACGTTCGACTTCTCGTTTCAATTCGATCATTTTAATCTCTCGGTTCACCATAAAACGATTAAGACGTTCAAGTTCCTCTAGTTTTTGCTGCAGTTCTACAGTCCGTTCAGCAACCTCCTTTTCGAGGTCATTGTTTACCGCTTCCAGGCTTTTGCGTGAACTCTTAACCTCTTTGCGCATTTGTTCGAGCGTCTGTGCAAGTTCGCCAATCTCGTCTGCTGAAGAGCTTTCTACCTTTGTGTCGAGGTCGCCACTCTCGATAAGCTGGGTTGAACGTTTGAGTCTACTAATGTTGTTTAAAACTGTGCTTGAGAGAAGTGTGGAGACGAGCAGGTAGCAGACAAATATTGCAATAACAACCGCACTAACTATCATGACTGCGAATTGCAGTATGCGTGAAGCTGTCTGTTCATTGGCAAGATCTACATGAAGTGCCCCTACAATTTTGTCATTGACGATGATGGGGGAGACGTAGACCAGCAGCAAACGTTCATTTTCCTGAATTGAATATGTAGTCTCTACTCCATCAAATGCTTCATCTATCAATGGCTGCGTAATTAGTTTCCGCTCCTCGGGCAGTGTTGTGGGAGTACTATAACTTACCGTGTGATCGTTTTTTACAATTTCAGCATGTTCTACCTTCTCGTTGAAGAGACTCTCGAGCTTTGCAATATCCTTCAGGCTCTCAAGACTGAGGTCACCACTCTCAAGAAGAGCACGATAGGTAGTAAGTCTGTTAATGATCAGGTCATTTTCACTCTTCTGTTTTTCGATGATTGCCAAAAAACCAATAATAAGAAGCGTTATGGTAAGAGGGAGGATGGTAAAGGTGAGAACCTTGCTTCTTATGCTTCGGAACATGCTATTGATTTGTTGAATCAAATTTTGCTACATCTTGCATGATAAGATCGTAGGCTTCTTCTGCGGTGATATCGCCGTTCATTACGGCCGTAATATGGCGATAAAACTTTGGACTGAGGTCTTTATACTTGCGTCCGAGGATATAATCAACTGTCTTTGTGTCGTAGACGTTGCCTCCATATTTCTCAGTTATGTGGCTAATGAACCGGTCGTATTGGTCCGCATTCTCTGAATCGTTTCCTGAGTCAGTGAGGTTCCCTTTGATGCCAGATGGGGCTTTAGCGTAGCGCACCCATTTCTCAGCAGTAGCTGGCTTGCTGAATTCCATAAGGAAATCGACTGCTTCATCACGGACAGGGGAGTTTTTCATGACAGCGAACATCGGATTGTAACCCCCGATGTAGTGCGACACGGGTTGATATACAGGCATTTCAACAGGCACCATGTTGAGAGTCTTTTGCTTATCAATACCGCGCCAGTGGCTGTACATCCAGCTTGCGCCAGCTGCAGTGAACACAGCTTTGTTCTCCAGTACATAATTGCGTGTACCAAACCACTCAAGGTTTTCAAAGTCATCAATGAGAGGGCGATACTGTCCTATCTCTTCGAGAGTTGCAAGAGTCTTCTTCAGTGCGGCGTCTTTTTCTGGTGTCATGACTGTTGTTTTCAGGTCCTCGAGATCTGGAAATTCAGAACGGAAGAGACTCTGGAAGATATTCCATGTTGTTGGTCCGTATCCTATACCGCCATTTATATCGCCTGCCTCGTAGAAAGCAGGGATATCAGTACCGTGTTCCTTGTTGTAGGCATCAATCTGGCGAACGTATCCAATGAGATCTTCAGCAGTCATGTCGCGCTCCTTTATAGTAAGGCCTATTTGGTCAGCAAGAACCTTGTTGTAGAAAAATGGCTGGTAGAATCCTTCGATATAAGGACCCGTAATAACCCCGTTCATGTGGTTACGGAATTGGGGATCAGAAATGATGAATGGTTTCTGTGATTCGATGAAGCCAGGAACTGTTTCAAAATCAACGAGATGATTTTTCGCCCATTGCGGATCATTAACTTCGTCAGCAATAAGCTGATAGTAGAAGGGCTCAAGCCATATGACGTCCCATGTGGTAGAGCCGCTCTTAAGCTGATCCACCATGGCTTCAAATGCTCCAGCGCGGACACCTGGGAAGTCAATGTTCCACTTAAGGTCAATTTTTACATCAGGATTGCGTGTCTCATACTCACGGATTGTCTCCAGGACAAAGTCCTCCCGCAGGTCTTCTCCTTTCCAGTGTCCGCGCCGGAGCGTTTGAAGCTATGGTGGATCAGCTTAAGAGCGGCTCTACCACATGGGACGT
>CBFGXL010000012.1:0-21380 GCA_965652925.1 uncultured bacterium | reverse complement strand
TATAGTTTTTCGATCTGAGGATAGTCCTCAGGTGTATACGATCTCACTTCCATAGTTAGAGTATAGCAAAAGTTCGATAGCTGCCAGACTTGGACTCGAAGCTTACAGCTTCAGTACACCTTTTGGATATTTCTGTTCATACTTCCAGAAATATCTCAAAAGCTCTTCGAGTCCGCCTTACGCTTTTTTCCAAAAAGCTAGGCACGTCTGGCAGCAAATGAAAAACCGCCCGAAGGCGGATTTCATTTGCTGCCAGACTTGGACTCGAACCAAGATAACATCCTCCAGAGGGATGCGTCCTACCATTAGACGATCTGGCAATTGTTCTCTACTGCAGCAATGCTTTTGCGCAGTGGCACTATAGTGCCAAATTCCAACGATAAATCAAGCTCCCTATCCCTACCGCGGATCTATGAACTCAATAAGCTGCCACGGGCAGATTCCTTCTGGCGCTTGTGCATCAAAATAAAGGTGGATGATACTGGTGTTTGGGGTCTTTTTAAATGCCATAAGGCCGCCGAGATATTCCATCAAGGTCAGATTCTTTTCCTTGCAGGCCAGCTCAATGAACATGTCCATAAAAATTGCGTGTGAGACAGCGATCACGTGTTCCCCTTCAGTCTGAGCGAGCGTATCGCGCGCTTCGCGCACTCGGTTGCGCACTGCATACATATTCTCTGCACCATCATCGTCCCACTGCGGATCCTCCTGGTGAAGGAATAAACGCGCAAGGTAAAGAAATGATTGCGGAGAGAAATGGTTCTTGCCGTAGAGATGATTTGGTCGGCGAAATTCCTTGAGACTGTCTTCAACACGAAGTGGTAACCCGAGCTCGCTTCCGATGATCTCTGCAGTCTGCTTTGCCCGTAAGTATGTACTGCTTATGAGAGCATCAACCGGAAAAGTCTTCAGATAGAGTGCAGCATTAAGAGCTTGCTTACGACCAATCTCAGAGAGCGGTTCGTGCGGACCTTGGTGAACAAACTTCCTGTTGGCGACTGTCTCTCCGTGCCTGGTGAGGTAAACGTGTTTCATAATTTATTCTGCGAAGTGCGCGTGATCGTTCCAGGTAAAAAGTCGCCACTTCCCGTTTTCATACACACACTCAGTTATGGCGACATTGGACATCCGGTCAAGAGTACGGTAGACCGAAAGATTTGTTTCTGGGTCATCACTCTTCTCCAAGAGCAAATGGGCAATAATGAATCGTATGAAGTTGCCGTGTGAGACAAATATAACTGAGCTGTATTTGCTTTCTTCAAGCATATGAATGCAAGCTCGTACTCGTGCGTTCACATCAAAAAAATTTTCCGCTCCATCAGGGCCCCACTCTGGATCAACAAAATGTTCTTTGCGTTCTTTTTGGTATACCAGTGCCTCCTCACAATCAAATCGCTTACCCCACATGAAGCGTGCATTTATGACCTCATGCGCATATTCAGAAGTAATAAGTGGCTTCTGTATTTCATCACGAATACATTGAGCAGTTTGTTGTGCTCGTGCAAACGAACTAGCGATAATGACGTCGACATCAAGATGTGAACAGCGCTTGGCAACAGCAGCAGCACCCCGCAAACCACGTTCTGAAAGCAAGACATCAGGAGATTGATATAGATCGCCACTATTGGAATCAGTTTCACCGTGCCGGACAAAGTATATTTTCTTTACCGCCATACTATTTCTTGCAATTTTCAATGATCGCAAGCTCCAAAGGAAGCTGCGGAAGTACCGTCTTACCTGTTAGCTGTGCGGCTTCAAGAAGCGACAAAAGCAAGTGAGAATTGATCGCTGACTGGGCATTGTGCGCAAGCTCTTGAAAAAAAGTCTGGTCGTCTGTGCCGAACGGCGCCAGGATTGTCTCCGTCTTGCTCGGCATATTGCGCAGGAGTATGACCGCCCGAACTCGTTCAAGAAGAAGACGCATGAAGAGCTTCATATCAGCGTGTGATGCGGCAGCTTCGGCCACTGCATTAAGTGCCTTCTCAGCGTCTTTACTGCTGAACGCTTGCACTAGATCACGCAGTATCTGCGCTTTTGGAGCTCCAATGATTGCAGCTACTTCGTCTGCGTTTCCGATCTCGTCCCCTGAAGCCATGATGACCTTTTGTGTAACCCCAAGTGCGTCGCGGAACGAGCCGTCTGCAGCAACAGCGATGAGATCCGCTGCTTCAGGCGTAAGCGTAAATCCCTCTTTCTCCGCAACATCAATGACGGTCTGTGCGAGTACTTCGCGAGAAGGGGCACGCATGCGGAATACCTGGCAACGCGAGAGGATAGTATCAAGAAGCTTCTCCTCTTCGGTGGTTGCAAGGATGAAAACCACATGAGCAGGAGGTTCCTCAAGCGTCTTCAGAAGTGCGTTGAATGCCTCCTTGGTGAACATGTGCACCTCGTCAATGATGTACACCTTGTGTGCTGATTCATAAGGCAGCGTGTACACCGCTTCACTGAGCTGCCGCACGTCATCGATCCCGCGGTTGCTCGCAGCATCTATCTCATAAATATCTACGTCACTCACGCCAATTGCCTTTGCAAACAAGCGCGCAAGTGTTGTTTTTCCTGTACCTCGCGAACCTGAAAAAAGAATCGCATGCGGGATAGTACCCTTCTCAATGGCCCCTTTAAGCACCGTAACAATATGGTCCTGATCACGCACCTCCTCGAAGGAGGTTGGTCGGTATTTGCGGTATAAAGCAAGGTTTTCTGTCATACGTGACCTAGTATACCATCACTGGAGTGAGACGCTTTTTAACACTTCCTGGCGCAATACTGCCACATCCTTCTTCAAATCATCGCTTCCAAGAACCACATAGCCGATAGTACGCATTGTGCCGTTTTCAAGCACTTCATTGAAAAAGGAAACGCTGGTTTTGTTTGCCTCTAAGGTGAACCCATGTTTACCGCCCACATACCCCTCCTCATGTGCAAAAGGATTGTTGTTGAGCCATCCGGTGTGCGTGCCAATGTACTGAGAAAGTCGGGTGATGTCATAGATGTGCGGTTGTTTGCCATAGAGGTCACGCATCAAAACTGAGAGTTCATATGCGGTTGAAACATTCTCTGAAGAAAGTCCGGAAGGATCAGCGAAGCGTGTGTGTGTAAGGCCAAGCGATGCAACGCGCTCCCCCATACGCATTAAAAGATCAGGGTCCACACGGAGCATGGTAGAGGCCGCGTCATTGGACGATTCAAGAAGGAGTGGAAAAAGAAGTTCATGGTGCGAATACTCCTCAGCAAAATGAAGCCGTCCTGCAGCACCTTCCGTGTTGAGATCATTCCAGAGTATGGTCGTAGTTGCATTCAGATCGGTATTTTCATAAAACACTCCTGCAGTAACCAATTTGGTGATTGATGCAATAGGAAGAACCTCCTCTGCATTGCGCGACGCGATTTCTGTACCAGTTTGAAGATCGAAAACAGCATATGCTTTTGCGTCCGATACTGAAACATCAAAGTTCGAAACATACAGCTGTGGCTCGTAATTGAGTGCGTCTTCAACACTCCAAGCTGCAATCAGAAGCATGCCGAAACAAAATGAGGCAATTACCACAAAAAGGATAGTGATGCGTCCAAACGCGGTGCGGAACATCTCATCATAATAGCGCGGCAGGTGCCTTCGACACCTGCCGCGCTATTGCACTTCTGTGTATTAATTAATTACTTCCTCCTGCTGCCTTCTTTGCAGGCGCTTTTTTCGCTGGTGTCTTTTTAGCCGGAGCTTTTTTTGTAGCCGCCTTCTTCGCAGGCGCTTTTTTCGCGGTTTTCTTCGGAGCTGCTTTCTTTGCCACTGTTGCGGCTACCGTTTGTCCAAATACTTTTGTTACACCACTTTTTACCAAATCCTGCCAGTTCTCAGCCATTTCTGATTTAAACTCTGCAAGCTCTCGCTTAGTGAGCTTCTGTCCTTTTGCATAAGTTGCGACCACGCCGTCAACGAGTTCTTTGAATTCGCTCTCTGTTATCTTCTCAGCATTCTCCAATGCCTCAAGCACCTCGCCTTTGGCCTTCAATGCCCAGCTCTTTACCTTCTTGCGGTTCTTCGCCGCATCCTTACTCCCATATAAAAAATAAGCACCAACTGCAGCAACGGCTGCGGTTGTTAGACCAACACCGATACCGAGTTTTTGTGCATTAGAAATATCTGACTTTTTGTTTGCCATATCTTATTTTTAATCTTCACTTGTAACGTCTTTACTTTTTCTTGGAGATGGCGTTTTTCTCGCCTTCTTCCCCAAGAAAAATCCCATAATCTGTGAGACAAGACTTCCTTCGAGCACATACGTACGCAGCTGGGACATGTCTTCTGCTATCAACTCACTTCCTTCCTCCACACGCGAAACGATTGTGCGAATGGACTTAAGGATCTTGATGACATGATAGAGAATCACGCACACAAACAGTGTGAAAACCAGAACTGCAATACTTGTAATCACAAAGAAAATATTTGCTTGCAATATCTCGCTCATATATACAGTATACAGTCACGTCTGAAGTTCTCATGAGCTTATGAACAAAATATAAGCCACGGCACATTGCTGCGTCGTGGCTTTATGGCTTGTTCGCCATTCCCTGTTTACCTTTTGTTGTTACTCCAAAGTACTCGAGTCAGTAGCTTGCGATGGTGATCTCCACCGGCGCAAGCTGCACGTCCGGATAGTCCATCATCGGCTCGTCGTGCAGGTCATCAAAGACCTCGAACGAGACAGCGGCGGCGCTCAGAGGCGTCGGCCAGATGAACCGCACAGGACCATCTTCGGTCTCCATGACGTACTTGCGGGCGACGATGAACGCGTCGTCCGGGTCCTTGTAGTCCGGCGGATCGATGAAGTGCCACCCGATGAAAGTGAGCTTCTCCGTAACCGCGTGTGAATCGCACGAGACGGCATCAAGCTTCTCGAACGGCTCACCTTGCAGGAGACGGTTGAAGTTCGCTTCGTCGGCGCACCCATCAACCGACTCTTCCGCATATAGATACGGAAGGTAGAAGTCCTCCTGGGCGAGAACCGGCGCGGCGACTGCCAGGATGGCACCCCCCAGGACGATCAACCCAGCAGCAAGCGATATCAGTCTTGAACGAATGTTCACAGTAATGAACCCCCTTTCTGTGCTTCCTCCTTGGAGCACTACAAAAGTATACGCCTTCTATTGACAAAAGTAAATAATTGTACCATTATCCCTGCCTTTTGGAGAGGAAGATAGCTATTTTTTGAGCCATTTCTTCGGAATTTGCACATTCCATAAGTTCGTTGCGGAATTCTTTTGCTCCATCAAAACCGTTCACATATGCCTTGTAGTGCTTCTTCATTATTGCAAAATTCTTGTGCGGTAGAAGTTCTTCAAAAAGTCGTGTGTGTTCGAGCAGAACAGCAAAGCGTTCGTTGAGACCCACATTGGACAGATCCTTCTGTGGGTGGAAGAGCCATGGATTACCGAAGATCGCGCGGCCGAGCATCACGCCGTCTACGCCGCTTTCTTGTGCTTTCTTTTGTGCATCCTCAAGCGAGAGCGCATCTCCATTGCCGAGAATAAGTGTTTTACTTCCCCGTTCATTACGGATCTCCACTGCACGAGCAACTCGTTCCCATCTAGCGGGTACTTTAGACATTTCTTTACGGGTACGCGCGTGGACAGTAATTGCTGCCGGCTCACAATCGAGCAAAAACGGTAACCATTGTTCAAGCTGATCCTGATTGTATCCAAGGCGAGTCTTTACGGACACAGGAAGTGTGCCCGCTCCACGTTTTGCTGCTGCAATGACCTCTCGAGCACTCTCTGGATTTTTGATCATCGCCGACCCACATCCCTGGCGCTCGATCGAGCGGTCAGGGCACCCCATATTGATATCAATACCGTCAAAACCAAGCTCCGCACACAAAGCGGCAGCAGCTTCCATGTGCTCAGGGTTTGATGTAAACAGCTGCGCCACAATTGGCCGTTCCTCTTCGCTGTAGATGAGGTCCTTCATGAGCTTTTCTTTTCCCTCTTCAGTTGCGCGCATAAGGCCATCAGCGGAGACAAACTCGGTCCACATAACATCAGGTCCGCCCACGCTGCCATCCCCGCGTGTATGTGCGGAGTACTTTGCGATCATACGGCGAAATGGCGCGTCTGTGACGTCGGCCATCGGCGCAAGTACAAAGAAAGGTTTCTGTAATTTTTCCCAAAACGTCATACTTTACATTTAGGTTCACTAGAGTAGGGTTATAGGTGGAGTAAGTCAACCTAAGGAGGACACAACTATGCTCAAGCGTATCATCAAAGGAGCGCTCATCGAGATTGCGGGCCTTGCAATACTAGGCATCGGCGTTTTGGCCACCACCTCGGCCAATGTGGACACCACGCTCATGGGAATAATTGGGCTCTCATGCCTCGCTGCCTGGTCTGGACTGAGTGTCCTGTCCACACTGGTCTCGTTTGACCTTATCGGCAGCTAAGTCTGAGGGACTTCACTGCTTGATGACGCGCTTGAGGTCGCCGTATCAGTTTCTGATGCGGCGGCTTCTTCATTTACGAAGATCTTCTCTCCGAAACGCAGATCAATGTATTGGAATGAACCTGGAGCGATATGCTTAAACTCTTCGGAAAGCAGGATGGTCTGAAGATTCTCAAAGCTTTCCTGCATGGGGAGTGCTTGAGACACCTTGATGATCCCCCCGCCGGCGATTGTGTATTCAACATCATGTGTGCTCCGTCTGAATACATGCGTAACATACAAACCAAGATTTTGTTCCAGTTGCGCAATGAACGCTTCGGTCTCTTTTATAAAATCGCGTTGAAATCCCGACGCAGCAACTGTGGGTGTAGTGCCCTCGTCCACATAGCGGACAAAAGCGCTCCCCTGCAGTACAGGAGAAGATGCAAAAGCATATCCAGTCCCATCAATAAACAGACACGTGCGGGATTCTTGGTCCTCACACCAGAGTGCATAGGGTACGTACTCTTCAAAAACAACTGTTATGGATTGCTCATCGCTGCGTTGTACCTGCACATGCTTTATACGATCAAGTGCGGACACACGGGCTTCTATGCGCTCTTTTGGATACAAAGGAGAGAACCGTTTTGGGATGAGCCGCATATAAGTGCCACCAAGCTCCTCCTCTACTACATTTTGCACCACAGAATGCGGAATGGTTTCACCGCCTACAACAATCACTTTTTTTATCTGCAGCACATCAATACGGGACACGTAGTAGATCATCGCAACAAAAAGTGCAACAACAATCAGGATAATAACGCCTGCAATAAATTGCTTCTGCAGTGGAGTGATCTGCCATCGACGGACTTTCTTCCGGGTAAGTCGGTCTTTTTTTCTGGAGAAAAACATCGCTTGTATGGTAGCACATGCCCCAACAAAGATGAGGTGCTTCTTTGCACCTCATCTTTGTCTACCCAATGCGCTCCTTGCCCAGGTACTGCACTAGTGCCTGTGGCACAACGATCGCGCCATCCTGCTGCTGGAAGTTCTCAATGAGAGAAACGAGTATGCGCGGAGTAGGGATTGCCGTACAGTTGAGCGAATGCGCGTAGCGCATCTTACCCTCTTCGTCCTTGTACCGGATATTGAATCGGCGTGTCTGGAAGTCATGGAAGTACGATGCTGAACTTATCTCACGGTACTTCTTTTCCAGCGGCACCCAGAGCTCAATGTCGTATTTCTTCACCTGTCCCTGCCCAATGTCGCCTCCGCAGTTGAGTACCGTTCGGTATGGAATGCCGAGCGATTCGATAAACTCTTCGGTATTTCGGTTGAGCTCTTCGTGGAATTTAACTGACTCTTCGTGTGACGCTTCGCAGATGATCACTTGTTCAACCTTATAGAACTCATGTACACGGATAAGCCCGCGTGTATCCTTGCCATGACTTCCCGCTTCCCTACGGAAGCAGGGAGAGAAAGATAGGTGACGAATCGGCAACATGCTCTTATCGAGCACCTCGTCGGCATACATCCCCATGGTGGAGACTTCGCTCGTGCCGATCAGATAATCGTCATCCTGGGTTTTATAGACATCCTCAGCATCATTAGGTAAATGTCCTGTACCATAGAGATTACTTTTGCGGACGATAGCTGGCACAAGTAGTTGCTCAAAGCCCCGCGCAGAAAAGAAATCATTGGCGTAATTCCATATTGCCCAGGAAAGCTTTGCACCGTCGCCACGAAGATAATATCCGCGAAACCCGTGCACCTTCGCCCCACGCTCAAAGTCCACCATGTTGAGCTTGGTCATGATCTCGACATGGTCCTTTGGCGTAAATCCAAAGTTAGGCTTTTCTCCCCACGCCTTGATCTCGACATTGTCGGCATCACTCTCCCCGTCGGGCACAGACATGTCAGGTATGTTCGGCACCTGAAGCATGAGTTCCTGCCACTCCTGCATGACTGGCTTCAGTTTTTCCTCCTCCTGAGCGATCCCTACCTTATGTTCCTGCATCTGCGCGATCAGCTGTTCGCGCTGTGCGGCGTCTTGTGTGCGAGCGATCTGCGCAGTTACGGTATTTTGTTCCGCTTTTTTGGACTCAATGGAAGACATCAATTCGCGTCGCGAATCATCAACAGCAACCAGACGGTCGAGATCGACTTTAATATGTTTCTTTGTAGCTGCCATCTTGACGATATCAAGATTTTCGCGAATGAATTTGATGTCTAACATGACGCAAATAATGAGCGCTGATAACCCTAGGATTATACACGGTTGAGACTAAAAAACGAGTCATGCTACACTTTTTTCATGGCCTCGTCCTTTCCTATTTTTGAACTCCCTCCTGCGCTTTTCCCTCCGCTGCTTCATGAAATACCGCAAAAACCATCTCAACTTTTCTATCGCGGTGTACTCCCAAATGCAGAACTGAAGTTAGTGAGTGTTGTTGGTTCCCGCAAATACAGTACTTATGGCAAGCAGGTTCTTGAACACCTCATTTCCGGACTGCAGGGCTACCCCGTAGGGATCGTGTCAGGGTTAGCCCTCGGGATCGATTCACTTGCCCACGATGCAGCACTTCGCCACAAGCTCTACACCCTGGCCATTCCTGGCTCAGGACTTGACGCAAGTGTCATATACCCGGCAACACACAAACCGCTTGCACGCAGAATACTCGAAGAAGGGGGCGGTCTGCTTTCTGAATTTGAACCTACTTTCAAGGCAACCATGTGGTCCTTCGCTCAACGCAACAGGATCATGGCAGGCATCGCCCACGCCACACTCGTTATCGAAGCAGGAGAAAAGTCAGGCACGCTTATAACTGCACGTATGGCCGCTGACTACAACCGTGATCTGCTCGTCGTGCCCGGAAGCATTTTTTCAGCAAACAGTGCAGGTGCGCATCAATTCCTTAAACTGGGCGCAACACCAGTTACCCATGCACACGACATACTCTATGCCCTCGGGATCGACCCAGCCAATACATCAAAAAAAACTATCCGACACTCTCTTTCTGAAGAGGAGGAGCGTGTGCTTCAAAACCTCCGCGAACCCAAAGACAAAGACACACTTATCCGCTTGTTACAGCTTGACGCCCAGCGCGCAAATGCGCTTTTCATGCAGATGGAGATCAAAGGACTGATTGCCAATGACAACAACCACTACCGTGCTGTTATTTGACATATATATGTAAGGGTAGTATTTGTGGTACCTACACACATGCCAAAAAAGACCCTCATAATCGTCGAGTCGCCCGCAAAAGCGAAAACTATAGAAAAATATCTCGGTGAAGGCTATACCGTCCGCTCCTCTATTGGCCATGTCCGCGATCTACCTAAAAGCAACAAGGATGCCGTTGACATCGAGGGTGGATTCATTCCCCGCTACATCGTCTCTCCGGGCAAGGAGAAGGTTATTGCCGAACTTCGCAAAGAAGCAAAGAAAGTTGATGAAGTATTGCTTGCTTCCGACCCCGACCGTGAAGGAGAAGCTATTGCCTGGCACGTGGCGGAACTCATAAAAAAAGAGAACAAGAATCAGAAGCGCATTGTCTTCCATGAGATCACACAAGACGCAGTACGGGAAGCAATTTCACATCCGCGTGATATCAATAACAACCTCAAGGAGGCGCAGGAAGCACGACGCGTGCTTGACCGTCTGGTTGGGTACGACCTTTCAGGCCTCATCTGGAAGAAAGTTCGTTATGGTCTTTCTGCAGGAAGAGTACAGTCACCCGCGCTGCGCATTCTGATGGAACGAGAGCGCGAGATCCGGGCATTTGTGCCTGAAGATTTTTTCATACTTACTGCACACACAAAAAAAGACGGTCTTTCTATTCCGTTTGTGTGCGTTGAAGAACCAAAGACACAGAAGGAGGCAGAACGCATCCAACGCGTTGGACAGTCACACTCGTGGCACGTAACCGGCATAAAGGAAACAGAAGCGAAGCGTGCGGCACGTGCACCATTCACCACTTCAACATTGCAACAGGCTGCCTCAACACGACTTGGGTTTTCTCCAAGTAGAACCATGGGTGCGGCACAGAAGCTCTACGAAGCTGGTCTCATAACCTACATGCGTACGGACAGCACCAACATGAGTGGGGTCGCCCTCAAACAGATCGCTGCACTTCTCCACAAAGACTACGGGAAGGAATACGTGCACATTCACACATATAAAACCAAGAGTAAATCCGCCCAGGAAGCGCACGAGGCTGTCCGTCCAACAAATTTTGCACATACTTCAGCCGGACATTCACATGACCAGAAAGCTCTCTATGAACTTATATGGAAGCGCGCTGTTTCTTCGCAGATGGCTGATGCGAAGATTCTTCGTACAAAGATAACCGCAAATGTTGAGAGTGTTGAACAAATGCCTGACTTTGTGGTTAACGGGTCGCGCGTACTGTTTGACGGATGGCTGCGCGTTGATAGTGCGGCGCGCGGAGAAGATACTGAGGTACCTCCACTGAAAGAAGGTGATTCGCTTACACTCAAGGAAATTACTGTCGAAGGCAAACAAACCCAACCACCCAATCGCTATTCAGAAGCCGGCCTCATCAAGGAACTTGAGAAGCGCGGTATTGGCCGCCCTTCGACCTACGCCTCGATCATGAAGACTATTACTGACCGCGGTTACACCATCAAAGAGGGACGAACGCTCATCCCCACAGACACAGGTGATGTCGTTTCCTCATTCCTTGAAGAACATTTTGGAGAATATATTGGTGATGATTTCACAAGCGAGATGGAAGATAAGCTCGATGCGATAGCTGAAGGCAAAGCCCAATACAAGAAGGTGCTCAGTGATTTTTACAAACCTTTTACGAAGGCGGTTGCAGCTAAAGAAGATATCGAAAAACTAACCAATCTCGGTGATGCACCAAAGGAATTCCCCTGCCCTTTGTGCGGCAAGAGTATGGTCATCAAACTCGGCCGAAGCGGCAAGTTCCTTTCGTGCAGTACGTTCCCACAATGTCATGGCGCACGACTCATAGACGGGACAGAATTAAAAGAAGGTGACCCAATTGGAAATCACCCCGAAACCGGCGAGCCAATCTACGTGCTTGAAGGCCGCTTCGGACCCTATGTGCAACTTGGTAAAACCCCAGAGAAAGGTGATAAGAAATCACCAAAACCAAAACGAGCAGCACTACCTGAAGGAAAAGAACCACAATCTGTAACTGTTGAGGATGCAGTCCAGTACCTGCTGCTGCCACGCGAGTTAGGAACCCACCCACAAACAAACGAACCGATCCAGGCAAACACAGGCCGCTTCGGGCCGTATATCGTGCATGCTGGAGATTATCGTTCACTCAAGGGAGAGGACAATCCGTATACCATCACGTACCAACGGGCACTCGAGATTCTGAAAGAACCGAAACAAGGCCGCAAAGGTGAGAAGATGATAAAAGAATTAGGCGTACACCCAAAGACAAAGAAGATGATCAATGTGTACGAATCAAAATCAGGAAAGTACCTTCGCAAAGGATTCAAACGGATCTCACTTCCAGACAACGTGGATATTGAGAAGTTTACACTTGATGACGCGGTTGAACTTTTAAAAGCAGGGTAAGAAAATAAAAACAGCGGCGCAACCATAGGTTGCGCCGCTGTTTTTATATACAAAGAAACTCCGGACGATACAATCGCCCGGAGCACATCCATGTGGACTTCCCTTCAGACGGTAGCCAAAACCGTCGACATGGTGTAACGCAGGTCGCGTTTACGCAAACTCAGCGTCGCTTTCACCGTAGCAAGGATCGTTTCGGTGATGGAACGCTGCTCACGCTTGGTTCCCTTGCGCATCACGTAGTGAAACGCAATGACGTGCGAGCCATCATCCCCGCTGGCACGTAGATGCAGATCAATCAGGCGCTCTTTGTCCGCCTTCTGCTCGAGCGCATGCAGCGTCCCGAGCAATGCATCGAAAGGCACCGTTTTACTGAACCAGATAGAACCAGCGACACTCGGTTCACCATGAAGCTTCATAGCCATAGAACATCTCCTGTAGGAGCTCCCGAAAGGGAGGTTGGTAGGCACACCCCACTGGCGTGCAAAAACAATAATGACATTAAAATTGATAGTGTCAATAATCCCCTACATCCCGTTGCTTCTCCTTGGCAGAAATGGATAAAGCCGTACAATGACTTAATGGTCACCGCAAAAGACATTATCGTCGAACTATCCTCTCCTACGGAGGCTGATGTTGCGCTTATCAACAAGGCTTACGATCTTGCGGCAAAAGCGCATGAGAGCCATACACGCTATTCAGGAGAACCGTACATTGTGCACCTTGCTGAGGTGGGGTTGAAGCTTGCCAAAATGGGCATGGGTCCGCGCACGATCGCAGCAGGACTTTTGCACGATATCATTGAAGATACGACGGTCAGTGCCCAGGATATTCGCGACCAATTCGGCGAGGAGATCCTTTTTCTTGTTGAGGGTGTCACCAAACTCAGTTCCGTTCGCTACTATGGAAGCGATCGCCACAACGAAAGTCTTCGGAAGTTGTTTGTTGCAACCAGTCAGGATATTCGTGTACTCATCATCAAGCTTACCGACCGTCTGCACAACATGGAAACGTTGCATCACGTTCCATCAGAGAAACAGATGCGCATTGCCCGCGAGACGCTCGAGATCTATGTGCCGGTGGCACATCGCCTGGGAATGGGCCGTATCCGCAAGGAACTTGAAGACCTTGCGTTTCCCTACGTATATCCTGATGAATATAAAAGAGTGCGCGAACTGCTTGCAAAAAGCACAGAAAAATCAATGCAGACGCTTGAACGCGAACGCAAGGCACTGCAAAAGAAACTTGCTGAATCTGGGCTTCTTGATTTCAATACTTCCTACCGCGTAAAGGGCTACTTCAGCCTCTTCCACAAACTTAAGCGCAAAGACTGGGACATCAGTGACGTCTACGATCTTCTGGCTATGCGTGTGGTGGTAAAGACTGTTGAAGATTGTTATAAGGCGCTCGGGGTCATCCACGAAATGTGGCGCCCGCTTCCCAAGCGTGTAAAGGATTACATCGCATTTCCAAAGCCCAACGGGTATCAGTCTATCCACACTACCGTTACCACGGTACACGGGACCATACTTGAAATACAGATTCGCACGCAGAAGATGCACCACGAAGCAGAGTACGGAGTCGCGTCACACATCATCTACAAGCAGACCGTGGAAAAGGCGCCAAAGGGCGGAGCATCATGGTTTAGTAATCTCATCCCCAGTCTCTTCCGTCCATTTGCCTGGAGAGAGCAAGTAAAACAACCAAGTGTAAAGATCACTAAAGACACTCCACACCACGAAAAGATACCGCGTTGGATAAACCAGATTGGAGAAATGTATACATCAGAAAAAGCATCTGGTGATGAGTTCATGAGTGACATGCGCAAAGATTTCTTCCAGAATCGCATATTCGTATTTACTCCCAATGGCGATGTGGTCGATTTGCCCACAAGTGCCTCACCCATTGATTTTGCCTATGCTATTCACTCTGAGGTGGGCGACCACATAGCTGGAGTGAAAGTGAACAACAAGCTTGTGCAGCTTGATACCGAACTGAAAAATGGCGACATAGTGCAAGTTGAAACACGGAAATCATCACATCCGACACAAAAGTGGCTCACTATAGCCCAAACATCTCTTGCAAAACGGCGCATCAGAGCCTATCTTGCTGAACATTCATAAAATGCCTCCCTTTAGGAGGCATTTTATTTATAGGTTGAAATTCCGAATGGAGTAGAGATCATCATCTTCGTCCTTCTTTGGCTGCACCTCAGGTACAGACATAGGCTGTGCTTCTTGTTCCTCTCTTGCCTGATCTGTGTGTACGGCATTTTCCTGCTCTCGCGCGTACTGTGCACCTTCAATAACTACATCTTCAATAACCTCAGAGACAGCTTGTTCAGACTCAATGGCCTCTTGCGCTACCTCCTGAGGAGTCACTGGTTGTTCTTCGATCGTCTCAAGCGCGGTCGCTTCGGTGATCTTCTGAAGTGACTGATCATCTGCGCCTTCAGTACCCGCCACATGGAAATCAGTTATCTTCCCTTGCGACTTCACGATCTGCAAGAGCTTCTGCAGGTCCTCATCAGAGAAATAATCGATGGTAAGTTTCCCTCCAAAATCGGTTTTGGAGATCTGCACTCGTGTGCCAAGTGTATCGGTGAATTCACGCTCAATCTCAATGAGCGTTGCATCGGTGTTGGCCCAATTCTTCTTGCGCACCTTATCTGAAGCAATCTTGCGTGTGATGCGCTCCACTTCACGAACTGACAATTTTTTCAGAAGTATCTCGCGGTATACTACATCCTGCTCTTCAGGACGGTCCTTCAGCATCAAAAGCGTGCGTGCGTGCCCCTCGCTGATGTCGCCTGTGCGTAAAGAACTGAGCATGTAGTCGGGCAATCCAAGAAGTCGAATGCTGTTTGAAACATACTCGCGGCTGCGGCCCACCTTCTGCGCAACCTGCGCATGGGAAAGCTCAAAGACATCAGCAAGCTGCCTGAAAGCCAATGCTCGGTCAACAGCATTGAGGTCTTCTCGCTGCAAGTTCTCAATGATGGCAAGCTCAAGCTTCTCTTGCTCGGTATCCTGTCCAGAACGGATAATAACCGGCACCTGCGAGAGGCCTGCGAGCTTCGACGCACGCAAGCGACGTTCGCCAGCAATAAGCTCATATTCTGAGTAAAATGCGCCATCCTCGCGCTCAACCTCCTTACGGGTAACTGTAAGTGGCTGCAGTATGCCATACATGCGGATCGACTCGGCAAGTTCCTTAAGCTTTGCCTCGTCGAATTCGCGCCGTGGTTGGAACGGATTAGGAACGATCTTCTCTACTTCTACCCAGAAAATTGAATCACCTTGAAAAGCCATACGATAAAAAGCACGAGATTAGTTCATTCCCATCCCTGGAAAAGTGACTCGTTCCATGCATTTTAGCACAGACGAAAAAACCCGACTGTTTATAACTTTCGTAGAATCTGCTACACTCGTTCTGCTGTAGAGAAATATGCCTCGGTGGCGGAATTGGTATACGCGCACGACTCAAAATCGTGTGTCGCAAGGCGTGAGGGTTCGACTCCCTCCCGAGGCACAAAATGAAAAAGCTAGGCTTCACGCCTAGCTTTTTCATTTGGTTTTGGAGGGAGTCGAAAAGGTTGACTAGTATTTCTTGAGTTTACGATAAGAAATACTGACAACCTGTACTGAAGCTGTAAGCTTCGACTCCCATTAACCGGCGCCAGACTGAAAGGAGCAACTTGTGACCGACTCCCTGGAATACTTTCCTTTTTCGAGGAAAAGTGCAACAGTAGTCGGGTGAAACCCAAAATCATTGTCATCGTCGGGCAAACAGGCTCCGGGAAAACTTCCCTGTCAATCGAACTTGCAAAAAAATTCGACGGTGAAGTCATCAATGCTGATTCACGGCAAGTATACAAAGGTCTCGATATCGGGACCGAGAAAATTTCAGAGCCTGAGATGGAAGGAATTCCTCATCATCTTTTGAGCTGTGTCTCCCCTGAGCATATATACACTGCAAAGGAATTCGTGGATGATGCTGATACTGCTATAGCAGAGATCACCAACCGCAAAAAACTTCCCATCATTGCCGGAGGAACTTTCTTCTATATCGATATGCTCCTGAGAAAAATAAGCGGCGTACCGGTCCCGCCCAACTATGCGTTGCGGGAAAAACTTGAAGCACATGCTGAGCCAGAACTGTACGCAATGCTCCAAGAGGAGGATCCCACCCGCGCCGCAACCATCGACAAGCACAATAAGCGGAGACTTCTGCGTGCGCTTGAGATAGTGCACGTATTGCCGTCGGTTCCGAAGAAACAACAGCAAGAATGTCCGTACGAAACACTTATAATCGGGCTGCAAGTTGATAAAAAAATCCTGCGAGAACGCCTTAAGATACGGGCACAGAATGCGCTCAAATGCGGCCTCGTTGCAGAAACGCAGAACTTGCTTTCATCAGGAGTAACGCACGAACGTCTTCGTGAGATCGGGCTTGAATATAGGCTTGTGTTGGAATACCTTGACGGCGTTTTGACGGAATCTGATCTGGTTCAGAAACTTGAAGAGAAAAATTGGCAATATGCTAAACGGCAGATGGTATGGCTAAAGCGTGATGCAGAGATTAACTGGTTTTCTCCCGATGATACTGAAGCGATTGCAGCAGCGGTGAAAGCATTTCTCTACAATTGACCGAATGCTCCCTTTCCCCTACTATAAGCCCACTAAACTGGGCCTATAGTTTAGAGGTAGAACGCTGGTCTCCAAAACCAGCAGCCGAGGTTCGATTCCTCGTGGGCCCGCAAAATGAATTATTTGCAGCCGCAGATAATATCACTCACAATAGTGTTTTCTTTCTAATACCCGGCAGGAAGATTTATACCGCCGCATTGATTTGATTTGATCTGATTCCACACACCAAATTTATTCCCCTCTGAATCTGTAAGATTTGGATCAAGAAGTGCTTTCATGAGAGTATCCACAATAAGCCACGCAGAGAGTACGATAACAAAACCGATGATGATGTTGGTTATCATCTTTTTTGCATCAGTCATAGCACCCTGATCACCCCCAGAGACCACCAGCTTGAATCCCGCATACACAAGCGCCAATACAGCAGCCAAAGTAAGGAATCCAACAAGCCACTCAATGAGGTTATTGACCATAACCACAAACGAACAGAAATTACAGTCCGGACCCTTACAAGTCACCAAGCCTGTGTCTTCCTGCGCCCAAGTGAAAAATGGCAACAAAGCCATAAATCCTGCATATAACCATTTCATGCGTTTTATGGTATCACATCAGTTTGCCCCTTTCCTTGAGCTTCTCAATATGATAGTTTATATCCCACCTGCGTCGGTGGTGGAGTGGATAAGAAATGAACTGTTTCATTTCTTATCCGGTCTACGAGCGAATGCGAGTAGATTGGCCTTTATCGAGCACATGCGAGATAGGCCAAAGGAGGAAGCGCGGTCGAAATATCACAACAGACCAAGTGTCCTTACGAAAATTATAATCTGCGTCGGTGGTGGAGTGGTCAATCACAACAGACTGTAAATCTGTCGGCTTCGGCCTTCGCTAGTTCGAATCTAGCCCGGCGCACATTTTAAGGCTCCCTTTTGGGAGCTTTTAAAATGTGCGCCGGAGCGAGTGACCAGTGTCACTTGCGTGCTAGATTCGAAAGGCGCAGCGATGCCGTAGGCGAGCGAGCCCGGGTCGAGAGTACTTATTATTTAAGGAATACTTGGACTTAAATAATTAGTAACTTGTGACCGAATCTCCTAGCCCGGCGCACTAATGAAAATTACCTCAGCTTCATGCTGGGGCAATTTTATTTGTGCACACAGATTTGAAAAGCTTTACACTCCCTTCCATTTTAATTTTTTTATCATATACTGCGGCAGTCTCATTCTCATCAGAAACTGGAGGCTTTTATGAGATCTTTTGTAGCTGTGGCATGCACTGTTCTCCTTTCAAGCGCAGCGCTTGGTGAAGGCCTGCCCCTCAACAACTCACAACTGGCAGAATTCGCCATGATCGGGTGTCCCGATGCACGCAACCTCAGGATCGAGGACGACGGCACTATTTTCTTCACCTACCACACGTCGAAGGATCCTCAGACCATCGAATGGTGCGTGAAGGACAAGATCGCCGCCTATCAACTGAACGGGTTCCCCGTCAACCTGGGCGACCTCACCCAGGCGACGACGGCCACCAAAGCAAGAGGCAAGATCATTCTCAAGTAAGCGCTCAGGGAGCTCTGGGGCCGCAAACACTGTTTGCGGCCCTTCTTCTGATATCTCTGATGTTACAATCTACTCATGAGGTGGGCACTGTGTATACTCATTCTTATCATTGTTTCTATTGCTGGAACAGTGTTTATGTTATGGCCTCCTTTCACACCTACTTTTTCCAGCACGCAAACATGGAACGAACATTTTCTCAGCGCGGCAACAGCAGATACTATATTTTCTGAGGAAGAACTTTCAGCAATTACATTGCCTCCCCTTCCAGACAAAAAAACAGTCCAAAAAGAACTGGAACTGCTTCACGTGTACAGCACACAGAGAGATGAACAGAAGCTTGCGGAAATAAACAGAGAGGTGACTCTCGATAATGCTTTCTTCGGCTCAACAACACTCACGGCCATAGCAGAAAATAAGCCACACACCTCTGCCTTCATAAAGTACACCATCGAAAAGTCCGGATTCGTGATTTTTAGATTCAAAAAAGCATTCGACCGGGTTCGCCCGTCTTTTCTTGACCCAACACTGACCACAGCTATTGATGTACCGCTTCACCCAGCATATCCGAGCGGGCACGCTACCCAAGCCACACTTGTAGCTTTTGTCCTGAGTGAACTCGACCCAACAAACAGCGAAGCGTACTTCGCTTCCGCTGACCGCATTGCTCAAAACCGCGAAGTTGCAGGAGTACACTACCCAAGTGATTCTGCAGCAGGCAAATTGCTGGGGCAGAAACTCTTCCTCTTGTTTCTCCAAAATGAGGAATTCGCACAAATGCTGGAGCGTGCTCATACTGAGTGGTGAGGCATGTTTTTGGGTATAACTCACCCCGTTTCTACCGATGAGTGGGTGTTATTATAGTACCTATATCCATAGCCTATTGAATATGAAGTACTTTGCACATGAGCGTTATCTTGCACATCTGTGTGCCTATGCAGTTTTCCTTATATCTATCTTTCTTTTTGCAGGGGACGCAGCAGCCTACTCCTACTCACAAGGCAGCTACAGCAGTTACATATCTGAAGATTACTCCCAAGGAAGCTACTATTCGCAAGGCAGCTATACATATTCTCAAGGTAGTTACTCATATTCTCAAGGCAGCTATTCGTATTCTTATTCTCAAGGCAGCTATACATATTCTCAAGGTAGTTACTCATATTCTCAAGGCAGCTATTCCGGTTATTCATATTCTCAAGGCAGCTATTCCGGTTCTTCATATTCTCCCTATCCAAATAGTGAACCTACAACACCCGCAGCCCCTGCGTGCTCCTGGCTTTGTAATGTTGTAAAAGGTGTCGGCGGAGCATTGAGTAAGCCAAAAGATGTAGTTGATGCGGGCAAGGCAGTAATAGATGCAATTGGCGGCTCACTCGGAATCAAGCCTAAGCCTGTTGTGAATCCATACACAAATCTCCCAAAAACTGATACAAACGACAAACCAGAACCTGTGAAGTCGGGAAACGAAACACAGCCTGACACTAGAGGAATAACCCCTGACACAGCTGACCAAAGTGACGATAGTCAAGTGGTTACCGTAACCAAACCGGACGTGTTTACTGAAAATCAGGAAAAAGCACGAGCAGCAGCTAAGGAAGCAGGGCTCAACGTTGAAAGCCCGGCAGTTGAAGCAGTAGTGATGATCACACTGGAGAAGTACAACGGCGACATAACAAAAACTATAAATGCCTTAAAAGGCATCCCAAATGATGCCATCACCAATGAAGTTGCGTTCGGAAGAACAAACTGTTCTCCTAATGACAGTCAGTGTGCTGCGGCAGAAAGCGTACGCAGTATTGTTGGCATTGACGCCGCTGCTTATCAGAAAAAACTGCAGGAAACAATGCAGGATATCAGCGAAAAAAGGAATGCTGATCCTGTGATAACCGTAACCAACACGCAAGGCAGCAACTCCGACGACACTGGCTCAGGCCCTTCATGGCAGGAATTGCAAGACTTTGCTGGTTCAGGAGATAGCAAAAAGGATGATGTCGGCTCAGGCCCTTCATGGCAGGAATTGCAAGACTTTGCTGGTTCAGGAGATAAGAACAACACAGCAGCGTACAACCCGGATCTCACTGGTTTACTCGGACCAGGTCTCCCCGTTACCTTAACACCGCCAAAAATAACATCTGACCTTTATACAAATGACAGGATTATCGATGCTAAACTGAGTGTTTACGACGAAAAAAGAGTGATCACTGTCCCCGCAAAGACAGTTAAAACAATTGATCTATATGAGACCTCCAAGATTACAGTAGATCCGGCCCTGTATTCCTTTGTCAGCGACGAAGAATATAAAAAATCAGTTAACAGTTTGGATAAGTTTGTGAAAAGTGCGCAGACTGATATCAAGGTCATAGATCCAAATATAACTGGATTATATGCCAAGGATCCACTTATGAACTTGCCAGTTATGTCCCCTGGCGAGTTGGCTCTTGTCGGCAAGTTTGATTTCTCCCAAGGCGGCAAATATAATGCCGCAGCCGAAAAGCAGGCGCTCGAGCTCGCCTTACGAAGAGAGATTCCTAGCGACGTACTCACACGCATACAGAAAGGCGAAGAGACTCCTGAGGACCTGATCGAACTGACTGGTATCATGTCCGTTCTCATAAACCGGTCAATATCAACCAAGAAATCCATCTATGAGCACGCAACTGCAAACTGCCAATTCACTGCGGTTGCAGGCTGCACAATCGTACAGAAGGACGGCACAGTGAAAGTAGTCGCATCGCCACTGATCCCTAAATCGGAGTGGGATAACCCAGATCCAAAGCTTATGGAGGCGGTTAACAATTTGGTCGACGGTTCCCACGCCAAAGAATTTGGATTGACGAACATCGAGCCTGATGAACTTGCATACGCCTCCCACTACTACAATAAAGACACTATTGGCAAACCTTTAGGATGGGATTTGGATCCAAATCTTCCTCGTTACCAGGCTGCCAGTGGCCACATCTTTGGCAATGTTAAGACAGAAGATGGAAAAGGCTACACATACAGTGTTGCAGGCGCCACAGTACCGCTGGACTATGGAGCAGAGGAAGAGGGGTCTGTTGTTCTTACTCATTATGGAAAGTCAGGTAAGATACCAGCTCTCCAGGCGATTGACGATATCCAGAACGAGGTCCTCACTGAAGAAGAACGCATTAAAAGATCGTACCAGGAATATACAGCGGGGCGGGTTGCGGCAC
>CBFGXL010000011.1:0-24799 GCA_965652925.1 uncultured bacterium | reverse complement strand
CCACCTGACGCGTCAGTACTCGCCTTGCCACTTGTTGCGGCCGCCACCAGACCCGTCGAGGATGCACTGACAACCGCCGCCCCATCAGCCAAGGCAAATGTGCCGCCGACACTGTACGTTGTGGTCCCGGCACCGGTAAACGTTGCACCATTGGAGATATATAGTGATCCATCATACGCATTTCCCGTGCCGCCGGAATGCAGCGTCACTGCTCCTCCTGGAGTAAAGGTCGTTGTCGCCCAGACATAGAGCTCGCTGTTTGCAACAGTATCAAGCGTCGGAACTGCACCTGTCACTGCCGTAAAGAGCACATCGGAGTCATCGGTGCTGTCATACACCATGTCAGAGATCGTCATAGCCGCAGTATCCTCATGCCGAGTGATAATTCGGTTTGCATAGAGATCAAGATCAAGGATATCTTGGGTAGGAGTCTTGGTTACTACCACAGCCCTCTCTCCTCCTGACGCATCATTGAGAAAAACAGTAAGTGTTGGGTCGCCAATTGCTACCACATTTGGAATACTGTAGCTTCCATCAAGCGCGCTGCACGACCCATTGAAGGTGCCACCGTTTTCTACCACCACACGCACTGGAGTTGCCACACCGTCGCATGTTCCTCCTGCAAGCGGTGTTACACCATTGTCAGCGTACACGGTACCAGCAACAGTAAAGACAAGGGAACTGTCATCCCATCGGATTGATCCAGGGTCGCCGTTATCATTATCGTGTGTTTCCCCTCCAAGATTTCCCGAAGAGCTACGGAACCACCAGTATGAGGACGGTACACCATCTTGTTGCGTTACGTTGCTTGCTGTTATTGCCGTTGAAGTTGCAAACTGCACGTTAAATATCTGCAGACCCGGATTCGCGTCAATGGTTGTTGAGGATATCGTCAGTGCTGTGCCTGTATTTACTGCAGGTACAAAACTTCCGTTTGCAAGCGAGGTCACCGCAACATCTCCCTGCAGTGTCACGCCTGAAGCGGCAAGATCAGTGAAACTGTAGTATTGGGCTGTTGTTGTTCCTCCATTAATAGAGAGTGTATACGTGCCACTCCCCTGGTTTGCAATGGTAGTTGTTGCTGAAGCACCACCCACTATGTGCACCGTGCTATCAATAAAGTCTGCAGAGGCTCCGCTTGCAAAGCGAACATCTACCTGACGTGATGTAGTACCAAGCGAAGTTCCGTCAAAATCAGTTGCATAGCTCCAGTACTCAGTACCGCTAGTGCGTGGATAGTTGCCGTATATATAAAGGTCACCATCAACCCCAGCATGATCCTGTGAATACAGTGATGAAGAAGCATCGACCGTGTAGGTGCCTGCTGATGAGTTCCACATCCGTATATCAGTATTAGGTTTAATGAGGAGTGTCTCATATATGTCCCCGCTATTGGCCTTCGCATTAAGGCTATAGCTGCCGGCTTCAAGCGATAGTGTGCTGCCGGTCCACGTTGTTGCTGCACCTCCGACACTGTTGGTGAATGTGCCTCCCACAGAAAGTCGTTGCGACGAAGCAAGCGTGAATGCATTCGCTGCAGTAATAGTAGTGTTATTAGTAGTTGTTGCATGACTATTGATAGTCCAACCTCCACCTGCACCATTAAAGGTCATGTTATACAGCGGTGATGTGCCAAGTGAGATCGTCTCGCCGGTATCTCCTGAGTTGAAGAGGACTGTACCGTTGTTATGAGAGAGAGTAGCATTATTGGAAAGTGATCCTCCAAGGGACAGTGTGCCCGACGGCAGTGTGAGTGTTCCTGAGTCGATGATCAGATCCCCAAGGGCGGTTACTGATGCGTCAATGAATGACCAACTACCACTTCCGACAAAACTGAGATTGTTAAACGAGGAGTTGGTATCAATGGTCTCGGCACCCGAACTGGTGAACCTAACCGTACCGCTGTTGTGTGTAAAGGTACCTCCCGTATTAAGGAATGAGTCTCCCACAGTAAGTGTGCCCGACGGTAGCGTGACATTCCCTTGTGCGATGCGGAATTGATTGGTAGTGGTTGCATTCGCTTCAGTGAATGCCCAAGAACCGCTCCCCTGGAAGCGCACATTGTAAAATGCATTGGTAAATGTTCCGCCATTGAGTGTAAGTGTTTCTGCAGCGCTGGAGTTGAAGTAAACCATCGCATTGTTATGTGCAAATGTACCGCCTGAATTATTGAAGGAGCCGCTTATGGTCGTTGTGCCTGTCGGCAAAGTGATCGTTCCTGTGACAATAGTCAGGTCATTGTTGATGCTGAGCGTCCCCTCAGTGAACGACCATGAACCCCCTGCTCCATTAAAGATAAGATTGTAGAAATTGTCCCCGCCGACAGTAATGACCTGTCCTGCAGTTGTCCCAGAAAAGGTGACATCACCATTGCGAGGGTTAAACGTATGGTTATTGATCCAATTTCCATTCACGACAATGTCGTAATTTGATGTTGAAAGATCAAAAGTGTCATCTGCCCCAATAGTGATCGAAGCGGCTTCGACATTGCTTCCGAGCTGGACTACTTTTGTGACGCCATTTACAACTACATAACCGATGTCCTGCTTGGGCGAACTGCTGTCACTCCATATTCCTACACTCGTACCATCGAAGGTGGTTGTCCCAATGCCAGTCCACAGACCGTTCGCCTGCGTTGTAAGATTGCCCGCAACTGTAATATTCTCACTTCCTCTTGCAAGTGTGCCGTACGCAACGGTAAGTGTGTTCTCAACATCCAAAGCATCCTGAAGTTGCCATACTGAAGTACCACTCACTTCGCCGAACGTAAGATTGTAGAAATCGAGGAATCCATCTGCATCAGAAAGTACATAGGGGAGTCCCGAGGTTGATGAAGCATAGGATTCGCTCGCACTAACCGAATAGAAGGTACCTGGACTTGAGATATTACGATATTCAGCGTCGAGCCAGTCTTCCGCTCGTGCAACACTCGAAAGCCGCGCCTCGTCAATGGTGCCGTCAAATGATCGTGCAACACCGAATGAATCCCAAGCAAAATCAAGGTTGTTGATCGTTGAGGTTGCATGGGCAACCACATTGCTTCCTGATGTCACACCTCCTATGGCATGCGCATACACAGTTGCTTGTGTTGGCTCAACAACAAGCGACGCCAAGAACCATTCGTCGGTTGGATACGCTGGCCCATTTGCCCAGTTATAGGTGGTTGCCGAATCATTCCAGTGATAGCCGATCTCACCTGTAGCACCACAAGCGCCGAGGTTGATACCTGATACGTTGGCACCACGTGAGAACATAGCTCCGTCACAAGCACCTTGTGTGCCATCGGCATTGAGGAAGAGTGACCACGTGGACCGAAGCAATGCTTGGTTGAAGTTTGTTTGAATACTCTCATTAGCGCCATCAACTTCAGCGGCATTGCCCGCTATTCCAGCAACCTGATCTGCCCCCTCCATGTTCACTGCTGTTCCTGCAGAGTTGCCCGTACTGTCGTCATATTGTGGAGCACTGCCGCTCGGGTCCTCCTCAAAGTGATACACCGCTTCATAACTATTGTTCCATACATTCTCTGCGCCATAGGTGCCATTTGTCGCATAATCGCTTGCACTACTGTTGCCGAAATAAATATAAAATGTTGTATCACCCGATGAGGAGAGACTATCAGCCTGGAAATGTATCTCACCTGTTTCTGCACCGGTATCTATAGAAACAATCTCACGCGGCAGTTCCGTCTGCCCATCTGCATTCGTGACGCGAATATCTCCCCCATCTGAATTCACATTGCTGAAGAATATGCTGTCGAGGTCTGACAGATCCACATAGACAGGAAAATCAGTCACTGAAGTGTCAATCTGTGAAGATTGTACTGTCAGCGGGAGGCGATGTGACCACTGCGAGTCATACCACGGAACCGAGCTCTGCGTGGTAGTTGCAGTAAAGATGACAGAGGATGTTGCCATGGTTGTCGTAGCATTGTTTTCCCATGAACCGCTCACTCGGATTGTATTTCCATTTGGAAGGAATGTTCCATTATTTTCAAAACCATGGGTGGTTACATTGGCTCCAGTACCCGGCTGATAGGTCGTTCCCGCTTTGATGTATAACACAGCGTCATCGCATCCAGACGTAGCACATACGCTCAGATCGTTGCCGGCATTGACGTCCGAGAATATGTCTTCATCGTTGGTAAAGTCATAAAGTGCAAGGGAAGCATTGGAAAGCGAGGCATTGTCATCCGAACCCAAACTCAAGTGCTGCGTAAACAAGCTCAGTCCGCTTACATCCCCCACCCCATCGTATGTTGTTACTGCCACCGCTTCAGAACTGTCTCCAGCACCTGCGAGGAATACTGTCACGACATCATCCTGCGCCACGTTTACATTTGTAATAGACCATACTCCAGCTGCTATGGTTCCCGTTTTGCCTGACTGGAGAACACCATTCACAGCAATCGCAACCGTGCCTGACGTCAGGTTGGTTGACTGATCATATTGCTGTGCAGTTCCCGAGACGTTGAGGCCTGCTGCCCATGTAATGGTCCAGTCAGAGAGTATCGGGCAGGTTCCTGCATTACATGAAAGTGTAGCCACCGGTCTGATCTGGTCGTATGTCGAAGCAGGCAAAACATTGGTGAGATCAATAGGACCCGTTGAAGTTCCTGTTGAATTTCCAGGGATGAGTGAATCAGGAATAAGCTCCCACGAATCCCCATCGTAATACTCGACTTGATAGAGAATATCAGAACCACCCGTTGTGGTATCCGTCCAAGACATCTGCTGCCAATATGGACCTGAACCTTCACTGAAATTTATGAGAGGATCACCAGTTACCGTTCCAAAACTTGCCGGATTCTGCACTCCGATCATAAACGGCTCCTTAAACGGTGCTGCTCCCACTGACCCGTTGGTCTCAAGCGCCTGACGCGTGCTCCAGGAAGTTCCATTCCAATCTGAATAGTCATACCGGTCGTTTACATCGTCAAATGCCATGAGCTGCAAAAGATGTACACCTGTGCGCTGCAGCTGGATCGTCGAAGCATCGGAAATGGTACTGATGGTTGCTTCAGCTGCCCAGGAACCGCCATTCCACGAACGATAGCGCACTGCTGTGGTGTCACTGTATGCGACCATAATATAGCCGTCGCGTGAACCGCCCACTTCAAACATACAATCAACTGGCCGTGAATTCTTTGAGTTACCGGCGGTATCAAGCTCAGTCTGGCCGGTCCAAGCTGCGCCTGTCCAGCGGACCACGCCAATGTCTGTGTCGTTGTCTACATAACAAAGAGCCATGTTGTCGCTACCGACATCACTTGCCATTGAACCCCATTCAAAATCATCCCCGAGTGCTACCGTTGCCGCAGCTGTCCAGGTTGAGCCATTCCATGCTCTCCAAGAGAACGATGCACCTCCTCCATTGGATACCGCAACCACAGCCTGCCCGCCGCTTTCTTCGTATGAAGCAGCGATGCCTTCGTTAATATCCTCAGACATAGAGCCCCACGTCACTCCGTCACCCCAAGAACTTCCGTCCCATACCTGGGCCTCGTAGTTAGTACCCACTGTGTCGCGGGTTATAATGATGATCTCATCAGAAGTCGGATCAGAAATGAGCCGTACCCAACCACAGGCTCCTGTAGAAGCAAGATCGATATCTCCTTCATCAGACCATGAAGATCCATCCCAAATATGATAGGAGGGGTCGGCATTTCCATCGCAGGCAACCGCAAGCGCATCTCCCGAATCAGATTCGTAGGCGATATCAAAGCCTCGCATATCGTTATTGGAAATGGCGGTACTGATCTCCTCGAGATTACCCCACGCACCGTTGCTAAATACCTGAAGGTTGACGTCTCCATCGCTTCCGAGAGTACCAGTGATGTACTCATTGGCTATAGGCGAAGACTTGGTTACTACCCAGTTGATGGTCGCACCAACATCAAGCGCACTGAGTTCGCTTCCCCATGCAGTTCCTGACCATCGGCGATAGCGGGGAGTTGTGACTGTACCTTCTGCATACACCAAAATGGATTCGTCTGACGTGGTCGCTACAGTCAGCGCCCCTCCTGCTTGTGTATAGAGTCCTGAGAGCAGGTCATTATCAAACTGCGATTGTGTTGTCTGGAACCACGTGGAAACAGTAACCGTAGTATCGACCGTAAAGCTTCGCGGCGTCGTGTAGAAGGAGTACGTATTAGAACCCAATGGATCGCGTGCCCGCACTCTCCACCAGTACGTAGTGCCATTGGTCAAAGCATCTCCCGCCTGTATCTTGAAGCGAATATCATCGCCCGAAGTGAATGGACTTGTATCTGCACCGTTGTCGACATTAGTGAACCCTGCATGCGTGTTGGAAGTACGAGTGGTCGATGCTGAGAAGTCATAGCTCGTTGACCATTGGATCTGGTATATGAGATCGTCGCTTTGTGGATCAGTAGTTGTAAACTGGAAGGTAGGCGTGGTCGTACCTACTTTCTCGTTTGCAAACGGCGCACTGATGGTTGGTGTTTCAATGAGATAATCCCAGTCGACGCTCCAGCTCTGTATCGATGGAGACGCACCGGAATCAGTAAGATTTGCTTCTATACGCAATTCTGTATAGACAGTTTTGTCTACACCCAAAAGACTTACCGGAGAGGTGTCAAAACCGCTGCTGTTGCCTGGCAGGTCAGTATCAGGAATATCTGTCCATGTGTCATTGTCATTATACTGAATGGTGTACTTCACATCGCTTGATGTTTCCGTGTCCGCAAAGACAAATTCTCCCCACGCAGTACCAAGCTCACCTTCTTCAAAGGTGATTGGATCACTGTAGACCGTACCTGTTGCAAATGGAGAAAGTATCTGCATCTGATCGGAAGCAACAGCCTCCACATTGAGAAGCGTGTTTGTTTCAAACTGCTCTTCTGTTGTCTGGAACCACGTTGAGACGGTTACTGATGTATCAATGGTGAAGCTCTGGATAGTTGCCCAAGAACCCCAAGCATTGGATCCATTGGGGTCGCGCGCTCGCACTCTCCAATAGTAGGTAGTGCCATTGCTGAGCGCTGTTGCAGAGTTGTAGCGTATAAGCTCACCGTTAGTGAATGGGTCCTTGTCTGCGGGAGTTGCAAGGTTTTCAAACAGCGTTGCGTTGGTCACGGTATTGTGATCCACAACAGCTGAACTGAAATCATAGTCGTTGTCGATCTGGATCTGATATTCAAGATCGTCAGTTTCAGTGTCTGCCGCACTGAACTCAAACTCAGGCGTGGTTGTGCTCACCTTTTCGTTGTCAAACAGTTTTACCAGCGTTGGAGCATTGGGAGCTTCATTGGTCTGCACTGTCGGGTAGTCACTGTAGGCAAATAATGGTGTTCCATCTTGCTCGACCATGCGGAAGCAGTACGTTGTACCCGCTTCAGCATTGTTTTGCTGCACCACAAAATCCCATTCACCATAATCGCCTACTCCAATCGGATTCGGAACTGCCACAGTCGGGTTATTCTCTTCGTACGATGCCAAAACTGTTGTACTTGAAAGCGTCGAGGTCGCGAGCGTTGCCCCGTCACTTACTCCAGCATTCTCATACCCCCTCCATGCAGAGGAAGAAGTCGCAGATCCAACATCAGACCAGGTTGACGCATCCGTACATAGTGCTGTGGTTGACGCATACTGTAGCTTGAACACGTCAGCTGTTGAAGTTGAATTGGTTACGCCAAGCAGCATACGCATGCGCACAACGTCTCCACTTGCCAGCGGTATATCTTCCGATGTTATCGGTTCATTCTCCAAGAGGTCAGCACCTCCAACGGGCCATGGATCACTTGGAGTATTTGCATTCTCGTTTACATAAAATCGGTAGCTTGTTTGCGTGTACACCGGCACTGCTCCAAGCTTCTTTCCATACACGACAGTAAGGTACGGCGGCAGGTGGCTTGTAGTAGTGAAGTTCGTCACATCAACTGCGTGTGTGTGCGTATTACTTGAACCTGAAGCACCACTGCGGGCGTTGTCGGTTACAGTCGGATTGCCACTTATAATGCTGAAGATATCAGCGTGGTTGTGCGTATCAGAACCACCGGTTGTACCGTAGCTTGTTGCCCCTTTCACGAACCTTCCATTGAATGGATCTGTCGGTTGTGATGACCGGTCGATCCACTGTGCAGGCGGTTCATCAGACCACATCGCGATTGCACCAATCGGTGTTGAGGTTGCGGAAGCCGCAGTTGCAAAAACAACTTCAATGTATGGTGGTTCAATGCTCAGACTTGCTGTAGTGGTCGAAACGCTGTGCGCGTGGTTGTCAGCGGCGCCGGTAACCTGAAAACCTCCCGTTCGCGAGTTGAGCGTTGAAACGTTCGACGCTGCCGTAGTGTTTCCAGAGATACTGTGCGTATGCGTATTGCTGCTGCCGTTTGCGATACTGTTCTCACCACGGAGGTATCTGCCGTCAAGTGCTGACAGACGTGTCCATCCTGAAGGAAGTGTTGCATCATCAAACATCATAATCGCTCCCGCAGGGATAGTCGCTGGATCACCCGCACTGTTGTTCTGGATCACGCGGTACTGGCGGTACGCTGGGAGATTCGACACGGTTGAAATAGTTGGCGTATAGAGGTGAGAGTGTGAAGGAATACTGATCTCTCCCGATCCGTTATTTTCGGTGTTCACCCCAGTACTTGCATTGACCACTCCAGTTGCCGTATGTGTGTGCGTGGTTGCACCTCCGGTGGTGTTATAGGTATCTCCGCCCATCGGGAACCGCTGATAGAACGTGCCAGATCCACAAGACAAACAAGTCCAGCCCGCAGGTATAGCCGCTGCGCTGTCCCAGAAAACAATAAGGTTTCCAGTTGCGTCTGAGGCGATCTGCCACTGTCGATGTTCTTCAAAAAGCACTCCACTCTCAATAGTCGCCACAACGCTCTCCATCGGAGAAGGCTGCTGAAGCTCAGTTTCAGGTACTACGGATGCCTCCTCCATGCTGGTTTCTACCATCTCCGGCGAAGCTTCCGCATCATTTGAAGAAGTCTCAGTCTCAACGGATTCTGAAGTTGACGCAACAGGTGCCTCAGGAATTATCTCCGGCGGTACAAGGATCTCAGGAACAACTTCTGGCTCTGTTTCAATGGGTTCAGGAACACTTTCTTCTGTTGATGTGGCTTGTGTGGTACTCGACGCCTGCGACTCTGAAACTGTTGAAGTTGCCTGCTCGATTGAAGGGGGGACAATGCCTTCTAGGCGTGCTGTTCCAAGAGTATATAGATATGGAGATATGTCTGGTGCATCAAACGTGTAAGTGAATGTCTTTGTTTCTCCGGCACCAAGTGCAACATCCCATACAAGCTCGCGCACTCCACTTCTCTCGATGATCTGCGCATCGGTATCCATAATCTCAAAATCAGATGGGACCTGCTCTATAAGCGTTCCCTCCCATGCATCATTGGTGAAAAGCGAGATCTCCATTGGATACGATGCTTTTGGATAGATACGGCTTGGACCTTTTCGAGAAAGCTCAAACGGCAGCACTTCTTCAACAAGGAACGTATCAACGGTGTGGGCGATGATCGTACCGTCTGCATCTATGCGTTCAAGATACATTTCGTACTCCCCTTCAATTTCCGGAATGAATGTTGCACTGTAATCGGGAACATCAATGACGTTATTGCCATTACACAATCCCGACTGTGCAACAGGCACTTTGAAGAGGACTTCTTGAGGATCGATCACATACAATGACAGATCGGCATCACAGATGGTATTGCCGCTTGGTGAGAGGGCGCCCATAGAGATGACTGCAGTATCTCCAAGTGCATACGATGTTTGGTCTGAGTTTATAGAAAGCAGTCCCCACTGAAAAGCAAAAGTGTCAGTGTATGTAGCACCTCCCTCATTGATCGTGATCTCAACAAGATATTCACCTGGACGCAGACGATCTTTATCGTCTTCCTCCAGCTGTATATTGATGAGGCCGTCATCGGTTATATCAATCTCTGGAGTGATACCGATATCTCCAATATCTTTGTGTAAGAAAGATACATCTTCGATCTCTGCTAATTTACGCCCGAACAGATCACGAATAAATCTGACCGCAATGTTGCGCTGGGAAGAATACTTTAAGTTAAAGTGCGGAAGCTCTTCGCGGGTAAAGTCAACCTCATCGCTTAAAAGTGTATACATGCTTGGATCAGAAAGACGCTTCAATAGATCTCGCATAAGACGCGCTTGGAGCAGGTCTTTATCCAGATGCTCCACCTCGATCTGCAGCCAAGCTGTATCGACATACATACCGTCAAGTTGTGCTGTGTCGCCTTTGTAGATAACTTCCACTTCCACTTCATTGAGTTCAGAGATATTTGCAATCTGCGGCAGCGCAAAAAGGAAGTAGCCGCCATTGAGTGCATTGGAAACCTCACTGTCGACAATGACCGTACCAACTTGTTGTGTACTTGAAGGAGTTTTATAGTAGATCTCCAAAACAGGAGCTGACGATGAGCCTTGCACGTCATATGAGCCGGCAAGTGACATGCGCAACTGCATGCTCTTAATAAATTCACCTCGTTTAAGTTCTGGCGCACTGAAGTCAGACAGCGTGAAAGCATATTGGGCTAAAGGTGTGTCAGATTCAGCAGGCACGTTGTTTTCCTGTACACCGGCATCTTCTGCACTTTCACTTGAAGGAGGCAGTTCTGTGGATGAGGTTGCAATTTCTTCAGAGGTCGGTTCGTTACCAGGAACACTTTCGAGTGGCTCTCCTTCTTCTGGGGAAAGAACTGCATCAGTAGCTGGCTGTTGCTCCGTCTGAGTCTCCTCCACTTCTTCTTGCGGTTCTGGCTCTACGGTCGATTCAGACTCATCAGTTTGTGACGCTTCCTCTTCAGGCGCCGCTTCAGGTTCTTGTGTCTGCACAACTGCTGCATCTTGTGTAACTTCAGCGTCATTCATGAATGGGAAAAATTCGGTCACTGTACCCAGGAATGCAAAGAACGATTCGGTCGCTTTCTTCAGCGCTACCGGTTGCGCTGACTCCGGTGCGGAGGTCTCAGTTGCTGGTTCGGGTTCTGATTCAGGTTCAGGTTCAGGTTCTGATGGAATTTCCTGAGGCGCACTTTCGTCAACCTCCTCTGTTACCACATCTGCTTGCACAGACTCAGGAGTAGTCAAATCTTCAAAAGACTCTGAAGTAGTCGCTGAGGTATCTGAGGTTTGCTGTGTCTGTCCCGACGGTGATTCTTCAGGAACAATCACTTCAGGTTGAACCGTGCTGTTCTCTTCTACATTGTCAGAGTGCAGGGGCACATGCGCTGAATTATGTTGAGAAAATTCCTGGTACAGTGCTTCCTCATCAAGATCTGGAGAAAGTACATTTCCGACATCCTCCCACGAGCCTTGTCTAACTGACTCTGGGTAGATGTGCAGTGTGGTCTTTACCCCCAACTGTGTATCTCTGTCTTCGGCTTGTGAATAGGCTTGTTTAATGCTTACACCACCGATTGCTATAACAAGCAAGAGAAGTAAAAGATGTGATGCCACCTTCTTAAAAAGACCTGCTGAGTTTGTTTGAGTGCTCGAAGAAAGAGGAACTTTTCTGTTAAAGTCAACAAAACGCCCTGTTGAAGATTCCAGCGCTCTAAATATCAATATTCTAAATTCCTCTCTTGTTTTTTTTGAGAATAATCCCATCGAGAACAAGTAGCAAAACACCCCCAACGAGAATGCGTCGCTATATTAAATTATAGCGCGTTAAACCTTGGTTTAACGCGCTATACTGTGGATTCAAAATCGCCTTTTACTTCAAAATTTTCTTCACATCGTTTATCTCTTTTTCGATGAGTGTCTCAGAGACTTCAAGTGCCTGATTAAGACCTTCAACAGCTTCTTTTTCTTTCGCTGACAGACGAGGTCGTTTGGTGATGTTGTTTATCTGGTCATAGATCTCATCACGCAATGCAGAGAATATCTTTTCCATTTGATCCTGTATCTCACGAGTTTCTTTGCGCAGACGTTCTTCCTTCTTGCTGAACTGCTTTCGTTCGAAAATGAGATACCCAAACTGCATAAGTACTGTTAGAACAAGAAGCGCAATGAGTATGTTTGTGCCTGTGAGGAACGACCAGAAGCTAACCTCTTCAACCGCCTCAACTGGCTTCACCCATCCTGCGGTGATCAAAACAGGCGAAGAGCTTTCCATCTTATTACCCGCTTTGTCGAACGCAGTTATTTTTACTGTGTATGTTCCGTCTTCAAGCTCTTTAAGCAAATATCCGAGCTTTGCTTCTTCTGGCGTCACTTCAACCGGCTCTTTGTCAGCAATAGTCAATTCGTAATGGTCAATACCTGAGGTTACATCACGCGCCTCAAACACCAGCAATGGGAATGACGAAGGAGTCGTACCTGCCTGGATATATACAGTGAATGGTTCTGGAGCGGTCGTGTCGATCTGTATCTTTCGGTTAGTTATGGCGCCCCAGCCAACCTGATTCTTAAACTGGACACTGAGGTATTGCACTCCATCAACCAGATTCTCTGCATTTACAACAAATTCTTCAACTGGCGGATCAATAATGGTACTCGGTTCATTCTCTGAAGAAGTTGCTATTTCAGCAGCCAGTGCATTTACATCAAATGGCAACTCCCAAGTGAACACTCCGTCAACTTTGTTATACCAAAGCTCAGGGTCAAGGAACGTGACCGAACCAACTTCAGGTGCCCGTGGTGGATCGCCGAAGGCAAGGGCAGCATTGTCATCTTCATTGGAAGTTTCTGGTTCTTCGGGTTCTGGTTCTGCGGGTGTTGGAGTTGTTGCTGCGGCAACTGTAAAGCTCGCACCATTTTTCCCCTCAAGAACATCCGTACCACGGCCATCAGCTGCAAGCGCCGAAGCTGTGCCGAATGAAACGGCTCCGGTACCATTGGTGAGCGTACGGAAAGTAACCGACAGCAGATTTGAACGAGCCGAAAATGGTGTTGGACTGCCACCTCCAAAAGAGATAGTACCGGCTGTATTTGAAAACGCAGGTTCAGTTGTCCAGAGGGAAAATACAGAACCTGTTTTTGAGACGTTCACAACAGAAAGTACTGACTTATCAAACGTCAGTTCAGCCTCAACCGCATTAACACTGTCTCCTGCGGGATCGATCTGGATGGTCGCAGTAAATGTTTGACCAGCTGAGTATGACCCCGATGCTGGTGATATCTGCAAGTTAGCTGCCAAAGCTGTTTTTGAAAAAAAGAGGATACATACAAAAACAAGCGTCGTCTTCAGCGCCATCAGTAGCAGTGGTATTCGATTTTCAAAAAATGAACTTTGGTTTGAAAGAACGCTCATACTCTCCTTTACCTTACAACCTATTATTACACACGCTGCTCACCTTTTGCCTTTGTTATCTTCAGCTTCACCTTTTCTTTCTCCTCTGGTTTCAAAAGTGGCAATACAAGGATCAGCACGCCATTCTTTATTTTTGCGTCCGCGTGGTCGATGTCAACGCTCTCTGGAAGAATGATTCTTCTATAAAAATCTCCCCACACGCATTCTTCAGTGAAAAATGCCCCGTCGGGTTTCTTTTTTGGAAAAGCAATATGTTCAGGACGCAAACGTCTTCCTTCGATAAGCACAATATCAGCGTCACCTTCAATTGAAACTTGGATGTCAGACATATCAGCGCCTGCAGCATGTGCGTACACGACAATGAGATTGTCGGTCTGAAACACATCAACATCAAGCTGCACAATTTTATTGAGCGCAGTTTCCTCATCGCTTGAAAGCAATTTTTCTTCCGATCGGACACCCCTGCCTTTGAGTCGTTGCAAGAAGGACATATTGAAAATTATATAGCGTGAAAGAGTTTTATCACGTATCACTTACCCACAGCTGCTACCCAGTCCAATTAAAGAGCATGATAGAGAAGTCTGTAAGACTCACCGTTCCATCCCTGTTGATGTCTGCAGGAGGATTTGAATCGCCGCCGCTTCCGCCCCACCAGAAGAGAAGTATGGAGAAGTCAGTGAGGTTGACCTTGCCATCAGTGTTAAGGTCCGCGCTCAAAGGAACATCTGCATCTTGGCCAACTCCGTAAAAAGTGTAGCCTGAGAAGTTCGTTTCAAGACCGAGCCCTGAAAGCTGCTTCGCTTTTGCTCTGGCCTTATAGGTGCCCGCAGAGAAACCTCCGGTATCAACCGTAAGCGACCACTGCCCACTTCCGTTTGAAGTTGTGGTGTATGTCTTCCGCGAAGCAGTACTCTTCTCATTTTGATTTTCTACAGTTATCTCAGCATTTGGTATAGAGTAGCCACTGAGCGTCAGTGTTTGTCCAGGAGTCACTGGATCAGGCTCTGCTTTAAGCGACGGCATGATATTGATATTGGAAAGATTTGAAGTGCGTCCGCCGGTTACCGTGAAGGACGTACTGAAAGTTGACGACTTCACTTTGTCACCTCCAATGGCGTACACGCCGAACGTATACACACCTCGAGCAATCTCTTCAAGCGTAACTGAATAACTACCATCGTTTCCGGCACGAGTGGATTCTGCTGCGTTCCCATCAACGAGCACATACACAGTACTTCCCGGGAATGCGTATCCCCTAATGATTACTTCTGCATCACCGCTTCGATACGGACCGTCCGAACTTTCAAATCCTCCCCCGCTTTCATCCTCATCGTCTTCCCCGCTTGAACCGCCACTGCCGCCGCCTGAGCCGCCGCTACCAGAACTACTGCCGCCTGAGCCGCTTCCCCCACTGTTACTGCCGCCGCCGCTACCAGACTCCCCGCTTCCGGTACCTTCATTGCCTGACCCAGTTCCACCTCCTTCAGTATCTCCCTCGGTGTTAGGAGTACCTTCTGGCGGAGGAAGTGAGATGAAAGTGATCTCATAGTCGTCGGTGTTAAAGTTCCCTTCGTCGTCAATACAACGGACATAATACGTATTTGTTGTCCCTGTCGCCACAGCCTTATCTTCAGAATGCATAAGCAATCCAGTGCTTGAGAAAACATCGTTCATGTCATGATATTCCACACCAGCAGTCTGGCTCATGCGACATACTGCAAGCTCGTCAGTCTCTAGAGAAAGTTCAACATTAAGAACCGTACCGCTTATCTCACCAGTTGGTGCGCCGTTAAAACGAAATGGTGGCACATCCTCAGTTGTATCTACTGGACCAACACCAACTGCGTCTATAACTGCGATATTGAACTGTGCGTATGCTGGTTCAATCCCTCCTCCCACAGTAACCGCAAACCGGTATGTGCCGGCGACACTATTGTTTTTAATGGGCTCAACATCACTTGGTATGGTGGTGGTACCGGTAGTGGTACTATACGAAACACTCCCTTCGATAGCACTTGAAGTATGGTTGCCGATCCGTATCTCTACGTCGGAACCTGACGGTATGCCGGTAGTTGGGTTGAGGTTGTATCTGATAAGACCTGGGGAGCCCGTGGTTATGACCACCTCGTCTACGTTGGTATCAAGTGTTGAACTCGCCGCGCGCAAGACACCATCCACATACATCTCCACATTGCGTTCAGCAAATGTCGAAGTTGCAATGATCTCAAAGCCAGTTGCAGGCTGTATTTCTATATAGCCGCCTGCGGATACGTCGGTTTGAAGTTCAAATTCAAGTGTGTGGTTGGCATAATTCGACGGCCGAGAATCAGAAATTGTGTCTTTATAGGAGTGGATATTGAGCGCACTGCTCTGGAATGGAAAAACCGCGAAAACAAGCACCCCCAAGACGAGCAGTACAGACGTGCAACAGAGCCCGCGCATGAAGGTAACATTCATACCTAATATTGTAGCTTGATGCAGGAAGTGAGAGTGCATGCTGTGCACACTCTAAAGAACACAGCGGAATCCAATGGCAACACCCGATGCGGTAGGAAGTGTTTGTGCATGCACGGCATACACCCCAGCGTCGAAGTCACTGCCGTAGAATCCTCCGCGAAGCAAACCAAACACCCCTTCTTTTGATGACCACAGATAATCCTTATAAAAAAGTTCCGATGGTGCTTCACCAGTACGTACTGCAACACCCGATGCGTCAACCTGCGTAACGTATCCAGAAACTGGAAGCTCTCTTCCCGCATACATACCCTGGATCACATCATCAGCAGTCCATTCCCATACATTGCCGATACTATCGTATGCACCAACCGCTGAAATACATTCTTTGTGAGTCCCTGTCGGCATAGCACCGCTTGAGTCAATATTGCATTTGCGTGCATCATCAGGAGTGCCTACCGAAGAAAGATACCACTCCTCACTGCGGGGCAAACGTTTGCCCGCACGCATACAAGCAGTAAGCGCCTGTTCACGAGTGACATATCTCCAGGCATCTGAGCTTTCTTCTGACTGCGCTTTGCACTGCGTTGCATCCATATTCTCTTTTGTCTGCAGTTCATTTTGAGGATTGGTGTGCGGACACGAAGCACCAGCTGATGCTTCGTACATATCAATGCATTTGTATGTTGTGGCCATGGGAACTTCCACCATACCCACAGGGCACACACCGCTTTGGTCTCCACCAATAACCTGCCCCAACAGTGTAGCTCGCGAACCCTGCAGTGTATCAGCAGCATCAATCCCAAGTGCAGTGAGAAGAACTGCACCAAAAATAACCGCTCCAACCTTGAGCCATTTCATGACTCTAGTATACACAACATCGCTTTCTCAATATGCGTCAATCAACACTGTATTTTTATATATCCCGTACGCAGCGGAAGCCAACTCCTGATGTTTTAAAATCAAGCGGTACAGACATGTTTTGTGCAAAAATTCCGGCATCTTCTCCACTTCCATAGAAACCCCCGCGGATAACGCCGCGCAAACCGCTGGCTTGTGTCCATGCATAGTCATTGCCAAACTCGGCAACTGCATCTCCTGCAGTCTCGAGTACAACGCCGTTAGTATCAACAAGCGAGACGTACCCGCTCTGTGGCAGAGTGCGATTCCCATAAGTACCATCAACCACTTCCTCATCAACCCATTCCCATACATTGCCGATCATGTCGTGCACTCCAGAAGGTGTGACGCATGAGGCTTTGCCAGTCTCCTCTACAGAAGAGCCGTGCATTACACATGAAGAGTGGTCATTGAATCCACTGACTGTTTTGTACCATTCCTCATTTGTTGGTAGACGTTTGCCCACGCGCGCGCAGAGTTGCTGTGCCTGTGTTAGCGAAATAAATCTCCACGGCACTGCCTTTTCTTTTGATTCAGGATGACAGTCAGTTGCATTTGCATTGTCCTGTGTTTCTATCTCATTCTGGGGTGCCTTATGCGGACATTCCGCAGAGGGCGATGCTTCATATATGTCTACGCAGAGACTGTGGCTTCCAAACAAAAGTTGAACAGCACCTTCACCGCAAACTGAAGTACCTTCAAGCACCAGCCCTGATAAGTTGCCGTTGACACCGCGCAGAACATCGCTCGCTTGTATGGCGACAGTTGAAAGCAGCACCGCACCTAAACCGATTAGTGCTGACTTCTGAATCTTGTTCATGCGATCTTCGATTTCTCACTTAAGAACTGCCGACCCCGCATGAAATCGAGGACATAGTTGAGCACAATCAAGACCAGAATGATGAATAGGATGACGCTGATGATGAAAGAAGAGGTATCTGCAGTCTGTACTTCCGATTCTTTCAACTGTACTGCAATTTCTCGCGCATCAAGCTCTTTCTGACGGTCTATGAGCTGCGCTGAAAGCGTATTGACTTCATTAGGAAGTACGGCAGCATTGATGCCAACTGCAGTTGCGATATAACTGCCGGTATTTTGGGAAAGTTCTTTCGTAACCGGAGAAAAAATGCCACTCACAAACAGAAGCACGAGTGCCAGCGTAAGTCCGGATACCCTCAACAGCTTGTGGTATAGAGATTCATTCATACGCATATTTTAACACTACGCAAACAGTGCGAGAAGAATGATGAGGAAAAGTGCAGTCACAGCAAGCATGACAACCACCACTAAAAGAAGAGCAGACATTCCTCCCCTGCGTCTACGCCGTACAATGCGGCGGGAGCCTTCATATCCTCCGATAGCCCTGCGAATATAGAGCTTCACTGAGATGTAAGTAACAAGAAGCAGGAATCCAAGCACCCCCAATGCAGGCAGGATGATATTCATGGGCAAGATCCAGAAAGACGCAGTACTCGAAATAGTTTGCTGTCTACCCTGATCACCATAGACCATGCTCAATATCGCCTCATACCGTCCAAAACCAGGTCCTTCATCCTCCCAAATAATCTCAAAGGTACGTTCTGTACCTGGAAAAATACCTGACTTACTCTCATTCATGGTCAGCATTGCAACCTTCTTCCCAAACATGTTGTGGATCTCCAAGGGACCAATCGGACGTACGAGTGTTGTACCTTTGTTTTCAAGACGAGCTGAAAAATCAATCACCGGCTTTCCATAGATAAAGTTTCCTGTTGAGAATGAGCGAATCTGTGCATCTTCCACGCACTCACCAGCAACGCGCAGACTGATGATGTTGGCCACTTCGTATCCCACTGCTGCACCTGTTGAACGCAAGCGTGGCGGTTCCATACTCACAAACACAGCTCCAAAATGGCTGCACGGTGTTGCGTTTTGTGGCACAGCAATAGTGACAGTTATTTCTCTCTCTTCTCCTGGCGCAAGAGTAATCTCTTCAACATCAAGGGACACCCACTCGGTCATTTCATAGCCGGTCTTCTCCTGATTCTCATCAGCGAAGATCGGTACGCCAGCTCCTTCAACACCGACAATATCGCGTGTGAAAAGATAGTACGTCTGTGTTTGGGAACTGAGGTTGGTGACACCCATCTTGTGCACCTGTGTTTCACCCGGAGCTGCAGGACCTTCAATAGTGGCAGGTCGAAGGCCAACACCGGTACCCACTTGTGCCTGCGCAAAGATAAGTGGAGATGCAAGAGCTATAATGAAAATTGCAACAAAAAGAAATCGCCTGAGAGTGAATGAAGACACCATAAGTCCGTAACGTGAATAACAGATTCATTCTAGCACTTACTCTAGAGCTACGAAGCATTTTGATGTACATAACCAACATATATATATGTGTATGAACATCAAAAAAGAAAAATCCCCGTGAGGGGATTTTTCTTTTCTACGTTGCATCTCTACGTTGTACCGTCCTTATTTGTGATTAGAACGTTGGTGTAGCGATGTACGTTAATGTAGTTGTATAGTCATCAGCAGCTTCCTGAAGCGGACTGATCTCTATCTGATAACCGACACGTGTTGCACCTTGTCCAGCTGTAGTGCCATCAGCAGGTCCGCTGTGAGCGAACACTGCCTGTGGAGTGGTTGAAACTCCAGCCCAAGCGTCAGCTGAGAATTCGTCAGTACGATTTCCATCTGTATCGAAGTCTTCAGACGTTACACCCCAGTGACCCCATGTAGTGGAATCACCAATATTGTCAGATGGCGAAACCCATGTTGACGGTGTAGTCGTCGCACTACCATCGATAAAGGAATCAATAATCGCACCAGTCTGTGAGAGAAGATCTTGGTCAGTTTCTACAGTAACCACGAATCCGTTTATAGCGTTGGTTGTAACTGTAAGGTCCTGTGCAAGTGTCTCTATCTCACCGGCAGTTAGAGTTCCAAAAGGAATTGTAGTAGACGAACTCACAAGAGTAGTCGTTGTACCGTTTACAGCGAGCGTATCCGCCACTCCGGCAACTGTGAAGTTGAAGGTGGTGTCAACCGCTGCTGTTACGAGGACAGTGTTGAGTATAACTACTCGCGTGTGTCCAGTGTCAGTCCCCGCTGAGATATCAATCTCATACGATTCATTACCATCAGCCGGCGACGGGTTGTTGATCTTGTTCGATCCGTCAACGGTTACTGTTACGAGCGTTCCCGAAGCAACGGTACCGCCTGTACTGGTAAACGTAATGATGTCGGTTGTGGTGTTGATCGCCTCACTGAATGTACCGGCGCCTGCTGTGATTGCAAAGTCGCCAGTTGTCACACTCGAAGTGTCAAAACCATTTGCCTGATCAAAATCGATGACAACAGTTTGACCGTTGGTGAGGTCGTTTGTGAGGTTGAAAGTGATCGTGTGATCAGAATCAGCTCCCGGGGATGTGTCTGTCATAAGATCAGACGCATTTTGGATGTTTGCTGCCTGAGCAAAACTGTGAAGCCCGAGAGCCCACATGAGAAGCGCAGTTGCAACGAGTGTCGCGATCACTCTGAAGCTTGCAGAAACATTCCGTGATAATACGAACATGTTCTTTGGTATTAAATTATTTTTTAAATAACTGTGACGATGTCTCACAAAAAACATCATCTGCCGGTAGAAATTAATTGTGGAGAATAGTATGAACGTTTTATAAAAGGTGTAGCCTTAAACGCCAAACTATCTTTAAATCTCTATCGGTCTACCCTTAATAATACTAGGACAAAGACATTGTGTCTTAAATGTTGTGTTGATAAGTATGTCTTGAAGAGAATGAGGGGAAAAATGTATTCACTAGTGATTTTCATCCAAAAGGTCTTTGCTTCTATTCTTGATGATAAAAGCCATAAAAGCCACGTGTCTTATTGACCTATTGAAGCCTATTTTGCTTGTACTGTGGGGATATCTTGCCACCGTGTCGTATATTCTTTTGAGCGCAATTTCGCGCTTGCTCGTGCGGCATTCTGAAGGATAACTGCGTGGTGGAGCATGTTGTGTCCGAAACGTTCATTGATGGTGTCAGCAAGGTCATCAACTTCCCTCGTATTTGTGCTTGCAGATGAAAACAGGTCTCCGGTTACGTACGACTCCGGCATGAGGCCTCCAAGCACCACCCCGGCTTTTTTATACGGAACGCGCTTCTGATAAAGCTTGTTCACTTCCGCAAGGGCAGCTTTCAGGAGCTTCTGCGTGCTTGAGGTCGGCTCATCAAGAACCACCTCCCCTGTCCCGCTTTGCAGGACAAAGTCTCCATGTCGGCTGGTGAGGATTGCAACATGGAGACGCGATGCTACGAGCTTCTTCTCCCGCAGCTTTTCTGCCGCAAAACTCACATGGTAGGCAACGGCGCTTTGCAGATGCGAAAGCTCTGTGGTGGTCTTTTCAAACGAACGCGTGCTCATGATGCTCTGCTGAATGTCTTCAGTTGTGCGCCCAAGCTCATGCACTTGCGTACCTCGAAGCTCATCGGCAATCCTCTCTCCTGAGACGCCAAAGTGACGACGAAGCACTGCTCGATCAAGCGCAAGGAACTCCGAAACGGTGCTCACCCCCATCTCTCGCAGTTTCGCCACACTCTGGCGTCCAATGCCCCATACAGAAGCACAGAGGGCATTTTTTTGTTCTTCTTGCCACATCTCTTTGGTGAGGATGCATACTCCGCCAGACTTCTTGGCAAGGGAACTCGCCTGCTTGGCGAGCGTTTTTGTAGAAGAAACACCAATAGAGACCGGCACACCCACTTTCTTAATGACCTCATTGCGGATGCGAAGCACCTCTTCGGGGGTAACGTCATCAGGAAGCGCAAAGAAGGCTTCATCAATGGAGTAGACGTCGCACGCACCCACCTCGGAAGCAAGTGCCTGCATCACGCGTGAGGATATATCCCGATAGAGCGTGAAATTGGAAGAAAAGAGCACGACGCCTTCTTTTTCGCAGATATCCTTCACTTTGAAGTATGGAATGCCCATGGGAATGCCGAGATCTTTCACTTCTTGGCTTCGTGCGACGATACAGCCGTCGTTTGAGGAGAGTACCGCAACGGGTTTTTTCTGTAGATCAGGACGAAAAAGCCGTTCACACGACGCAAAAAAGTTATTGCAATCCATAAGGCCGATCATGGAAGTAGTATAGCAATGAGATCATTGCTGAGCTTTATTAGAAAAATTGGCGGACGGAACCAACAACCACTCCCCAAATAAAGCACTCCTCGCCGTCTCCTACGGTAATCGGTTCATAATTTTCATTTTCAGAGACCAAAAGCGCTGTCTCTCCTTCTATTGCTAGGCGTTTGACTACAAGCTCACCATTTACTGCCGCAACAACAATAAGCCCGTCCTTTGGGTCTTTTGAACGATCAACCACAAGCACGTCACCACTAAAAATACCTGCGCCGATCATTGAATCCCCTTCTACGCGCACGAAAAAGGTTGAGGCAGGGTTCTTCACCACCAGATCATTTATATCAAGCACATTCTCAACCTGATCATCTCCCGGAGCCGGGAAACCAGCAGCAGGACGAGAGGCAAAGAAAGGCGCGGGTACGGACTGTGGCGCGTCCTTTGGACGCGCCACTTCTTTTGCTCTGAGGCCCGCTTGCTGTTTCATAATAGTTCTATTCTATCATTTCCAATGGAAAAGGCCGTCCCAAGGGAACGGCCTTTTTTGGCTGCTTATGCCACCATTTCTGCTGGCACGACTCCAACCACTTCAGGAACCGGCGCAACTGTTGCCGCAATTCGTGAAAAGGTCAGAACCGAGGTTACAAAGTGTGCAGGCAGAGAGAGTTCTCGAAGCGGAGCGCTGACCGTCTCAAGAGTGAAGTGCACCTGGTGTGCATCCTCGTGGGTCACCCGAAGCCTGAAGGAGGAGGCCGCCAGGTGCCGATCCACCGCCACATGCACCTTCTTTGAGAGATGTTCTTGGATGGAATTGCGACCGTGACGTCCGCCAAAGTCAATCGGGATACTACTGATATCGAGCACAGCAGTCCCATAGTCGGTGAGGATTCGTTCACTGCCGTACTTGATGGCCAGTTCACATCGGTCGAACGGTATCCACCGATGGTATGCAAGTGTTACCAGAAAAACCCGGTCCCCGTGAAGTTCCGCATGACTTCTTTGTTTCACCTTTTGACCCCGCTTTTGGTGATATGGAAAAACGATCCGCATGCACTCTATCACAGAGATCCTGCGTCAGGCAACAGAACTTACACAATAAGCGCCCCGTCAGTGATAAGCATATGCATATAATAGAGCATACCGATGATGGCGAGCAATCCTGCTCCGTATGCGATCTGTACCGGCTGCTGTCTGCGCGCTTCGATAAAGATAGAAAGCAGGAGGGATGTGAGTACGAAGAAACCTATGGTCACATAGATAATCTCCAGAACTACGTGCGGCTGTGTTGCTAGTCTGAGGTAAAACGGCACTTTCTCCTGTACTTGATCATCTGCTTCAACCGCTGCGACTGCATCTCCCGTTGAGGTTGAAATATGATCAGAATACAGTACAACACCGTAGGAATCGCTCGTCATATCTGTGATGACAACCTGCGGGTAACTTTCTTCCAATGTCTCTTGGATCGTCGTACTTGCGCTGCTTGAGGCTTGTTCAGTTTGGGTTGTTTCAACAGCGATAGGTTCTGCCTCGTGTATCACCACATCTTCCGTTATCGAGACAGACTCCGCGGCAACCTCACTCTCTCCTCCATTAGGGATTACTGAGAAAGCTTCTTCTGCAGCAAAAGCAATCGGGGCAGGTTGCACCTCTTGTGAGGCAACCGCAGCAGGCGTTCCAAACAGCTGTACTACATATACGGTTGGATAACCCTGGTACGTGCCTTCTGCAGTCCCGACCCCTATTTCGCTGTAATTGCCGTTGAGAATATTCGCTCGGTGGCTTGGAGATTCCATCCAGGCTTCAACCACATCCCCAGAATCAGTGAAATGAATAGCCAGGTTCTCGCCCGCATGAACAAAATTGTAGGATACTTCTCCGAACCAGTGCCACGGAGAAACCCCATCTGGACTGTAGTGGGCGAAGTACTGATTCTGAGCCATGTGCTCTGCCTTCAATCTTGCCGCTTCATCAAGAGTACTGTTGCGATGGAGTGTACCCAAAGCATCTTCAGCACGTTCTTCGTTGGTGAGATCGACAATGACCGCAGGCAAGATGCTTGATATCATCCACTGCGAGCTGATCCAAATGAGCGAATGAACGTTCGCGATGGTAAACGACAAAATGACCATCACAGCCATGCCGAAGATGGCAGCTTTCTGGAGAATATGCGGAGCGTAATCATTCTTCTTGCTCGGGATAAAGTACTCTTTAAGCTTCTTTTCCATGCATACACAGTATAGCAAATGCGCACAAAGCGTATTTTCTGCCTGTGCTTTTACTGCGCTTCAGTTACAAGGTCTGCAAAGACCACTAGATTGTGCGAATAGCGCTGCGTTCCGCGATTGTATGTACCTGTGCAGGTAATAAGCCGCAGCGAAGGATAGTCAGTATGTGCATACACTTCTTCTGTCGGGAAGTTGTCCTGGTTGTACATTTTTGTTTCTTTCACCTCAAACACGGCCGTCGTACCATCCTCACGGGTGATCTCAATAGTATCTCCCTCTTTTACGTATTGAAGTGGCCAGAACACCGCAGGCCCTAGATACGAATCAACGTGCCCCAACACTGACGCGGTACCTACTTCTCCCGGGGTCGCCCCCTGCTCATACCAACCAACTTTTGTATATGACTCCGGTACTTCGATGGTTCGGTCTTCATTGAGACCGAGCGGCGCTTCAAAATCGGCTTCAAGTTTGATTCGTGGAATGCTCAGGTGTACAGGGGCCGAACGGGCAAACAACGATGTGGATGTCGCATTTTCTGTGACCATCTCCTCTACAGATACAGGATTTGGCGTATAGTGATAATAAAAAAGTGCAGCATTTCCGAGGGCAAAACCGAGCGCAATACCGGCAACACACACCCAAAAAAGCCTCAAAATACGATGTTTATCCGAAAATAAAAGTGAGCGGGAATCCCCTTGCATATAGATGAGTTGTTACGGTACCACGTGATCATGAAGATGCAGTGAATCGGCCTTATTTGCTTCTTTTGGTGACCTTCTGTCACGCAGTACACGTAGCATGCCAAATCCAAAGAGAAGTGACAATAC
>CBFGXL010000010.1:0-27190 GCA_965652925.1 uncultured bacterium | reverse complement strand
CTGCAAATGTATTTGCAATAGTCATAAATAAATTTCTTTATAAAGAATTACTTCTTTGTCCCCTTAGCGGGACCGTCTAACTAATAATATGAATTAATTCATATTTCGAACCGAAGTTCGCAATATCACTAACTCCACACACATGATCTTTAACATCATATATATGAAGGTTAGCTGTGAATCCAGTCTGTATTTCTTTCGTAATGCAACCGTGAAGGAATAAAGCGTTTCAGAAAATTTTTTCGTTGAATTTAAACGCAATGAACTTACAGAATTTTGGTCCAGCGATTTTCTCAAGGAAAGAAAAAATCGGGACATAAATTCAGAATAGTCGCTTGCGCTTCTTTCTTCATTTATATTCAGTTGTCAATGAACAATCCCACCCCAAGCATTCGCTTAAAAAAAAGCGTGCCGAGAGTGACACAACAACAGTATAACGTCCTTTGTGTGTGCGGGCTTCCCTCTTTGTGGATAGCTCTGCTAAGGAAATACACTGCGTTATAACGAAGGAGCATACGTGCTAGCTCGACAATAGTCAATGCTTCAGCGCTCCTTCTTACTGCTATATATGACGACAGGCCAACATATTTCTTACTCAACAGATCATCAGACAATAAAAACTAGAAATACGCAAACACCTGTTTAGAGACGACGCTAGGTCTCTTCAATTACACACTTGTCCGATATAACATGATGTCTCATGTAATTCTATGAGACTAACTATATGAGACAATCAGACACAGATTACTGATGCAGCAGGATATAAAATTAGATCTTTAGAAGATGGAATATTTTGACCATCGACGCTCACCCTGTCTCTTAACTATATTCTCATCGATCATGGCATTTAATTCCCTCTGAATTGTCTTTTCACTACAGTCCGTGATTATTTCAGAAATGTCTTTTATTGTCGCTTCACCTTTGGCTTCAAGGATAGTCTTAATTCGCTCGCGGCGGTCACTTGCTGTGGATACAGTCTTCGCTGAAGCAACCTGTGCTGCGCCCTGTACCGCTTTCTTTTTTTCACGCACAGCGTGCGTGGGGTTGAACTCGTTGCTGAAAGCGCTTGGGTACCCCCCTCCGAATAATAGATCGTCCGGACGCGGGCTTTGCTGGAGGTACGTCTTCAGACCACGGAGTACAGTATCAATCTCATTGACCACCACCGGAAGCACATCCTGCGGGATCGCATTGCCTGAAGCTGCCACCCGCAGTGCGCTATCCAGACCCACCAATGACTGAGCAAATTGTTCGAGAACCTCTTTTGAGGACACGAGCTTTACTTCCAGCGTACGCAAAGCATTCTCATGGGCAAAGTGTGCCTTGCTCGCCACATTGCTCGTAAGTGTCTCTGACTTTTTATCGATATCAGTATTGTTGAGTATATAAAAGACAACAGATATTATTTTTTCTGTCTTTTTAAAAATATGCCTGTAATAATTATCATTATTGAGCAGCTTTGAGAAATTGCTGTCGTTTATTGAGTTGTGTTTGTTGTTCATTAGTATGTCCTTAACACCTTATATAAATTTTTCTAGGACAGTCTGTTATGTACTATATACCTTTTGAGTGGTTGCGCAAGTCTTTTATGGCGACTTTTTGCTTTATTTACAGCCGTAATTCACAGGTTTAGAGAGAGTACGTGCGTGGTATCATATCTGAGTACTAACACTAGAAACGAACGTTTATCCATGGCAAGAAAACAAAGCAAACAGCAACCAAAAAGGAGTTTTTTTGATGATCTTTCTCCCCAAACAAAGCAAGCCATCGGGGCGGTTGGTTTTGTAGTCCTAGGCATATTCCTGACCCTTTCACTCTTTAATTATGCAGGAATGGTCGGCGAATGGACCGACGCGGCGCTGGCGTTTCTCTTTGGAACGGGAGCGTATCTCTCACCCTTTGTGTGCGCATTCTATGTATATGCCATGCTCAACCCAAAAGAGAATGAGCATGTGAGCACATCGAAGGTCATCGGCATTGCCCTTTTGTTCCTCTCTTCCCTTGCGTTTCTTTCACTCTATGAAAAGGGCTACGGAGGCATTACCGGAGCTGCACTTCAATTACCGCTTTCATATCTTGCCGGATCACTTGCTGCAGGATTCATCATTGGAGCACTTCTTCTTATCGGGCTTTTCCTCACCTTCAACACTGGACTCTTGTTCGTCCGGCGCAAAGAGAAACCTCAGGAAGATGACGAGGACATCAAGAACATCGAAATGCCGAAGGAACTTCTCCAGGAAACTGAGGAAGAAGACGAGCCTGAAGAGGAAACGGAGGAAGAAGAAGACAGAAAGGAAAAGCGTCCGAAGATCATCGGAAAGCTCGGACTCTCTAAAGAGGGTGACTTTGCTGTATCAAATTTCGTCGGAACCTACGCTCCTCCGCCTTTGTCACTCCTCCAGAAGGACAAGGGCAAGGCAAAGGTGGGTGACATCAAGGCAAATGCAAACATCATCAAGCGCACATTAAAGAACTTCGGTATTGACGTGGAGATGGACGAGGTGTCTATCGGCCCCTCGGTCACACGGTATGCACTGAAGCCGGCAGAGGGTGTGCGCATCTCAAAGATCGTCGGATTGCAGAACAACCTTGAGCTTGCACTGGCCGCCTCCCCTATTCGTATCGAGGCGCCAATCCCCGGAAAGTCACTTGTGGGCATCGAAGTGCCAAACCAGCAGAAAGCGATGGTCGGGCTTGCATCGCTCCTTACTTCGCCAGAATACACTGATTCGCCAAAGCCGCTTCTGGTGGCGCTCGGGCGAGATATCACCGGCAAAGTTCAGTTTGCAAACATCGCAAAAATGCCGCATGGCCTCATTGCTGGAACAACCGGCTCAGGAAAGTCCGTTACTATTCACGCTATTGTCACATCGCTTCTGTTCCGCAATTCACCAGAGCAGCTGCGGTTCATCATGGTTGACCCTAAGCGTGTGGAACTCACGCTCTATAACGACATCCCCCACCTCCTTACACCGGTTATTACCGACGCGAAGAAAGCGATTCTCTCACTGAAATGGGCTATCAAGGAAATGGAACGGCGATATGACATTCTCCAGTCTGAGAAAGTGCGCGACATTGGCTCATACCATGAAAATGTCTACAAGCCAGCAAAGGAATCATTTATCAAGAAAGGCTCTCCTGATGATGAGAAAGACAGTCTGCCTGAGCCCATGCCATACATTGTCGTGGTCATGGATGAACTTTCCGACCTCATGCAGGCATATCCTCGCGAGCTTGAAGCATGTATCGTCCGTCTTGCACAGATGAGCCGTGCCGTGGGTATTCACCTCATTATCGCAACCCAGCGTCCATCAGTGAACGTCATCACCGGACTGATTAAGGCAAACGTCCCGTCCCGTATCGCATTGCAGGTTGCTTCCCAGATCGACTCCCGCACGATCCTTGATCAAGTGGGTGCTGAAAAGCTCCTGGGTCAAGGAGACATGCTCTTCCTTTCTGGAGAGCTCTCCAAGCCGATACGTCTCCAGAGCGCATTCATATCTGAAGACGAGCTTAAAAACGTGGTCACCTACCTGAAGCAGCAGTCGAGTGCACAAGAGCTTGATTCCATCAACCTCGACGGAGATAATAAAGACGGCAATGCCGATGCGTTCTTCGGAGCAATGGTTGACGATGATGAGGAGGATGACCTCTATGAGGAGGCCAAGCAGGCGGTTATTGAGGCCAATAAAGCATCCACTTCATATCTGCAGCGTAAATTGCGTGTCGGATATTCACGAGCTGCCCGACTGATCGACATCCTTGAAGAGCGCGGCGTCATCGGACCAGGAGAAGGCTCCAAGCCCCGCGAGATACTCATTGGGAAAGATGACGGCGGGTATGGCGAAGACAACAAAGAATTCTAGATCATGTACCCTATCACCTATTCAACATTCACATTCAGAACCGTGCTCATGTATAGCGTCGTCTGTGTATGCGCACTTGTGTTCCTGGTGTATGTTCTCTTTCAGGCACGATTTCTCCTCGCTGGGCCGCAGATATTCATCACACAGAGTACCGGTGTTTCAACAGAACGCCTTGTGACACTGCAAGGCCAGGCGAAGAACATCGTACACATAACGCTCAACGGCAGACAGATCTTCACGGACAAGAACGGGAATTTCAAAGAAGCGCTGGTGCTGGAGAACGGGTATACTGTAGCTACCCTGCGGGCTGAGGATCGCTATGGACGTGTTACCCACCAGACGCAGACATACGTCCTTTCAGGAGATCAGCAACAAAATAACGTAGTAATTAACCAATAAAGATATGGCAACGAAAAAAACCGCAAAGAAGACAGCTGCACCTAAAGCACAGGAGCAGGATTCGGGAGCATCTAACCTTGCAGAAACACTGCGAAGTCTTAAAACAAAGTTCGGTGACGAGGCGATCATGACGCTTGATGAAACAACCAAGGTAAATGTCGACTCCATTTCAACAGGTTCTTTGGGGCTTGATGACGCTCTGGGGGTCGGCGGCATGCCCCAAGGACGCATTGTTGAGATATATGGTCCTGAGTCATCGGGAAAAACGACCCTCTCCCTTCATGTCATTGCTGAAGCCCAGAAAAAGGGCGGCATCTGCGCATTTATTGATGCTGAACACGCACTTGATCCGGAGTACGCACGCAACATCGGCGTAAAGCTTGATGAACTGCTCATTTCCCAACCAGACAACGGAGAACAGGCGCTTGAGATAGTCGAATCGCTCGTACGCTCAGGAAAGATCAGCGTGGTGGTTATTGACTCAGTTGCAGCACTCACCCCTAAAGACGAGATTGAGGGCGAGATGGGAGCACATCATGTGGGCAAGCAAGCCCGGCTTATGAGTCAGGCGCTCCGCAAACTTACTGCCATTGTTGCCAAGTCACATACTATTGTGATCTTCATCAATCAGATCCGCATGCAGATCGGGGTGATGTTTGGCAACCCGGAGACAACCCCCGGCGGCAAAGCACTCAAATTCTACACGTCAGTCCGTCTGGACATACGCCGTATCGCACAGATCAAAAAAGGCGAAGAGGTTGTTGGAGGACGGCACAGAGTTAAAGTCGTGAAGAATAAAGTGGCTGCACCATTCCGTACCACGGAGTTCGACCTCATCTACGGCGAGGGCATTTCCGTTGAAGGAGAGATACTGGCGCTCGGAGAGAAATACAAGCTCATCGCAAAGTCAGGAAGTGCCTACAGCTATACTCCCCCAGGAGCGGACGAATCTGCTACCGTGAAGCTTGGGCGCGGCTATGACGCGGCGCGCACGACACTGAAGGAGGACAAAAAACTTATGAATGAGATACTTAAGCACATACGTGCTGCAATGAAAGAAGAAGCAAAAGGATAAACAAAAAGCGGGCCATGGCCCGCTTTTTGTTTATCCTTTTATGTTGTCTGAACTCGATGTAGCCTTGGTGAAACAAGACTCAAAGGTATCGACAGCAGTGAGAACATGATGATGCCTATGGTCGCAAGCGTCCAGAACTCTGCATGCATGAAGGTATTGAGGAGATAGGTATCAATGTCCCCTACCCGCAGATTACTGATATTCTTGATAATACTTGCCACATGCACAAGACGTGAGAGCGCGAATATACTCACGCACAGCAGGGTACCGTGGACCACTACCGGATGTGACACAGCACGGAGCACGAAGGCATAATATACCCTTCGCATGATCTTCTTCTGTATTGATGTTTGTGTCATAAGATTCCTTTGTATAAACCACCTACATACGTAAAAGGTTACGCACTAGTCTTGAAGCAAAACGTCGACTTCTCCGTTACTTTCTTTCCGAAACGCTTGCTTCGCGCGATGGATGCGCGCTTTTATAGTACCCACGCTCTCCCCCGTTTCTTCGGCAATGTCCGCATGCGACCAATGCTCAAGATAATGGAGACGCAACACATACACGAAATGTCCGGGAAGTTTTGCAAGAACACGATCAATCGCATCACGCTTTTCCTCGAAAGCCGTGTGCTCCGATTTTTCTCCAAGGAACTGTTCAAATTCAGGATCTATATTCACAAACCGCTGCCCTTCTTTAATCTTCTTTTGATAACGGGTGAAGGCGGTATTCATGAGAATACGGTAAGCCCACGAGCTGAATTTCGCCCCTTCACGCACCTCAAACCTTCCCGCATATATGTATATCTTAGTGAATGCATCCTGCACGACCTCCTCTGCATCAAGTTCATTGCGCACAATAGAACGTGCCTTGCGCATGAACGCATCCTGATACCGTTCAAGAAGCACAGCAAAGAGCCACGGCTCTTTTTGCGACCGTTCTAAAACCTCCTCGTCGGAAAGTTCCCCTGCATTATCGGTACTTGAGAGTCCAAGCATATATGGTAGTATCCTTGTGCTTTATAATAACACCAAAAATAACCAGTAAAAGTTATGGCAAAACTGCAATACAGCGAGATAACACCAAAAAGGACCGTCGTCATGGATGGTGATCCATATCTGGTTTTGACTTCTGCATTTTCTAAAAAAGACCGACAAAAGGCCAGTAATTACGTGAAAATGAAGAATCTGCGCACCGGAGGAGTGGTAGACCGCACCTTCCACATGGCTGATGTGCTTGAAGAGGCAAATATCGAGAAAAAAGATGTGAAATTCCTCTACGAAAACCGAGGAGAGTACTTCTTCTGTGACCCAGAGAATCCGAAGGACCGTTTCAGTTTTGGCGATGATATCGTGGGTGATGGTGCTATATACCTCAAACAAAATAGTGTTGTTGAAGCGCTCGTATTTGACGATACAATCATGAGCATTCTTGTCCCGGTCAAGGTAGAGCTCAAAGTGAAAGAAGCTGCTCCTGCGGTTAAGGGAAATACCTCATCGGGAGCAACCAAAGAAGTAGTCCTCGAAACAGGTGCAACGGTACAAGTGCCGATGTTCATCAATGAAGGCGATATCGTAAGCATCAACACTGAAAGCGGGCTGTACACTGAACGCGTTGAGAAGGCGTAAGCTAATAGCAAAAAAGCCCGGCGCCTTTGGCGCCGGGCTTTTTTGCTGTCTTCCTAGTGTGAGACGAATGGCATGAGTGCCATAAATCGCGCTCGCTTGATCGCTCGTGCGAAATCGCGCTGCCCTTTGGCAGTAAAGCCTGTTCGGCGGCGGTTGTGCATGCGTGCATGCGGGTTCACCTGTGCTTTCAAACGGGTGATGTCTTTATAGTCAATATGCATTGACTCTGACTTTGTATTTTTCTCGTCCATAATAATTAGAATGGTATATCTTCTGGGTTAATCTCCTCGTTCGGATAGTCAGGCATGACTGGGGCATTATCCTGTGCAGGAGCATTTCCTGCAGCCTGATAATTTCCTCCGCCACCGTCATTGCGCGGACCAAACTGCACCCTGTCTGCAACGATCTCGGTACGGTACTGTTTCTGTCCGTCCTTATCCCAGCTTCGTGTCTGGAGCCGGCCTTCAACATATGCCGCGCTTCCCTTCTTCAGATACTGCGCGCTTGTTTCCGCCTGACGCCCGAAGACGACGATGTTGTGATACTCAGTTTGTTCCTGACGCTTGCCGTCGCGATCATTGAAGACGCGATTTGTCGCAAGCGAAAATGAACACACCTGCATGCCGCTTGGGAGCGACTTGAGTTCTGGATCCCTCGTAAGGTTTCCGTAGATCATTGCTTTGTTAAGGTACATACGAATTTCTTAAGTTGTTAGACTGCGCTCTTTTCTGCGCTCTCCTCAGATGCGGCTTCGGTGGTCTCATCAGAAGCTTCTTCTGTAGCCCCCTCTGCATCCGCCTCGACGAGCTCTGCCTCATCAATGTTGGTTACCACTTTGAAGCTCTCAAGTGCGTCGTGGAATCGGAATGGATTCTCTTCCTCGACCTTCGTGAGCTTGATAAGCAGATGACGAAGGATGTCTGGGCGTGCATCAACCTCCTCAAGCAGCGTCTCTACTGTGGTTGATGGCATCTTGAAGCGTACCCAGCCGAAGTAAGCACTTGTGAATTTGCGGTTTTTTCCTTCGAGATGCTTTACAATCTCATAGGCCAACTCAAATCGATCTGGCTTCTCTTCGTCAAAGATATCTCCTCCTTCTTTAGTAATGAGCGATTTGATTGCCTCAAATACGCTTGGCACTTCCCCTTCAGCAACCGTTGGAAGTATGTGGAAAGCGAGTTCATAGCTCTGCTTCTCAATCTCGAGCAGTGCTTCGTTCGCTTCGGCTACTGGCATTTTGTCTTCAGACATTTCTATGTGTCTTTAACCTAATAATCCCGCTAAACTACCACAGAAACCCGCTTCTTACAATAGAAATGCGTCCGACGCAAAGGATGCTACAATAAGCCAGTCCATGGCTCTTGCACGTTCCAAAATGATCAAATATACAGTTTTCACGCTTCTTGGCATTAGTCTTCTGTGTCTTGCCTTTTTCATATACAAAACAGCTGATTTGAGCACTCTTGGTGCGAATCAAAAGAAAACAATTGATTCTCTTACACAGGAGCGCGATGCACTTTCGGTACAGCTAGCGTCTACAACTGCCGAACTGGAGGTTGCAAGTTCTACTATTGCGGCGCTTGCAGAACAGCTTTCTTTGACCTCTGAAGAACTTGAAGAACTTGAAGACGACTACCGGCGGGAGCGTAACCGCAATGAAGAATTTGAGGAGCAGATCGAAGATATTGCCGGTACCGTAAGTGATCTTGATAAACTCTCAAAGACCGATGAGGAACTGCTTCAGAAATATTCAAAAGTCTATTTCCTCAACGAGCACTATGTCCCTGAGAAGCTTGCCGATATCGAAAAGAAATATCTCTACAACGAAGACAACGCGAAGCAGATGCACGCAAAGGTTGAGCCATATCTTTCGGACATGCTCGAGGACGCACTGCAAGACGGCGTGAAGATATGGATAGTCTCCTCATACCGCTCGTTCTACGAGCAGGGGTATCTTAAGGGAAGCTATACCATAACCTACGGCTCGGGAGCCAATGCATTTTCAGCAGACCAAGGTTACTCCGAGCACCAGCTCGGCACCACATTCGACTTTACCACTGAGGGTATGAGTGGGGGTCTGTCATCAGCTTTTGAGAATACGCCAGCCTTTGCGTGGCTTCAGGAGAATGCCCACAAGTACGGGTTCACGCTCTCCTACCCCAAGAACAACGCATACTATGTCTATGAGCCATGGCATTGGCGCTTTGTGGGCGAAGATCTTGCCGAGGACCTGCATGAAGATAACGCGCACTTCTACGATTGGGACCAACGCAAGATCGACACTTACCTCATCAAGATATTTGACTAGAAGAAAACCCGCGGCACCGTGCGTCGCGGGTTTCTCTTAATCTGCTCCCCATGTCCAATCAGGATCACCCATTGCCTTCACAGCAACTTTTGGTGCGATTGGAAATGAGATGGGAGAACATACGGTCTGATGCAGTTCAAAACTGCCATCCCGTAGTTGCGCTACATGCGGACCCCAGTGGTTCGGCGGACGGACGCAAACATGTCCTGCATCCGAACCAAAAAGTCCGCACACTTCCACTCCATTATGGAGCTGTACTCGTGCATTCATTTCCTCACCTCCTCTCTATGTACAGTACCTCTATAAAAAGGGGTATGTAAAGAAAAGTTATACACGCGTATTACTTACTCACGTATCTCAGGCACGGGCGACTTGCATATATTCTCATATGCAACATCTGCAAGCTTGCATATTGTGTCCTCGTCCTCACCTCCAGTTCGAATATTCAGCATCTGCAGACACGCCGACTGACCCTGCACATCTGGGGTTGCTGTAATACACTCTGCAGCCATTACCTCAACAGTATCCGTTGAAAACTCAGGTATTAGGCGTCCAATCCCTCGGTAGCACCACACTCTATTACCCTCTTCTTGAATCCCGGCACACAATGTTCCGATTGCTTCATAATTGGTCCGTCCGAACAATTCACGCCACCAAAGCGTTTGCTCAAAAATGCACTCGTTCTTGTATTTGCTACCTATTTCAGTACAGGGATAATAATAACCCCGCTGATCTACTCCACGCACCTTTGCTATATCCTCATCAACTGTGCGCAGATTAAACTCCATAATGACCCCTTCGATGCAAGAATAAGTGAGGCCATATTCTTCTAAACTTTCACACACTTCCACAGCTGTTATCGGCTCTTCGTAACCAAGTGCAACCACAATCCCGTGCCCTAACCCATGCTGGCATCCCCACGGTTCTTTGAGTTCTAGACATTTGCTATTTATCGCCTCAATGTTTTCCATACCCTGTTCCGCAATGGCCCATGACAAAATGCTGTGGTAACACGCAGAGGTAAATTCAGTCGTACAGAGCTTCAGCCCTTGGATATTCTGTTGTGCATATAACTCATTCCCGATCACATGACCGAGCAGATGCTTATAGTTATCAAATTTTGAAGGAAGTCGGCGTAATATTTCATACGCATCTGCCGCCCCCCGAGTAATGCTTACCTCCTTCAGATAGACAATAAGCTCATCAACTGCCATGTGTTGGGCAAACGCAACTTCTGTATCAAGCGACGAATTGAGTGGCCTAGATTCAGCAACATCCTCTGCCGCGACATACGACTGACTCACCTGTGCTTCATTCTCACCCAAAGCAAGCACATGCACCGCAAGCAGAATGCTGCACAGGAGCATAAAAACCAGACACCCCAACAGGAGAATTCCCTGCTTTGAATATTTACGAAACCTTAAATAATCGCTGTGCATTTTGTATTAATTGTAAACGAACTGTTTCTTCATCTAAACCTTTTATCTCTGCAATCTGTTTATATACTTCCCGTACAAAAAGGGGCTCATTGCGCTTCCCTCGGTATGGGACCGGAGCAACATACGGGCAGTCGGTCTCAGCATGGATCATGTCTAACGGAGCGTTGCGCACGATTTCTTCATAGTCTTTGGCAAACGTTATAACGCCTGTAAAGGAAATGGTAAAACCTATATCAAAAAAACGCTTCGCCTGTTCATAGTTGCCCGCGTAGAAATGGATATCTCCTGGCACCTTTGCGTACTGCTTCAAGATCGCGTACGTGGCATCGTACACGCTTGTCTGTGCTGAGGCACTTGCGGCATTTCCTTTTGCGTCGCGTGTGTGGATCATAAGTGGCAATCCAAGCTCGTTTGCAAGTTCTATCTGCTCAATGAACTGTGCTTCTTGAATTTCCCGTGTGGAAGGATCGTTTCTGTAAAAATCGAGACCGCATTCACCAATACCAACCACTTTCTTACTTTTGCAGAGCTCACGATAGAAGTTTTTATCGAACACTTCTCCTTTTGAAATAAACGGCTTCCCGCCTTCTCCTATCTCTTCTTCGTCATGCTCCTGCGGCGTGGTCTGGATGGGGTGCAGACCGACAATCGCGTAGACATCCTCATGCGCTTCCGCTATCTCCACAGCTTTTTTGCTTGTTGATTCTTTGGTACCTATATTTATATGCGCAACGCCTGCCTCTCTGGTACGCAAAAGCACCTCTTCCCTATCCTCGTTGAACGCGGAGAGGTTGAGGTGCGCATGTATGTCGATGTATTTGATCTCACTCATCTGTTCTTCGATACTTTATCCAGAGATCTTTAAGAAGCGGGAGCGAAAGCGTGGAAAGAAGATATCCACCTACAGGCACAAGGGCGTTTACAAGCGGGGCGTCATTATGGATCAGCTTGAGGAACGTCGCAGCGGTGAGATACGTGATGAACGCAATCACCAAACGCCGAGTGAGACTGGTCTCCCACGCCTTATCAAGCTCAACTCGAGCATTTCGTTTCAGGATATCTTCAATGCTTTTCATAGTTATGCTTCAAGCCGCTTAAAGAGGTTTTCTGGTTTTTCGTTGGCGAGAACGGCTTCTTTAATCACCTTGTTTGCGTCAGGCAAAAATGGATAGAGCATGCGGCCGATTATATAAAGCTCACGAGTGAGCTCTTTAATAATAGCTACTGCTGCATCCTTGTCGTTTTTCACCAATTTGAATGGTTCAGTTTCTGTAATTTTCTCATCGAGAATACCTATCTTTTCCCACACAACGTCACATGCACCTTGAAGATTATAAGAATTTATAGCCTGCATATATCGATCATCAAATCCCTCAGGTTCTGGAAGCTCGATAGGCTCATCAAGATACGTCTGTGCCATTTTCATGATACGCGCAGTGAGGTTACCCAACCCATTAACTAAATTAGCGGTGTACCACTCATCAAGACGCTCCCAGGTAATGTCAGTATCTTCAAACGGATGCACATGACGCAATAAGAGGTAGCGCGTTGCCTCAGTTCCATAGCGAACAACAAGCTCAGATGGGCTGATGACATTCCCAAGAGATTTAGACATTTTCTGACCTCCTGAGTTTATGAATCCGTGGTAGACAACCGCATCAGTTGCTTTTATGCCGGCGCTTTTAAGCATTGCCTGCCACATCACCGACTGGAAGCGGACCTGATCCTTCCCTGCGACTTGTACCGTGGTGCCTTCTTCCCAAAACTTCTTGAAGTTTCCGTCTTTGTCTTCAGGCCACCCAAGCGTAGAGATATAGTTGGTGAGTGCGTCAAACCACACATACATGACCTGATCATCATCGCCAGGCACCGGTACACCCCAGTTAAGCCTTTCCTTCTCGCGTGAGATGCTGAAATCTTCAAGCCCTCCTTTCACAAAATTGATCGCCTCCTGTCTTCGCCATTCAGGCACAATAATTCCCTCCTTGGAGAGATATTCCTCCAGATACTGCTGATAGTTCGAAAGCCTAAAAAAATAGTTCTCTTCCTCAATCTCTTGGAGCTCAAGGTTCGGGTGATTCGGACAGCGCCCATCAACAAGCTCTGACTCTTTCATGAACATCTCGTCTCCGACGCAGTAGAGCCCCTTGTACTTCTTCTTGTAGATATCTCCATTCGCCTCGCAGCGCTTCCACAGTTCCTGTGCTGCTTTTTTGTGGTCTTCGTTTGTGGTGCGGATGAAGCTATCGTATGAGAGCCCGAGCAGCTCCTTGAGCTTTTGAAATTCGCCAGCGTAATAATCTACATATTCTTGGCGCGACTGTCCTTTCTCGTCTGCTTTACCTGCGATCTTTTGTCCATGTTCATCGGTACCTGTGTTGAAAAAAACTTCATGACCCATAAGCCGCCAAAAGCGCGCGAGCGCATCAGCGGTCACTATCTCCGAGGCAAACCCGATGTGTGGGTCAGAGTTCACATACGGGAGTGTGGTGGTTATGTATCGGGCTTCCTTTGACATAAGGCCTACATTAGCATTTTTTTGTATTAAAAAAAAGGCGGCTCAGGCAAGTGCCTGAGCCATTTCCCTTACAAGCCTCACCGCACAGCGGTTTTCCGAGCGAAACCTTCCCCGGAGTTCGGAGTCGAGGTCACTGCCGCTTTGGGTGTTGTTGACGACCTCGACGTCAGGCGGAACCTCGCAAAAGAGCTCGTTAAGCGCCAGCGGGTGGCGTGAGCCGGTTACGACCATGATCTCGAAGCCGTCCCGCTGCATCTCCCGCTTCAGCCGCCCAAACTCCCTTTCCTCGATTGCGGTTTTGGGGCCAGCAGGGCCTACAAACAGCATGCTGACCTTATAGCCGGGAAACTCCCTAGCAAGTTCAGCAGCCGATGCCGCCATACTCACTCGCTCTCCTTCGTCGTTCTCGACGGAGGATACAAATACTCCAAGCAATCCGGGTCTCATAGGAACCTCCTCCCCTGTAGAGCTTGTAGTATCTAGCATGCGCTACTAAAGTGCGCTCGTCAACTCAGCAATGGCAATACGCTTTTGTTCTCCGGTGTCACGATCACGAAGAGTTACGGTGTCTTTTAAGGAGGCGTCCTCTTGCCCCAGGGTTTCAAAGTCGATGGTTACACAGTATGGAGTACCGATCTCATCTTGGCGACGGTAGCGCTTGCCCACGTTGCCGTTATCATCCCAAGCGACATTCGGAATAGTCTTCTTTAACATCATGAACACTTCGCGCGCTTTTGCAACGAGCTCAGGCTTGTTCTTCAAAAGAGGTGAGACCATCACCCGGTACGGTGCAAGATGTTTTGGCAAGCGGAGATAGCTGCGCACCTCCCCCCCCATTTCATCCTCAGTGTATGCTTCGCACAACACAGCGGTGATTGCGCGCCCAACACCGAAAGAAGGCTCGAGTACATGTGGGATGAATTTCTGTCCGTCGGACTCAGTGTAGCGGAGATCAACGCCGCTTGCTTCCATATGGTTCTTCAGATCATGGTCGGTACGGTACGCAAATCCTGCAAGCTCATCGAAGCCTTTGCCGGGAAAATTATACTCAAAATCGATCGTACGTTTTGAGTAATGTGCCAGATCGTTCTCCGGCACCTCATACTCCTGCACATTCTCGCGAGAAAGTCCCAAGTGGTCGAACCACTTCCAGATATCTCCCCGCAGCACCTCAAAGAGTTGTTCCCATTCTTCAGGCTTAATGAAGTATTCGATCTCCATCTGCTCAAACTCGCGCACACGGAAGAGGAATTCGCGCGGCGCAATCTCATTGCGGAATGCCTTTCCGATCTGAGCGATACCAAACGGCATCTTCGGGTGCATGGAATCAAGCACATTCTTAAAGTTTGCAAAAATACCCTGTGCAGTTTCTGGACGAAGGTATACCCTTCCCTCATCGCCCGAAGTTGCTCCGATCTGTGTAGTAAACATCAGATTGAACTGACGCGCCTCTGAAAGCTCATTGCCCTTCGGACTTTTAATTCCCTTTTCTCTGATGAGTGCAGTAATCTCCTCAAGTGAAAGGCCGTCTGCCTCGATGCCATTGTCTTTCAAAAGATGGTCCGCGCGATAACGCTCCTTTGTCTCTAGGTCTTCAACGAGCGGATCGGCGAAACCAGCGCCGGTGTGCCCCGAAGCCTGCCAGACTTTGGCATTCATGATAATAGCTGCATCTAAACCGTGCATATCCTCACGATCCTCAACAAACATCTTCCACCACTCCCGCTTAATATTATTATTTAAAGCCACCCCCAACGGGCCATAATCCCAGGTGCCTGCAAGACCCCCGTATATCTCTGAGCCCTGAAATACGAAGCCACGGCGCTTGCACAGAGCCACGACTTTCTCCATCTTGTTGTCTGTCTCAGCCATAGTAGCTGTACATTAGCACTAATCCCCTAGTTCTGCACGTACCCTGCCGGAACCCTCTTCTTCACCCGCAAGCGTGGCCGTAAGGGGCGGATTGCTGGCCCGGACCACACTGCCGGTGAACCGGTCAACCGCCCGGACGCGCTGTTCGCTTACAAGTACCGGTGTGGTCCCTACCTGCAGCGCACGAGGCAAAAGCGACACTTGGAAGGACGCTACCGCTTCGCTTGTTGCATCAACATCCCCCGCTGCCCACTCAATGGTTCGCGTGGTCGGGTTGTAGCTCAGCTCTCCTGTTCCTGCTGTTTCATCAAGCCATGTCACATATTGGGGAAGACTTGTAGTCACAATCGCATCGGTTATTTCATTGGAACCATTCTCCACAATAAGCGTGACAGTGTAGGTGGTCTCTTCATCAGCAACCGGCGGCACTGGACCGCTGTCAACAAATACGCCGTTGCCATGAGTCACTTCTGCATCAAGTGTGGGTGCGGTCACGATCTTTATCACACGCGATGCAGTTCCCACGAGGTTTTCAGCAACCTGACTTTCCGAAACACGCCGCGCTTTTGCGTTCACCTCGATATTTATCTGAGGTGTGCGACTGACGCTTTTAGATGGGTCAACGCTGAATGTGAGATTTTTTGTTTGTCCTGGATTCACCTCACGCAAATCGGGCGTATTAGAAACATCCCAGATAATAGTATTTTTTGAAGGATCGTAATAGCCTGAAGATGGCCCTACGTCCCTGATGGAGAATGCGTTGCCGCTGAGCTGAACTTCGATCTCGATATCGTAGAGCGGGTCCTCGAGTGTATTGGTAAATTCTACGAGCACATTCGAGCGTGTCCCGGGCTCAGCAGCAAACTCCTCTTCTCTTGACCCTTCGATCGACATATCAATATCCAAAAACGGCTGTTCTATCTCAAATTGGGTCTGGGCAGTTGCAAATATAGAAGCGAGTGTTTGCCCTTCTCGTTCATTAGGGACACCCACAGTGAAATTGATCGCATACTCATCAGTCTCCTTGCCTACTACAATTCCCGTTACCGTAATAGTCTGTTCACTTTCCGGTTCTAGATTTTCAAGGAGCCACATGTTTTGACCGTACGTTGGAGCTGGTTCAGCTCGGGTAAAATCAAATCCAGTAGGATACTCAGCTTTTACCAAAACCTGCGACAGCGGACTTGGCGAGTTGGAAATGATGGTGAGCTCTACATCAGCATCCTGCCCAGAGGATATTTTTTTGAGCGTATCGGCTCGTACGATAACCGGTGATGAGCTTATTTTGAAGCGTAGCGGATCAGCTTCTTTAAAGAAGGTCGCATTAGACCCTTGCACACGGTATTCCACGGAGACACGTACTATTTTTTCCTCATTTTCCTCTCCAAAGACCCGGGCACGCAGAGGTATATTGATAGTCTCGCCCTGCTTGATGGTTTCAAGCGAAAGCCGCTGCGTGAACAGCTCTTTGCCCTCTTCCGTTGATGACTGGGTACCGTTGGGATATTCAACAATGAGCGTGGCGGATTCGATGGGTACCGTATTTCCATTGGTTATCCCAACCTGCATCTGCAGTTCTTCCCCGCCGCCTATGGTGAACGGACCGGTAGCCGAGATCGTGATGTTTTCTCCGGAAATGCTATTGCGCCCAAATGCAAGAAACATGCTTGAGATGCCCATTGCAAGCACAAAAAATGCGAACCCTGCAAAAAGAATCTTGAGACGATAACTGCGTTTTGGTGTTCGTGGTGACATATCTGTGGCGAGGGTGGTGTGCGCATGCGGAGGCTGTACGCTTGGCGCTGCATGATGCACCGGTTGCGGTGGTTTTTCCCATGACGTCGGTGCATCCTCCCGCACGTCAGTTAGATTGTGGTCGTTCCTGGTGACATTCGGATTGCCGCGTTCATAGAGGCGCCTGCGAAGCTCCTCGATTTTTTCCTGATCTTTGATCCCACTCATATATCCTGTAAGTATATCATCTATAAATGACTTGCTTGTATTCCCGCCTTGATGGCCCGTTCGATTGCCCCCTCCATTGTGGAAGTGTATGCAGCGCTTGCATCACTGAGGGTGGAAGCAGACAGGAGCCCTTCCCAAAGGGCCTCAGGCGCAATGTACCCGAGCTCTGACAAGAGCCGCAGCAAGAAAAGCTGTTGTATACGGATGCCATTCTCTTGTAGCAACTGCGGATGCTCAAAAATCCATTCCAAATCTGTGTATGCGCGCGGGACTGGTATTTCTCCGTGAACATAGCGGCGCAATGCTCCCACAAGAAAGTTGATATACCCCCGCTCTGCTCTGCTTTCTGCACGTAGAAACGCATTGCCAAATGACTCTACGCTGCCAATACGCCACCCATGCTTCCCTTTCAGCAGCGATATGCGGATATGGGAAAAGTCTTGCAGTGCATACCGCTGCTTCGATCGTTCTTCGCGCACACTTCGTGCGCTCGCAAATACCATGCCCGCATCTTTTGTGAAGAGGAGATAATTTTTATCTGAAGTGTTGTGATGCGAACTTCCGCACACGATAGCCTCTGTGGTGTACGTTTTATATGACATGCGCTTAATTAACGCTTCTGAAGCGTAACCGTAAACGAATGTTCTCCGGCAGTGACTTCCTGACCGCTGTTTTCAGCGAAGGCGATGAGTTCTGCACCAACAATCTTTTCTATCTCACGGCGGTACATGTCAATCATCATTTCACCTTCCTTCGAAGTCTGAATGCACAAAACAACGCGATCTTTTGGTTGCAAACCAGCCTGCTTACGCATCTCTTGTACCTGCCTGACGAACTCACGTGCATCTCCCTCTGCACGCAGTTCAGGAGTGATCTGTGTATCAAGAGCCACCCTGCCGCTGACATGCGGCTTATGATCGATCTCTTTGACATTCACCTCCTCAAGCACCAGAGCCCGGTACGGCTCATGACGCACAATACTGTCTTCTCGAAGCAGGAGCAGAGAAAGCGGCTGGCGGACTTTAATGCCTGCTTTTGTACGCTCTTCAAGAGCAAGCGAAACGATCTCGCGCACTTCCTTCATGGCGTTCAACAGGTCAGTATCCGGAGCACTTGAACCAGGCCAAGAAGCAAGGTGCACACTTATAGGTGCATCCTCATCCTTTACCTTCCCCCATAGATAGTCTGCATAGAAAGGCATTGAAGGGGCCATCACCAGTGCAAGCGTCTGCAACACATGGCGCAAGGTCGCAACAGCGCGTTGCCTGTCAACCTCATCATCAGATTTAAACCGGTCGCGTGAACGTCGCAGGTACCACACCGACATGTCATCAATGAAATCTGTTATTGGGCGGGTTGCTTTGTCGAGCTCATAGTTCCTGAAACCTTCAGTTGATTCTGCAACCAGCTCATTCAGGCGCGAGAGTATCCAGCGGTCGAGCACATGTTCTGAAGAAGCATCAGCGTTTGTGCCGTCTTCGTACATCTCATACATTGCAAGCACGTTGTGGAGCCGCCCAATGTTCTTTCGCTGCAGCTCAAGTACTCCTTTCTCTGAGAAATTGAGATCCTCCGCACGCATGATTGATGATGAGAGCAAGTAAAACCGCATCGCATCAACACCCACGCGGTTAGCAAGCTCCAAAGGATCGGGATAATTTCGCAGCGATTTCGACATCTTCTTGCCGTCCTCTGCGAGCACCAAACCATTGACGATCACATTCTCATAAGGCGATTTTCCAAAAAGGGCGACACCAAGCACGATAAGTGAATAGAACCACCCTCGTGTCTGGTCGAGTCCCTCAGCGATGAATTGCGCTGGAAAACCTTTCCCCTTTTCAGCATTAAATACATCGAGGTGCTCAAACGGATAGTGGTTCTGTGCATAAGGCATTGCTCCTGACTCAAACCAGCAGTCGAATACATCAGGAACACGCTCAAGAAGGGTGCCATCTTGGTCATAGAGAGGAAGAGTATCAATGTACGGACGGTGATAATCAAGCGTATAGCTGTCGTTATGCGGCAGCGGCACAAAAGGAAGCTCCATCACTTGCGCATTCTCCATGTATCCTTCCGCTCTGATCTCTAGGCTACGGGTGGTATCTGCTCCTTCTGCAACACTGCGGAGTGCGAAGGTCGAGCTTGCGTGCCCCACAATCAGAACCGTCTTCCCTTCATATTTTTGATCAAGCTCATACAAGAACGCGCCCGCGCGTTTCAATACATCGGTCCGGTTTTCAATACCGGGAATGGTTTTGGTGAACTTTTCTTCCGGAGTCTCAAAATGCGCTTCATAGTCGTCCCAAGTCTTCCCTTCAAGCCCGACCCCCGTCTGCAGTTCCTGCAGTCGCTTATCTTCAATAACCACTTCAGCAGGCAACCCAAGTGCTTCAGCAACAAGCAGTGCGGTGTCACGAGTACGCTGCATGCCCGAATGGAAGATGAGATCGATCTTCCGCCCCTTCAATTGCTCAGCAGCGGTCGTGCACTGCGCCTTCCCTTTTTCCGTGAGGGGATTATTCTCATCAGGAATTGAATCTATGAGCCCAGTTATATTGCTCTGTGCTTCAGCGTGACGCATGATCAAATACGTATTGCCGCTTTTGTGCACATGCTGCTGCAGCTCCTGCAATGAGCCAAACACTTTATATTCCTGAGTCTTGGGATTTCTCCAGATAGGCAGCGGCGCGCCCCAATACCGCTGACGTGAGATGGCCCAGTCGCGAGCACCTTCAAGCCACTTGCCGAAACGATTGCTTCCTACGTGATCAGGAACCCATGTAACTTTATTGTTTTCCGCAACAAGTTGATCCTTTATCTTGGTGACCTCCACAAACCACGATGTGGTTGCGTAATTGAGAAGCGGCGTGTCGCACCGCCAGCAGTGCGGATAGCTGTGGGTGATGTTCTCCTTGCGGAAAAGGCGCGGTCCAAATTCGTCCCGTTCTTCCTGCAACTTTTTAAGCACCTCGATGTCGGCATCAAGGTGTGTCACGCGCGCATCATCATCGTCCTTTGGCTTCACGAGCTGGCCTGCAAAGTCGGTAACAAAATCCATAAAATGCCCCTCACCATCAACGTGGTGCACAATGGGAATGTTGTGCTCTTTGGCAAGGTTCATGTCATCCTCTCCGTATGCAGGAGCCAAATGCACCGCGCCAGTACCCTCCTCTCCAAGTTCGACATAATCTGCGTGGTAGATCTTCCATGCGTTTTCCTTTCCCTCAAACTCGCGATCAGCAAAATAGTTAAATGGTGGAATGTATGACCTCCCAATTAGTTGTGATCCCTTGATTGTTTCTATGTCATCAGGTGAGACTTGAATACCAAGTTGTGGCAGACGTAGGAGGGCTACAATCACCTTCTCAGTTCCTGTTTCTGTCTTGATACGAACTTTTGCATAATTGAACTCTTCATTGACCGCTGCCGCCATATTGCCCGGAAGCGTCCATGGGGTTGTGGTCCACACCAAAAGCGACGTACCGGGTTCATCACAAAGCGGCAGCTTAACCGTCACCGCGATATCCTTGATGTCCTTGTATCCCTGGTTGACCTCGAAGTTTGAAAGCGTAGTGCCGCAGCGCGGACACAGGTGCATGCTCTTGAAGCCTTCGTATACAAGACCTTTCTCATGGAGTTTCTTAAATACCCACCATACGCTCTCCGTGTAAGTTGAATCCATGGTCTTGTAGTCGTTCTGCATGTCCACAAAACGGCCCATGCGGGGAACGATCTCTCTCCAGTCGTCTGCATATTCCAACACCGCATCACGTGCAGCTTCATTGAAGTTCTGCACGCCGAATTCCTCGATATCACGCTTGGTTGCAAGTCCGAGCTTCTTTTCAATGAGGTTCTCAAGCGGCAATCCATGGCAGTCCCATCCCCACTTGCGCGGCACACGGTAGCCGTTCATCGTCCAAAAACGCGGAATGGCATCTTTGATCGTCCCCGCAAGAATATGTCCATAATGCGGCAAACCGGTTGCAAACGGCGGGCCATCGTAAAATATAAAATCGCCTTTAGGCGCTTCCTTCTGTAGACTCTTATTAAAAATATCGTGTTCTTTCCAGAACGCGAGCACTTCCTCCTCGCGGAGCGCTACTTCGCTTTTTTCAGTAGCCGTATCATTATCCTTTTGAGTTTGCATAATATGGTTATGTATATCAGACATAATAAAAGCATGTATATCAGACATGCTTTGCCATACTACCATCTTTTAGTGCCTTGGGAAGTAAGAAGGTGAATGGGAGCCGCAGCACGTTGCCGCGACTCCCCTTCTTAGCCCCAGTTGACGTGGGATCTCATCCTCGCACGGTGGCGAAGCCGGCGATACTCATGCTGTACGAAGCGATAGAAGCCTTGCGGCCCGTCCTTCCACAGAAGAACCATCAGGAGAAGTGCTGCGGACAAAAGCCACAGCACCGCTTTGACGATCACCCCAAACTTGAGACATACCGACACGCCTGCAAGGTAGAGCCCACCAACAATTAACAACAGATAGATTGCCTCCAGCAAGTCAAAGGGTTGTCCAGCGATCATCGTGTTCCCTTTCCTTATCTGGGCATTCTTAGTAAACCAAAACCATCGCTAAAATCAAGTGTGCTCGATCAATTACATACGCTCAGGAGCCTGCATACCGAGAATATGTAAGCCATTATGGAGTGTCTGCCTGACACTCTGCGCGATAGCCAATTTGTAGGGCGCATACGCATCATGCTCATCAGCGATCTTCTCATGCGCGTAAAATGCATTGAACATTCCGCACAGTTGTGTGAGGTAAGTTACGATGCCTTGTGGTTCGTACTCGGTTAAAGCATCCCGCACAACTTCTTCAAAACGGTAGAGTACTCTTTCAATGTCGTACGCCACAGCGGGAGCATGCACAACAGAAGCTGCAATCTGGAGATCCTGTGCTTTAGCGATCACGGAACCAATACGCGCGTACGTGTACTGCAGATACGGGCCTGAATCGCCTTCAAACGAAAGTGCCTTCTCTTTATCAAAAACAATATTCGAACCAATTCCATGCCTGAGTATCTGATACTTCAGTGCCGCTGTGGCCACCATCTGTGCAAGTGCAGCAATGTCCTCTGCACGACTTTCCTCTGCGCGCTTCTTTGATTCAGTTTGCAATTCCTCAAGAAGTGACTCGCCGGTGAGCACATTCCCTTTGCGTGAGGACATCTTGCCAGTGGTGAGTGTCAGGAAACCTGTGGGAATATGCACTAGCTCCTTCCCTTCAGGCACGTTGAAAACCTCTCGGATCGCTGCATATTCAACTTTAAAATATTCGCGCTGCTCGTTGCCCGTGACAATGACAGAAACATCCCAGTTTGGATACTGCTCCTGTTTGATCGCGAAATTGCCAAGGTCTTTTGCTTCGTACGTCGGCAAACCCTGTGAGTTAAGAAACACGCGGGTGTGAAGCCCGACTCTCTCTCCTTTAAATACAATGGCTCCTTCACTTTCTTCAAACACATCGCCTACATGTTTTTTCACAATATCCGTACCACGCGGACCTGCCTCGCTTTCATAAATGACAGTATCGAATGTGGTGCCGAGCTGCGCACACAGTGCATCAAGTTTTGCTTTTGAGGTACGCAAGCCTTTTGCACGGAGATCCATAAGCTTTTGGTCATCTCCTGCGTAGAGCGAACGGTTGACCGCCTCAATCTCGAGTTTCGCTGCTTCGTCATTCTCATATGCTTCATTGCCAAAGCGGTATGCTTCACCAAGTGCGAGAATGTCTTCAGGATTGCCTCCTGTTTTCTTTAGTCCCCATACGCCTTTTGCGACAGTAAGGCCGATGTCTGATGGGTAATTAATGCGCACAACCTCTGCGCCTGAGAACGCAAACAGGCGTGCAACCGACTCGCCTACAATGTTCCCCACCAGATTGCCGATATGGAGCGGTTTGAAGAGATTTGGACTCGTGTACTCCATGAGTATCACTTTGCCTTCGCACAAAGAATTCCTGCCCCACGCTTCGCCAAGCTCTTGTATGCGCATAGTCTCTTCAGCAAAAAACTCGCGTGCGAGATGAAAGTTTAAAAAACCTGGACCAGCCACTTCAATGCGATCCACATATTCTATCTGCCCTTCAAGTGCCTCCTTCAGTTTCAAAGCAAGTTCGCGCGGTGCCACCCCGGCTTTTTTTGCTGCGATCATTGCTGCATTGCACGCGTAATCGCCAAACGCGAGGTTTTCGGGATGCTCCATCGCAAAATCAACCTCGCCTAAACCGAGTTCCGCAAGTACATCGCCAACAGCCGTTCTGATCACATCTTCCATATTGCTAGCTACACTATATCAAAATCATCCATTTATCCATCTATTCCCGTCGGGTCTGGAATTCCCGAACGGGATTTTGTGCATCAACCTTGAATGATTCGCGCCCGAGCACCTGTCCACGTGCGGTTTCTACCGTGCACCGCCACGTGCCATCACGGTAATTTTCAATGAGCGTATAGCCCCGATAGCCGCCATCGCCGCCTCCCACGATCGGATACGACAAGCGCGCATGCTCTATCCACTCCCCCTCTTCTTCAGAGTAGTACTCCCAGGTGTGGTAGATGTCCGTCTTGATGCTTGTGGGGGCAAACACTTTTGCAAAACAGAATATATTTCCTCCGAGCTCCGGGTGGAAGATATCATCGGATTCCTTGTAGAACTGCCACCAATCCCCTTTTTCGAACTTCAGCTGATACGAGCCGTCTTCAAACCGCACAACACTATGGTAGATGCCTACCTGCTTCAACGACAACGGAATGGGCGGAATGATGTTAGCGAAGTAAAGGAAGTTGAACAAAGCGAAGATGAGGCCGATCATGAAAATGAGCGCCCGCTGATGAAGTGTGATGAAGCGCGGCACGATAAGGGCAAGCACACGGATGAAGAGGAGCATTATGATAAGTGCGACAATGCCACTGCCAACAAACACCAGTGCACCCATAGCGCCCAAGATAACGGGGATGATCAAAACCACATAGGAGAACAGTCCAACAAAGAGCATACCGATGTTGAACAACAGTCGCTGCACGCGGTCCCTAATAGTCTCATTGCCCCAGATGACCCCCAAGATAATAAGCAGGAATGGCCAGCTCACCATCCACGATCCGCTGCGCCCATAGAATATGAGCATCCCTGAGAACAGTCCTCCAAAAGCGTACTGTGTGACCAAGGGAGCATAGCGACGTAATGCGGAATTGGTCTTTTCATTGAACTTTCCTGCACTCCCCGCATATAAAAAAAGTAGGCTTCCCATCGCCAAAAAAACATAAGTGAGCAGGATCGCATTATCGAATAGCTGATCAACACGCGTCAGCGTGAGATTGTCTACTATGAAACCAAAGATAAAAGCGACGGTCAGGAAATGCTGACGATGTTTTTCAAACAGAATCTTCAGAAGCCGTATCATAAGATCATTGTATACCTGAGGTACCCGAAATTAAAAAAAGAACCTGGGTAGGTTCAGATTATTTTGCAAACGATTTTTTGTGAAGTTCTTTGTTCAGAGATTTGCTTTGTTGGTCAAGGACATTTAGCAGGACGCAAGCGTCTGCTGAGCCCATAGTATGCAACGAGCCAGTGAATTTCTTCGTCCAGCGATTTGCCCTAGGAAGGGACAAATCGGGACATAAATAAATTATAATCGCTTACGCTCGTTAATTTATTTAAAAAAACGCCTCGGATATGTGATCCGAGACGGCCGCCTTGCTGTTTTTGTGACACCTCCTCCCAGAGTGCCACACAGTAGGCGGCCGTCTCGGGGACCAATGACCTCAACCGCAAACCCGCAGCAACGGGGGTGTGGAGTCTGGGGAAGTCATCAGGACTGAAGATATTACACTATATATCCCCAAATGCAAGCACAACAAAGGGCGCCATATGGCGCCCTTCAGTTACTTCTTGATGCAGTTGGGATGGAATAAGCACGAATCACACGGTTCCTCTTTCAGGAACTCGGTGTCTGTGCAGTCTCCTACACACCACCCCTTTCTCTGCGTACGGTACGGTTCATCCGAGGGTGACCACCACCCCGGCGTACGAGCCGGACGTTCGGGCAAGTGACCTCCCTCTCCTCTGATGTCTCGCAGCATAGAACATCCTCCCTTGTTCCTATACTGCAAAGTAGTTAATCATGAGAATGATTCCTATACAAATGACTCGGGTACCGGGAACTGCATACAGATTTCCTCTACTGCAGTCCTGTTCTCCTTCTTCTTCTCCACATTGTCCTTGTTGCGGAGGGTGTCGATCATAAGTTCTGCAATATGTGTTGCCTCTTTTTCCTTCATATTGCGAGTGGTCATTGCAGGAGTTCCGAAGCGGATGCCCGATGGGTCCATGGCAGTCCGTGTTTCATCAGCAATCATGTTCTTATTGAGTGTAATACCAACTTCATCCAAGACAGTTTCTGCCTCCTGACCAGTAACCCCGAGCGATCCATATACATCAGCAAGAATGAGATGGTTTGAAGTTCCTCCTCCGAGCATGCGGATACCCTCTTGCTTAAACACCGCTTCCATCGCTTTCGCATTCTTGAGGATCTGCTGTGCATACTCCTTAAATGCTGGAGTAAGCGCCTCGCCGAAGGCAACCGCTTTTGCTGCGACAATATTCATGTGTGGACCGCCCTGGAGTCCTGGGAATACCGCCTTGTTGATCTTCTTCGCGATCTCTTCATCTTCGCGCACGAGGATCATACCTCCACGCGGACCGCGGAGCGTCTTGTGCGTTGTGGTTGTGATCACGTCAAACCCATCGTCAAACGGATTGCGCGCTGCACCTCCCGCGATAAGTCCTGCAATGTGCGCCATATCAGCTACCGCATACGCCCCCACTTCGCGAGCAATCTCTACAAACTTCTTGTAATCAAGTTCGCGCGAGTATGCAGAAAAACCAGCAAGGATGATCTTCGGCTTGTGTTCAAGGGCTACCTGCCGAAGCTCATCATAGTCGATCTCTCCGGTATCAACATCCTTCATCTTGTAGCGAACGAAGTTGAAGACCTTGTTGATAGAAGTAGTCGGATGGCCATGAGTTAAATGCCCTCCGTGCGAGAGGTCCATTCCGAGGACCGTATCGCCCGGCTCCATCAATGCAAAGTACATCGCGACGTTTGCAGGGGCTCCAGAGAGACTCTGGACGTTCGCAAACTTACAGTTGAATAATTTCTTCGCTCGTTCAATGGCGATAGTCTCAACAATATCAGTGTATGTCTGTCCGCCGTAGTAGCGTTTGCCAGGATACCCTTCAGAATATTTGTTGGTGAGGACCGAACCGTTTGCTTCACGCACCGCGCGTGAGACATAGTTCTCGCTTGGGATGAGCTCAAGCCCTTTTACTTCGCGCGCTTCTTCCCCCACAATCGCGTTGTATATTTCTTCGTCCTGAGCCTTAATAAAATTATATTCGTTCATAGTAAAAAAGAATTAAAGATGATAATCAGTAGTGAACGAATAAAGTTAGATCATAGTATTTGTGTAACTAGATGATAGACCTCCTCATGGATATCTTCCCGTGAACGGAGTCCGTCTATCCCGCTGCTACAGTGTACCGTATTCCAGTTTTCCTTCATAGATGACAGCCACTCTAGGCACTCGGATACCCGCCGCTGGTGTTCACGGTCAGCTTCGGCAGTATCCGGCGCCTTCTTCCCTTCCTCGATCATGCGCTTCAGGATGTCGTTGGTATCTTCAGGTGATACCGCAAGCGCAATAGTGAGATCAGGCTGCGGCATACCGAAGATACCGTACTCAACATGATCAAGCCATACTAAAAATTCTCTACGCTCATCCACATTCTCAATTTTAGCGCCTTGGTGGAGCATATTAGCACTTACGTAGCGATCAAGGACAACAACGTCATTCTGCGTAAGCATTTCCATAAGTACACCCTTGGTTTCGTACCGGTCAGCGGCGTACAGTGCAGATGCGATCTTCGGATCAATAGCAAGGAAGTTGCCGTGCTTCCCATCAAGACACTCCCGTATGAGCTTTCCGAAGGCATTGACCGTATACTGCGGAAAGTCGAGCATTCCGACTTTCTTCCCTTCTGCACGCAAACGTTCAACGAGCAGGCTGGTCTGAGTTGCCTTCCCTGAATTATCTGCGCCGTCTAT
>CBFGXL010000009.1:0-33718 GCA_965652925.1 uncultured bacterium | reverse complement strand
CCACTAAAGGAGTATCTCCTTTATATATGGCGGCTATGGTGTAACGGTTAACACTGAGGTTTGTGGAGCCTTCGATTCGGGTTCGATTCCCGATAGCCGCCCTGAAGAAGAAAAAGTGCTGAGCATACTGCTCAGCACTTTTTCGATGAGGGGTGGCTATCGGGTGCAGCTTTGCAAATGCAAAGCGTTGCACGAATCGAAAAGGTTGCCTGATATTTTGTGACACCAGGAAACAAAATAGCGACAACCTGTACCGTTCGTGTAATGAAAGATTATCCCGATAGCCGCCCAAAATAATATGAAATGGTGAGCGCGAAAAAAACCGGCAAAGGCCGGTTTTTTCGCGTGTTGATTCCGTTAGAATCCAAGACTGCCCGTAACACCTCCACCTGCGTTCCCTTCCACTGTAGTATCGAGCACATCATCGCCTACTGATGCATCGCCTGAACCCTCCAGAGTTGAGTCTATCTGTACTCCATTGTCCCCTGAAGTTCCTGCTCCCGATGTCGTGCCGTTGAAGTTGATATCAATGATACCTCCAGTTGCAGAATCGATTTGTACCTCACCAAGCGAACTCAGCGCTGCTTCAATCTCACCGATGATCTCGAGCGCATTCTCTGCTTGTGCTTTCGCCTGTGCTTCTGCATTGGCCTGAAGCGACGCATTTGCTTCGGTTATCTCAGCGAGTGCAACCTGTACATCAGCTTCAAAGTCAGCCTTCGCTTGTGCACCAAGTTCAGCCGCAGAGCTGAGCGTTGAGGTAAGCGCTTCAACCCGAGCCTCAGCATTACTGATAATGGTTGCAGCATCTACATCCCCTGCTATCTCAATACCGAGTGAGCTGTTCGCTTCAGCGCCCAAGAGCGTGTTGATCTGAGCATTGATAGTTGAAGAGTAATCCGCAACAACCTCTGAGTCTACAGATGAGGACTGCATCGCTTGCAGATTGGTATTGAAGGTTGCAAGCGCCTGGGTAACGCTCGTGCGTACTGCAGCCTGTGTCTGCGCATCAGCCTCCGCATTAACCTCAACGGTCTTCTGAAGCTGCGCGGTAATATTTGAACGGACATCAGCAGCGACCTCTCCTTCGAGCTGGCCGCGAGCAGCAAGCTTCTGCGCCTCTTCGAGGCGTTCGCCAAGAAGCTGTGCCTGAAGCTTTGCCTCGGCATCAGCGCCAAAAGCAAACGTGCTGCGTACATTCTCGTTTACATGCACCTTTACTGGATATAAGAGATCACCAGGCACCGCACCCTGTGCAGCAAATGATGTTCCTCCCGTACCGATGAGTAGTGCTATAAGTAATGTTGCTTTCATGATTCTTAAATGTGTATTGGTGAATAATGTAAATACAGAATTGCTCTGCACTTCCTCTATAGAACGGACATCCTCAACAACTCTTACAGCGTGAAAATCAGCAAACGCACCAAGTTCCTCACGCATCCGCGCTTTAGAATGCTCAGACAGCCGTATGTTGCCGAGTTTTTTTAGATATTCATGTGTAGGTTTATCGGTCATATATGTAATGTATCCCTCACTTTTTGCAACGCTCTATTGATCCGTACAGAAACTGCATTTGCACTCTCATTCCATATCTCCGCAATGTCCTTGGGATCGAGGCCTTCTCCATACCGCAGGAGGAGCACCTCCTTATCTTTTTCATCCAAATGTTCTATGACTGCACATATCTCGGCAAATGCTGCTTCATCCTCAGTGGATGGCCCGCCTGTATCGATGGGGTCATAGCCTGATTCCCGCATGACGTCGAGTGATGCGGACTTTTTTTTGCGATACCAATCGATGATGAGATTCTGCGCAATAGTGTAGAGGAAAGAACGTGTATTGGTCATTTCTCTGCCGCCTGCGAGTGCTTGCCAGTATCGCATGAAAACCTCCTGTGTAAGATCTTCAGAGAGTTCCTTATTTGAAGTCTTCACCATACAAAAACGAAAGATGGCATCGCTGTACGCATCAAACATCTGCAGGAATGATTCTTTGACGGAACTCTGATCCATATAACGTTTATACTACCCTATTCTTACGGCCGGTGCGTCTCTTTCCAAGAGTAACGCTTTGTCATTGTATATATCACAAGCAAGGAGCAAACTCACACGAGGGTCCTTGTCTTCCCACAGCGGTACCGTCCGGGCATATTTTCGCTTCAAGAGTGCAAGAAACTTCTTCAGGAATTTCTTCCGACTGTGCACGAGCAAGCGCCTCCATTATCTGTGTGAGTGTCCCTCCATGCTGAAGATCAATGCGCAAGCGCACGGATATGTTGGCAAGGAGCATATCCATTCCCCTGTCCGTTATGGCCTGCGCTGCACTGTGCACAAGCCGCGTGTTGTCGGGCTTATGCACTAATCGGCCTTGTTCAACAGTGTAATGTCCAATGCTTGCTTCCACACCCTCAAAGTCGGTTTCGGTAAGGCCAGGGAAAGCAGCAAGAAACATCTGCGGTTCATATCCTTCTATAGGCATCCCCTGGGTACGATTTACTTCGCTTTTTAACGTCACACGAAACGTCTCCCGCACACTCTGCGGTATACCCTCTTGGACCTCTGGAGACACCTGCGGCGTAAAGGGGTCAATACGCAACAAAAGCTGTTGTACCTGAAGCACTGTTCCCATGCTGGCGAGAAAAAGAGCAGTAACCCATGTTATACCGAGCACAAGCAGGAGCGAAAAACGCAGGAAGTGTGTATCCTCAACAATGCTTCTTCCAATAAGAAAGCAAACGAAAAAAGGTATAAACACCAAAACATAGAATGCGGTCGCGGCGATTACTCCTTCTGGGTTGAACACCATATCGCGTAAAAAGCGCTGTACATTCACCGGGAAAAGTGTGTCCGCAGAAAACAGCACAAGCATGTACGCAACGGAGAGAAATCCCATGCCAAAGCCTCCAACAAGCATGAGGGCCACTCCGGTTATCTTTTTCAGCATACGATCCATTACCTTTTATTGTTACCTTTCTTTAATAAAATTACAATTCAATCTGAGAAACCTTCAGGTCATTGAGCACCACAAGAAACATATCCCGTGCATGCTCATAGGTAAGTCTGGAAAGAACCTCATCCGGCGAAAACCATCCCGCCTCTTTCACTTCATCTTTCTGAATGAAAAAATCCGAAGACTGTGCGATGCCGAGATAATATTGAACACGCTTCTTAATGAGCGCATCTTCATATATAAACGTATATTCCTGCGTATATATTTTATCCTCCAAGACCTGTGCGGGCACGATGTGCGTTTCCTCAAAAAGCTCACGTAAGGCTGCCTCTTTGGGTGACTCATCTCCCTCTGGATGACCTTTGGGAAAGGTCCAATATACATCACCAGTGCTCCCGTACTGATTGATGAGAAACACCTTCCATATATTTCCCTCTTTGAGAACCGGGATAATGCCGTATGAAGTATCTTCTTTAGTTTCCATGAATACAGTATATACTTTTTCGCTTAAAACTATCTGTATTCCAAGGAGTGACTGGATTTGAAACTTACAGTTTCAGTACAGGTTGTCGCTCTTTTTTCAAAAGAGATGGCAACCTCTTCAAATCCAGTAGCCCATAGAAAAAGCCCAGCGTGAAGCCGGACTTTTTCCATGGGTGCCCAAGACTGGATTTGAACCAGCATGCCCTTGCGGGCGCTACCACCTCAAGGTAGTGCGTCTACCAATTTCGCCACCTGGGCAAACTCCTTTTGAGAGGTCGCGCTATTATGCATGATGTACGCTCCTAATTCAAGGTGTACGGAAAAGAAAAAATCCCTGTTGGGGATTTTTTCTTTTCCGTTGCGATTAATCTTTCTTTTCTTCTGCAGGTGCAACTTCTTCTGCAGGGGCTTCTTCAACAACTGGAGCTTCCGCTGCCTCCTTTGCTGCCGCCTCTTCTGCTGCTTTTGCAGTCGCTGCTGCCTCCTTCTCTGCAAGTTCTTGTGCGATCTTTGCCTCTGCTTCTGCCGCCGCTTTCGCTTCTGCCTCTGCCTTTGCTGCCTCTTCCATGCCTGATTCTGTAGACATCGAGACGAGGTTCATGCGTCGCATCTGGCGCTTGATCTCGCGGGCAACCTTCTCACGGATGTAATAGAGCTTGGCTCTTCGTACTTTTGCGCGCTTTACGATCTCGATCTTATCGATATTTGGAGAATAAAGCGGGTAGATTTTTTCTACACCGATTCCGCTCGCTACCTTGCGAACAGTAAATGTAGCCCCTGCCTCAGCCCCATGTTTGCGGGCGAGCACAGTTCCTTCGAAGATCTGAATACGGGTCTTCCCCTTGTCCTGTATCTTCTGGTGAACACGCACTGTGTCTCCGGCCTTCAGCCCGAGCTCTTTGCGATCGTTCATATTTACTGGAGAAATACTGATCCCCGTGAGTGTTGTGTTCATATAAATAAAAATAGCGCTGTTAAGCCCGCGTACTTTACCACAGGGTTCATTCATCTGCAATACGTTCGGCCGCCTCCTCAAATGCCTGCGGCAATGGGGCAATAAACCGCTGAGAGCCGCTGTTTGGCAGCTCGATTTCAAGCACATGTGCATGGAGCGCCAGCCGGCTAAACTGCAGATTATTTGAAGAAGCCATTTCTGCTTTTGCATAGAGCGTATCGCCGACAATAGGTCGCCCGATGGCTTGCAGATGAACTCTGATCTGGTGCGTACGCCCCGTTTTTGGTGTGAGTTTCATATATGAGAACGCTTCACCTGCAAAACGTCCGGTACCGATGCATTCCCAGTTGGTCACAGATGGGCGCAGAAGTCCGCGTGCGCCGTGCTGTGCTGAACGGAGCCTGAAATCCTTCGTACTGCGTCCGATCGCGCGGTCAATAGTCCCCCATCGTTCCCGCACAGTGCCGTAGACGAATGCGCGATACTCTTTTTTGGCAACACGGTCATGAAACTGCTGCTTCAGGTGTGCAAAAGCATCCTGGGTTTTTGCAAGAATCATCACTCCAGAGGTCTCCTTGTCCAAACGATGTACCACGCCCGACCGTTCCAGCTCCTCACCTTTCTGCGACCGTTGCGGTTCGCCTACTCCTTTTGCCGTGGGGTAACGCTCCAAAAACCAGTCAACGACTGTCGCTTCATCGGAATGTCCGGTTGCATGCACCATGAGCCCTTCAGGCTTATTGATCACCACAACATCATCGTTCTCAAAAAGAATATCCATATGCATTTAAAAAAGTATTGAAAAATCAGTTGCGATTCTTTTAGCAGTACGCCAGTCTACTGAAACTGCATCAACCTTTGCCTGCAGTGAACCCTCATGAAGATACTCAACAAGCTCCTTAAGTGTATCGGGTAGCCCTTGAGCGCACACCGCAACAGTCCCGTCAGGAAGATTGCGTACCCAGCCTGTGAGACAGAGCTGCGTGGCAGAGGTCTGTACATAGTCGCGGTACCGAACGTTTTGAACAGCACCACTTACAATGCAGTAGATTTCCATCATTGCAAGAGAGTATACATCAAATCCTTCCCGCTGCATCGCCATTGAAAATATTTTAAAAACAGGTACTATGTTGCTCACGTGATTAACTCTAGGGTTAATCTCAGATGCACGAAAAGCTCTGGTGGTGGAGGTGAGAAAGTCCGGGGGACTTTCGAACCGTTTACACATGTAAACGAGCTGCCATGGTTGAAGCATATAGTTCAAAGGCAACAAAATAATATTTGCGCGATTAGCTCAGTTGGTAGAGCAGCTCGTTTACACCGAGAAGGTCGGGAGTTCAAGTCTCTCATCGCGCACACATGCAAAAACCGCCAGAATCCTTTCTGGTGGTTTTTGTATGTTGAGCCAGAGACTTGAAAAGCTTTTGAGATAGATTGACTGAAAGGAATTGAAACTGGCGCCAAGTCTCTCATCGCGCGCACCAGTACACGAAAAATGACCGAGGTTCACGCACTCTTTCTGTTTACCTTTTTTCATATCGGGCGCTATGATGATATCAGTGGCGAGTGTACACGGGAGGAGAAAATGACTTTTGGTGAAGCTGTGCGTTTTGTGCGCAAATGCACGGTGAATGAGCTCATACTGCTTGAGCACCTCTTTGAGCAGAGAAAAGTCCGGCGCGAAGAAGAACGCGCCCGCAGAGAAATGCAAAAGCAAGCGACAGCTATGCAGCTCCTCTGAGAAGCGGCTTGAATATACCGCACGCGAGCACCGGATACCGGTGCTCGATTTGCGCATGTCAAAAACTGCACGAGGCCGGGCGTTCATCAGGGCCAAGCGTACCGCATGCATTCTGCAACTGGCTTTCAGTGTAACTAAACTGCAATGCATCGATCATATTCCCCAGACAGGAGATACGCTCTGGCCCTGCATATTGATCTCTGCAGAACGCAAAGGCTGTTTCATGCATATTGTTTGGTTCCCCATATGTGGCAAAGCCCAAGGCGAGGCCTTCTTCGCAGCCTTCTTGAAGATGTTCAGGCAAAGATGTACAGGCTAGAGCGCTGCTCTCAAAAGAGCCGGTTTTTATATCTGTCTCTATGAAGCTTCTCCCAAGCGCATGCAGGATACGCGGACTTTTCTCCAGGAGATTGGATGGATGCGCACGCAGGTACTCTATTACCTTTCCTTTGTCAGTTCCCAGAAAATATGGCCACAATGCAACTGATTCGTAGTAGCAGGACTCCGCAATTTCCCCTGAAAGCAGGTGGCAGTAATAGAATATGTCCCCACTGTTCTCATATTCTTCGGTACTCAATCCATACTCTCCACGAACCATGGTCAGATACAGTTCATGGAGCATGCCGTCCAGACATGCGTGTGAGGACGATCCGTACAGTGCCTCACATTGTGGTGCCCCTTGATCCACTACAGCGATTATGTCAACGGGCTGTTTTTGGGCTTCAAGCGAAAGTGAAGTAATGCTATGTCCAATACCGTGAACACAATGGCTTTTCATACTGCGTAACTCATCTCCTTGCTCTTCAACTGCCTCCCTACAGAACGCTTGGGCGCTTTGAAGACTTTGAGTATCTTCAACCATGGCATTGATGAATCCATGAAAATATCCATAGCTGCAGAATGTTGCTTCTGGTCGAAGTGTCACTTCTCTGCCCTTGGTGTAGAGTTCATATTCGATCTCTCCAAGCCGATGAGTCCAACCATGACACACAGCCGGAACTTCCGGATCAGCGTGATAGATCTCGACAAAATACGCAAACGCAGCTTCTATGCCTTTTTCTTTTTGAAGAACTTCAAGCGTATTATCAAAACATTGTATTTTTTCTTCTCCTGCAAGAGACAGGCAGTCATTCGCCACTTTAGTTTGAATCACCTCTCCGACAATAATGCTCCCAGTTCTCCTTGAATTGAGGTGATCGTGGTACTTCCACTGCCCTTCTTTAGTGAATGTGAAGCTCCACGAGCCCTGCGGTTCTATAGGCCTGCGTGGATCGAAATCGGAATATATCGTATGGCTCGGGTGCACATTTGATGCTGGCCAAAAAGCTTCTTGAAGTTGCGTTGTAAAGACAACAGTGTCACCTTTTTTGATTGTAAGCTCTGCGGGGACAAAACCATTGTCTGTAAGCCTTACAGTATGCTTCGAACCGCCCAAAACTTCACTGAAGAGAATTGCAGCAGCAAAAAACCCAAGAAGTAAAATTCCCAACAACAGAATACGCACGGATCTTTTCACAAACTTATTTTATACCAGCCTTTATCGTCGATTCGCTCTTATTTCAACTTATGCTTAATTTTGCTATTGTAGAGACGTTTCCCTGAGCAAGACCAGAGGGTTGCGTTGGGACTCATTCGCAGAAATAATGGAAAATTAATTATCATTATCCTGCTCACTCGCCCCTGTAGTTAAATGGATATAACTGCGGACTTCTAAGCCGTTATTCGAGGTTCGATTCCTCGCGGGGGCACATTAGTAGAACAATGAAAGCTGCGTGTTCTATTCAACATCCTTCGCAGAACCAGTAAGCGTTTTGCGCATAATGGCGCCGATGATGCCAATGGTCAACCCAAAGGAAATAAGTGCGGTGAAACGGACAAAGATCATAGTGAGCACTCCTCCAGTAGTTTCAGGAAAAGGATGCTGCCTGTCGCCGATCATTACCTGGAATGCCCAGTACATACCCTCCGGGATAGTTGAGGCGTTTCCCTGCGATTCAAAGGTATAGAGAAGTGTACCCAAAATGACGATCGCAGCGAAAAGAAGAATGGCATAAATTTCAAAGTTAATACCGAGTACGGCCTGACTTCCTGTTTTCTTATCTGAAAATCGAGCAATCTTCAGAAGCCGGAGCGTCCGAAGCGTTCGAAGAACCCGAGCAGTTCGGGCTGCCTTCAAAAAGGTGAGGTTGGAGAAGCCTAAAAATGTAGGAATAATTGCAAGAAAATCAATAATGCCAAAAAAACTAAATATATACTTTGCGCGAGATCGAGTTCCGTATATTCGGATAAGATATTCCGTGAGAAATATCGCTACAGCCATGTATTCAATCGTTAAAAAAATTAATTGGTACGCAGCGAGCTTTGGAACGCTCTCAAGAATCACTGCCATAACAGAGACTGCCGTAACCACCCCCAGTGCATAATTCACAACTAGGAAAGAATGATTTCGTGGATGTTCAAGCGCGTTATATATATGAGTAATCCAAGAATTTTTTTTCTTCATTTTCTCTATCGATAGAGTTTAAATTGCCATTTCTACGGAGGCCGGTAGTGCTTCTTGCTCTACTGCCTCCTCTTCTGCGACCTGATCGGTTGTGCTTGCTGTTTGCAGTTCATAAACAGCAGGTATCGTTTGCTGGAGTTCATTGAAGGCTGCGCTTCTCTGGCGATAGATAGCAAGTGATTTTTGTACCTGTGTCTGATTATATCGCGACTGTAGTTCCTCGGTGTTGCCGCCCTCAACGCTGATGTTTCTATATGACACAAACGTATATGCGCTTTGCGCCACTCCACCTATCACCACTAAACAGAAGAGGAACAAACAGAGAAGCCAATCCCGAACCGGATAGATCAAACGCTTGTCGAAAATTACCCTTGAGACTGTGAGGGCAGCAAAAGGCTTTAGTATGTCTTTTTTATTTATCATAATTGAGAAGTGTTAAACTCAAGGCAATCGTACTCTTCACTGAGCCATTCTGTTCGCGTGAGAATGACAACGACTGTACCGTGCTATGGTACGGCAAAGACTCCAACACCTTCAGCATGCGCTTTACCTGCTCCTCGTTCCCTTCGACCGAAAACGATATGAGAAGACTACTGAACGCATCTTTTTTCTCATCGACCTCAAGCGAGAGTGTCGCAAGATCCACACCGAGTTTTTTCCCCAAAGCTTCTACATCAGTAAGGAAACGGCTGGTTTGACTTTCGGTCAGCACATACTGCTGTAATTCAGTACGCTCTCCCTGGGTATCTTCCATAAGTTGTGAAAGCTCAGTATAGGCCTTTACCTTTGCATTTTTGTCCGCTATAGCTGCCACGCGTTCTTTTAATGCACTCCCGGACGCAGAGACTTCGTACAACATCCATGCAACACCTGCCACAGCTACCAGAAGATAGGTGGTTGCAAGTATTGCGATTATGAGTGTTTTCCGTGTCATATGATTATTCGCTCTTCTGTGCGGTTATGGTGATGGTGAATTCTATATCACTATCCTTGGCAAGATTAGACAACGGCAGCTCTGCAGTTTCAAACATCTCGTGTGATTCGATCGCATCACGGAATGTAGTAAGTGAAAGACGTGTGGGCGCCACTCCTCGTATCACAATAGGCTTCAATTTCTTTTTTTCCACCGCCACAGAAAAATCAGTTATAACAACCGCATTTGTGGTCAGACCATCGAGTATTTCAACGATCTGCAGCAACTTCTGACCTTCGTCTGCAGCAAGCAGTTTTGCTATCTCGTTTGCACGAGCAACCGATTGTTCGGAATCTTGAAATGACTTACTCTCAAGGTTGGCTTGGGTATACTCCTGGAGGAATGCATCGAGCTGGCTACGGATGAGCACATACACGGGGACATTGAGAAGCGCAATGATGACGCATGCCGTGGCGATGAGTACCATCCCCACTGAAATAAGCCGCACCCAATATTCGCGTCTGACCTGATTTTGTGCACTTGGTGGAATAAGATTGATCATAATTACATAAAGGGAGCAAGCGCCAGTCCGATGGCGGTAGCATACCCAAACGAGTAGCGCCGACCTATAGGCGGCACCCGATCATCAGTTGAAAAAGCGTTCTGCCATACATTGGCACGGCGCGAGTCAACACCAAGCGTTTCTGTAAAATACGCGGGCAGGCCCTTCATATTAACGCTCCCTCCGCAGAGAATGATCGACTGTATCTGGCGGTCCTCATGGGCGATGTCCTTGGTATTCCAATACTGGATACGCATACCAATTTCTTCTGATATAGACGACATGGTGACCAAGAGAACATCATAGACACTGCTGTCCCCCACCCCCTGAATCAGCCCTTGGGTGTTTTTGATCTGCGTGAGTTCTGATTCATCTAGATTGCCCAATTTCTTACGCATTGCAGCGGATAGCTCGGCACCACCGATATCTATTGTCGAGGTGTACATCAGAACGCCACGGTGGACGATGCCTACACCCGTGCGCGTTTTTCCAAAGTCAACAATCATATGCGTGCCGGCATCTCCCCGAGGAATGGTTGCCCGAGCAATCGCCTGTGCTTCAATCTCAAAAGAAATGGGCACCACTCCTGCAGCACGGCAGGCATCGTAATAGCTCATGACTGTGTCTTTGGCATATGCAGTAACTGAAACACGCAGCATGTTCTCATCCTTGCTGCCTTCGATGACATCATAGTCAAAAAATGCCTCGCGAGGATTGAGAGGTACATTCTCTTCCAGACGGAATTCAAGCAAACTGCGGATCTCTTTCTGCGGGGTATCCCGTTTTATTTCAGTTTCAAAAAGATAGGCGCGCTCTTCGGGGAGTGAGACTCGTACATTGTCTATACCGATGCGATCGCGCACTTCTCGCAGCGCTTCAGAGAGCTTCTTGCCATCATGGACAACTCCGCGGGCGAGCGCACCCTCAGCAATATCAATATCACCCCAATACAAAAGCTGTAATTGCGTACCGCTCCGGTTATCACTTTTAAACTGGATGTATTTCAATGACGTATCAGACACATCCACACCAGCGCTTGGCAGCTGAATATATGATGGAGGGGGTATGATTTTTCCAAGCGTCTGAAGAACTTTCATATATCAAGCATTATACGCTGTTGAGCAGCGCAATTCACGGATGCAACCCACACGTTTAGTGTATACGGGTCCCGGAAGGAAGCGCTGTGCTTGGATGCAAGAGCGTAAACATCTCTTCGTGATCTGCAGCGAGAATCATGCCCTGACTCTCAAGCCCTCTGATGACTCGGGGTTCAAGATTGAGAATAAATGGGCACTGCTTCCCTATAAGCACCGTTATATCCTCAAAATATTCCCGGATGCCTGAGATTATCTGACGCGGTGTTTCTTCACCCACTTCCACGGTGAGCTTTAAAAGCTTGTCAGCACCCTCTACGTATGCAACTTCCGTAATGGTTCCCAGTGCAATATCAAGTTTTGCAAAATCGTCGTATGAGATTATCTCCTTCATGTTATTTTCTTCGCGTTATGTAGCTGTTAAGGATTATGGCTGCAGCAGAGGCATCAGTCTTCTTGTTTCTTCCCTGAAAACGTATAGCCTCCTGCGTGGTGTACTGTTCTGGTTCCAAAAAAACCGGAAGTCCGGTATGAAGTGTTAAATCGGTGACCAGTTCCGTGATGCGCTCTTGTAGCTTATTGGGCAGACCGTCCCTCCCGAGCGAGTGGCCAATGATGATCTCTCCCACCTGCTTTTCTTCAGCGAGTGCAACAATCTTTTTGAATGCCGTATCGGTGTTTTCGATGACGCAATCGGGAAAAGCCATCAATCCAGCGTCATCGCTAAAAGCAATGCCAATACGCTTCGTCCCATAATCTATTCCCATTTTCCTCATTGCTATAGAGTAGCATAGTTGGAAAATTCTTACTTTTCTGCTACTATCCAGGTCACATTGCTGTGGCAAAAAGAGTGATGTGCAGAAAAACGGAGGGATGGCTGAGTGGATAAATAATGAACTGCTTCATTATTTATCCGTTCCGCGATCTTTAGGAGCGGACGCACCGATATTTATGAGGTGCGAGGTGGGCGAATCTTCAACCACTTACGAATACAAAATAATAATGGAGGGATGGCTGAGTGGTTGAAGGCGGCGGTCTTGAAAACCGTTAGGGATGAAAGTCTCTCGAGGGTTCGAATCCCTCTCCCTCCGCACCTGTTGTATGAAACCGACCCTTGTGGTCGGTTTTGTATAACAGGAGGACGGGGTTCGAAGAGGTTGACTGGTATTTTGTGAGCAGAGCGAACAAAATGCCGGCAACCTGTACTGAACATGTAATGTTCGAATCCCTCTCCCTCCGCACAAAAAGTTAAGTCCTGATGCGCTAGCATTGGGGCTTTTACTTTTTATGGATTGGGGTGAATTCGAAAAGGTTAGTCTGATATTTCTGGATTTTTACTGAGCGCAGTATCCGTATCGCTCCGAAGGAGCAAGGGCATCGCATACACGCGTAAACTTGTCTTTGCTGTATGCAGTAACCAAAAGATCGGACATTTGCGTAAAGCACAATGTGCGTTCTTCAGGCGTAAGATAATCACTTCGGCAGAATGCAAAAGCTTTTTCATGCATGTTCTCAGGTTCGCCATGCTGGACAAAACCAACACCTATGCCAAAGAAACACTGTGAAAAACTTATTCCCTGCACTGTTCGACACGCCTCAACATTATCTTTATGGTTGTTGGTGGGAAGGTCATGTTCAACCCATCCTGCTGATGCTTTCAAAAGAGAGTATGCCTCAACTGTCTCATTTGGTATATTTTCGTTCACTATATACGCAACTGCCTCTTTTATATCACCACCGAAAATGTCCCAGAACATTGCTGCGAAATCCGAATAACATGCACGATGGTACTTCTCATCAAGGTCTCGGCAGTAATAGTAGGGATCCTTTTGCTTTACAGCGATATCAAAGTTCATTCCGTGCAATTCGTTTCTCATGCTAAACCTCACGCCATGAATCACCCCACCGTAACATTCATTAATAAGTTCATCCGCGCCAAATAGAGCATCGCATTGATCGAAACCGGCTACAGCTGCTTTTTTGAAATCTCCCCAATACGAAGGGTCCTCAAAGAGGAGATCTACTCCGGCATGCCCGGTACCATGGAAACAATTACTTTTAATATGCGGCAGAGTACTACCATACTGTGCAACAGCGGTGTTGCAGAAATCCATAACCTTTTCTATGCTGCCGGTATTCCATATCAAACCGTTGATAAACCCGTGGTAGTATCCATAACTACACCAAGAAGTCTCCTCTCGCAATTCAACCTCCCCCCCTTCTGCATAAATATCATATGCTGCTTCACCGAGTGCATGTATCCATTCGTGGCACGATTTCTCTACCCCCGATTCTTTTTCATAAAGTGCGATGAAAAAATCAAAAGCAGCATCAAGACCTTGTGTGCGTGCTATTTCCCGTATGTGGCCATCCCAACACATGGTGCGTTCATTGCCTGAAAGGTCAGAGCAATCCTGTATTGCATAATCTACTGTTTCCACACTCTCAGAGCCGGACTCCAACACATAAATGGTGCCCTTGAGGTTGTGCTTAATATGGTCGTGGTACGGCCATACCCCTGGTTTATCAAAAACAAACTCGTAGTTTTCTGGCGGAACAATGGGTTTAAGAGGATCAAATTCAGGATATGCATCGTGCGTAGGGTGTGAATTTGAAGCCGGCCAATACGGTTTATCTCCACTGCTTTTGAAGATCACGCGGTCGCCCTGTCTAATAACAAGGGTCTCAGGTTCAAATCCTTTTTCGGTAAGCACAACACTGTGCTCGGAAACATCTGGATTGGTCAGCACAAGAGTTTGGTCTGACTGGGCGGATACCCATTGCTTATACCCATAACTTATCAGTCCAATACATACTACAGAAAGAATAAGAGCAGGGATCAGTATCTTTTTCCAGATCATATATACATTTCGTACGTTCTTGTAGTGTAACATAGCACATGTATCCCACGCAGAATGAAAATCCGCAGATTCAGCATTCCCCTTGAGCTAAAAAGTAAAGGCCCGACAGGAAGTCGGGCCTTTACTTTTGAGTGCTCTCACCAGGAATCGAACCTGGATCGCAGGTACCGCAAACCTGAATTCTATCCATTAAACTATGAGAGCGTGCAGCGATAATACCACAAGAACACATTAATGGAAGCGCTCAGCTGCAAATGCAGAGAGCTCATCAGAAACCAAAAAATTCAAGCAGTTTATGTCCAAAGGGTTCTTCGAGATGTCGCGTGGGGAGCTTTGCAGCAATAATGTCTTCAATTTCATCTGTGTATTCTTCGGGAAGAGGTATTACCAAGAGGGGCATGAACATCTTCTCCGACATGACTAAAAGCTGCGGACCAAGAGGATTCTCTTCGTCAACATGGAATGCCTCAAGGGTGGAATAAGGAAAAAGTTGCTGATCGATACGCAGACCTCTTTGAGTAACCGCATAGGAGATGATCTTTGGCTTCCTAGAAGCTACAATGAGCAGTACTGCGCCTCCTATAAAAATAGCAATGCCCAGAAGAATATTGCCGAGCAGTATTGCACCCACGGCACTGGCAATAACCAGGATCCCTACAACCCAGTACCAATCACTTTTTTTCTCAACGTGGTGATGCTCAAACGCTTCCCACGCCACTCCCCTCAGTTCCTCCGCCATATGTTTGAATTGTAACATGAGGGCGTTATGCACATTGACTCGCCAGGAGGGATATCGGTGTGAAACCTTTTTCAGATCTCGAGAAGTATGAACGTTGGCAGCTTGATACGAGAAAAAGCTGATACGTATCAATGCGAAAGTAATGATCGTCGAAACAAGATTGCCCTGCTGCAGATGGCAACAGGGCAATACAAGGATCTTTCTATCGGGGCAACACAAGCCTATTCCCCATCAGTAATCCAGCTGTCTGTAAAGAAATTGCTAAAGTCGTACTCCTTCAATGGGTGAGTGAACACTATATTTTTACCCAGTGTCGGACGGATTTCAAATCGTGGGTCTATTCTGCCGCCGCTGCCGTTGGTTACCACATCAATAGCTTGCACACTGTAGTAATTTCCATCAGGTGAGAAAACAGGCCAGTAGAATTGTGTATTGCTTTGCTCAATTCTTCCTAATTCCTTCATAGTAAATGGCGCCCATGATTCGATCTCATACATGACAATGATTCCATGACCTGGAATAGTCCAGGCAAAGTATTTACCATCCGGAGAAAGCGCGGTCATAGCATTGAGCAAAACCTGTCCATCTCCTTCGAGAGCTATTACCAGTGTCTCAACCCCGCCTTCAAGTGAAGCGGTGTACAGGCCGTCAGCCTTCAGATATATGAGTGATGTACCATCAGGAGACCAGTGTGCTTGTACCGCGTCATCAATAACCTTAACAACGGTCCTTGCCTCTGGATCGAAAATGACAGTTTCCCAATTCTGAAGTTGCAGATTATCGGCCATCGGACCATGCGATTGCGAAGTTCTGCTGAATGCGAGCAGATTCGCTTCTGAAGACCACGAAAAGTATCGCTCGCCCGTGCTTGATGCATTTCTCATGTAGGTGACGAGCTCATCTTTCGCACTTACTTCATGGAGACCGAAAGAGTCTTCGTGTCGCAATGGATGGATAGTGACTGCAGACACAAAGTAATCGCTCTGCGGGTCAGTAACATCTTTGAATTCAGTTCCAAAAGCACCAAAATTTAAGTACTGTTGAAATACCTCAGGAGTAGCGGTGGCAGAACTGACATCCAAAGAGAATATCTTCATGTACTCTGCTGCATCCCGATTTTTCCCGCTGAAGATAAGCTTTCCAGACAAAGGAGCCTCGGGTATAAATTCATCAGCGATACCTGCAGCCTCAGAAGAAACGGGGAGCGCTTCCGAGTAGAGTACTTCCGTAAGGATACGATCGGCCTCAGTAGGCACATATCCTGTCTCTTCCGGCTGCTTCTCACTCCGTGGGAGTGCGGCGAAAATTCCCACAAACACCGCAACAATTGCTATAGCTGCAATCACCACCCAATTTACTGAGGTTTTTCCATGAATCGTGTGGATTTTTATGTTGCTGTTTTTTTCCATACTACGATTTGTATACTCTCAAATTTTTAAGCAGCTTACGACTCTCACCATCAAGGGCTTTATACCAGGAATCACCAAGTCGTGTACGTAATGAAGGTGACATCTTAGTGTAGAAACCATGTGCTTTAAGCTGATACTGTCGCTTATAGCCGTCACGTCGGCGTGCATCGTGCATCTCAACAGCAATAGTATCTCCAGGCTGTGTATGGACGAACGTTTGATTCTGCTGTGCAAGCTCATGAGCAACTTCCCTCTTTTCACGCTCATGGTAGATGCGCCGTACTTTCAAAGGCGTGAACACAACCTCTTGCGCAGCATCAACCGGATTAGCGGTGAAGAGGAATGCTGTACGAACTTTGTGCTTCTTGGTAGCCCGGATGCGCATAGTGAGGAATGCGCCTTTTGCCCGCGCGAGTACTTCTTTTGGTATCCGTACAACTTCCTGAGAAGCTTGTACGTATCGTGGGAAGAGGGTTTGGAGGTACGTCACCTCTCCTCCTGCCTCAGCAGTGATCACGAGTGACTTAGAAGAGTAGCTTCCCTGGGCGTAGTACGAACTCTGATTATAATACGAGCTTTGGTTGTAGTATGAGCTTTGGTTGTAGTATGAGCTTTGCGCGTAGGGAGCATACGAGCCTTGCGCGTAGGGAGCATATGAACTCTGTGCATAGTACGAACCCTGTGCATAGCCGTAAGCGCTTTGCGTATACGGGGTGTCCGCATGTGCTGTCTGTCCGATGGCAAGCCCTGATGCAAAGAGAAGTCCGAGTGCTGCTGCTGGAGCACGCTTCAGCAAAGCGCTCGAGTGTATCTGGAATTGTTCAAAAGTAGAGAAAGGAACCTGGTTGCCGAGCGTCCAATCACGGAAGTGGGCATCCACCAAAAGCCACATGTCTTCCTTGGGAAGGTCATGTACGGGCAATTTGATCACAAGCTCATCGCCAGTATTGAGCGTGAGGTCCTTTCCGCTCTTGGTCGGACCAAGTTCAGTATATGCCAGAGCAGCAGGGGTAAGCCGAGCGCTAGTTCGATCGAAGTAAAAAGCTGTTTGGGATGCTGGGACTTCTGCGTTGAGTGTATTAAACGCATAAGTATCTTTGAGGTTTCCGTCGGTAACGAGATGATGTGTCGCAGGAGTGTCAACTGCAACAAGAGAAAATGAATCAATGTAACTTTCTTCGGGTTCAACTTCCTTTATCTGCATTCGTATGAGACCATCCTCGACATGTGGCTCATTTTTTAGGATGTATGTGTCTCCGCCGATGCCCTGTGCATACGCTTGTTTCCCTTCTAGTTCGGTATCAAACGCAGTGTTTGGCTTTCCGAACAGGAAGTCATTCTCAAAGACATATTCATGCCCATTCCACACTTTCAAGAACGGCGTGGAGGTCGGGGTACTGTAGGAACTTTGCTGATAGTAACTACTTTGAGAATAGGTGACATAACTTCCTTCGCTATATACTGGCGGTTCTTCCCATATAAGTTCAAAGTAGCCATCTTCATTCATCGTGACGTCTTCTGAAACTGAGTAGTATCCTGCACCGTTTACGCACGTAGCATTGTATATAGGAACCTTCCCTTCCGCCATCCACTGCTCCATCTGTGCAAGTACTTCGGGTGTCAACTCTTCTGCCATATTTATAAGCACCTCATCTTCCGTTATGGCAAGGATCCCCTCTAAGTCACCCAAGTATGAGTTATCAATCTGGACCAATCCATCAGATTCTTCTTCACCTTCGACGTTTGCAAGCTGAATAGATCTTGTTATAGCGTACGAGCCCTGAGCATAGGTATAACCATAACTACCTTGAGCGTACGCATACGAGCTTTGTGCATAACCATATGTGTAGCTACCTTGTGCATAACCATATGAGTAACTACCTTGAGCGTACGCATACGAGCTTTGCGCATAACCATATGAGTAACTGCTTTGAGAATAGTAACTGCTTTGTGCGTAGTAGGAATAACTGCTTTGTGCGTAGTAACTGCTTTGAGAATAGTATGAATAACTGCCTTGAGAATAGTAACTGCTTTGAGAGTAGTACGTGTAGCTGCCTTGAGCGTAGTAACTGCTTTGAGCGTAGTAGGTATACGAACCTTGAGCATAGTACGAACCTTGAGCGTAGCTGTATGAATACGAACCTTGGCTGTAATACGAACCTTGTCCGTAGTACGAACCTTGGCTGTAATACGAACCTTGTCCGTAGTATGAACCTTGAGCATAGTATGAATACGAACCTTGAGCGTAGTATGAACCTTGGCCGTAATAACTGCTTTGAGCGTAGTATGAATACGAACCTTGAGCATAGTATGAACCTTGACCGTAGTAAGAACCTTGGCTGTAATACGAACCTTGGCTGTAATATGAACCCTGACTGTAGTACGAACCTTGGGCGTAGTACGAACCTTGAGCATAGTACGAACCTTGAGCATAGTACGAACCTTGGGCGTAGTAGGAACCTTGGCTGTAGCTGTAGAGCATCAGGAAGACCGACTGCAAAAGTCCGGAGACACCCTCTGTCTCACCAAAGGTAACAGAGTACGTATACCCTAAAAGAAGGAGCAGCAACTGCAGTCGGTGCCGATACAAGTAATCGAACGCATGTGATACGTTCATTGCCTTAAACATATCTATGATTATATATCTCAACACTTCCCTGCTCGAAGCGATGGGTGTTGACAAGTAGCATCTCATGAGGACTCACGAGAGTTAGGAAAAAACTCATTTGCTGAACTTTTTGCCATTTGTTGTATGTACAGTACTAGCTATTTTGGTCGATGAAGTAAGTTGAGATTGCACCAGTGTTGTGCGCACATTGATCGTCTTTTGAGTTTTGTCTACCCCCACAGATGCATCAAACACCCGTCTGCATATCAGGAACTAGTAACAGTTATGGTGCCGGTCTTATTTGCGCGGATGTGGTCATGGTATTTCCACACTCCCTCTTTTTCAAACTTAAAGGACCAGGTATCCCCAGGAGCAATAGGCATCAGAGGATCAAACTCAGGATATACCCCATGTGTCGGGTGCAGATCTGAAGCTGGCCAATGAAATTCCTCTGTTGCATTCAGCCAGGTGACAACATCTCCTTTTTGTATCGTAACTTCTTTTGGTTCATACCCTGACTCGGTCCGCGTTATCACTACCGCCGGCTCCCCGAGGTTTTGGTCTACAGGAGTGGGATTACTACTTTTATTTTGCGATAGAAAAAAGGCTCCTCCCGCAACAACGAGCGCACCGAGCACTATTCCACTGATGATGAGTTTCTTTTGCATATGTTATATCTGTTTATTTTTTCTCGGGATAAAAAACGTAATGGCTGATCCAAGCATGAGTCCGGAAAGTCCAAACAGCAGATACAGTATCCTTGCATCTATCTTTTTATCCTCCTCCAGCGGAGGCAATATCTCAAGCGGAAATTCCGTTGCTACAACAGTGTCGCCATCCTTTTGGAATCGGGCAGTGAGTACATAGCTCCCCTGCTCAGGGAACACATAGGTGAACCCAGTTGCACCAAACACGGGCTTACTGATGCCTCCTGCGAAATAGATTTTCTTGTCTTTTGTAAATGTCACCCACACATCATCGAACACTTCACCTTCCACAGACGCAATATCTTCTGGGAAAACAGCAAAATCAAATCGCACTGATTCATTCTGTGCAATGAATTCGTCATAACCGATATCAATCTTGTACCCTTCTTTTGTCTCCTCATGCGAAAAGCTCGAGCCATGCCCGTACACAGTCAGTACACTTCCAGCCCAGATAAGGCTTAAAACAAGGGTAAAAATGATTGAATACTTCATATTCTGTGATTATAACACGGTGTTATTGCGCGTTGCGGCACGTGTTCTCCCACTGTGGCGGAAGTGTCGTACACAACTCCTCAAACGCAGGTGAATTTGGATGGAAATTGAAAGATGCGACCTGTGCCAAGAATCCGTAACACTCCTCTTGTGCAGCCTCTTCAGTTGCCCGACCACACATGGTGACTGCCTGTGACACCAATCCCGGATCTTCCTCAGGGAATGCATTGGCAACCCGGGCAAAACAGGTGCCCATGTATTCACTTGGCAATTCGTTGCATGTGGCCGCCATTCTGTCAGGGTTTCCCAGATTATGCCGTCCATTAATAGTGAAAGCAGACACGAAACACAATGGCTTGTCCTGTGACTCACTCAAAACCGAACAGTGCTCAATTATGCCTTTGCCTGTATAAATGTCTTGACCGATAAGTGGCCAGGCCTCTCTCCAACACGCACCAAACTGCTGATCATTTGCACTGTTTTCTGTACAGAATGTGAGCAAACTTTCATGAGTGGGAGCGCCTTCAGGGAGCATGTCCACAAGCGCGAAATCCTCGGGCTCAAGCGGCTGGAACAGCTGCATATAGACACCTTCAGTGCACAGTTTGCGATAATCACGTCCGTCTTCTTTCAGGCCGATCGCCTCGCACCCCTCAAGCGACTTCGGCACATCAGCAAGCGTCATGTGGATGAGTACATGGCCAACCCCGTGATAGCAGATCGCTTTTGTAAGCTCAGTTGGATTCCAACCTTCGCGTTTCTCGCAGGCTATGGCCAGATCCTTAAGCGCATACTGGAACTCCTCCTCACTTAAATCCTCATCATTGAAACGAGCAACTAATGCTCCGTGCGCATAACCATTGGAGCACAACCCGTCAGTTGGCCCCTTCGCTACTACATCAAGCCACTTATCGGGGTCGAGTGATACTTCATAGTTGCCGAGCTCATGGGCCAAAACGTGACAAAAAAGATACTCAGGATCGTCACGGCGGATCTGCCGGACCACATCAAAGATACGCTCGGTAGGAAGATCACTTACAAGCTTCGGAACCTCTGTTTCGTAACAGGTTGGCCGATACGGTGCACCCGCACACTTCTCCACCATCATGCGGGCATATTCCTCAATACTCTTCGATTCCCGTGTATCTGCCTCGCCACTGAAAAACAAGAATGCAAAAAACCCTCCTGCAGATACCAGTGTAGCGAGAACTCCGACAATGATCATTTTTTGTAGTTGCGTCATATCGATTTAATTATAGTAAACAATATTTATCCCTGTACACTGCTGGAACCTGGTCACAGATCATCTTCGTAGTCTCGGAGTCATAGCGATTACCCATACGTGGCAACGTGTAGCTGTAACAGCTTTCGCGCTCATCTGAAGTAAGCTCAGGCAGCGCACAGAAAGTGAGATTTTGAATATATTCAACTCCCGGTTCTCCATATTTCATGTGTCCACCTGAAAGACCTTCAATGCAAGGAAGTCTATCCTCCTCTGGGAACGAACGGCACAGCTCTATACCCTTCTGTGCATATTGTGGATCCTCGCCATAAATACGGATATATTCAAACATGAGTCCCAGGGTGACCATGTCATTGATGGTATGGCCATCAATGGCAATCTCCTGGTGGTCTATCATATGCGTATTGATATACTCCATGGCTTTCGTGAAATCATTATCAGTGAAATCTAATATGACCGGGATCATATTGCTGTAGCATGCTTCCCGGCGAGAAAGGATCTGTCTGTTGCACAGTTCAAATGGATGTTGACGCAGTTCAGATATTTTATATTTAGGATCCATCGCCAGAAGCTCAATCGCGTTAAATACCCCTGTCTCACACAGATACGTCTCGAGTTCATTCTGTGCCAGCATGCCGCACACTTTGAAGCCCGGAGCCATCATGGCATCAGGATCGCCCCATGTGGTTGGGTCGCTGCCATCTATTGCACCATGTCCCGTCCCATGGAAACAGGCGGTGGCTGCCGCTGAAGCCTTTCCACGAAGCTTTTCATCAACAACCATACAAAACTCGCGTGCTTCCTCTACATTTCCGGTAGTCAGGAGCAGTGTTTCCATGAAGCCGTGATAGAAGCCGTAGCCACAAAGTGCAGTAGCAGGAGTAAGATCGAAATTATCCTGTTCAACGTAAAGCTTATATGCTTTTTCTCCGATGAGGTGACCGTATCCATGGCAGTCATTGAGGAACAATGGCTCAGTTTCTGAAAGATAGAGCACCTGATTGAGAGCAGCCTCAACTCCATCCCGTTCAAGAGTGTCGATCATCATTTTCTCCCAGCACTGAACAGTTCGTTCTTGCGAGCAGTCAACATTCACATGGGAACCATCCGGTCGTTCCACCAGCACCTCGCCCTCCAGATTTGATGCAATGTGATCATGGTACAGGTAACTCCCAGCTTTCGTGAAGGTGAATTCCCAGGACTCACCAACAGGAATCGGTTCTTTCGGGTCAAACTCTGGGTATGCCGTGTGTGTTGGATGCACATTCGAAGCCGGCCAAAAGGGTTTGTTGGTCGCGTTTTTAAACACGACCGTGTCTCCTTCCTGAATAGTGACCTTCGAAGGGTGGAAGCCATCATCTCTGAGCACGACCTCATAGCGAGTCTTGTTCCAAATGTCAGGCAGTGGAAGCAGATCAAAGTAAAAGACCGCTGCGGCAGAAAGCACGCATACACCCGCAATTATAATCCCTATTATTTTTTTATTCTTCAGTGATCGCATTAATTATTCAGTAACTATGACAGAACCCTGCAGGGTTGAATTCAGGTGGTCGTGATAATCCCACTGTCCAGTTCTGGTGAACTGAAATGACCATGTTTGATCTTGAGGAACTGGCTGCAACGGATCAAACGCCCGATATTGCGAGTGTGTGGGGTGCTGATCGGAGGCAGGCCAGTATGGGAATGGACGCACAGAACTCCACTCAACCACATCCCCCTTCTTAATGGTCAGCTCTTTTGGTTCAAAGCCAGTGTCGTACAAGACCACCGTGTGACGCTCGCCTTCTGGCACGGTCTCCTCTACAACCGCTCCTTCTTGTGTATTAAACACATAGGCGGCACCTAGGACGCATATACCAACAATAGCAGCTCCGACCGTAAGAAGTATTCTTGTGTTCATATCCCGATCAATATCTACAAAATCAGCTAAATATTGTTAAAAATGCCTTCACACAGTTGGGTATCTTCAGGCTCGGTGAATGCACCGCAGAATGATTCCCAGTCACGGACAGTTCCGCTTATGAGATACTGCTTCATCTCTGTACCAGCGCCAAGGATATACGCCCGACGCATCTCGTCACTGAGTCCGAGAATGTGCTTCGGTACTACAATGGCGTGATTCGCAGCAAGCTCATGTTGGGTACCTACTGCAGAAACGCTTCGGATGCATGCCTCTTCAAGCTCAGCGTCATACTCTTCATTGGAACAGGCGATCAGCTTCCTTTCTATGTCGGCAGGTGTAGATGACTCGCTCACCCCCAGACCACTGAATTCAAAGACGCACTGAATACGATATCGGTCATCAAATTTCGAACAGTATTCAAGAGGTGTCTTCTCATCCATAGTCAGGGGTGGTCCGCCCGTGTACACGATTCCGGTTCCTCCATCAGTCCCTCCTACCAGGTTAGTGAGCTCAGCAAATACTGCGTTATAACACGGTGTTACATCTTCAATTGTGTGTGTCTCATTGATGAGATCGTCACACATCGCCAGAGAAGCATCTACGTCAAGTGACTCATTCATAAATGCATGTCCTGCACCGTGATAGCACTCTGCATCAGGATTTTTTGCTTTAATGACGTCACACATGCGGTAGAGATTATTTTTGTAGTCACCCCCACTGAGCGCAACCTGCGCCTCTGCACCATGCCGATACCCGAGTTCACAAAAATGAGTATCGTGTGCGATCACCTTCTCATAGTCCTCGCCATAGTAAACCACCGCCTCATGTCCGGTCATGTGAGAAAGAACGTGACAATTGTAAATGCCGTATTTGTTATTCACAAAGGCGTACTCATTGATATCGATTGCTCCCTGCACCCCCCATTTATTGATTATGTCAGGGAGTGTGTCGCGTATAGTTTCAAAAACCTGCTGACCCTCACCCATCTCCGCCACTATGGAAGCGACGTCAAGCCTCTGCTTCTGAGGTTCCAACTGTAGATATGCACCAAGCAGAAGTAGTGCGATGAGGATGCCACCGTACAGTACATAGACTGGCTTTATATTCCGTATTATTGCAATTTTTGAAAACATTGTGCTTTATATGGTTCTTGTAAAACTTCACACAGCTGCGCTGCAACAGTTTCTCCGTCCTTCTCCCCTCGCACCAGCCATGACGCTCCTTCGTGACACAGCCCGCGAGATTCATCGTTGGGCATGAGAGCACACCACGCAATAATCTGATCAACGTCAAACTTCGCATCCGCAGCAATATAATTACCAGAGCCATTGTAGCATGCTCGGTACTCTGCACTATTTTGCGGCAATTTTGCGCACAACTCCCCTATGCGCTTATAGTCTCTCTGTACCACCGACTGCCACCATTGCACCTGCTCAAAATAACATGATGCTTGGAAACGCTGCGGCAGCGTGTCACAGGGCTCATACAGATTCTCTCCTGCCTCTCGGATAAAATCCGAAGAGTCATCCATGGTGTGGAAATTGTATTCCATGAATACTCCACTTGAGCATCCGCCAGTAGGTAGCTGTGAGATAGTCTCACACAGTTCAAGTGCCTTGATGAGATTGTCATAGTCGGTATATACAAGCAAGCCATGTCCAATACCGTGCTGACACGGCAGATTCTTGTCCCCAAATTTGTCCCTGCATGCATCATCAAAGCGCGGCAGCGTTTCGATACCCTCAGCATTAACCGCAACACCAAAGAAGCTGTGATAGCAGCCGAATTCAAATGAACTATCACAATACCGCAGTCCTTCTATACCCTCAACTTCGTACAATGCTTCTCCAAATGCATGAGCCAGCGAGTGTGCAGGGATAGTGCTGTGCGGCGCCTTCTGCAGAAATTGCGCGTACGCTTCTTCTGGACCAGCTTGCGTAATAACTGTCTGCCAATACCCTTTCATCTCACGAAGCTCTCCTGCAACTGCGGGGAAATCGGAAGCAAGTGAATCCTCAGTTTTCTTTTCTTGTGTGAAAAACCACACCAGACCGCCACACGCAACAGCGATCACCACAAGCCCTACAATAAAAAGCCGAGTTTTGTGCATACGAACTTACTCTAAAAGAATATCCGTACACTGTTGAGCATACACTTCGGGCACTGCTTCACAGATTGCTTTTCGCTCACCCGGGTCTGGACGATAGTAAGTGGTTATTTCAAAGAGATGATCAAAACATTTCTGTTCCACACCATCTTCAAGAAGTGAGCAGTATCGGATAGAAACTTCAGGATCATTCTCTCCTCCCCAATACAACGAGTCGAGTATTTCGATGAGGCAGGCAACCTTGGCCTCTTCTTTGTGTGCAAGCATGCACCAGCTGGACGCAAGTTGTAGTTTATCGTCGGGAGTATCCTCCATACGGCGGATATCCCTGTCCTGCGCGAGCACTATAAATTCCTTTCCCAAACCTGCATAGCACGCCTCGCGATGCGTATCATTTTCAACCGCGTCACAGAAGGTAAAACTCTTCGGGTATATCTCGGGGACGGGATTGCCATTAACTGCACCTGCAGCATCAAAAATATACGGTGTAATGTATGAATAACACAGCACCTTCGCTTCATCAGGCACATATTCTCTGCACAACCGCAACGGATCGCCTGGAGTGAGGTATTTATCACGCTTCTGCGCCCATATTTCTGGATCATGAATACCCTGATGCATCTCCATTACGATGCCTCCCATACACTGGTGTGCTTCCTCGTTGAAAAATTGGGCGGTACCAACTTTTTTGCACAGCTCAACAGCGTCAGGCACCTCATATTCTGTATAGGCGAGCACGCCGTGACCGAAACCATGAAAACACATGGTGTATGCCCCGGGTCCGCCTGGGGCTTTCTTGCATACCTCATTCACCTTATCGAACACCGCAAGCCCATCTGCAAGAAGCGCACCAACAACGATCGAATGTGAGCACGCGTTGCGAAAATCATGCGTGCAGTACTGCATGCCTTCAAGATTTTCCTGTTTGTAAAGCTCATCCCCAACGGCATGCCCGAGAAGATGCAGGTCCATGTTTGGAGGAAGTATCGCCCGCTTAAGTATCTCAAATGAGTATGCCCCACCTTTTTCTTTAGCAAGATCTACAAAAAATGCCCGGATGGAGGCAAAATTTTCTTCCACTGATTTCAGTGCCTGAAGATCGCCAGCAAACGCTGCCTCATTGAACTGCGAAGCTTTTGGGCCGTCATCAGGTGGTATGTTGATAGTTCCAGCATACAGCAGATACCCAAGCACCGCTAACGCGCACACGCCTATAACACCAAGTATTACGGCTTTTAATGGAAGTTGTATATGTATCATTGTGCACAGTGTAGCATAGAGCCACGTATACGAATAAAGCACAGCATTTGTGCTGTGCTTTATTACGCGTCCTTGGACCATTTATTTCGCTCGTTTCAGTGCAGATGCTAGCCGAGACTTTTTCCTCGCTGCGGTGTTGTCTTTGATAACTCCTCTCTTTGCAGCTTTATCAATGGCTTTATAAGCCTGTGGAAGCATTTTTTGTGCCTCATCTTTCTTGCCCGCTTCAGCAAGCTTCCGTAGTTTCTTGACGGTATCGTTCATTGCAGTTTTGCGTCGCACATTGAAAACGTGCTTCTTTTGTGACGAACGATGTGCTTTGTGTGCTCCTTTGGTAATTGGCATATGATACGTTTATGTGGCGCAAACTATACCCTACTCACCCAAAAAAAGCAAACAATATGAGCCTTTTAGGTTTCCTGGATACGTGGAAGCACTTTCACTGAAGCTGAGTCTTCATTCCCGGCACCGTCGCATACGATACTGTAGGTTGTTTCCCCTGTTGGAATTGAAATTCGTGAATCAGCCACATTGCCATCGGGTGTCGCTGGCGGAAGTACCATGACATTGTTGGAAAGAATGCAGTTGGTGTTCGTTCGAGGATCCCATGACACAATAATCGGATCACCAAGTCGTATGATCGACTTATTGACATTGATCTCAGGGACAAGTGCACAATCATGCACAGGCTCTCCATGCCACTCAGGAGAAGCGGCGCTGCAACCACTTGCGGGCATAGCAAAACCGCCAGATTCTCCTTTTGGGGACACCTCACTGAGGCCAAACTCCACTGATGGCTGCTCTACAGAGGCAATAAGCGATGTATTGTCCGGCCCTACACCAACAATACCTGCCACAAAGAGTGCAATAGGTGCAAATATATTTATTAAAGTTTCCATACCCTTCTATTATTCCATACCACGAGAAATCAATCGTGACGTACGTGTGTACTACTCTGAGGCAAGATCAATATTTTTTTGTATGATTGCACGAAATTCAGCAAGACCCTGGGACCATGCCTGCGGATTATTGCCAGGATATGCACGCCCCCAGTCAGTGACGCTCAGCTGCGCAGCTTGTTCTTTTGCTTTTTCCAAATACGGAAGCGCCTCTTCAGGAGTGGCTGTATTAAGCAGTGCTAGTCCGTACATATTGAGAAGCCAAGCGTTGTCGGGCTCATACTCGAGTCCTTCAGCAAGAACCGGGAGCATAAGCTCATACTTTCCCTGTGCAAAATACACCCATGCAAGGTCAACACGAGACCAAGGGGCCTGCGGGGCAAAGGTAATGAAGTGTTTGAATGCCTCTTCAGCACGAACCCAATCCTCTGCGTTCCCTTCAATGCGCGCCCGGTATCCGTACGTCAATCCGATCATGTAATAGACGTTCGGAACGCTGTCGCCAAAAAAATGAATTTGTTTATTGAAATTATCGATCGCTGCCGCAAAATTCCCCTCAATGAAATCGATACGCCCGAGCTGATAGTATACGTATTTGTTCTCCTGAGGTTGCGTAGCGATCTCCAGTTCGTAAAAATAACGAGCCTTCTGTATGTCATACGGCCCCTTCGGGTCGTCGTCATGATTAAAATAATACTGTCCGATCTCAAAATAGGATTTGCCTTCTAGTTCAGAAGGAAATCCACGCTCTATATCCACCAGCACGGAGAGCAGAAGCCATACGCCAAAGCTAAAAAACATGAGTGAGCCTCCAATGGCCAAAAGGAACTCCCCCGAGAGGGACTTTTTGTGCAGTAACATGCGGTAAGTATAGCAAATAGCAGGTGCGCCGAGCGCACGCAGCACACACATATATAGTATAGTAGTACCATGATACGAAGGATCAGGGGCATTGCTGTTGAGACACACCCCACATTTATTGTGGTAGATGTAGGCGGAGTTGGTTACTTACTGTATACCACCACCAAGACGGCGGTGGAGGAAGGGTCGGAGGTAACCCTCTTCACACACCTCGCCGTACGGGAGAATGCGCTCGACCTCTATGGCTTTGCCACACAGCAGGAGCTTTCCTTCTTTGAACTACTCCTTACTCTTCCAAAGGTTGGTCCGAAGTCAGCTATTCAGATACTCTCACAGGCCGACATCCATTTGTTGCAGAACGCCATTCTCTCACAGGATGCAACACATCTCTCCAAAATGTCCGGCATCAGCAAGAAAACGGCCGAAAAGATCGTCCTTGGACTGAAGGATTCATTTGAGGGTCACTATTTGGAACACGGGGACCAATCGCATCCGAACAATGGCGAACAGAATGCACTCTTAAGTGATACGATTGATGCGCTCGTGACACTCGGGTACCCACAGGCTGATGCACGAAAGACCGTCCAACAGATCCTCTCCGAGAGGACGGACATAACCACGGCAAACGATGCTATCAAAGAAGCTTTAAAAAAACTTGGATAATCATTATCCGTTGAATTCATTTCGCTCCAATAGGCACTTATTGACTCGATGGTATTTTTCAGCAATGTATTGCTGGGTACTTGCTGAAATAAGATCTCGAGTCTCTCCCGGATCAGCAATGATGAACCTGACTTTTTTATTTTCAAGAGCACGTATGAAATCCACTCCATATACATCATAACCAGTCACTGCACGTGCGGTTTCACCGTGCAGCCGATTATATGACCAGTAATACTGGACATCTTCGTTAAAGACGTACCCCCCGCACACGTTCCAAAAGAAGAACACGGGTTCTGTACGGTCAGTATTTTTAATCATGAAACGTGCCAAATCCTTTTGTTCCTGAAGCAACACAGGTTCCCGATCAATATTGTTCAATTTAACAAGAAGATACTGCTCCATGGGGAGGAATAGGAAGATTACAAGAAGAGGACCGGCGATTAAGAAAACATAGCGTGCGGAACTTAACAATACAGAGATTCTTGCAAGACTGTAGGCACATAATATTGCTATAAGTGGGAGAAAGGGCAAAAAAGACTGTGAATACATACCCAATAGGATTGTCGAGGTGCATCCGGCAGTAACCCACAGGAAAAATAGGTGTATTGCGTTTCTTTTTTTCAGACCCTCCCACAAAAGCAGTACGAAGCCGATGCACGAAAATACGAGGATTGGAAATTGATGGTGTAGGATTTCTTTCCAGTAAAAAGGCAACATTCCCCACCCATTATCTGAGCCAAGCATTACCCAGTTGTAGTAATAATTACTTAAAATATATTCTTTTCCTGCTCCTATCAGATAAAAAGACAATATAACTCCACCTAAAACACACGCAATTCCAAAACAGACTGCCCCAATCTTCTTCACATACGTTGCGAAGGGTGCCCGATGGTAGAGAAGGTCAACCAATAGAAAAGACAGAACGATACTCACACCGAGCACTGATTTTGTATTTGTCGCAATGGCCAGTCCAAATAGTATTCCCGAGAGAAAGAAAAATAATGTGGCATTTTTACGCAAATATACAACTATAAGGGACAGGCCAGACAACCAGAAGATATTCTGCAATTGGTCTGGTCGAATCTCTATTCCATTGAGATGAAAATAGTAGATGCTCGATAATATGGAAACAGAGAGAAGTGCCAACAAAGATGACTTAAAAAGTAACCGAGCCAAATGAAAAGTGATTGCCGCAATCACAGCCATGTAAATAAAACTGACACTACGTAAAAAAAAGAAAGTCGAGAAATCTGCACCAAGATTAAAAATTTTGAAGAGAAAAAAATTGACTACAGGATAGACGACCCCATGATGTTCCCAAAAGCCAGCATAGATGACCTTTGCATTGTAGAACATATTCCACGCAATATGTGTGTGCTGGAATTCATCAGGATAAAGCGGTTTATTAAATATAAATTGGAGTGCAAGACTGAAATTGAATACAATCACCATTAATAAAAATCCAGAAAAAAGAAAGCGTGACAATGTATGTGTAGTTTTTCCAACTCCAAATTTTTCGAGCATCATTCGTTTAAGAGTTCTTTATTGAAACGTCATAGTATAATATAACATCAACCATCTACCGCATTATGCTTCTCTCCATTATCATCCCTTGCCTCAATGAAGAAAAAACACTGGAAGCTTGCCTGCGTACTGCTCATATAGGGATAAAAGACTTTGAGGGTGAAGCAGAAATAATTGTAGCTGACAATGGAAGTAGCGATCGCTCAAAAGAAATTGCACGAGCGTGTGGTGCGCGCGTAGTTGACATCGAAGAACGAGGCTACGGCGCAGCAATTCTTGGAGGACTTGCCACTGCTCAAGGAGAGCTCGTGGTAATTGGAGACGCCGACCAAAGTTATGACTTCGGTGACATTCCTCGTTTTGTGAAGGAGTTGCAAGCAGGTCCTTACGACCTCGTGATAGGAAATAGATTTACGGGTAAAATTTTGCCAGGGGCAATGCCCTTCTTAAATAGATATTTGGGTAATCCAGTTCTCAGCATGATAGGCAGGATACTGTACGGTAACGTGTGCGGCGACTTCCACTGCGGTCTACGAGGAGCGAGACGCTCTTCTTTGCAAGCACTGCGCCTCACTTCCCCAGGTATGGAATTCGCCACCGAAATGATCATAAAGGCCGCTACCTCCAAGCTTCGCATCAGTGAAATCCCTATCACACTTCACCCTGATGGACGGGATCGTGCACCTCATCTTCGGCCATGGAGAGATGGGATGCGACATCTGCTTTTGATGATCACTTACCGTTTTTCAAAAAGAACGCACCAACAATAGTAGCTTTGGTAGTTCAAGCGATACGGTATACTGAGAGTATGAATACCGTGCTGTACTGGATAAAACGATGTATCCCTGTTTCTGTACTCAATAAAGTACGCCCTGCCTACCACTTCGCACTTGCATACCTCGGTAGCATCATCTATAAGCACCCGTCAAAGAATCTCACCGTGATCGCTGTCACCGGAACAAAAGGTAAATCGACCGTAACGGAACTCATCGCAGCTATCCTTGAAGCAAATGGACATACCGTTGCTTCACTTTCAACCATCCAGTTCAAAATCGGTGCACAGGTTAAGCGAAACCTCTTCAAGATGACGCTCCCGGGACGTTTCTTCGTGCAGCGCTTCTTGCGCGAAGCGGTGGACGAGAAATGTACGCATGCGGTTGTTGAAATGACCTCTGAAGGAGCACGGCAGTTCCGCCACCGCTTCATCGAACTTGATGCGCTCGTGTTCACCAACCTCTCTCCAGAACACATCGAGTCGCATGGCTCATTTGAAAAATACAAAGAGGCAAAGCTACAAATAGCTCGTCAGCTTGAAGTTTCAGCGAAACAACCGCGCTACATAGTAGCCAATACCGACGATCCGCACGGCGCTGACTTTCTTAAAGTAAAGGTTGAAGAAAAACTCCCGTATGGTCTTTCGAGCCTAAAGCTCTATACGCTGCACAAGGATGGTATCGGGCTCATATTCAAAGACGGCGACGAGGAGATGACTATTCGGGTACCGCTTGTGGGACTCTTCAATGTCTACAATACGCTCGCCGCAATCACTATAACGCGGGCACTTGGAGTACCGCTCTCAGTCATCGAAAACGCACTGCGATCTTTGCCCCCTATTCACGGCAGAGTAGAGCATTTCTACGCTCCAAAAACAGCATCGAAGCAGGTGACCGCGATCGTTGACTATGCACATACACCTGATTCGCTCGAGCAGCTTTACAAAGCTTTCAAGGATATGCCGAAGGTATGCGTCTTGGGCAATACCGGCGGCGGACGCGACACATGGAAGCGCCCTGAGATGGCAGCTATTGCTGAGCGCTACTGTGACCATATCATCCTGACCAATGAGGACCCCTACGACGAAGACCCGCGGAAGATTGTCGACGAAATGGCAAAAGGCATTACGGACAAATCAAAACTTGAGATCATTATGGACCGCCGTTTGGCAATAGCAACAGCGCTCGAAACCGCGCCTCAAGGAGGCTACGTGCTCATAAGCGGCAAGGGCACTGACCCGTACATCATGGGGCCGCGCAACTCACGCCAGGTATGGAGTGACGCTGAAGTGGTCAAAGAGGAACTATCAAAGCTTAAATAAAAGAATTCCTGTTGCAACGCTCACATTGAGCGACTCCTTCTTCCCGTGCATAGGGATCTCGACAATAGTATCTGCTTCATCAAGAAGCACTTCCGAAACTCCATCCACTTCATTGCCAACAATGTATGCAACTTTCGACGGAACCTTGAAATCATGGAGTGGGATACTTTTGATTGTCTGCTCAAGTGCAACAATAGTGAAACCCGATTTTTTCAATTCACTGATTGCGGTAAGCACTTCCGCAACTGACTCTTTCTTTTCCCAGGGGATCATCGAGGCGGCGCCGAGCGATGTTTTTGCTATCTCTGCCTGCTCTCTGCCAAAACGATCTTGTGGCGCAGGTGTATAGCCGCACAAGATCAGGCGAACAACTCCCGCCCCGTCGCTGGTACGGAAAATGGAACCTACATTATGTGCGCTGCGTATATTATCCAAGATGACTATCTTTTCAGTATGCATGGCACTATAGTACATCCACTTTTTGGTTGATTTACGATTGCAACATGGTATAGTTTTCGCACTTCAGCACATGCTGAAGTCACGTGCCCATATCTGGTGTTGGCACCTTGGAAGGCACACAACTAAATACATGCGCCCATAGCTGTTGTTGGTAGCTTGGGAGCTGCACGCATTCGCTTCCAACCCTTCATTAAGGAATGGTACACTGCGGAACAATTACATACATGCGCCCATAGCTCAGTTGGTAGAGCGGCTCCCTTTTAAGGAGATGGTCCCAGGTTCGAGCCCTGGTGGGCGCACAGGTCAAAGGAAAGGCCACACTCCATGTGTGGTTTTTTCTTTGCCTGTGTCCAGGGCGAGAAAAGGTTGCCTGCTATTTTGAAGAATGAAAAATAGCGACAACCTGTACCGTCCATGTAATGGAAGAGCCCTGGTGGGCGCACAACGGGTCGCTGTCACAACTTTCACTTTACAACCTCAGCTGTTTTGATAATATTAATTTTGGAGGGGCTAGACAGCCGGTATTCCTTCATGGATGTAAACAATATCCTGCCTAATACTCCTCCACCTACGGCATCGACTTGTTCGATGCTTTTTCTTTTTCCTCCAAAACCGTTCTAACTTCGTCCCATAAGGCGCACAGGTCAAAGGAAAGGCCACACTCCATGTGTGGTTTTTTCTTTGCCTG
>CBFGXL010000008.1:0-35948 GCA_965652925.1 uncultured bacterium | reverse complement strand
GATCTTATTGGGGCGCATGAGAAACAGCTTCTTGCGCTTGGCATCCCCCGCAGTCAGATATCTCTATCGGAAGAAGACACTGCGTCCCCGAAGTATTTTTCCTACCATACAGCACTGAAAAAAGGTGAGAAAGACAACGCGCGCATGGCGACCATACTCATGCTTCGATAGCAATTGCAAAAAACAGCAGCACGATGTGCTGCTGTTTTTAAAGTGTAAGTGCCCACTGCTCGAGCGCAAGATCGATATCAACCACACCCACATGGCCGTCGTGATACACGCTCAAAAGCGTGTGCGAAAGATGGTCTATCTCCCCCTCCTTGAAGTACGAGAGCGACCGCTTCGCTTTGTTGTACGGGAAATCCTTCATACCAGCTTCTTGTGCATTTTTGGTGATTGCTGCCAGGCGAAGCGTCTTCAACTGCCACCACAAAGTGCCAATGATCTCTTCTGCAGAAAGGCCTGCTTGTTTTGCTTCGCAAAGCCCGAGCCAGAGCGTCTTCTTATCTTTTCGTGAAAGACTATCAGCGAGCGCAAAGACATTGAATGTACGACCTTTGTCTGCAGAGAATTCAGTCATAGACGCAGCGTGCTTCCCCCAGATTTTTTTAGGGCCCGCCAGGAGCGTACCCTCAATGACAACAAAAAGATTGGGGGATTCGCTGAGCGCTTGGAGAAGTGCTTCCACCTCCTGCCCGAACGCAGCTACAGAGGAAGGTGTATCAAGGACATATGCGGTTTGATCACCAAACAGGGACACGGCCCCGACAGCATCCCGTATAACCCCTTCTTGGAAAGAGTCAGCATCTATGCGCACGATCCTAACTCCCTGTTCTTCAAAAGGTGCGAGAAATGCATACGCCTTGGTACGCACCCCAACAGTATCGTTTCCATAAAAGACGTGAATCATAATGTGATTGTAGCGCATTGCGCAGTACGTGTGAAAAGCCCTTATTACTGGGTCTACAGAGGGTTCAAATCGCCCCAGCTGTTGCCTACGCCCACGCTTACAGCAATGGGCACTCCACGGTCAGGCTTATTGCCAAGCACTCCCTCCATGATCTCTTTGATCTTTGCTATGTAGAGATCACGGTTCTTTTCAGCAATCTCAAATACAAGCTCATCGTGGACTTGCAGCAGCATGTGTACCTCATCTTCGAGTTTCTCCTTTTTGATGTAGTTGTACACCTCGTTCATAGCAACACGCATGACATCTGCTGCAGTACCCTGCACGGGAGCGTTGATAGCCATGCGCTCCGCCTGCGCGCGGATAAAAGGTGCTGTCGAGCGTATACCGGGGAAATGACGCCGACGTCCAAAGAGTGTCTGTGTGTAGCCGTTCTGCCGCGCAAAAGCTTTGGTTTCCTCAAGATATTCTGCAAGCCGGGTAAATGTATTGAAATATGCATTGAGGAATTCCTGAGCTTCCTCGCGTGAAGTACCCTCTCCCAAGTTCTGCCGCAACGCATTGACTCCCATGCCGTAGAGAATGCCGAAGTTGATAACCTTTGCCTTCCGTCGCATGTCTTTTGTGACATCCTTTTCTGCAACACCGAAAACGCGAGAAGCGACTCCGCTGTGCACATCTTCTCCATTCTTGAAAATCTCGATGAGCTTTTGATCACCCGAGAGCACTGCAGCAATGCGCAGCTCGATCTGCGAGTAGTCTATGGAAACAATGTCATACCCTTCCTCTGCAATGAATGCCTTGCGTATGGCTCTTCCCTCTTCGGTTCGGATAGGAATGTTCTGCAAGCCAGGATCCTTCGATGCCATACGTCCGGTTACTGCGCCCGTCTGAAGGAACGTGGTGCGTATGCGCCCATCAGCACCGATCATTGTCGGCAGGTTATCGATATACGTCGAAAGCAATTTCTGCAGTTCGCGATGCCGCAAAATAGCACCAATTATCTCATGTTCATCTTTCAGCTTCTCCAGTTCTGACTCGCGCGTTGAGCGCTGACCGCCGGCAGTTTTCTTCTGCTGCTTGGGCTTCAAACCGAGCGTATCATAGAGAATATCTCCGAGCTGCTTGGGGGAATTGATGTTGAACTCAACACCCGCGAGCGTATAGATCTGTTTCTGAAGTGCATCAAGCTCAGTATGCATGGCAACTGAGAGTTTTTTCAGATATGCGGTATCGAGCCGGATGCCGAGCGCATTCATATATGAGAGCACCTCCATGAGGGGAACTTCTATCTCCTCATACAGCTGCATGAGGTCGTGATCACGCAACTCTTTTTTGAACCGTTCGACAATGACAGAAAAATCAGTGGAATCGTAATATGAGCGTCCGTAATCAATAATGTCATCGTACGATGCATTGGTGCGGTCGGACTCCAAAAGCCACAGCATAACGCTTGCTTCATGTACCTGCTTATCAGCAATTCCACTTTCCTTTTGATCAAAGACAACATCATCAGCCACCTCAAACAGATACTTGATGCGCGAGGTAAGCGTACGGAAGCCGAGCACGGTGAAGAGTGCCAGTAGCTTTTCAATATCAACAGCATCCTTCCAGTGAGTAGTAGGGACTGTGTAGGTAATCGGCGCGTCAGTACGGATGACCGCAATCATCTTCGAGAACTCAGCCTCCTCTTTGTTTTCTTTGAGCAAATTGATAATGCGGGGTTTGATACCAATTGCAAGGAGCTTCTCTTCCCCTTTTTCTCCTTTGTCCAAAACCGCATAGAGTTTCTCTATGGTGCCGAATTCTCTGATGAGATCTGTGGCTGTCTTCTCCCCGATGCCGACGATCCCCGGAATGTTGTCGGAAGGATCACCGCGCAAACCTTTGTAGTCAGGAACTGACGTAGGAGGAAAGCCATACCGTTCTATCACCGCCTTCTCGTCGTACAAGACCGTATCCTTTATACCCTTGCGCAGAGTATAGACCTGCACCCGCTTCTTATCGATGCACTGCATCGTATCCATGTCACCTGATGCGATGATCACGCGCAGATTTTTCTGTGATTTCATCTGATGCGCAATGGTGCCGAGCATATCGTCCGCCTCAAACCCAGCATGCTCATAGATAGGTATTCCCATGGCTTCAAAGATGTCCCTCGAGCGTTCGATCTGTGCAACCAATCCATCATCAGTCTTCTTGCGACCGCTTTTGTATTCCTTAAAAACTTCATGACGATACGTCGGTTCAGGAAGGTCATAACATGCGGCAATGTAATCAGGCTTCAACTCCTCAATGATCTTCAACAACATCGCTACCACGCCATAGAGCGCACCAGTTGGTTCCCCCGACGGCGAGGAGAAATCGGGGAGCGCATGAAATGCACGATGTAAAATAGCGTGAGCGTCAAGAAGTACAAGTGTCTTCGTGGTATCTTTTGCTGGCGCAGTCTTTTTGGGCATAGTTAAGTGATGGTTATCGCACGAATATCTCCTTCTTGTATCTCTATGTGCACAGACACCGCGTGTCCGGGCAAACGTTCCTGTACCTTCTCCGCCCATTCAATGCACAAGAGTACTGTGCTGTCCTCAAGAAATTGATCAAAATGCAAGGGGCGAAGCTCTTCTTGATCTTCGATCCGATACGCATCCATATGCACCAGTGTTTCGTATGGGCCGTTCTCACATTTGAATATTTTTAAGATCACGAATGTCGGGCTGGTGACCTCCTCTTGTACACCCAACTCCCGTGCGAGTGCTTTAGTGAATGCAGTTTTGCCCGCCCCTAAATCGCCCGACAATGCGACCACAGCGGCAGCAGTTTGTGGAGTCTTTTCTGCAAGTCTGCGCAGGACCATTTGTGCAACGGTTCCAAGCTCCGATTCATCCCTGATTTCCAGCTTCTCCATAGGATGCATTCTACCACTGATGCTACAATTACCTATATATGCCGGAGTTTGATGACACATTTGCGGGGGAACGGATGGATGAGATCCGCCGCAAGGAAGAGGAACATCTTATCAGTGCGCTTGCTACTCAAAATGGCTTTGGGTATATAGACTTGCGCGGCGTGACCATCAACCCAGCAGCACTATTGATCATTCCAGAGGAAGAGGCGCGTGCTGGAGGGGTTGTCGCTTTCGAGACCGTGCGGAAACGAATCTCTATTGCCGTGCGCAATCCCAACAAAGAAGAGACGAAGGCAGCCATCGCCCATCTGCAGGAACGAGGGTACACAGTCACGATCTTCATGACGTCCACAGCAAGCCTCGAGCATGGCTGGCAGCGTTACAACGACCAGAAGAACACATCTGCAGTGGTTCACGGAGTGATGGATATCAATGCTGAGAACATAACCGCCCAGATTCAAAAATTCAAAACGCCCGAATCAGTAGCTGAGTATATACTGCAGACACGAACGCTCAATAATGTGCGGAGGGTCTCGGAGACGCTTGAATCCATCTTCGCTGGCGCCATTGCGCTCGGCGCGTCTGACATCCACATTGAACCGGAACAGACAGGTGTGCGACTGCGCTATCGTCTTGACGGCGTCTTGCACGACGTCATGGACCTTGAGCTTGGGTTGTACTCACGGCTCATGTCGCGCCTGAAACTCCTCTCCGGCATGATCCTCAACCGAAAAGATGAAGCCCAGGATGGGCGCTTCACCTTCACCACAAGCGAGAAGGAAGTGGAAGTGCGATCGTCAATTATTCCAGGCGCTTCGGGAGAAGCTATGGTCATGCGACTGCTTGACCCCACAGTTGCAAGCTTCAATCTCGAGCAACTTGGACTCAACGAGATACTCTATGGCGTTATGATCGAAGAGATCAAACGTCCAAATGGACTTATTGTCACTACTGGACCAACTGGCTCGGGAAAAACCACTGCCCTGTATGCATTCCTGCGCAAAGCGCATACACCCGATGTGAAGATCATTACCATTGAGAATCCTGTTGAGTACAAAATAGACAACATTGTTCAAACCCAGGTAAGCGACGACTATACTTTTGAATCTGGACTCCGTGCAATTCTTCGCCAGGACCCCGATATCATCATGGTGGGTGAGATCCGCGACCGCGAAGTTGCCGAAACAGCAATCCATGCGGCACAAACTGGACACTTGGTATTCACGACGCTCCACACCAACAGCGCCGTTGGTGCTTTCCCTCGCCTGATTGATCTGGGTGTGGACTACCGTATGATCGGCAGCTCGGTCAATATCGTGCTTGGTCAGCGCTTGGTGCGAGTTTTGTGTACCCACTGCAAAAAACAGCGCGAAGCAACTGCGCAGGAAGCTGAACAAATTCGGAAGATACTTGCTACCCACCCGAAGCCACCGGTTATTCCTGACAGTATTCAGATCTTCGATGCAGTCGGGTGTGAGAAGTGTAATCACACAGGATTTAAGGGCCGGCAGGGTGTATACGAAGCCATTAAGGTAGATGAAGCAGTTGAGGAAGCGGTCATCACCGATCCGCGAGAACACATCATCCTAAAAGCTGCGCAGAAACAAGGCATTCCTTCCATGGCCGAAGATGGCATCGAGAAAGTGCTGCTCGGAAAAACTTCTTTTGCAGAACTGCAGCGCGTTGTTGATCTTGCCTCAGGAAGGCATACCATTGCACAGGAAGATGCAAAGGAAACTGAAGCTGATAAAGATTTTCTCTCTCATATTGTGTGAGAGTAGTATGCTCCAAAATACGAAAACGTCCCTTGGTCAAGGGACGTTTTCATTTACGTTATGTTATAGTCGCAACAGTTAGAAGAGAGCACTTCGACGTTCCAATATATAACCCTCTAAGCAAGAACTTCAGGGATGAAGAGATTGCAGAACTAAGGGGTACCGCAGTGCTCTCACTCAAAGGTGAGTACCACCGTATCCTCGCAAAGCAACCTTTTGTTGTTTAGAGGGTTATAGCCTGGAACACGAAAAACAAAATGCCGCGTTTGAAGCGCATTGTATTTGTATTCTTTGTGTGAGGATCAGCGCATGTCTGCGCGAGAACTGTATGTGCACAATACTAGCACACTCTGATAATTTGTCAAGCTCAACGCGTCCAAGTACCCCTTTCTTCTCTTTTACGATAAAATAGCATCATGAACGAGACCTCCACACGCACGCAGGGCTTCACCAAAGATGGTGCCTCCAATCTCGACCAAACACTCCGGCCCCAAAGCTGGGAGGAATACATTGGGCAGTCAAAAACCAAGGAAAATCTACGTATTTTGCTCACTGCAGCAAAAGAGCGCGGCCATGCGGCCGAACATGTGCTCTTGTATGGCCCTCCGGGTCTTGGGAAAACCACGCTCGCCCACCTCATCTCCAAGACGCTCGGTACCAATATGCGCACTACCTCCGGACCGGCAATAGAGCGTGTAGGCGACCTGGCGGCAATACTCACCAACCTCTCCCCGGGAGACGTACTCTTCATTGATGAGATACACCGCCTTTCAAAATCGATCGAAGAAGTACTCTATCCCGCCATGGAGTCGGGAGTGCTCGACATCATTATCGGCAAAGGCCCTTCCGCGCGAACAGTGCAGCTTGAACTACCTCCCTTCACACTTGTTGCCGCAACCACACGCATTTCCCTTCTCTCAGCCCCACTGCGTTCTCGGTTCTCCGGAGGTACGTTCCGCCTCGACTTCTACAGCAATGAGGAAATAGCGCAGATCCTTGAACGATCAGCATCACTTCTTCAGATCAAAACAAGTAATGAGCTCATGCAGAGCATCGCAAGGCGATGCCGCGCAACTCCCCGTACTGCCAACTATCTCCTCAAGCGTTGCCGCGACTTGGCCCAGCTTGAGGGAAGCGACCTTAATCCGGAAATCGTCGATCGTACATTCGCCCTTCTTGAGATCGACTCTCTGGGGTTAGGGTCGCCCGATCGCGCAGTGCTTGAGGTCATCATCAACAAATTTGGCGGCGGTCCTGTTGGGCTCAACACGATTGCAGCCGCAACCGGAGAGGAACAATCTACGATTGAAGACGTCATCGAACCCTATCTTATACGCCAAGGATTGCTTGAACGGACCCCTCGTGGACGCGTTGCAAGCCATGAGGCATACACGCATATCAGTTCCCTATGAACAAAATAGATATTATTAACGAGCACATAACTGCCATCGACCATCACTTCAGAAATACACGACCCGCTCAATCTGCACATGAACGTATCTTCTCACGCCTTACCAAACTCATGGAAGAGGTTGGTGAAGTAAGCGAAGCGGTATTACAGGAGGCGGGTGAGCAGCGTAACGATAAAGATAAGAGTGATCTCGACAGCGAGCTTGCGGATGTGCTCATCACAGTACTCCTTCTCTCAGCAACGCGAGAAAAAGATATCTGGGATGGAGCAATTGAGATACTTGAAAGATTTAGAAAGAAACATACTATATAGCACACTATGTCAGGACATAATAAATGGTCAAAGATCAAACATAAGAAAGCAGCTGGAGACGCTGCAAAAAGCAAAGTATTCAGCAAGCACGCTGCACTTATCGCCATGGAGTCGCGGAAAGCCAACGGGAATATCGCATCTCCAGGCCTTTCTGCAGCTATTGAACGGGCGAAGAAGGACTCGATGCCGAAGGAGAACATCGACCGCGCAATAGCAAAAGGAGCTGGAGGAGATGGTGCAAAGCTTGAGGAAGTCATGTATGAAGCATTTGGCCCAGGAGGAGTGGCAATAATCATCACTGCGGTGACGGACAACAACAACCGCACTGCTCCTGAGATACGGCACATATTCACCAAAGCAGGTCTCGCGCTTGGAACACCAGGGAGCGCTTCATGGGCTTTCACCAAGACCGCAGATGGTTACGTCCCACAGAATCCTATGGAGCTCTCAGATGATGATGGTGAGAAGCTCGCAAACCTCATCGAGGCACTTGAAGAGAACGACGATGTGCAGGATGTATACACTACAGCAGACAGTGCGGAATAAAAAAAAGGCCGGCTACAGCCGGCCTTTTTTGTGCGGTATAATGTCAGCATTATGCGAGTACTTGCTGTTGACCCTGGATACGATCGACTCGGAGTGGCACTATTGGAAAAAGAAAATAACAAAGAAGTACTCATATACTCCTCGTGTATTGAGACAAATTCATCTGACGAACTCTCGGTCCGACTGGTGCATATAGGTACAGAACTGCAGAAGCTCATTGATACCTATCACCCGACTGCACTTGCCATTGAGACGCTCTTTTTCAACGCAAACCGCACCACCGGCATTGGGGTAGCGCAAGCACGAGGGATCATACTCTTCCTGGCACGCCAAGCAGGATGTGATATATACGAATTTGGACCTCAGGAGATAAAGGTTGCTGTAACTGGCTATGGGAAAAGTGATAAAAAGGCCGTCATAGATATGGTAAAGCGCCTTATTCCTGATGTAAAAGACAAGGCGCATGATGACGAATACGATGCTGTGGCTGTCGGCATAACCTGCCTTGCACATTATCGAAGCAGTTAGTAAAATCTGTCTCCGAAACATGGCACTGACATGTTGCAAAAAGCGCAGACTTTGATACAACGTTAGTAATAAAAATTTAAGTGAGAACATATGAACCCAGAGGAGGAAGAAGAGATTGATGATGAGGAAGATGCTTCGCTTGATGATGACCTTCTTGCTGAACTCGACCCACTTGAAGATGATGCTGAGGATGACCCGCTTGTAGAAGGGTTCGGAGAAGTTCCCGAAGAGGAGGAGAAGGCGATTGAAAAAGCTGCTGAGGCGGAAGAAGATGACAGTGATGACGATGAAGACCTCGAGGAAGACGCTGAGGATGTCGACTACGACACATTTGATGACGTTGACGAGTTTTAGGGGAAAAATACACTGACGTCTTACATAAGAAGAGACCGGGCGTCTGCCCGGTCTCTTCTTATTTTATTATTTTAATAAAACGGTGCTTACCGATGCGTAAAGGTTTGTTTATCGGTGTTGCCATTGGGTCTGTTATTTTTTCACCAGACTCCATGTCAGTTATAGCCCCGTCAGTTGCGAGCCGGGTAAACTCACTATTTGATTTTAGTACACCTGATGTAACGAGAGTCTCCCGTATTCCTCCAACTAAAACAACCTCGGGTATATTCTCGGGGACACTCTTTCTCTGGAACGTCTCAACAAACACCTCCTGCGCACGCTCGGCTTCCTGCGCGCCATGGTAGAGGGAAACAATTTCATATGCGAGGCGCATTTTTGCGTCACGAGGATTGCCCCCAGCGTTAAGCTCAGACGCCAATGCAGAAACCTCAACAAGCGGCACACGCGTACAGATAGTGAAATATGGGATGATCTCGCTATCCTGCATGCTCATGACCTTTCCATACATATCCGCAGGCTCTGCAAGTAGATTGATTGTATTGCCCCAGCTTGAGCTCATCTTGCGTCCATCGGTTCCATTGATGAGCGGGTTCATGAGTATATCCTGCGGTTCTTGTCCGAAGTGCGGCTGCATCGTTCTCCCCGCAAGCAGGTTGAATCGCTGATCGGTACCCCCTATCTCAACATCAGCTTTTATAGCGACGCTGTCATACCCCTGCATCAGTGGATATAAAACCTCACGCAACGATACGCGCTTGCCAGTATCAAGCCTGCGTTTGATGTTGTCCCGGGCTATGAAGTCAGCCACAGAGAAGAGGTCGGCGTGTTCCCCGATCTCGCGATAGGTTAAAGGTTCGAGCCATTCGGAGTTGTGGTGGAATTCAACTTTTTCAATGTCGAGCACTTTTGCAACCTGCGCGTAGTAGTTTTTCTTATTCTCATCAACCACATCCTTACTGAGCATAGGACGCTCACTGTCTTTGTCTGACGTGTCTCCAATAACGCTTGTAAAATCACCTACGATAAAAACAATCTGGTGCCCGAGCTCCTGAAAGTCGCGCAGTTTAAGAAGCGGAATCGAACGTCCAATATGAATATTTGGGCTTGTGGGATCAATCCCAAGCTTAATTCGCAATTGTTTCCCACTTTCAAGCTTTTTGCGGAGATTATCGAGATGAATGACTTCCTCAACTCCTCGGGTGAGCAACTCTTCAATCTTTTTTGGGTCGGTGTTTACATCCATATGCACGTAACTCTAGCATATCACTTATGTGTACCTGTATATAGACAAAACATGCTAATATGGCCATATTAGACAACCACATGAAGATCAAAACTTGGATACAACGGCATTATAAAGACCTCGCTATAGACGCCTCTATAGGTCTTTTTGTTTTAGGCCTTATTGCTGCAGGAGGTTTATTTATTTGGATCTCAACGCTTGAGATCCCCGATCTCTCAGCCTTTGAACAGCGGCGCATCCAGCAGTCAACTAAAATATACGACAAGACGGGTGAGGTGTTGCTGTACGACCTACACCAGGATGTAAAAAGAACCATTGTTCCGTTTGAGGACATTTCATACCATATCAAAAATGCAACGGTCGCTATCGAAGATGACCAGTTCTATAAGCATTACGGTATTGATCCGCTCGCAATTGTCCGTTCGATGATCAATAACATGAGCCGTGGCGGCGGACCTTTTGACGGCGCAGGCGGATCAACGATCACCCAACAAGTGATCAAGAACTCAATTCTCGAGCAGGAGAAACGCCTCACCCGAAAGATCAAGGAAGCTATCCTTGCCATTAAAATCGAACGCGTACTTACAAAGGAGGAGATTCTTTCACATTATCTCAATGAGTCACCATATGGCGGAACCATTTATGGTGTGGAGGAAGCGAGCCAGGCATTTTTTGCAAAATCCGCAGTGGACGTGACCCTGCCGGAAGCTGCATACTTGGCCGCGCTGCCGCAGGCACCTACCTATCTTTCACCATATGGAAACAACCGGGATGCACTTGATGCGCGGCAGAAGCTCGTGCTTGAGCGCATGCTTATCAATAAATTCATAACACAAGAAGAGTACGACGCAGCGATTGCAACTACCGTTGAGTTCCAGCCGCAGGCAGTTACGGGCATACGCGCGCCACACTTTGTTATGTATATACGTGAGCTTCTGGTGGAGAAGTATGGGGAAGAAGCGCTCTCAGAAAAAGGGCTTCGCGTCATCACATCGCTCGATTGGGAACTGCAGCAGGAAGCTGAGCGTATCGTGGCTGAGAAAGCGGAACACAATGAAAAAACATTCAACGCATCAAACGCTGGTATGGTCGCTCTTGATCCACAGACGGGAGATATCCTAGTGATGGTAGGTTCACGCAATTATTTCGATGAGGAGATAGACGGAAATTTCAACACAGTACTTGCGCCTAGACAGCCAGGATCTTCAATCAAACCGATCGTCTATGCTTCGGCATTCAGCAAGGGCTACACTCCTGATACAAAGGTATTTGATGTGAAGACCCAGTTCAGTTCCGTTTGCGAGCCCTGGGACCTCAGCAATGAAAACCCATGCTACTCGCCAAATAACTACAACAATAAGTTCGTCGGGCCTATTAGCCTGCGCAATGCCCTTGCACAGTCGCTCAATATCCCCGCAGTAAAAGTGCTCTACCTCACCGGCATAAAAGATGCTATTAAGCTTGCTTCTGATATGGGCATATCAACACTCAATGACCCAGATCGACTTGGACTCACTATGGTGCTTGGCGGAGGTGAGGTAAAACTTCTTGAACATGCTGGAGCATATGCGGTTTTTGCTAACGAAGGCGTGCGGGCGACTATTCGCCCCATCCTGCGCATTGAAGATGCTCAAGGTACCTTGATAGAAGAAATAGAAGTTGATGAGGAGCGAGTTCTTGACCGCAATGTTGCGCTACAGATAAGCGACATCCTCAGCGACAACAATGCACGCGCTCCATTGTGGGGATACAACTCTGCGGTACACTTCCCAGAGAGAGATGTTGCAATAAAGTCAGGTAGCACCAACAACTCTCGTGATGCTTGGCTCATGGGTTATGCTCCCAATCTTGTGGTCGGTGTATGGACTGGAAATAACGACAATGCCCCGATGAATGGACTGTCTGGCCTGATAGCAACTCCGATGTGGCGGTCGTTTATGGACATTGCTCTCTCTAAAATAGACGAGAAAAGCTTTGGCGAGCCTCCTGCTACAGACCCGAGCATTAAGCCAATACTGCGTGGAGAGATCTTCGATACCGCTACGCTTATCCAGAATATACAGTCGGGCAGCACAACCCTCGATCTTGCTGGCGTCGCTTCGAGTATTCACAATATCCTCCACTATATCGACAAGCGCGATCCGCTCGGCCCCTACCCTACAAACCCTGCTAATGACTCACAATACAACAACTGGGAATACGCTGTGCAGAAGTGGAAGGAACAAACATATGCACCGATAATCCCTGAACTCTCAGAAGATGAGGGCAATGCTGACAATGAAGACAACGGTCAAGATGACAACAACGACCGCAGAAGGAACCGGGATGATGACTAGATAATATCTTTAGGTGCATTCTTATCACCTATCCTTCCTTTCATGTGCGCGAGTATCTCATGCTTGTGAAGCTTTATTTCGCTTTTAAGCGGGCCTTGGACGCTTACAGAGAGCGTTTGCGAGTATACAGTGTACTTTACTGCTTTTGAGGAGACACGCAGGCCGATAATATCCTCTACAACCTCTATAAAACAGTCTACAACGGTCTTCTCAGGCGCCTGCAGTGTATTCTTATATTTTGCAAAAAGATCGCTGATCTTTGTAGCTTTATTGGTGTCTTTTTTAAGACGCATACAAAATAATTTCGTGTAAATTTGGGACTTCAAGTTCCAGTGGTCCAGCAATCTTCTTTAGAGGAGAGGAGATTGGGGGGCTATAAATAAAATTATAGTCGTTACGCTTGTTAATTCCCTTCATTTACCCAAATGAAAGTGGGTAGAACTACTTGTTCATTGGCATTACCAAATACCGAAGTGATTTGTCAGTTAAACCTTCAATCACCAATGGTCGGCCAATGCCGGCAAAATGCATAATAATGCTGTCATCTGCAATATGCGGAAGCGGCTCGGAAAGATAGCGTTGATTGAAGTTAAGCTGCAGTTCTTCTCCTGTTGACTGAGCTTTTATGGATTCAGTTGTCGTTCCCACTTCTCCGCTATTGGCAGAGACGGTGAGAGATTTATCTGTTATATACAACCCCACCTGCTGGAACTTATTGAGGAATATGTTGGTCTTTTTGAAGGAAGAGGCGAGATCGTTCTTTAACAGTGTCGTGTGCGTGCTGTACTCCTTCGGGATGATTTGTTCATAGTCAGGGAACGATCCTGAAGTGAGTCTTGAAGTGATATATACTCCATCTTCAAACTGCAGTGCGCATTGGTTCTCATTCACTTTAAAGTACGGGTCAGTTGACCGCATGTCACATACACGAGAAAGTTCCACAGCATTCTTTTGGGGAATAAGTATCGGTTCTTCAAGTACAAACCCTTTCTGCGGAACGGTTTTTTCCATAAGACGGAAAGAATCTGTTGCCACAAACGTAAGTGAATGTTCTTTCTTTTGAAGTATATGTACACTCCCAAGTTCTGGTTTAATTGATGAGACACTCGCTGCAAATGATGCAGTTTTAATTCCTAAAGAGAAGAGTTCCCGCTGTACCTTCTGTCCAGCACCTTCTATTTTGGGGATATGGGGAAATTCTTCATGCGGAATAGTTTTGATATATGTCTCTGATCCTGTTCCTTCTATAACCAATGATCCTTCTTCAGTACGGAGTGTTACCTCTTTTACTGACATACACTGCACAGTCTGTGTAAGTGTTGAGGCTGGGACAGCAATACTTCCTTCCTCTTTTACAGAAGCAGTAAGTAGTGATTCAATTCCTATTTCTAAATTAGTCGCATGTAACGAAAGAGTATTTCCAGATGCTGAGACAAGTACACATTGAAGTACCGGAAGAGTGATATGTTTCGTACTTACTCTTGATACAAGTTCCAACCGATCAAGTAGCTGTTCTTTTTCTATGGTGACGTGCATATCTTATTTTTTATCTAATTATAGTACTCCTTATTATTAGCTCTGTGGATTTGTGGAAATCTAAAATCTATGGCCTATTTATTAACTTTTTGTGAGCACCTTAATTGTGTAGAGCTGTTGATGGGTATGTGTTTGCTATGCATAGTCATGGGGATATACCTACTATTTTTGTAGTGTATGGGGATTACTCGTTCTTCTCCCCATACTCATCTGTTCTTATATACACTCTGTATATGTGTTATACACCCCCACCCTTACCTTCTATCATCTCATCTACCCACAGGTTATAAACAGTGTGAAAGTAGCTAAAAACAGGCCTTAATAGGCCTGTTTTTAGCTACTTCAGAAGTAATCGGATTTGAGTGATCTCTTCTTCAAGCTCTGAATTACTCTTTAGGTCATTCTTTATTTTTTCACACGAGTGTATGACAGTTGTGTGGTCTCTTCCCCCAAGCTTCTGCCCTATTGCTGGATAGGATACTTGGAAATCTTCACGGAGAATATACATGATGAGCTGACGCGGCTTCACAATTTCTTTTCTTCGTGTCTTCTCATAGATTGACGATGGTTCAACATCGAAATAGCGTGCAATCTTATCAACCACATCAGTCACTGCCAGTGTTTTGCGCGGCCGCGTGCTGTTTTTGATGATCTGTTTAACCTCATCAAGTGAGAGCGTGCGTCCGAGAAGCTGTGACTGACACATAATGGTATTAAGTGCACCCTCAAGTTCGCGAATATTCCCCTCGATGGTGTGTGCAAGATGATCGATCACCTCATCAATGAGCGTCAGTCCATGCTGTGCTGTTTTCGCTCGCAGGATGGCAGCCCGTGATTCCATATCAGGAGCTGGGATGTCGACGATCATTCCCTGTGCAAAGCGTGACTGGAGGCGTTCCTCAAGACCAGACAAGAGTGCTGGATGTACATCACTTGAGAAAACGATCTGCTTGTTGTTGTCGTGGAGAGCGTTGAAAAGATGGAAGAGTTCCTCCTGCGTCTTCTCCTTATTTGCCAAGAACTGCACATCATCCATGATCAATACATCGTACTGGCGGTACTTATCTTTAAAATTGTTTGCTGTGCCATTCTGGAGGCTGTTGAAATAATCGACAGTGAAACGCTCACTGGTAACATAGAAGACCTTTTTGCCCGAACGCTTCAGTTGATTCCCCACCGCTTGGATGAGATGCGTCTTTCCATGCCCGGTCTTTCCATAGATGAAAAGCGGATTATAGGCAATACCGGGCTTTTCACTTACTGTTTTTGCAGCAGCGTGTGCAAGCGCATTAAAAGGGCCAATAACAAAGGTTTCAAAGATATATTTAGGGTTGAGATTATCGCTTTTATTGATGTAGTACTCCTCAAGCGGCAATGCAGCATTGATGGTTTGTGGTCGGGAAGACTCTTGTTTTTTATCGCTGCGCTGTACAACTGCGTACTCAATGCTCCGTACATACGGCGTAAGTTCTCGAAGCGTCTTCAAGATCATCGACTGAAACTTGTCTGAAAGCCAGTCACGGACAAACACACTTGGAACCCCAAGCGTGATGGTGCCATCTTCAAGTGAAACGATATGTGTGTCACGGAACCAGGTCTTGAAGTTTGCAGGAGTGATCGAAAGTTCAATGGTCACCAGTGCGTCATCCCACAGTTTCTTAACGTCGACTTGTTCGGTGTGAACAATGTTGTTAACAGTAGGATGAGAGAGTGGATTCATAACTTTAAGATGCAGAACTTAGGTAGAAAGCATTATACGTCCGATACAAAAACTGTAAATACTTTTTCATTTTCTGGGGCAATTTCGAATCATAATTTTTGCAACAGCAAGGTTATGTGTATAACCTGTGAATAGCAGAATTGCGCCTCTATTTCACTCTCTTTGCTACCCTTGAAAATGAAGCATAACTAGTGTACAGTTCATCCACATTCATTTTTGTACTAGACAGTATGACAAAACGAACATATCAGCCAAGCAAGCAGAAGCGCATGACCACCCACGGTTTTCTGGTGCGTACCGGCACTAAATCAGGGGCAAAGGTGCTTCAAGCACGTCGCCGAAAAGGACGCGCTGTGCTCGCGGTAAAGAAAAGCAAATAATTCCTCCATACACGGAGGCGGTATACTGTTTGAGTATGCTCAAGAAAAAGGAACGATTGACCAGAAAAGAGTTTGATCGTTCTTTTTCTGTTGGGAAACGCATCAATTCCCCTTCCTTACAGCTCATCTACACGCAAAGTGATGATTTCCACGGCTCAGTAGTGGTTGGCAAAAAGGTTGCCAAAAAGGCTGTGGACCGCAATCGTTTACGCAGACGTATTTATGGCAATCTGTACACATTCGCTCAAAGCCGGAATCTCCCATTGACACTGATCCTCATCACAAGACCGTCATTTAGTGCCTTGACGCGGAAAGCGGCTGCAGAAGAGGTGCGACAGCTTTTGCTGAAGCTTCCTGGAGCGTAAGGGATATTTAGACAGCTCTCTTTAATCACGCTACAATGGCTTATTCCATTTAATTTACATATATGTTCAGCACGATTTGGCACACGCTTTTCTTCGACCCTATTTATAACGGACTCATCTTCTTCATCGACCTCATACCAGGCGGTGACGTGGGTATTGCCATCATACTTACCACAGTTGTGGTTAAAACCATCCTTCTTCCCCTTTCGATAAAGGCAGCAAAAACGCAAAAGGTCATCAAAGATATTGATCCAAAGATCAAAGAAATAAAAAGCAATGTGAAGGATCCACAGGAACAGGCCCGCCAGATCATGGCCCTGTATAAAGAATCGGGAATAAACCCTTTCGCCAGCATCTTACTGATGTTCCTGCAGATCCCAATCATCATTGCACTCTATTTCTCGGTTTATAATGGCGGCGGAGTTGCACTTCCTGAAGTGAACACATCACTCCTGTATTCTTTTGTTCCTGAGCCGCAGACCATTACTATGTTCTTCCTCGGATTTCTTGATATTGCCCAAAAAAGCCTCCCACTTGCGATTCTTGCTGGAATTGCGCAGTTCATCCACGGACAGCTTGCTTTCCCCAAACTTCCCCCGCGCGATCCAAAAGCTGCTCCAAGCATGAAGGACGACTTTGCACGCAACATGCAGCTGCAGATGAAGTTTGTAATGCCTATATTTATTGCTGTTATTGCATACACAATCTCAGCAGCTATTGCGCTCTATTTTGTAGTAAGCAGCATAACCGCCATTCTGCAGGAGTTAGTTATACGGAAACACCGCTAATAAAAAGCCCCGCTGTAATGCGGGGCTTTTTATTACTGTGTTCTATAGAGCCATAACGAGTGGTCAAGTTTGTTCTTAAAGAGTAGAAGCGACCCATTGTAATTAAGAAGCATATCGGTAACATCAACTGTTTTCCCTGATAGCTTGGTAAGGTCAGCCACTAACTGCGCACTCTGTGTATCAAGGTCGGTGTACCAAATGCTGTCTTCGGATGTAACCACTCCCTTATACCACTGCTCGATAAAATCGCCATCAGGTTGTGTAGCAGCAGAGGCACACCACACGCCGCTTGCTTCAGGAGCAGTGAAGACACATTTTTCTTCAATCATAGGAAGACCTTGTACAAGTTCCTCCTTTGGCCCATATGATGTTGAGACAAAGGATTCCTCATCTGCAAACGAGGCTACGATGTACGCATTGTTCATGAAAGCAGTTAACGCAAATGCTCCGGGAATAACCGGCGTTAGAGCGCCACTGTTGACCTCATAGAGAAAGCCTTCAAGCTGGCGGGTAGGTTTGGTGCTTGCGTATATATTCTCCAACCCTCTTCCCCACTGAAGCTTCAAGTCAGGTATTTCAATCGTAAAAAGCTTGGTTTGAGTTCCTGACTCAAGGTTGCGGGAATACGCAGTAGTACCGTCGTACCCGCTCACTGAGAAAAAGAGTACATTCTCATCATCAAAAGAAATATTTCCTGCCGCCATAGGCAGTTCCGACAATTCTTCCTGAATCTTGCCCGCAAACACACGCCGTTGCCCGTCTTCAAATGTTACCAAAGCGATATAGTCCGCGTTTGGAGAGAAGTACGCTTCAGCAGTTTGTGGGAATGTAGTGAGTGTAATCTGCATCTCTGTAGCAGTTTTGAGGTTTATCTCATAGATATGACCAGTTCCAAGTTCAGCATATCGAATAATATCTTCTCCCGTTGAAGAGTTGATCCCAAAACCGGCCACTGCCCTAGTGGTTATTTGCTGTACCGGGGCAGCGCTTAAAGAAAGTTGCGTCCCTTGGCTCTCTTCTTGTACAGGAATAACCTCAGCATCTATGGGTTCCTTTGAGAAAAGACCAAAGTTTGTGAACACTTCTCGTGGAGCTTCTGGGGCGCCGTATGCCAGCAAGTATACCCATAATCCCACCACAAAAAGGAGAATGACGATGCCGATGGTAATGATAAGTGGACGGTTCATATGTGTATTAATTAATTCGCAAATCCATAAAAGAAGGTCTGGAATCCGCTTACTTCCTGTCTACAAACCTCCTGGGTTATTTCACATGCTGGCCCACCGACCCAGCTTGAATTACATGATAAGAAATAAACATCAGCACATTCTGCAGGGTCATTCACGGCACTGTATTCGCAGCGGAGCCGTTCGTTGGCCAGGTCTGTAGCAGATTGGAATGTGTACCCTTCACGCTCTTGTGTCTGACATGCCTGCATGCAGACACCTCTGTTGCCAGTATCTGAATAGTCGCAGGTGCAGCTGTCTCCCGTGCAGGCCAAATCCTTTCCTTCAACTGCATCTTCTTCAGCTATACATTCAAGAGCAACTCCATTGCTTGTGACAATGCGTGTAGGTACGCCGGGACAGGTATCTTTAAAATGTGTTATCTCATTCTGTTCAGCGTCTCCAAGCAGAAGCGTGTCACCGATGGCTGCGTCAACAAGCGGCGGTTCCTCCTCTCCTCCTCCCAAGGTAGTGGCTACCCCCGGCGCGTTCTGAAGAAAGTTGAGTTCCTTAAGCTGCGGATTGATAGTATTGAGGATGAGTACCGCTGATAACACGATCAAAAGACCAATGATTGCGCCCCAGATATCTTTTTTTGCCGCACTTTTGTCTGTAACAACGTCAGAAAGCATCCACTTTACTCCGCCAAAGATTATCTTCACAACCGCAAGGAAAGCCGCCACCGTGATCGAGAGAATATAGAGCGCCTCAACATATTGAGAAGTTGACTGTGAATTTGCATCAAGGCCAGGTATTTGCACCAATGGTTTATATACCGAAGTAGATTGCGCAGACACCACATCAGCGCCTCCCAGTATGATTATCAGTGCAGCAATAAGGATGATTATTTTCATAATTAAAATCTGATGGTGAGTTCTTTTTGTATACCCTGCAACAGATTAGCCAAGTTTCTTATATGGAACGAGACAGTTGCAGAACCCTGCCCTCCTTCTTTCCTGAGTATGATCTCGTGCGGGTCTTCACTCGCTTCAGTTTTCACACCATCTATTCTCCACTCACGCAGTGCATCACGTTCGCTCAGTCCTTCTGTTATATAAAATGGTTCAGCTCTCAGTGTCATCTCCTCCCCCACAAGCACATGTGGGTCGAATAGTGACTGAGGAAGTACGCCGCGGAGAGGATTCTTTTCGTAAAAGTACATCTCGGGGGTTGTAATGGTCACATAACGCGTTTCCTGTGCAATAACAGTATTGCTGCCGTCGAGTACTTCAACTGTAAGCAGGATCTCATCTTCAAATGACGGGGTAAAGGTGAAGGTGTCTCCCCCACGTACTGCACCGCCCTGCTGCATGGTATTGCCTATTTTCCACACATATGAGAGACCTGTTTTTTGCTGGGCTGAATCCTTGAAGACCAGCGCCTTTGCGGTCACTGTGCTCCCATTTGAGGGGAGGCTTCGTCCTTTGTAGAAAGCAGGCACATATGTATCAGCTTGAATGATGAGGTCAATGCGGTACGGAGAGATCGTTCGGGTGACTTCTCTTGCCTCACCTGAGGGAGAAATAAGACGTGCAGTTATGCGTGTAGGTGTTTGTTGCGCTTCCAAATGTACTTCTGTTTTGCCTTCTTCTTGCGTCTGTTCCACACCATTAACGAACCACTCTATATTTGAACGTGCACCAAAAACCGAAGTATTTTTAAGGACAACAGTATACGGTTCCCCCGCTTCAGGGAAAGACGGCTTTATTTCAAATGTCAGCGGAACAAAGCCTTGCGCAAAGCCAATAACAGGCATACACATAAACAGAAGGAGGTATACAAACAAGCAGCGCATAGGCGATATACATACAGAATACCATGGCAGAGCATTCCGTATGGTGCACGGTGCGGGGATGGTGGATAGCAATACTACTGTTCATCCCTGATAAGGACTACTGAAAGAATCCAAAGAATGAGCCATGGAAATAGGTTGAGAAAAACGACGAGGTATCCTGTGAGACAGCATATGAAGATAAAGGCTTTCATGCCTGCAAAACAGGCAACACCTCGGATCGTATATATCCACGCAGCATATACCATAGAACAGACACCAATGCCTGCAGCTACAAGGTAGCCCAATACGAAAACTTCCATGCCAGGAGCAAACGCATCAACAACTGGTAGTGTTTCTAGTCCGAGTCCGGCAAGTCCAACCATCCAAAAAAGCACTTGAGGGATACAAAATGGCAATACAGTCCACATGATAAGTACTGAGGCGGATACTGCCTGTGCTTTGCGTTGGAGTTCGTCAGGAGTTGTGCGCATGGCGGTCCTCCCGCCTTCCTGCTGTGTCTGTGAGGGTTCGGGAGATTCTACTTGGGGTATGATTTGGTCGCTGGCCTCTTCTTGCTGCACTTGCGAAGAACGCATGTGTGGTTTGGCAGATCGCCAAGGTATTGAACGCGGATCTGACGAAGGGCGTCTCCGTGCAGTAGAACGGGCGGCTGTTTTTGTGGCTCCCTGGGCAACTCTTGCACTACCGACAATAAGTGGAGCGACCATAAGTTATGTGAGTGAATTACGAAGCTCTTCCCGGGCCTTCTTGATCTGCAGGATCTGGGATGGGTCAGAGGTGATGATCTGATCCTCTGTGTATGAAGCGATGACCTTGATTGCCACGTGCTTCAGTCCTGCAAAGAAGATACCTTCTCCAACACCTGATTCCAAAAGCAGGAATTTTTCCTCGTCGGTGAGATTGAAGGTATTTTGGATGTTATCTATTGCTGTAGGTGATTGCTTCATCAGAAGTTGCAAAGAGGAGTTCGTGATCATCGGCACTCCGTACGGGGAGCGAAGGAAATCGTCCACATCTTGAGTGATGGTTGAAAGCCCAAGGTAATATTTGCGTCCGCGCTTTGCGAGCATGAAAAGGAATGAGGCGGTATCTTCTGATTTCATCATCCACCATGCCTCGTCGATCACCAGAAGCCGCTTGGTAAGCCTGCGTCGTATAGCACTCCAGATGTGATTGGTGATGATGTACATCGCAATGGTTTTGAGCTCATCTTCCATGTCGCGCAACGAGAAAACGACAAACTTCTGGTTGATGTCTACATTGGTCGCCTGATTCATGAATCCTGACCAAGTACCGCCGGTGTACTTCTGCAGGCGCGAGATGAGCGAATTGCTCCCCTCCATGCCGGCAAGCACCATTTCAAAGTCGGAAAGCAGCGGCGGTTCAAGCGTACTGAAATCAGTATTGCCTGAAATATCCTTAAGTGCGTACGTTTCATTGATGGCCTGGTCAATGATGGTCTCTTCTTCTGCAGAAAGACCGCCAAGCATGAGCCTAAACAGTCCAATAAGCTCGATAACGTGCGATCGCAGCACATCTTCTGGGTTCTCGTCTTCCTGTGGAGCCGGGAGATCAAACGGGTTGATATGGTGGTTTGAAGAAAGAGAAATATTGAAGAATCGGCCGCCAGTTGCCTCCGCCAGGTACTCATACTCGCGCTCGGGGTCGATAACAATCACCTCAGTGCCGAACATGAGCGAACGGAGTATTTCAAGCTTGCAGGTGTATGATTTTCCTGCACCCGAAGTTGCGAAGGTAACCGAGTTGTAATTGGTGAGCGAGAAACGGTCAAAGAGCACCAACGATGAGTTGTGCCGGTTGATGCCATAGAGGATCCCTCGGTCAGAGGTAAGGTCAAATGAGGTGAACGGGAAAAAACTTGAGAGTGGAGAGGAATTGAACTTGCTGTGGATCATGAGTTCGTCCTGCATGAACGGCAGAACACTCTTGATCCCCTGCTCCTGCTGGAATAGCGCAGGCTTCAGATAGATCAGACGTGAATCAAGGATACCTTTTATCTCAGCCTCAGTCTTGTTGAGGGATTCCTCGTTATCGGCGTAGAGCGTCACATACAAGCCTACGTCAAAGAGTTTTTCCTCAGCTTGCTGCAACTTATCACGCAAGTCTTCAAGATTGCGGTACGCTGCTTCAAGCTGTGGGTCGCGCACAAGCCCTTGCTCTGCGCGCATATTTATCTGGCTCTGCACTTCCGCAACCTTCTTTTGGAATTTTTTGAGCGTCTCTGCAGTATTGATCGGATGTATGACGATAGAGACATCAAGTTCTTTTTCAATGTTGAGTATAGGCTCAAGCCAGCCATCATTCAGGTACCGTGGATATGAAACGGCAAAGAAGGTGCGTGCAAAAGTACCGCTTATGTTGATGCTGCGCGACCCGATCTCAATGCCTGAAGGTGCAATAACATCCTCAAGCGTCAAAAGTGCATCGGCAAAACTCTTGGCCTCGTCCTGCCCTGTTTCCTGTTGCGATTGCCTCGTTTTTCCTAGATCAAAAAGTCCCATATATTTATGAAAGTGGTGGTGCGCTACCACTTGGATCTCCTGGGTTGAAGATGTGATAATACAATTCTACCAGTTCTTCATTCTGCAGAGCTATGGTGCGTACTCCCACACGGGCAAGACCTTGTTCAACCAGTGACACACGCTGTTCAAGCTGCAATCTATTCTCCTCGAACTTTGTATCTTCAATAGAGATATCTCTTTTTCGGCCAAACACGGCACCGATGTTTGATGTAAAGTCTATCTGTGTAGGGGTGTATGGAATGATGACAAAGAAATTTTTGCTCATAACGTCCACTTCGGTAGTGAACGTGCGGATGAATTCCATATACTCACGGAGCTGGATACGCATAAGGTCATTGTCCTGAAGTGGTTCACGCTCCAAAAGCTGGTTAAGATACGGCTGGATGTTGAGCCGGCGCGATTGGATATAAAATTGGAGAGAAAAATCAAGCGTATTCAAAAAAGCTTGAAACTGTGAAAGGATCGCCTGTTGTTCGTCGGATGATTTCAGCGCGAAGTTTATTGAAGATGCCAAAAGAACCATGCATAGCTGGCCGTTTTTGAGTACCACGACATTGTCGCGTATGTCCCGGACGGGCACAAAATCTTGAGTTGAAGGTGAAGATGCCATATCTATAGTTCTTTCTGCAGGGTCGTGAGCTCCAATTTGCGTGAGAGCGAGTTGATGTTCCCTCCTTCCGGCACGGGAACCGTTCGCGTTTGCGGCAGCACATCCTCATGGACGCGCTGTTTGTAAACAACAGCAGCCTTTTTACGCCAGTGGTATACGCGGTTCTTTTTGTAGAAGTACACCATTGATTCGAGGAAAATAGAAAAAGGACGGTTATTGACAGGGTAAAATGCGAGCAGTGCCGCGAGCCCTCCCAGTGGTACACCTATGAGCACAAATACCACAAATGGCATAGTGAAAAAAATCACTGCGGCGAGCCCCACCCCACCAGCAAGATAGACAAACTGTTTCCAGGTAAAAGGGCCAAAGATCTTATCCTCGATCTCAATGAACTGTGGGACCTCAAATCGCATGCATACATTATACGTCATGTACGTTCGGTATACGTGCGTGCACACGCAAGTTATCCACGCCAGGCATTATTTTTGCAGCAGGTCATCTTGCTTTGAAGAATGTGGTTCTTCAGCCCGCTCTTCCTCTGCGGCTCGATAGGCTCCATATCCGTGCACCCGATTCATATCCTCCTCCATGGTTCTGATCGGTTTGATATTTTCAGCGGAGGCCGGATCAATGCCCTGCTGTTTAGCAATCCCCTCTGGAGATGAGAACGTGTCAGCTAGCTTTGTAAGCCCTTCTCTCTTAGCAGAGGCATCAGCCTCTTCTCGTGTGACCACAGGAGCAAGTATTTCTATAAGCCGCGAGGTCATTCGCTGAGACTCGTCGGCGCTTGCTCCGAGCTTCTGTTGGAACAGCCGCGGCATGTCAGCGATCTTATTGAATCCGAGTATCGTATCGCCAATTATTTCGCTAAGGGCCCTAAATGGCTGCGAAATATTGAATGAGATATGGAGTCGGTCAACAAGCTGTGTGAGATCGTCGCTGACATAGAGATCGCGGATCGCTTCAGGCGCGGTTCGATAGGCTTCTACTCTTTTTTCCTCAATATTAGACTGCATATTGTTTAGTATCGTTGACCTGCACCATTCTTTTCAAACCACTCATTGATTCTTTCATAGTTTACAACATCCTTATGTTTGGTCGGTGGGGTTGGCTCATCTGTCTTCCTTCGCACATCCGGTTCCAGCTTCCTATATTCACGCATATCTTTTTCATATTGTGAGTGTGCAGACTCGTAGGCTTTAACTTCAGAAGTATTGTAATGGTTAAGGACGCGTTCTTTTATTTCCGCTCTTTGTCCAGCAGTTATGCTGTTATTGTCAACGATCTTAGTAAGCACATTTGTATTGAGATACGGTATCGCTTTCTCGTCAGTGAGGATAGAGTCGGGAAGTTTTGATCGCTCTTCATCACTTGTAATGCGCTCAAATAGCTTACCAGGATTTTCTTTAAACTCGGCGTCAAGCTGCCTCTTTCTCTCACCTTTAAGCTGATTCTTCTCAGTAGGTGTAAGATCTTTCCAGTCATCGATCTGTCTTGCTGAAAGTTTTCCTGCCACTGTTTTAACCTTTTCAAATCCGATGGCCTCGAGTTCGGAAGTATCAGCTTTTCCAATGACATGCTCAAGTTTTGTTTCACTGCCGTCCTTGTTCCGGTTGTCCTCGATCAGTCGCTGTGTTATCTGTTCGCCCCGTCTTTGGGCAAGCTTCTTGCGGAATTCGTCATCTATATCTTCACTTTTCACGATTGCTTCGTATTGACTCTTGGAGAGCCTGCCCGCGTTCTCCATAATAAGATCCTTCCCTTCGTCCTCTTTGATCATCTCCAATAACTGTGGACTTGAAGCGTCTGCGATCGCACGCTCTTGTTTGATCCTATCTCCGCTCCTAAGATCTGTAGTGATATTATGGATGGCATTGGCGCGTGCTGATCGCTGGGTGTTTGCCTTAATGGCTTTTTCGCGCGCCTCTCTTCCACCGTAATTAGCTGCTCTATCCATGTTTCCTCTGATCGCTTCACTTCCAGCTCGTCCTCCCATAAATGTACGGGCAAGTATGGCAGCCCGTCGCCCAGGAGTACCCTTTTCTGAGTCCGCGATACGGTTAATGGAGTCGAGTCTATTCATGCCCCAGCTAAAGCCTCTACCGACAGTGTTCCGGTAGAGCATATCCTGAGCGCCCTTGCGCACACCGTGTATGCTCTTTACCGCAGTGTTCGCACCGGCGATGCTCATCATTTCTCCCACTTTCACAGACGCATAGAGGAAGCCGATGACGATCCCGAAGAAGACAAAAATGGTGAAACCATCTGCAGTCATTTTGATTCCATCTTTGACCACCGAATAGCCCTTGGAGGCGACACCAAAATCGAGCTGATCCTTCAGCCGCTCCAGTGCCATGAGCGAAACGTATACCAGGAAGAGGAATGCCGGAGCAAAGAAGCTTTGCTTCAAAAGCCCGCGAACCCATTTGTCTGTGTATCCCTGGAATTTAGGCAAAATGAGTCCGAGGAAAAGTACAGGAGAAAGGATCATGTATATGCTGAGCGCCACAAAACGGTAGAGTACGTGGAATGCTGCAAACAAGAACACAATGCCCGCAAGCACCAGGAAGGTCATCATGAGGATCGAGTACACGATGATCTGCGAACCCTTCATGTCATTGAGCAGGTTTGAGCTCCCGAAGAATGTCGTGAGATCGCTTATGGTAAGGAATGCTCCAGAAATGGTCTGTGGGCCGGTTATGAGGAATTGATCCGTGTATTGCCCGCGCGAGACGGCCTGATTGTAGATCTGTGTTGCTGCGATGTTAGAGAAATCAACAATCGCCTGTGTGATAAAAAGACTGAAGTTAATAAAAAGCGCTGCGATAATGATGTGTCCGATAGCACGCCGTGTTCCCGAGTCATCGGAGTTGAGTATGGTCTTAATTCCCAGGTAGATGAAAGCGAAGATAAACAAGATGTTGAAGAGGTCGCGGATGATCTGCCATACTTGGATGATACCGAGGCCATAACCTCCACTGAAGAAATTGCCCATTTCGATTACGGTCAGTCGCAATGTGATATCCAAAGCCAGACCGCCTATTCCCACAAAGAGGCCTCCGATTCCCAGGGCAATCGCATAGACAAGCCACCCCACCCACTTGATGACGGTGCCATCGAGGAAGTCCATGAAACCATCTTCAGCATGCGCATGCGGCACCAGTGCAGTTCCCCATATAAGAAGGGCACACGCAACAACAGCAAGCAGTGTGGCCCATACTCGTATGTAATTGTGCTGGTGCAAATTTAACATGATGCTTCTTCGTCCTCTATTTCCTCTTCGAACTCCTCGACCTGAGTCTGCAGTTGAGTCTGCATAAATTCATACTGAATAACTGCTGTTTGTCCGGAAAGTTTTCCGCTTGTTTGGAGATTGGTGAACTCTTTCAGGACCGACAGCTGTTCTTGAGATGATCCAGCATCCTCATATTGTGAGGATAGACTCTCAAGCTTGACGATGGTATCGATGGTCTTTGGCGTGTCCTCCACTAGGTCTGTAAGTGTAGAGCCGAGACTTGCTGGGAAAGTGAGGTTCCAGCAGCTATCGTCTTCATAGGGCTCCCTCGCATCCTCAAAGGTTGTGTTCAGTTCATCAATCTGGGTAAGAATTGCTATCTGAAGTTGAAGCACTTCTGTTTCAGTACGCAGTGCTTGTTCAATCTTATTGCCCGCCACCGCTCCAGTGTCGGCGTTGTTAGCACTCTCCTCGTCAAGTGCATCAAGATAAGAAAGATTCACATTGATACCAAAAGATGGATCGGTAAAGGATTCATTGCCGCCAAGTCCCAACAGCCCATTGACCCCGGTGAACATTTGGTTGGCAAGATTATTGAACAATGCACCGATCACCTCATTCATTTCATCAGCCTCAATAAGCGAACGAGCTGGCGTGGTCAACTGGAATGAAAGCTGATCCTTGAACAGAATTCCTGGAGTAGTTATGGTGCATTTCTCCTCAGAACCAGTGCCAGTGCTAACCATGTTGCATATTTCCTGCGAAAGGAATCCTTGGTTCCAGTCTGCTATACGCATCTTCTCATCCTGTTCATTGAGCACTTCCTCTTCAAGAGCCAAGTTCAGTGCAGCATATGCGCCGATAGGTGTATTCTCTGGATTAAGCACCACTTCAAACCACATACCCCATCCTCCCGCGTTGAAGTTTCCGTTGAGGAAAGAGGCAGTGTCACCTTCCCCATTTTCTATAGAGCACTCAACTTGTTTTTCAACCCCGCCGTAGTTCTCTTCCTGATACCCTTTTGCAAGTGCGGAGCGCACATCAAGTTGGAAAGAAGAACATACCGAATTCAGCGCATCACCGTATATGAAGTTACCTGCAACGTCGTCAGATATTCCCTGTAAATATTCCTCGATATCTGTAATAAATGCCGGATCGCCGTCAAAGCCCGAATTGATCCACTTGATGATGTCGTTAGTCATTTGCTGCAGTGCCTGTTTGGCTATGTTGTAGAACATCGGGTCAAGCACAAGTTCCTTCTGTTCAAGTGCCACAGTGGAGAGTGTTTGTATGGTGTTGGTCAGTACGTTTTCTATATCGTGCACAAGGAAGCCACCTAAACCAAATTGTGCGTGGGCTTTCTGTAAACCAGATGGACCAACAGGAAATACCATCGTTCCTAAAACGAGTATCACAGTCAGCATGCATGTCGCAAAAGAAATTTTCATGTTCATTCAGGAAATTGCACAAGCTTTGAAGCAGGCTCGTTTTCACCCCACGTTACCTTGTCGGTGTAATGCAACATATTGAAAAGTCCGAGCAGTGCATTGGATAAGCCGAGCACATCATCCTCATAGCGTTTCATGCGTACAAATGTATAAAGCGGATCCTCGTATAGTTTTTGCATCCCTCTTATGTCTTCGCGGATTGCACTGAGCGCATTAAGAAGGTTGAGGTGCTCTTCTACATACGCCTCAGGTACGGGTGTTTCAAGCATCAGCTTTATCATATGCACATAGCCTTCAGCAATTGGTTCCAGATCTTGCAGTCGTTCTTTGTTCTCATAGCGCAACACATCTTGCAAAATAATTGCCTCACTTTCTGAGCCGGCAGTCTGTGAGAGTGCAATAGAAGCGATGTGGTTTCCATACGCCCGCAATATCTCCTCACTTGTCTTATCTGTGACGATGACATCTTCGCGAGTAAAGAGCTCATCTGAAGAACGCTCCTCAAGCTCCTTGATAGAACGGGCTATAAGCTCTTCCTGTGATTCTCCAAAAGCTCCGTAGTTCTTTGAGCGGATAAGGTCTTCAAAGAAGCGCAATGCAAATTTTCCCGTTATGGTTTTTGGAGCTTCATATGTTGATGATGCTGTGGGAAGCCGGAGTGGCTCGCTCATCTGCAGCTGCTCTTGCCAGTTCGGCACGCCGTCATTGTCTGTGTCTTCTATAGCAACGCGTTCACGATCTATTGCAACTGATACAAGAGCACCTGATGCTGCTGCATCAGGCTGCCTTCCAGCAATGAAGGCTAGGACAACAAGTGCCCCCCCAACTAAAAACGCCCCAGCGATTCTTGTGCGCGAATCAACCATAAGTTCCTCGTATCTAAAGTATAGCAGGCGTATCTGCTCTGCGTGGAGGTGAGCTTAATAAGGTGTGATTAACCACTGTATTAGTATTTGTATAAACAGTGCAATTATGTGGACTGCGTGTGGATAGAGAGTGCCTGCGCCAATTCAAGCCATATATGAAGCGGCAGATCTTCCGCCCGGGCAGAAACAGATATGGAAAGTGTGGAGAAGATGTGGGTAAGATCATCCCGGGTGAACTTTTCTGAGAGGTTTCCCAAGAGCTGTTTCCTTTTTTTGCCAAATCCGATATGTAAAAGCTCAAAAAAGAAGGCCGGATTTAGTTCTTTGAAGTTATCCCTGTGAATGTTCCGCACAGCCACTATCGCCGAGTCTACTTTGGGCGGAGGAGTGAAATGACCCCTCGAAACCGTCTTCACATACTGCGGTGTCCCATAGGCTTTAACGGAAAGGGAGAGGATCGACTCCTTCTCTTTGCGAGTCAGGTCAGAAGTCACTCGTTTTGCCACCTCTTTCTGAACAAGATACACGAGCATTGATGGCTGTATTGAGCCTTCAAGAAGAGTGCGAAACAGCATTCCTGACAGGTAGTAGGGTATGTTTGCTACCACTTTAAATGCATGGTCTTTCAAAAGCGGCAGTTCCAAGAAAGAGGTTTCGCGCACATCAAGATGATGCAAAATGAGTCTATTGTTAGTTATTTCGTCGGCAAAAGTCTCTTCGAGAATTGTGAGTGCTCTCTGGTCAGCCTCGACGGCGACCACTGTTGCGTTGCGGGAAAGTATCTCTTTTGTCAGCACTCCGGTGCCTGGTCCTATCTCGAGCACGATATCACCTTTGGTTACACACGCTGCGTCACACATCCACGAAGGGACAACACTGCTGGTGAGAAAATGCTGCCCTAGGGACTTCTTTGCCTGTAATACCATATGTTCATCAGAGTAGGCTATAGGATGTTTCTGTGCAATAGGGTAACGTCAGTCTAGATATATCGTTGCCTCGTATCCAGATTCACCCCCACCCTGCCTTCCTTCGGTTTCGATGTATTCGTTGCTTATCTCATTGAGGAACGTCGATGGCACATTCACCCGCTGGCTTCCAAAGATCGTGCGCATATGTGCGTACGTGAGAAATACTTTCTTCTGTGCTCGGGTGAGAGCGACATAGAATAGCCGGCGCTCCTCTTCGAGGTCGATACCTTTGTCGTCTAGACGTTCGTGTGGGAAGAGACCCTCTTCAAGTCCGGCAATAAAGACATATGGGAACTCAAGACCTTTCGCGGCATGCACGGTCATGAGTCGGACCGCATCCCGCTCCTCCTTACTTTGTAGTTCATCCTGATCACTTTGAAGGGCAGCGTTCTCGAGAAGCGCTTCAACTCCCTCCTGAGCATCGAGTTCATCATAGGCAGTTGCAAGTGTCACGAGCTCTTGAAGGTTCTCGAGCCGTTCAAGATCATCCTCGGTCCCGCTCTTTCGCAGGTCTGCCTCTATGCCCGTGCGCTTGATGATAAATCCGAGCGTCTGCGAAACCTGCTTGGTCCGCGCGCAGTCTGCGATGTCCTGAAGCATTTGTTCAAAGCTCTCGACCTTCTGCAGTGTTGCGCCCTTGAGCTCAGCGCGTCTTCCTTCGATCATCTTCAGCAGTGTGACTTTGCCAATGCCGCGGGTCGGCACATTCACTACACGAGCGAGATCTCCCGTGCTTCCCGGGTTAAGCGCCAGACGCAAAAACGCAAGTACATCTTTAACCTCCTTGCGCTCGAAGAATTTTGTTCCCAGAAGCTGATACGGCACATTGAAATTGAGAAACGCCTCCTCAAGAATTCGTGACTGGAAGTTGGTCCGGTAGAGTACCGCAATGGATGATGGTGATGCGCCATCTGCAATGAGAGACTTGGCAGTCATCACAATATATTCTGCTTCGTCTGCTCCAGTAAATGCAGCGAACAAGGTTATCTTCTCCCCTTCTTGGTTTGCAGTGAAAACAGTTTTCGGGATACGCTGCTTATTGTGTGCGATCACGTCATTGGATGCAGCGATGATCGTCTTTGTTGATCGATAATTCTCTTCGAGGAAAATGGTCCGCGCTCCTGGGAAATTCTTTTCAAACTGGAGAACATTCTTGATGTCCGCACCTCTCCATGAGTAGATGTTTTGGTCCACGTCGCCAACTACGCAGATGTTTTGTTTTTCTCCGGCAAGGAGTTTCGCGATCTCGAACTGCACCTTGTTCGTGTCCTGATACTCGTCGATATGTATATAGGTAAATCGATTGCGTAGCACTTCCCGCACAACAGGATAGTTCTGAAGAAGGCGCAAAGTGCGCAACAGGAGATCATCGAAATCGAGTGCATGTTCTTCTCGCATAATGCGCTCGTAGCGCTCCCATGTTTCAGCAGCCACCTTTTGTGGGTAGCTTGTGGCCTCAGCTAGAAAGTCTGACCGTGAGAGCGCATCGCCCTTTGCGCGTGAGATGATGGAAAGTATTTTTCGTGGTTCAAATTGCTTCGGGTCATAGGCAGCTTCCTCCAGCGCTTTCTTGACTGCTCGCACACTGTCGCTGCGGTCATAGATCGTGAAGTGCCGGTTGAGGTCGAGGGTCTCATGGTGTTCTCGAAGAATACGTACGCCAAGCGCATGGAAGGTTGTGACTGTAGGACGAGAATCAAAGTCTCCGAACGCAGTGGAAGGGTACTTCTGAATAAGTGCATAGACGCGCTCACGCATCTCGTTGGCCGCTTTGTTGGTGAATGTCACTGCAAGGATATTGTGTGGAGGAACACCTTTGCGTATGAGTTCAGCAATGCGGTGTGTGATGACACGGGTTTTGCCTGAACCTGCGCCAGCAAGCACCAAAAGCGGACCTTCAGTGTGCAGTACCGCCTGTTTTTGCGGTTCGTTGAGCCCTTCAAGATGATCTGTACTCATAGTATTAGGAAGCATGCTACCGCATACATATATATATGTATAGGAATAACCCCGGGTAAGCTCAACTATAGAAAAACGACTTTTTATGCATCAATTCTGGCTCTGCGTCAAGATTAGAAAAATCCAGAGATAGAGGCCTCAAAATGAAGTCCGCATGAAGAAAAGGAAAAAGTGCATTATGTCAATTGACCCACATATACGCTCTAGTATCATTACCCTCATACCAAAAAGTGGTATCACAAGAGCGTTGGCGCTCTTTTTGTTTGGAGCATTTCTGTTCACGGAAGCAAGCAGGCGGCGAGTCCATAACGTAACAATTATTTTAAGCAGTACACCAGATTCTGATTCTTCTAAACGCACACGCGCAGCACTGCGCAAGGATCAGAAGCCATATCAAAAGAAACATGCGCCTCATGCGGCAGCTTTCTTGCTTTATGAGCTTACTCCAGCAGCTCTGCTTCTTTTGATACCACTTTCAGTACATGCTGGCTTTTTCTCCAAAATGATGGGCGTATTCGCCGATGAGGTCGTTGCACAGGTTGCTCTCGAAGAGATTGATCACTCACCTACACAAACACCGCTTTTAAGCGCGACAAAAAATCCTGATCCACTGAAGGCAGTTGGTGGAGGGGATGTTTTTTATGAGGATGGTGTGCTGGTTTCAACAGGACCTATCGGAGAGGATGAGATTAGCGCTTCATCAATGAACCGCGGCGAGATCAGTGTGTACACAGTTAATGACGAGGGAGAAACCCTCTCACAAATCGCACAGATGTATGGCGTGACAGTGAATACCATTGTCTGGGCAAACAATCTTACGAGTGCAACAGACATACATCCGGGCGATACACTTGTTATTCTGCCTATTGTTGGTGTGCGCCATACGGTTGCCAAAGGTGAAACACTCAACAGTATCGTTAAGAAGTATGGAGCAGATCTTGATGAGGTATTAGAGTATAACAATCTTGCTTCCACTGACGATCTTGCTGTCGGTGACGAACTTATGATCCCTGGCGGGGAGCTGCACACAGCAAGCAAAAAGGTTGCAGGTACTGTGACACCAACAAAAACTACCGGAGCAGTATCTTCTGGAGCCGGTTTCACTCACCCATTGCCGGGGGCACGACGAACGCAGGGCATTCATGGATACAATGGCGTTGATCTTGCTGCCTCTGCGGGTACTGGCGTACTTGCTGCTGCAGGGGGAGAAGTTATTGTTGCAAAGAGCTCTGGCTGGAATGGAGGATATGGAAATTATGTGGTTATTAAGCACAAGAACACCCAGACGCTGTATGCTCATCTTTCATCAGTAAGTGTTGGCGTAGGTGATGTTGTCTCATCGGGCGAAATGATCGGCGTCATTGGTAACACTGGAAAGTCCACTGGTATACACCTCCACTTCGAGGTTCGCGGAGGTACGAATCCATTCTAAATTCAACAAAAAAGCAGAAGCAACGCTTCTGCTTTTTTGTTTTGCTTCAGACTTTTACGCGGTACTGCAGTGCCTCAAAAATGTGCGTAGGAGTTATATGTTCCTCTCCATCAAGGTCAGCGATGGTCCGTGCAACTTTGATGACCCGGTGATAGCTTCGCGGTGAAAGGTTGAGTTTTTCAGCACTTGTCTTGAGTATGTCGCGTACTTCAGAGGAAAGTTCTATGACCTCCTCTATGTCGCGCGAAGACATCTCTGCGTTGCTTGTGACACCTCTTCCCCGGAGTCGCCGATCTTGTATCTGTCGTGCCTTCAGAATGTGTGTACGGGCAGTCGCAGTCTCTTCTTCTTTGCTCTGTATACTGGCGAGTGTTTCATAGGGTATGTGAGGGACCTCAAGCCAAAGATCTATACGATCAAGTATGGGACCGGATATTTTGTGCTTGTAGGTCTCGGTCATAGCTGTTGCGAAATCAGTGGTACCGTCTTCACTACCCCGATATGGATTCATTGCGGCAAGTAGTATGAAGTCTGCAGGGAAAAGCGCTGTACCCTGAACTCGTGATATAGAAACTACCCGATCCTCAAGCGGCTGACGGAGCGCATCAATACTTCTGCGTTCAAACTCGGGGAACTCATCAAGAAAAAGTACACCCTTATGCGCGAGTGTTACTTCCCCCGGCTTGGGATGCGTGCCGCCGCCAACCAAAGAAGTATGGCTTGCAGTGTGATGAGGCGATCTAAATGGCGGGCACGAGGATACTCCATTGCTGAGTACTCCGGCAACAGAGTGAATACTGGTGACTTCAAGTGCCTCCTCCCTGCTTAAAGGAGGAAGGATACCCTGGAACGCTCGAGCGAGCATGGTCTTTCCTGTACCAGGTGGGCCAACCATGATTACGTTATGCCTTCCAGCCGCTGCAATAAGGAGTCCTCGCTTGGCACTCTCTTGCCCTTTTATATCTTCAAGACGTACGGCTGTATCCATCCAGACATGCTCTATATGTGTTGTCTCTGCCTGTGGTAACTGAATATGGTCAGGATGTTTGGGGTCAATGTGACTAATCACTTCCCGGAGGTGTGCAGCTCCGTACACAGTAATACCTTCAACGAGCGCTGCTTCTTTTGCATTTGCATGTGGGACGATCACTTCGGTGAACCCCTCTTTTTTTGCAGCAAGCGTGACGGGTAACACTCCGTTGACAGCGCGTATGCTACCATCGAGTCCCAATTCCCCCACCAGCATGCGTTTGACCCCATCTTGTGCGACTTCCTCTGAAGCATAGAGATAGGCTATAGCCATTGGCAGGTCAAAGAGGGGCCCTTCCTTTTTAAGGTCTGCTGGAGAAAGTGATATGACGATCTTGTGATTCTTGCTTTTGGGCGACGGAAGACCTGAATTTTTTATAGCGGCACTGACTCGGTCTTTCGCTTCTTCTACGGCCTTTCCCGGCAGTCCGACGATGGTAAAAGAATGCAGACCTCGCGAGAGGTCTGCTTCAATAACAACCGGTATGCCGCCATGTACAGTTGGTTGAGCTGTGAAAACCGATGCCACTGACATGCTGATGGTTTTTGAATTATGCCGGAAGATCCTGTTCGTCGTTTATGTGTGCCTTGCAAGTGCGTGCCGCTGGGTTTGCATCAAGCCGATCTTCTTCAATAGCAACTCCGCAGATCTCGCAGGTACCGAATGTCCCACCTTCTATCTTCTCTAGTGCCCGATTGATGCTGTTGTATCGCGTTTCCAAGGCCCCGAGCGTTGCAGTTCTTTCAAGCCACTCCTCCGCTCGATCGGCTCCCACATTCGGATCAGCCTCTTGAACGCCCACATCCTCTGGAGTAGCTATCCAATCCTCTTTTGCCTGAGGGTTATGAATGCCGAGCTGTTTAAGATCTTCAGTAATGGTGCCGAGTTCTTGCTCAAGGCGATCCTTGTATGCTGCTGTATCAATCATATGCTTTCTAGTATACACGATTTTATTGCACAAGCGGCAAAAGCTCCTCGAGGGCTTCACGGGTGGTTGTAATGAGAATTGTGTTCTGATTTACAAAGGTATAAATGATCCGGTCATCTCCCTTCTCATCAAGGAGGAGACGAACATTTTTATTGCTCGAGATAGTGTCTTTGAAGAAAGCTTCGCGCACTTGTGTTGCTGTTCGGGCAGAGGGGTCAAATGATTCTACGACCGGTTCGCCAAAAAGTGGAACCAGGTCACCACTCATTGTTTTTTCCCATGCGAGCATGCCAGCAAAAGCAGTGTCAAAGGTTGTAACGCTCAATACTATAAAGGGCTCTTTTTGTGCTGAAGCACCAAAGACTAGTTCTCGCACTGACCGAGTAAACGAGCCGGGTGCTTGAAATGCAAGTTGTCCCAAGATTTCAGTTGCAGAAGCGGGACGATCTCCATTCTCTGTTTGTGTGGTGAGATATATCTGCACTGCATCTTGCGTATTCTGTATCTGTCTTTCTATCTCAGCAAGAAGTGTGGACCGTTCCTGAAGCGCAAGCGGCTGTTGGTTCTGTATTGCAATAAGTGAAGGTATTTTAAACACCTCAGCCACTGTTTGCGGAGCATCTTTCAATACAAAGAAATAGTAACTTGCTCCGCTTCCAAGGAGTGAAGCGCTTACGATAACCAAAAAGAGCGCAAGACCAAAACGGCGGGGCACAACTGTGGCCGCGTATAAACGCGCAGTTTGCGGTTCGGACGGTTCAGGTATTGTTAATTCAGGTTCTTCGTTGAGAGGAGGCAA
>CBFGXL010000007.1:0-41289 GCA_965652925.1 uncultured bacterium | reverse complement strand
GTGTGCCCTTCCCAGCTGCAAGAATAACGCATTGCATATGCCTGCAGTTATAGCACAAAATGCGCCCATCCGCTAAAGCGGGCTGTCACTTGTCAATTCTCCGCACGGGGCGTATGCTCCCCTTTAGGAAAGTACATCACACAAGGAGTCGTCGGACATGCGCAACTTTTTTCGGAAGCTGCAGCAGGTGCATAACAAGAACCTTGATGAGGCGCCTCCTTTTGAGGAGACTCCAGAATTCAGGGCAAACGCGCGGCAGTATATCCATTTCTGCCAAAGCAGGGTCAACAAGGGCAACCACGTCATGATCCTTCAGGACATGAAGGAGCTCATGCACACGCCCGGCATAACGCACATCGCGTTCCGCGAAAGCGACCTAGGCTTCGAACTACTGCTCGGGATCGAGCACATTTACATCAACGATCCGGCTACGAGAAAGGTGCGCGACATCGGCGAATTCATCATCATCATCAACCGCAAGAGCAAACAGGTCCGGTTCGTCAACATTACCGGTCCGCTTACGCGTATGGTGGATGGGGTTCCACACCTCATCTATCACCACCCGCACGTCAACAGCCACGGCGAGATGTGCATTGTCGAAGGCAAAGAGCAGCTCAACGAGTATCTCACTGAGGGGCAGATAGCTCCTGTGGCGAGAATGCTGATAAAAGCTCTCTATACCGTCGATCAAATGCCCTTCCCCGATGCCAAGTTATCTTACTGGCCCACAAAAGGAACACGACCATGAGTCTTGATACCAAACGGCACGATATGCTCTTCAACAAAGAAGCATTCGACAAGCCGGTTCACATCATCGGCGTCGGCGGCGTGGGAAGCCATGTCGTTCTGGAACTTGCGAAGCTCGGCGTGGGAACGCACCCGCAGAATACTGTCGACTTTTACGACGGAGACATCATCGAGCCGCACAATGTTTCGAGCCAAGCGTACGGAACCAAGCGGATCGGTATGCCAAAAGTAGAAGCGCTTTCGCACCAGTTCACTTCGTGGAGCGACGGCAACGTCGGTGTTCCGCATCCTCACTTCGTCGAGGGGCGGATTCCACTGTCGGGCGTGGTCTTTTCATGTCTCGACACCATGCAGGCGCGGAAGGACATCTGTGAAGCATCCATCTGGAGGAATCCAGATATCACTCTTTTCATCGAAACCCGCATGGATGCCAACAACGCGATCGTCTTCGCATTCGACCCCAACAACGAAGACCACATCGGCATCTGGGAAGAATATTGGTTCCCCGATTCCGAAGCGAATGACGAGGCTGGCGGCTGTGGCAGCCATCAGTCAGCGATCACTGCAGTGACCATCACGGCAAGTCTCGCCGTCCAGCAGATGATCCACTTCGCCAAGAAAAGCAACGAGTTCGCCAACCATCTCCGGCTCACCTTTTCACCTTGGGAGCTGAAAGCATCGGTATGGTGACTATCTGAGCTTGACGAACCTGAACTGTTTTCGTATCGTGGATGAGTGATCATCGAGATCACACAGAGGAGAAGTGCAATGCGCATGCAAGAAGCGATGGGTGCCCTCGGCGCCAGTAAAGTGACCGATCTTTCCGCGATGCTCGCCAGGCAGCCGGCCGACGCCGGGTCCGGGTCCTCGCTGAAGTCCAGGCCCGACGCCGGGGACGAACCGCGCGCGCGGCTCGGGTGATCAACGCCCGCTGAGCTGCAAGCCCAACTGATCTTTCAAGCGATGCCGTGACGCGCAACCCTGCGTGCCACGGCATCTTTTTTTGCTTTTTGATTTGCATACTTCATACAAATGGCGTATAGTCTTGCTACCTTTATTTTCTGCAGTTCAACAGCCCAGAGACTGACGCGCACTTTAGGTATATAGCGGGGTAGAGGAGAGGTACCTCGGGAGGCTCATAACCTCCAGACCCCGGTTCGATTCCGGGCCCCGCAACAAAATACGAAAATGACCCACAAAAGTGGGTCATTTTCGTATCTTTGGAAATGGTTCGGAATCGAACAGCACCAGAAACCTGAGCAGTTCTTTACTCACTTCTTTTTGAACCACTTCATTAAGTGAGCCGCCTTTACTTTAAGAAGTTCAAGCACTTCCTTCGGACTTTTGTCCCACAGTATGCCTAAGCCGATAAGTGCAAGCCACGAACCTGGTGTAAACGGCGTGATCAAAGCAAAAAAACCGATGGCTACAAGCGCAATAGCAAAAGCGTTGCGCAGCAACTGCCACTTACGTTTCTCTTTCATATCACATCAAATTCCCTGAAGACCCGTTCGTAAAGGACTAGTGTCTCTTGAGCAACCTTTTGTGTCAGTACAAAATCCGCACCTCCATGAGCGATCTGGTTACGGACCCGATGCGCCTGCCATGCATCATCAAGCGTTGCAAATGAACGCATCGATGCACTTTTGAGCTTCTCCCCTACGGTATTACCCGCGTATCCCGCTTTATCGAGCATACGCTCAAGCAAAACATCAGCTTCAATGATGGCAAGTTTCCAGTCATTGGGGTTACCCGATTCCAGATGCGTCTGCACACTCTGCCAGCGTTCGTTCTCAATGTGTCCGCTATGCAGTTCCCGCCACATCTTCTCTTCCTCCTGCAAGCGTTCCTCCTCTTCCTCGCCCATCTGGTTGATACGTATGTATGAGTAGATGATACCAAATATAAACAAACCCGAGACAATGAACGCAAGTATTGAATACACCGTCCAAATAGTGAACACCCACGCAGCAAAAGCGTCAAAAGAGAAACTTCCACCTAGGAAGAAATCGAAGATATTGCGAAAAAAATCAGCATCAATACTGTACCAATTATAGACAATGTCATTATCGGGTAGCATAAGGATCACTATCGTTGATCACTGCTCTTCTTTAATTTTTGTGCGCGTCGTATATTTTCTTTCCAAGATCGAAGAGCCGTGTTTCACCACCATGTGGTGCTATATATTGTACCCCAACAGGCAGCGCTACCCCATCGCGTTGTACGCTTCCCCCTGGGATAGAGATGGCTGGTACACCAGCAAGACTTACGGGCACAGTGAAAATATCTGCACGGTACATCGCAAGAGGATCACTCTTTTCTCCAAATTTGAAAGCTGGGATCGGTGAGGTAGGAATAAGGATCGCGTCAACTTTCGCAAACGCTGATGCAAGTTCCTCCCGCATGAGGTGACGTACTGCCTCGGCCTTTGCGTAGTAAGCATCGTAATATCCTGAAGAAAGAACAAAGGTACCAAGCAGAATTCTGCGCTTCACTTCAGGACCAAATCCTTCGGAACGAGTCTTCTCGTATACATCAAGCAATGATTCTCCATCGATATGGCTGCCATAGCGCATACCGTCATAGCGCGCGAGGTTGGAAGAGACTTCTGCAGGCTGCACGATATAGTATGCTGCAAGTCCTTTCTCAAACAGCGGAAGATCAATGTCGACAATTGTATGCCCTTCTTTTTTAAGGGAGGCAATATGTGCATCGAATACTGCCATCACATCTTCATCAACCCCATCCTGCAGGAAATGTCTTGGGACGCCGATGGTATACCTCTCCTTTGAGGGTACGTTAGGATACGTATCTGGTGTTATTGTTGTTGCGTCCATAGGGTCAAGACCTTTAATAATATTGAACAACAACTCTGCGTCCTCAACAGTAGTCGCGAGAACCCCCGCCTGATCAAGCGAGGAACCACTTGCAATAAGCCCATACCGCGAGACAGCGCCGTACGTAGGCTTAACACCTACCAGTCCGCAGAAGCTCGCAGGCTGACGGATAGAGCCTCCTGTATCAGTTCCTAGTGCCGCAACAGCTGCACCCATAGCCACAGCTGCAGCTGATCCACCTGAAGTACCCCCTGGCACACGCGAAGGATCAATTGGATTTTTAGTCGGACCAAATGCTGAATTTTCGGTCGACGAGCCCATGGCAAACTCATCAAGATTGGTCGCACCTATGAGGATAGCTCCCGCCTCCTTCAGTTTGGTAATCACTGTTGCGTCATACGTTGCCGTATAGTTCTCAAGGATCTTGGAAGCAGCAGTTGCTTTCTTCCCCTTGATGAGGATGTTGTTTTTAACTGCAATCGGAACACCTAAAAGCGGCGGAAGATCAGTTCCTGTTTTATACCGCTCTGTTGCAACTTCAGCTTCCTTGCGCGCTTCTTCGTAGACATCCAAAAACGCATGGATTTCTCCATCCTTTTCTTTGATCACTTCAAGCGCTTTCGCAACAGCATCAACAGGCGTATATGATCCTTCAATAAATTGAGCACGGAGTTTTGCGATAGTCATAGGCAATATACTAATCGGTCTGCAGTATTTTCTTAACCATCAGATGACGACCCTTTACTTTTGGAGCTTCTCGTAGGAGCACCTCCGTATACGCATCTGCCTCATTTTCTACCTTGTCCTCCCTGAACACGTTGTAGCGTGCACCCACTTTTTTAGTAAGGCTGGTGTCGGCGGTTATGTCATTGACCGTACTCACATACGCAAGTACCGAGGCAATCTCTTCCTTCAGTGCCTCTGCCTCCTGATCAGTCATACGGATGCGGGCAAGATTGGCCAAATGCACAATATCCTGTTTTTCCATGTGGGGCATGATAGCACAGCGCTCATGCCAAGGCGAGAGCTACTACGCAAGCAGCATTTGTTTAAATTCGTCTTCGGTGAGTGTCGGAACACCCAGTTCAGCAGCTTTTTTTGCTTTGCTTCCTGCATGTTCTCCCAACACCACATAGCTTGTCTTTGCGGAAACACTCTCAGCGATATGCGCACCTGCTTCTCGTGCCATTTGTTTCGCCTCATCACGGGAAAGGGTCGGAAGTGTGCCGGTGAATACAAAGGTCATCCCTGACAGAATTCCTTCTTTTTTCAATGTCTGCGGATTTATGATCTGTATATGCTTCAGTATCCCAGTGAGGATCATTTTATTATGCGTATCACGCAACCATGATACGAGGGAATGTCCTACCACCTCACCCACCCCGTGTATCTGGGAGACCTCGGCGATGTCTGCCTTCATTATTGCCTCAAATGTACCGAAATGATCTGCGATGAGGCGAGCGGTCTCTTCCCCCACGTGTTCAATAGAAAGTCCGATGAGCAGCCGGTGAAGCGGTACCTGTTTTGCTTTTTGCAGTGCATCAACTACATTCTGAGCTGATTTTTCTTTAAAACCGGGAAGTCCCTCTATGTCTCCTTGTGTGAGCGTGAAGAGATCTTCATGCGTCTGTACCAGGCCATTGTCCATAAGCGCATCAATGATACGCGGACCGACCCCGTCAGCATTGAGTGCGGCCTTTGAAACAAAATGATACAACCGCTTGCGATAGATGAATGCGGAGTCGAGCGTGACACAACGGTATGCGGATTCTCCCGGGACACGCTCTATTGCCCCATCCCCTCCGCAGCCGTCGACTTTCTTTGGAAATGTATATTCTCGGGCGCCTTTCGGGCGTAGCTCTTTGAGCACTGAGACAATCTCAGGAATAACATCGCCCGCTTTTTGGAGGACGATCGTGTCCCCCACGCGCACATCAAGTCTGCGAATCTGATCTTCATTGTGGAGTGTTGCACGCGAGACGGTAGATCCTGCTATACGCACTGGGCGTAGGTGAGCCACCGGAGTAACAGCCCCGGTGCGCCCCACCTGCAGCTGAATATCCTCAACTACCGTAGTGGCCTGTTCAGCCGGAAACTTGATCGCTACAGCAAATCGCGGTCCTTTCCCTGTATAGCCAAGCACTTTTTGGTACTCAACTTCACTGACCTTCACCACGACTCCGTCAATGAGATATTCTTGCTTGTCTTTCTTTTCATGCCATGCGTGCCAAAAAGCAACAACCTCATCAATAGAGCTGCATAGCGCAAAATGAGGGTTCACTTTAAAACCAAGCGTCCGCAGACGCATCAATTCTGCCTCTTGTGAAGGCGGGTTCTCTCCTTGTGCAATATCGTAGATAAATGTATCCAATTTTCGGTCCGCAGCGATCTGAGGATCAAGCTGGCGTACAGTCCCCGCAGCAAGATTGCGGGGATTTGCGTATATCTCTTCGCCTTTTTTCTCACGTTCCTTATTTATTTTCTGGAGCTGTTTTTTCGAAAGCCATACCTCTCCCTCAACAATGACATTTATTTTTTCCTGCAATAGTAGAGGAACTGAATCAATTGTGCGAATATTATGTGTGACATCCTCCCCCACCCTGCCATCTCCTCGTGTCGCAGCGGTAACAAGTGCTCCATTGATATATTCGAGCACCACATGCAGTCCATCGATCTTAAGTTCACAGGTATATACCGGATTGATATCTTTCCCTGTCTCAGCTTTGAGCATCCGCTTAATACGAGCGTCAAATTCACGTATCTCGATTTCATCAAACACATCATTAAGCGACCACTGGGGCACTTTGTGGGTGACTTTCTGAAATTTTGCAAGCGGCTGCCCGGCAACCCGCTGTGATGGAGAATCCGCAGTGATAAGCGACGGATATTCTTTTTCTAGTGATACAAGCTCTGCCTTCAAGGAATCAAGCGCCTCAGGAGATATCTCTTCTTTATTCTCGACATGGTACAGATACCGATAGTGATGTATCGAGCTTTTGAGTTTTTCATATCTTTCTGTTATCTCAGCAGGTATCTTTTCGGCCATATAAATATACGCCATCGTACCGTCTCTATGAGGCTAAAACAAGCATCCTCCCACGCGAGGGATGGAACTAAAATTCAACAGTGATCTCTCGCTGCAGCGAGAAGATACTCGTATCGAGCTCTTCACAGGATCGGTTATAGCCGCGCGAGAAAAGCACCGTGCAGACATTACCTTCGAGACATTCCTTCGTACCTTCATCACCAACAGCTTCATTCACAAAATTAAGTATGAGATCCTTGCTATGCGCGTTCATGACCACCATCTCAGCAATGGTGCAGCGTTGCGGATCTCCCCATTGGAACTGATACGTGTACGAGCGCGCATGAGCCTCAGAATCAGCAAAGACCGTCGTGCGTATAGCACTGAGTACGCCAGTTCCAAAACATTCAATCACCGGGAACGGGGTGGTGAGACCTTCGAAGTTTTCAGACTCTTCATTTCTCCAATACCAGAGACAGTCCACCCCTGCATGTGCTGCCTGAAAAGCAAATTCAGACTCTCGAGAGGTTGATGAGAGTGTGATCTGACTAATTGAGATCTCTAGAATAGAGATACCAATGGCAAGCACGACGCTAGACACGATCAGTGCCAAAAGCAGAGCAAATCCTTTTTGTGGTTGTTTTGAATGCATGCTCATGGTCTATTTGTATAGATTAAATAAACTGGTACTGAGCGTAACTGACTGCGTACCACCCAAAAGGGTCGTCCCCCACGTGACGGTCGAGTCAACCACAACCTCATCTTCAGTAATGAAATCAAATACGAGCACTCGTGTGTATGGAGTTGCATCGCCACTCACGTGTTGGTACACGGCCCTGTTTGACGCTTCATTGAACTGCAACTCACATGACGCGGTCCCACAATTTACAACATTATCAAGCAGTGAGTCATCCCTGAAGTCGATATCACAGCCGGTAGAAGTAAAACACGGCTGGAGAGAAGTCTCATTAATCCATGCCCACGATCCAGTATCTGAGTCAAGATACGCATCAAGACTGCCATCATTCCGCAGAACATTTGCTGCCGTAATTCCCTCTTGAGCAAGGAAGAATGCTGTATTTTGCTGCCGAGCATACTGGGCGCTCTGCATGCTTTTTGCAGCAATGGTCATAGGGCCTACAATCGAGAGCATAAGGATCGAGATCGCTACAAGCACCTCCACCAACGAATATCCTTTTGTGTACATTTTCATGCTCATACTTTTATATATCCAACAGCTGCTGGACCACAGTAGCCTGCACATTAAACTCACTGTCAGTACCATCCTCTTCGTCGCCGGCCTCTCCCTTTACATACAGGGTAACTGTCGGAGAATCTGCATCAGAGCGGGTTACACCTGTCACAATGAATCGAATTTCATGAACCGCAATGTCATCGGAAGTGATAGGGACCCATGCTCCGTCACCAAGCCTTCGCTCAATTGCCTCGTTATTGAGCCTCAGGGCAATCCGTCTGCTACTTGCTTCCGAGGTGAGACTTTGCCCGCCTTCATTGAAGGAAAGCGCCTCGCTGCCTGTAGGACAGTTCATGGCAGACTCCCCCGAAGTCGGCAATTCGCTTACCCCGCCACAAAAATAATCTGATCCAGTTCGAATTTCCCGAGTGATGCTGTCGAGTGCAAAGGAAAGATTGGTCATCACCTCCTGCATATTTTGAGCGCGCGCGTTGGAATCAATAAGAATCATGAGCACTCCCACACTGATAGTCATCACGATTGTAAACAATGAAAGTGATACCAGCACTTCAATGAGCGAGAAGCCTCGAGTATGTGTGTATGAAAATGGTGCCTGTACCTGATGCATGTTAATCAACTGTTATTTGACCGCTTGTGTATACCTTAACCGTGCGGCGGACCGAAGTGTTTGGATTTCCGTAATGGATCTCTACCGACTGCAGATTTGACCGGATTGGATTATAGAAACTGGCATCAAAATCCGGCCGTTTAAAAGATATTGCTATACTGCTGAAATTAAAATTGATAATTTCGTCGGTAGTCTCTGGGTCATCCGTAAAACACATACGTGTAGATGCGTCACTGCCACAGATGTTCATGATGGAGAAACGAGAATCAACTCTAAAAGGCGAACCGATTGCTTCGCTTGGAGAATATTGCGCTGGCGTTGTCTCACCCAGAGCATCATCATCCTGGAAGAGCTGGTATTGTGATGGCGTATTCATAGTAATGTAGATTCCATATTCCTCCCGGAATTCATTTGCATTTCCTCGAACGCTCACCGCCAGCGACTGGGCTTCTCGAATATCGAATGCAGTTATGTATGCCTGACTTGTGAGCAGAACTGAACTGTTAAATGATGAATAACGGATCATGACGATGCCCGTAACAAGAACCACAATGGTAACCGTAACCATGAGCTCAACAACAGTAAAGCCGCGATTTTGTGCGCTAGCTTTTCTACCCTGATGTGAGCACAACATATTAGAAAAATCCTGACATGACCGACAACACCTGCACGTGCCCGAAATACACAACAATGAAAGCGGCAATCATGAACGGAGCAAAAGGCACTTCACTCTTCATTGTAAGCGGTCCATGCAGAATTGATAAGCGATGTTTTCCACTATACAACAACCGCTGTACGGCAATAATCAGGAGACTGACCGCTGCACCGATCCAGAAAGACAGTACGATAAATGAGAGCGCATCAAGCGGAGTCAGAAGAAAGCCAAGCGGCAAAGCGAGTTTTACATCTCCAAGTCCGATCCATTTGCCTTTTGAAAAAAGCCAGAGCGCACCATAGAACATTGAGGAAGAAAGCGCCGCAAACAAGAAAGGGAGTATTTCCACTATCTCGAAAGATGGGTACAAAGAGACAATTGCATGGAGAATAGCCAATGCCGCGATCGTCAAAACGAATTCGTGAGGAATGACCATGTGATGTATGTCGTATGCAGCAGTAGCGATAAGTATACAGACCAGAATAATACCGAAGGCAAATGCTGCGATCTGCGTTGTGCTCAGAAATACACAAACAAAAAGCACTGCGGTTGTCACTTCCATGACCAAAAGACGCAACGGGATGTGTCCTCCACAACGATAGCAGCGACCTTTGAGTATCACGTATGACAAAAGTGGGAAAAGTTCATACCACGAAAGGGTATGTCCACACGACATGCAGTGCGAACGGCCATTGATCGAAGTGCCAGTGTGAAATCGGGTGACAAACACATCAAGGAAACTGCCTAAGATGAGCCCAAATATGCTCACAATAAGAATTGAAAGGGGGAACGGTAGAATGTCCATGATGAGCTTTATTGTACACTACCCTAACTATTGCCTGCGCAACAAAAAACTCCCACAAGGGAGTTTTTTGTTGCGTGAGCAATAAAGCTTATGGGCAAAGCGTTCCTGAAGAAGGAAGCGTACCTGAAGCTGTGGTTTGTGACACACCGGTGCTGTCTACGCAGATATATCCACCCGTCATGAGCGGAGCTGCGTATACCCACTCGTCATCATCGTTCTCAGCACAGTATGGAGCTGACACCTTAGCGGTGATATCGTCAGTGATCTGGTCCACGTTGGTATCAGTACAGAGACCATCGTAGCTCACTGAACCGTCCACTTGGCTACCGAATATCTCGGCTTGTGCGCGGACGTTATTAACTGATGATTGTACAGCGGCATCAGTACCCTTTTCACGCGCTGTGTTCAGTGATGCGAGCACCACAGAAGCGAGAATACCGATGATCGCGATAACAACGAGGAGCTCGATGAGCGTAAAGCCTCGTGTTGAACTATATTTGATCATAAAGTGATTTATAAATTTTAATGCAGGATTCTGCACTTAAGACACCAGCTGAATGCCTCAAAGGATGAATCTGCTCCACGTTGTCGTGGTTATATCAATTATACGGGCCATTACTCTATATTTACCGACTATTATGGGGAAAACAAAAAAGCGCCCTCCCCGGGCGCTTTTTATTCTCTACTATGGACACACGGTGCCTGAGGAGATCACCGTTCCGGCGTTCACTTCAGCAATGCCAGTACTGTCCACACAAATATAACTTGAAGAAGCTACCAACTGCGAGGCATACACCCAAGTGCTCTGTGCATCGTCACAGTAGTCGTTTCCCGAGCCGTTCTTGGATTCAATGTCATTTATGATCTGCAGGGCATTAGAGTCGGAGCAGAAGCCAGTGTAGTTCACTGTTCCATTGGTCTGACTACCGAATATTTCGGCTTGAGCACGTAGATTGTTGACCGATGATTGTATAGCAGCATCAGTACCCTTTTGACGCGCAGTATTGAGTGATGCGAGCACCACAGACGCGAGAATACCGATGATCGCGATGACCACAAGGAGCTCGATAAGTGTGAAACCTCGTGTTGAAATGCTTTTGAACATAAAAATGTATAAGCTAATAATACTTTAAGGCATCAGCTGCATGCCTCAAAAGGTGCCTGCCACATTGCCGTGGTTACCTATGATTATACGTCCTCACAAGAAGGCTCTGCAAACAGGTGTGGAGAAAACTAGATCGTATTGGTCAGGTTGTAGATCGGCATCAAGACAGAGGCAAGCAGAACACCCACTCCAAGCCCGAGCAAGACGATCATAACTGGCTCAATGAGTCCAATAAGCGTATCAACAGCATTGTCTACTTCCCGCTGATAGAATTTAGCAAGCGTCTGCAATATCTCGGGCAAATTACCCGTCTCCTCTCCCACTTTTGCCATCTGCGCAAGTACGCCAGGGATCTCTGGATACTCCGAGATGGTGTCAGCAAACGATCTTCCCCCTTTGATCTCCAGAAGTGCGTAGTTGAATATTTCTTTATAGACCTCGTTGTCTACTACGTCCGCAGTAACCTCAATCGCCTGGACCATGGAAATGCCGCTGCCAAGCATCGTGGAGAGGTTGTCACAGATGCGTGTGAGGTATAGCTTGCGGTTAAGTGTTCCAATATATGGAATAGATATCAGCAGCTCGTCAAATGCCCGTCTGCCCACATCAGTGCGACTGAACCGCCAAAGGAAGAAGCCGGCAATAGCGAGCAAGACAATAATGACAGTTATGTACTGACTGAAGAAAAAAGAAATGGCCATGACGATCTTGGTGTAGATCGGCAATTCCTGTCCCGAATCCACAAGGATCTGACTGATGCGCGGAATGACCATGGTGAACATAAGACCCATAACCAGCACAAATGTCCCGACAACAAACGCTGGGTAGATGAGTGCATTGCGGGCTTTGGTTGCAATCTGATAGGAGCGATCCAAGTAGTCAGCGAGGTACATGAAAGACTTCTCGAGAGATCCTGTCTCTTCTCCAGAACGCACCATGCTTATATAGAACGTTGAAAATACTTCAGGATGCACTGACAAAGCTCGTGAGATTGAGCTTCCAGCCTGAAGATCGTCACCCACTCCTGTGAGAATGATACGCAGCTGCGGATTTTCAGTTTCTGATGCGAGCAAGCGGAAGATACGGAGTGCAGAAACCTGTGCCTCAAAAAGAGTTGCTATCTGTCGCGAGAGTATCACGATGTCCTTGTTGGAAATACTCTGAAACCAGTTGATATCAATACTGTAAAAAGGTGTTTTCTCTTCTATTGGATCAATGGAGATGATCGTATAACCTCTCTTTTGTACCGTTGAAATCGCAACCTCCACGTTAACAGCTTCGACAGTTCCCTCTCGTGACGCGTTATGCTGGTCTATCGCCTTGTATTTGAAAAGCATATTTAGGTAGAAAGGTTATTCATAATCTTACATCAAGCGTTCCAGACCTTTTGGATTTGGAGAATAGGCAAACGCATTTTCGACCGTGATAATCCCATCTTTCACAAGCTGCGCCAGTGAGCGATTCATGTCGATCATGCCATGCTCCAGTCCAGTCTCGATCACTGTCTGCACTTCGTGTGTTCGGCTTTCTCGGATAAGATTGGCAACTGCACTGTTATTGATCAGAAGTTCAAACGCCGGAACCAGACCACCTGATATCTTCGGTATCAAACGCTGCGAGAAAATACCAGCGAGCGAACCAGCGAGCTGCACGCGGATCTGATCTTGCTGCCCTGCGGGGAATGAGTCAATGATACGGTCAATGGTCTGTGCGGCATTATTCGTGTGGAGCGTTGAAAGCACGAGGTGGCCCGTTTCAGCTGCTGTGACTGCAGTAGATATAGTCTCAGAATTCCGCATTTCTCCCACGAGAATGACGTTGATATCCTGACGAAATGCAGAGTGAAGTGCTGCTTCAAAACTGACCGTATCAACCCCCACTTCACGCTGTGCAATCAGCGCTTTTTTTGGTTCATAAATATATTCAATCGGATCTTCAATGGTCACAATGTGTCCTCCACGTGTTTGGTTGATAAGCTCAACCATGGCAGCCAGCGTTGTTGACTTTCCTTGTCCTACCGGCCCTACACAAAGGAAAAACCCCTGAGGTCGCTGCACAAAGCTCTCCAGAATACTCGGCAAACTGAGTTCTTCAAGCGTCCGGATAGCGTTTGGGATAAGGCGCAGCGCAATTGACTGCACCCCTGTATTGAAAAATCCATTGCCACGGAAACGAACACCGTCGGCATTTGCATATGAGAAGTCAACCTCAAAAGTCTTGACGTATTCATCATATTTTTGTTGGCTCATGAGCACTCGAGCGAACCCGTCAACATCAGCATTGGTGAGTATCGGTTTCTTTAAAAGCGGAATGAGCGAGCCAGAGACACGGACAATCGGGTGCGAGTTAGTTGCCAAGTGCAGGTCAGAACCATTCTCACTGACAACGATGTCTATAAGATCTTTGAGTTCTCGCTTGTAGTCTACTGATGCCATATTATTGTGTAACTAACTGATGCACTTTTTCAACCACCTCACTTGGGATTGAATCGGCTTTAATAATGTACCCTATCGCTCCGTGTTCATACGCTTTCTCTATGTCCGCATCCTCACCCTGGTTGGACAAAACAATGCACTTGGGTTGCTGAGGGAGCGTAAGCTTCTGCAAGGAAGACAACAGATCAATCCCGGTCATACCCGGCATTACCATGTCCATGATGATGACATCGAATACATCCTTGCCTACCACCTGAAGAGCTTCTTCCCCATCTTGCACACCAACAACTTCGTCCCCGTGTTCGAGAAATTTAGTAGCGTACATATCACGCAGGAAAATATCATCATCAACCAGAAGGATCTTCATTCTCGTTATTATACTTCATTGGTCACTTCTCTTGACTTCTGGTTATCGACAGGTTGCTCATTCTGATCAATAAGATTCTCCACTCCAACTTTCGTTCCGAAGTTACTTACCTCTTCATATGGAATCACGTGATTGAGCGCCTTGACGATAGCATCTTCCTGCATACTCATGAAACCATTCTTGCGTGCAGCAAGAAACATCTCCTCCTCGGATCCTCCGCGCAATATAAGTTCCTGTATCTCTGCATTGATCTCAAGCACCTCCATGACTGCAACGCGGCCCTTCGTACCCGAGGCACACCCCGGCGATGGCTCAGGATGCATAACTGTTGTGCTCTGCGGTACACGATGATGGAACTTTTCAGGAAGCGTAGCAAACGCATTGTCAAACATCATCTGCATAGCCGTGTCCACCTGCGTTTCTTTGCCAGTACCCGGGCAGAGTCGTCGGGCAAGTCGCTGTGCAATGGCAAGTTTTAACGTTGGCGCAATAAGGTATGGGTCAACACCCATGTCAATCAAGCGGGGCACCACACCAATGGAATTATTCGTGTGAATAGTGGACAGTACGAGGTGTCCGGTAAGTGCCGCTTGAATTGCCAGCTGCGCAGTTTCTTTATCACGGATCTCTCCCACCATGATGACGTCTGGGTCCTGACGCAGTGCACTGCGCAATCCGGTTGCAAAAGTGTAGCCGATCTCAGGGCGTACCTGTGACTGACTCACTCCCGGAATATTGTATTCAATTGGATCCTCGAGCGAGAGCACATTCTTGGTCAACCGATCTACCGCAGAGAGCATTGCGTAGAGCGTTGTTGACTTACCCGAACCAGTTGGACCGGAAATCAAAATGATCCCGTACGGCTCTTTGATCATGCGAAGAATAGTCTGCAGGTCATATTCAGATATACCTGTTTCTTCAAGCGTGTTAATACCGCGCACATTATCAAGGATACGCATAACCACTTTTTCTCCATGGTTGGTAGGCAGTATGGAAACACGGAAATCGATCTTACGACCATCAAAGTTTGCGGAAAAGCGCCCATCCTGAGGCTTACGTCGTTCATCGAGTCGTATGGAAGCGAGGATCTTCACACGTGCTACCACCGCAGACTGGACGTTCTTGGGAAGCTCAAGGCTTTTTGAGAGAAGACCGTCAACGCGAAAACGAACAACAACTTTTTCTCCGGTGGGTTCAACATGGATATCAGAAGCTCCTCCGTCAACCGCATAACGCAGGATCGTAGCAACAATCTTCGTAACCGGTGCATCTTCTTTGATGTAATCAAGATTGTCCTCATCCTCACCATTAAGCGCCTCACGTTGCGCAAGTATCTCTCCATCAAGGTCACTGTCGAGTGAGACCAGCGCCTCATCTACTTCGCCAGTGAGTGAGTCGTAGAAGGTCAAGTATTTTTCAATATCTTCATCGAGAACAAAGGCCAGTTTATACGGCAGATTATGCTTAACGCTGACGAAGTTGAGCACTTCGCGCACCTGCAAATTCTCCGGATCGTTTGCACCAACGAGTAACACGCCATCTTCTAACCGGAGCGGCATGATGCGGTAATGTCGAGCCGACTCCTCGGGAATATAATTGAGTACTTCCTCTTTTATTGACTCATCTTCTTTCAGAATGAATCCTTCAACACCAAATTCTTCCGCAAGAGCTTTGCGGACGATATCTTTTTGCACTCCATACCCTAGGAGGGCTTTTTCATAAGAAAGCTCCCTCTCTTCTATGAGCGAGGCTATTGCTTGTACATCATTTTCAGTAAGCGATCCATTTTCAAGTAAGCGTCCCAGTACGTCCATGTAATTAATTGGTTACGTCAAATGGATTGCTGTCGCCAACCGCTTCCGGACTGATCGGAGAAGAGTAGTCTCTCAATGATAAGAATCGCGGATCAGAGAAAATCTCACCTTTGAGCTCAATTGCTTTAAGTTCATTAAGTCTGCGCAAAAAGTCTGCAGTTTCTGCGGCGACCTGAGAACTAACTGTCGAGTCAGTAGATACATCAAGCGCCGCATTTTGTGTGTAAAGATAGTACCCGAAACCCGCAAGAAGAACGATGCCGCCGATGACTATTATGTTTTGCAAAAGTGATGACATATAAATTTAAATACCACTTACAGGAAGTGCATATGTTCTATACGTTATGGTAAACGAGAACTCTCCATCAGTACTCTCTACTATGATTGGTGTATCCCCTTCATCATCAGCATCAGCCTGATCTACAGTTCCAAAGCTGAGTTCTATGACTTCCAGCAGAGTAGCACTCATTTCTGTCTGGAAAAGTATATCGCGCAATTGACTATATGATCCTATAAAGGCTACCTTAAAATCTTGATAGGCCAGACCGTTCGTTGGTTGCGCTTCAACAACTATCGGACTCTCTATTGCAATATCTGTTATCGGGTCAATCAGGTCATCTGCGGTGAGTGTTGTAATTACTACATTATTGTTTGCAAATATTGCTTCGATATCACGCATGACACTTATGGAATCAATATGGGTAGGAAGAAGACGCTCAAGTGCATCAATGTCTTCCTGTGCAAATGAATCGCGGATACCGATGAGTTCTCGCAGACGAGCATTGAATTGTGAAGCTTTGGATACCGCTTCGCTATACTGGAAAAGTTCATCCTGCGTATCCTTCATTTGTATCAGTGATGGCTGAATAAAGGTCAAGAAAATTATTACCGCAGCAAGGATGAGTGTCAGTTGTGCAATTAATTTGAATCCCATATGTTTATATTCCCTCAGTGATTACCTCATCTGCTGTTTCAACCTCATCCGAAACCTCGCTTGCTCCTTCGGATGAAGACTGTTCTACTTGCTCTACCTGCTCTTCTTGCTCTTGAAATTCTTGCTGTTGTACAGGCTGCGAAGTTGCGCCGGCTTCACGGGGAGTATATCCGATGAGCTCTTTTTCTATCTCCTTCTCAAAGGTAAAGGCGACTACTTTTTGAAGGAACGGTGGATTCTCAAGCTCCTTTGAGACCATACCCACTTCAGTGAAGGTACTACCTGCAAGTACCGGATTAGACTCAAGTACTTCCCTCTGGAAAAGCACACTATTAAACCGATCAGTATCGCCTGATAAAGTCACTATAGGCGCCATGTCATTGAGCCGTTTATAGCTAAATTTCATGTATTTGATGGACTGGACCGCGCTTTCCTCAAGAGCTTGAAGAACGGAGAGTACAGAAACATGGTTGTTGAGTCTCTCCTGAGCCAATTCGATTCTCTTTTCTAGGTCACGGATGCTTTCGATCTCCCCTTGGTTGAATTGATCCCGCTCAGCAGCCAGGAGCTGTTTTTGTCTTTCGAGCTGTGAATCAAGAGAAAAATTGAGGAAAAATACTCCTACTGCAGCCAACACCGAGCCGAAAAACATGATGTAACTGACATATGAAAGAACATATATCTTACGGACGCGGCGAGTATTGGCCTTTCCTTTGCTCGGCCGCTGAGGGATGAAAGAAGTACCTTGAGAGTTAATCATACTGTTACTATTATACGCACTTCATAATTCACCCACTGAGTATTCTGTGGACAGCTTATTGTTCAAAGGCACGCAGCGCAGCCCCTAATGCCGTGGCAAACACCGGACCGATCTCACGCAGCTTATCTTCCATAAATGCTGGGTACCCTACTTTAGTGAAAGGATTTGCCAATTCAACTTCGCGGTCAAACATATAGCTTGCGTAAGAGGCAAAATCGTAAAAGAGTGTACTTCCACCAGTGAAGACTACGCGGGACACTTGTTTCCCGACTCGCTGCTCGTACTGGCCCACCACTCTCTTGAACTCCTGCAGCGGCCGATCAAATGTCTCTGCAACGATCTTCTTTATTTCTGCTGAAGAATTTGAGTCCGAGGTATAATTACGTTTTTTGTTCTCAGCATCTTCCAAAGGGATATTCATGAACTGAGCAAGAGCTTCAGTTACATGCTCACCTCCTGCGCGTACGCGATGGATACGGCGCAGATATCCGCCTTCGGCTACATAGAGCTTGCTCATCTGCGCACCTATATCAATGACCACAAGAGTATCATCTGATTCACGGGAAAGCGCCCGGAGAGTACTGAACAGCTCAATCTCTGACGGCTGGGATACCATCTGAATGGCACTGAGTAAACTTGTCATATCAACAAGCGCATCATTATGTATTGCTGCCAAAAGCACCTCTTTTTGCAGTGCATTATCTCCTATTGAAGACAATTCACTCCATTCAAGCGTAACATCGGTAAGTGGGACTGGTATGTACTTCCTCGCCTCGACAGGTATACGTGCCGCTATATCCTCACCCTCCTTTGTCTGAAGATCCATTATCGTGACAAAACTATCAATAAGCGGCAGAGCCATTACGCCATTCTTCGCGGTGATGCCTGACTCCCGCATTATATCGACAACAGCTTCTATCCTTTTTGGCGTTGGGAGTTTTACTGCCTTCCCCATCTCTACACCAGCGTAAGGTCCAAGCTGAAGTTCACCATACGTACTCAGTATAAGCACCTCATCACTGAGCTCAATCTCAACAACTTTGATTGATGAGGAACCAAAATCAATACCCACCACTTTTTCAGGGCGCTGGTTGGAAGATTTCTTTATAAAAGAAAAAACATTCTTAAGATCAATCGCCATTTGCGCTCATTCTATCATCAACTCGTCGTATACTTAAAGTATGCAACTGTGTTTGAGACACCTCCTCCACTTCCTTTTTCCCCCCTCTGCAGATGAGGAGCTCATTGAAGCATGCACCCCATCGCAATTCAGGGATAAGCTTCAAACACGTATCGCTCCCTACAACATCCGTGTCCTCTCATCCTTTAAAGATCCGCATATACGAGCTGCACTGCACCTTTCGAAGTACCATAACAACCACCACGCGCATCTACTCTTGAGTTCTCTGCTTGCAACATGGCTTGCATCAGTTAAAGATGAAGTAGTTATTGTCCCGGTCCCGCTTTCTGAGGTCCGCATGCGGCAGCGCGGACATAATCAGGTTGAGACTGTAGCAGCATTCGCGCTTGCAGAAGCACAGCGCCACACAGTGTGTACGAATGTGCTCTATCGTGTCCGTAACACCCCACCGCAGACATCATTAAAAAGAGATCAGCGGCGTCTGAACCTGGCAGATGCATTTGCTGTGCATGCACAAGCAGCTTTACTATTGCAAGGGAAACAAGTTGTGCTTCTTGATGACGTTATTACAACAGGCGCAACACTTCAAAGTGCACACAAAGCGCTCCAATCGTGCGGAGCGCTGTCAATACAATGCGTGGCCTTGGCCCACTAAAAAGCAGTATCAGCTGCCAAACGCAGTGATAACAGAGCGCGTGAGTGCGGACATAAACTCAGAATCAGCAAAGTGAATAGTGAGCGACGTTGCGATAGCAACGAATAAGGTTGCCCCTAATGCTGTGGAGATCCCGCGCATAAGCCCTTGCAAAAACGTAAAGCCGAGCGAATTCTGGCGCTTTAATTGGGTATGCAATTCATTTAATGTTGCAGAAAGCGGGTCTACTTTTTTTGGCATGATGAAATCATAGCATGAGCTTCTTTTGGAATTCCCGTGAACGCAGATTAATCAGATGGACCGACAACAATGTGATATGCATTGGCCGTACCAGACCCACCCTCGCCTCCCCAAACAGAACAGAAGTCTGATCCATTGCCGGGGACGTGCGCCATGTTGAATGCGAAGACAACTACCACATCCTCGCTCCCTCCACAGGTAGCATCTCCGTCATAGTAGTAATAATACGTGTCGCTGCCCGGACCCGCTGGGTCGTGCGGAATGGCAGTCATGAAGTCTGCAAGCATAGTGTCAATGCCTGAGCCCTCACCGATACGGCCGTTTGCACCCTCTGATTCACGTGGATAATGTCCGTAATTGGTGTGGTACAACTCAAGCGCATACTTCAACTGCTTCAATTCACTGATGCGGCGTGCATCCTGAGCTTTTTCTTTCGCTGAACTCCAAGAGGCCATAACCACGGATGTAAGCATCGTAATAATAGCTATAGCAACAAGCAGTTCCATGAGCGAAAATCCTTTCTTGCTGTTTAAACTACTATCGTGTTTCATATGGTAAAGCCGACGGTACCCCTTGCGAAGAGCCGATGGATTCCTGTGGCAAGATCTCAAATGTTGTAGTTGGTGCATTTGGCTTTTGAGACTGGACAAATGTATAGGCAAACAATCCTGCAAGCACAAGTATCACAAACGCAACAAGACTTGCTTGCTCTTCTGTGCGAATAAGTCCCATTGAACTCATGCGTATAAAGCGCGTCAGCATGGACTCCCCGTCCGTAGAAACCTTTGGGGATTCTTCCTCATAGAATTTTATGCTTGGCGGCTGTTTAGGCATACAAAAATTTTAGCATGAACATTTTTCTAATGTCGTACATATGACCACACGTGCGGAAGAGGAGGGATTTGAACCCTCGAAGGGGTTTTGCCCCTTACACGATTTCGAGTCGTGCGCTTTCAACCACTCAGCCACTCTTCCGTGGCGAACAGTATAGCGCAGAACGATTTATTTTGAATCTATGCTCAAAAGATTTTCATATCCCATCGTCTCCTCGCAAAACAAAGACGATGGGATTCGAAGCTTACAGCTTCAGTACAGGTTGTCAGTATTTTGTTTCCTTCCGTCACAAAATACTAAGCAACCTTTTCGAATCCCACCGTCTTCTCGCAAAACAAAAGTCGCCCAACGCATACGCGTTGGGCTCCTTGTTTTGCGGAGACGATGGGATTCGAACCCATGAGGGCTTTTAGACCCTGCCTCGTTAGCAGTGAGGTGCCTTCGACCAGCTCAGCCACGTCTCCTTCATTTCATTCAGGAGACGTGGCTGAGCTGGTCTCAGAGTTCGTCCACTTCGCTTTGCTCAGATGAGATATGTGCCCCGCACCTATCTCATCCAGCTCAGCCACGTCCTGAAGTGGAGACAGAATAGCACAGATATATAAATCAAAAAACCACCCTTGCAAAGGGCAGTTTGTGAAAGCGGCGCGTGCGCCGCTTTCAATGATTCAGACCAATTGTCCATGCCGGAACACGAGCGTAGCGTTGGTCCCACCAAACCCGAAGGAATTGGAGAGTGCGTGGCCAATGTCGACATTGTCGACACGTTCGCGCAGGATCGGCATGTCAGCGAAGAGAGGATCGAGCTCCTCGATGTTGGCACTTTTGCACAAGAACCCTTGCTGCATCATAAGAAGACAGTAGATGGATTCATGTACCCCAGACGCTCCCAGGGAATGTCCAGAAAGCGATTTGGTCGCTGATATCGGTGGGCACAGATAGTCCCTTCCGAAAACCCCGCGAAGCGCCTCGATCTCCCGCATGTCTCCCACGGGCGTAGACGTTGCATGAGGATTGATGTAATCGATCTTGGCTCCTTTGGCGCCTTCAAGAGCCATCTTCATGCAGCGTTCAGCACCTTCTCCCGAAGGGGCGACCATGTCGAAGCCATCGGAGCTTGCACCGTAGCCGACGATCTCGGCATAGATGGTGGCTCCTCGCGCTTTCGCATGCTCAAGCTCCTCAAGAACGAGGACCCCTGCTCCGCCCGCGATGACAAAGCCGTCGCGGTTCACATCGTAGGCACGCGACGCCACCGCGGGATTGTCATTGAAGTTCGACGACATGGCCCCCATCGCATCAAAAAGATTTGATAGGGTCCAGTCGAGATCTTCATGCCCTCCAGCAAACATGACATCCTGCTTGCCCCATGCGATCTGTTCAGACGCATCGCCGACGCAGTGGGCTGAAGTTGCGCACGCAGACGAGATCGAGTAGTTGACCCCGAGGATCTCAAACGGCGTAGCAAGTGTTGCTGACGCTGTTGAACTCATCGCTTTGGGTACTGCAAGTGGACCGATCCGCTTTGGCCCTTTCTCTCGAGTGATGTCGGCCGCTTCAACGATGGTCCTTGTTGACGGACCACCAGAACCCATGATGATGCCGGTCCGAGGATTGCGGATGTCGGCCTTCTCAAGGCCCGACATCGCAATGGCTTCAAGCATAGCAATGTAGTTCCACGCCGCGCCCTTGCCCATGAAGCGGGTGGTGCGGCGATCAAGCACTGCAAACGGATCGAGCGTAGGTGCCCCATGCACCTGACACCGAAAGTTGAGTTCCTTGTACTCAGGCGCTTCGACAATGCCCGATCGGGCATTGTAAAGGCTATCGCGAACCTCGGCAGTATTGTTGCCAAGAGCAGAGACGATCCCCATGCCGGTAACCACAACTCTTCTCATAGTAATAAGCCCTCCTTCGGCTCTGATTCAAATAACAAAACCGCATGATCGCGGTGTTTCCTGCTTCGCAGAATACCACAAGAAAATGTCGGCAGAAAGCAAAGCTTTCTGCCGACATTTTCTCCCTGACTCACAGTATTTACTTTTGTTCAGCATTTTCCCCAAGGGGAAAATAAGCGGACATACATTAATTCAGTAGTCTCTTTTGCTCATTGTGTTACTTAATGACACTTGCAACCGCTTTGACAAGGCCCGGCGTCATCACGTTCGGAATGATCTCATCGGCTGTCGGGTGGTTTACAAGACCTCCTATCTTCTTTGCAGCGGCAAGCTTCATTTCATCGGTGATTGCAGTCACGCCTTTATCAAGTGCGCCGCGGAAGATACCAGGGAATGCGAGTGAGTTGTTCACCTGGTTGGCATAATCCGAGCGCCCGGTTGCAACCACTGCAGCACCTGCTTGTTTCGCGTCTTCCGGCTTGATCTCAGGTACAGGATTGGCAAGCGCAAAAACAATTGCACCCTGTGCCATTTCTTCAATGTGGTGCTTGGTGATAGTTCCTGGACCAGAAACACCAATAAGCACATCGGCTCCTTTGATCGCATTGAGTGCTTCTCCTTTTATGTGCGACTTGTTAGTGATCTTCGCAAGTTCTTTTTTATACGGAACGAGTCCGGTGCGTCCTTCATAGATAATGCCAGTACTGTCTGATATGGTCACCTGTTCAATGCCAGCTTGCAGCAGAAGCCGCGCAATAGCGCACCCTGCGGCGCCGGCTCCCACAATGACCACCTTAAGACTTGCAAACTCCTTCTTGACCACCTTTGCAGCGTTGATGAGTCCGGCAAGCACTACAATTGCTGTGCCGTGCTGGTCATCGTGCATAACCGGGATATCGAGCTCATCTTTCAGTCGATCTTCGATCTCAAAGCAGCGGGGCGCAGCAATATCTTCAAGATTGATGCCGCCGAAGCCGGGAGCGATCGCTTTGACTATCTTTATAATCTCCTCAGTGTCCTGCGTATCAAGCACGATCGGGAACGCATCCACGCCTCCCATCTCCTTGAAGATGGCCGCCTTCCCTTCCATGACTGGCAATGCGCCAATAGGACCCAAGTTGCCCAAGCCCAGCACCGCCGACCCGTCTGAAACTACCGCAACAGTGTTTCGCTTGGTGGTATATACACGCGCATCTTTTGGATGCTTTGCCAAATGCGAGGACACTGCTCCTACTCCCGGAGTGTACGCAGTGCTCCAGTCATCGCGTGTTTGAAGCTTCGCTTTGGAGATAACCTCAAGCTTCCCTCCCAATTTCTTATGAAGCGCAAGAGCAAGCGCAGCATAATCCTTTTTCTTAGCATTGTTTTTTGGAACGGCTTTTTTCCGTGCCGGAGATTTTTTGGGTGTTGATTTTTTCAATGACATAACAACTTCAACTACAATAACGGAAAGTAGTATACGATATGAACCCATCCAGCACTAATGCCATTTCTGATATGATGGGCGCATGCATACTTCTGATACGATAGCTGACCATTTCCGCATTGACGTGCCACACGCAAAGGCACTCAAACGCCTCGGGATCACGACGATCGAGAACCTTCTGTACCATCTTCCGGTACGGTATGAGGACATCAGTGATATTCAGTCGGTTGGCGGTCTGCAAAAAGACCAGCAAGCTATCGTGTATGGACAGATCGGAGGACTCAAAGCCCGCAAAGCATGGAAAAGCAGGCGGCCGATCGCCGAAGGCTGGATCGAGGACGGCTCAGCGCGCATCAAGGTCATGTGGTTCAACCAGCCGTACCTAGCGAAGATGCTGCAGGACGGCATGTATGTAAAGCTCGCTGGGAAAGTAACCGGAAGCGAAGGAAAACTCTACATAGCCAACCCGGAAATTGAAAAACTCGATTCCCTTCCTATTGACCGCCACGATTCCATCTTCAAAGACACGGACGTGCGCGACGATACGATCTACCCCGTCTATCGTGAAAGCAAAGGCGTCACGAGCAAATGGTTCTACCATACGGTACTGAAGTGTTTTGAGAAAGGCATTCTTGAAAGACTAGAAGACCCTATTCCGAAACACATTCTCGACACTTACAACCTCCCCGAACTTAAAACTGCGCTGGTGTGGATACACTCACCCAAGAAGAAAGAGCATGCGGAAAGCGCGCGAAAGCGTTTTGCATTTGAGGAGGTTTTTTACATACAGGTACAAAAAGCACTTTCGCGCGCAGAAGCCAATGCCGGAAGCACCTACCAGGTGAATACCTCATCCGAACACGTTGCGGCGTTCACAGAGCGCTTCCCGTTTGCGATGACGCAAGCGCAAAGCAACGCGATTGAGACCATCCTCGAGAACTTCACTGCTTCTCACGCCATGTCGCGCCTGCTTGAGGGGGATGTTGGAAGCGGGAAGACCGCAGTTGCGGCAACTACCGCATACGCGGTGGCAACCAGCCGTCCTCCGGAAGGCAAAGGAAAGAAACTCGAGTTTGGCAATCTGCAGGTAGCCTACATGGCGCCAACCGAGATCCTTGCCAAGCAGCACTTTGAGAGCTTTATTGAGTACTTCAAGCATCTCCCCATCCAGATCGGACTTATCACAGGTAGTGGCTGTCAGAAGTTCCCTTCCAAAACTAACCCGAATAAGCCCACGGCGATCTCCCGCGCCCAGCTTCTGAAGTGGGTTAAAAACGGAGAGATACCCATTCTCATCGGCACACATGCACTCATATATAAGTCGGTTGAGTTCAAGCATTTGGCGTACATCATCATCGATGAACAGCATCGCTTCGGTACCAACCAGCGAAAGGCGCTTGCGAAGAAAGATGCGCGTATGCCTCATCTTCTTTCCATGACCGCAACTCCCATCCCCCGCACGCTTGCACTCACCATTTACGGCGATCTCGACATTACGCTCCTTGATGAGATGCCTAAAGGACGGAAGCCTATCATTACCAAGATCGTGGGACCGACGCAGCAGGAAGCAATGTACGAGCACGTACGCACGCAGTTGCAAGAAGGCAGACAGGCATACGTGATCTGCCCGCGCATTGATGAACCCGATCCGGAAAAACAAACAGCGCTCATTCAGAAAAGCGTGAAGGCAGAGGCACAGCGCCTGAAGAAAAAAGTTTTCCAGGACTATGAGATTGGCGTGCTCCACGGCAAGATGCTCCCCAAAGAGAAAGACAAGATCATGCTCGACTTTGCCGAACACCGCATCGACATTCTGGTAGCGACATCGGTAGTGGAAGTCGGGGTCAATGTCCCGAATGCAACAAACATCATCATCGAGGGGGCCGAACGCTTCGGGTTGTCACAGCTGCATCAGCTTCGTGGACGCGTGGTGCGCAGCAATCATCAGGCGTACTGCTTTGCGGTTACGGAAAGCAAGAGCGAGAAGACCAAAGAGCGCCTGAAGGCACTCTCTACAGCAAAGAATGGGTTTGAACTCGCAGAATACGATCTCCAGTTCCGCGGCACCGGAGAGCTTTACGGTGCAAAGCAGTCGGGCCTTTCTGACTTGGGCATGGAGGCGATCAAGAACCTCAAGCTTGTTGAAGCCGCCCGTAGCGAAGCATATGCGCTTGTCGAGCATGACCCACGCTTGACCTCACACAAACAGATTGCACACAAGGTTGCGAGACTGGGCGAAGTGCTCCATATGGAGTAGCTATTGATTTCTGCAGCGCTTTTCCTTACAGTTGCTGTCATCACTCTGCACAGGGAGAGGGGACGTGTTCTTCCAAGTACCAAAAACCGAATCGTACGTCCCGGGGATGACACTTCACTGCGAAGTGGTTCCCGAGAACATTGCAGTGGACCTCCATGAGCACAGGCTCGTAAATGAGCATCTGAAGATCGTGGTCGAACACGATGGGAGCAATCCCTTCTGCCACAAGGAGGAGTGCCGCTGGGGACTCATCTTTGCAATGACTACGGAAAACCGCCCGCAGCAGCTTGCGTGCGATGAGGAATGCCCGTTCCTGCTGATGTGCCTGCCGTATGGGGTTACGATCACCGACGCAGTGATCAGAGAGGCAACCTTTGAGAACATAAGCGGCATCTGGCTCTTCGTTGCAACAAGCGATACTTCGGGCGAATCCGACAAAGCGTTCATTTTGAGCAGGTATGAGCGTGCGGACTAGAGGCGCAAGAAGGGCGGTTTCAAGACCGCCCTTTTCATTTGCAAAACAAAAGGCGGCCTGTGAAGGTCGCCTTGAGTTGCTGTGCATACTCGAGCATCAGATGAGCCAGGCCTGGGTCTTGAAGCCGCTGCTCTCTGCAGCTTCAACTACAAGCTCGCGCTCCGCTCCGGCTCCGATGAGCTGTCCTATATGATTGAAAGCGCCATAAACCTCGCTGATCTCTGTGCGTGAGTTCTGGTAGAGGGCAATGATGTCGGCCCGACGCTTCTCTTCGGCGGTGAGCACCCGGACGTAGGTATAAACGAAACCGAACTCCGACGATGCTGCGTTTGAAGGAACAAGGGCCGTGCCTTGCGAACGGCTCCCTACGCTTGTGTGAGCCATGGCAGTCTCCTTACAGTGAGTGACACACTCGACGCTTCCTCCACTATACGCCTTCAGTGAAAGAACCTCAAACCAAGTGCGCACACTGTTCTTTGGATCGCATCTTTTGCACCTGCGGCAAACGCGGTAGAGTATAGTCATGTTTGACGTCATCACACGCGCCGTGCGCCATCCGTTTGATTATCTGCCGGTTATAAACCGCAGAACGCTCATATTTAAAGAGCGCATTCAGGAATCGGAAGATATATACTCATTCCTCTTCACTCCAACTGACCCCTTTACCTGGAAAGCAGGACAGCACGGCATCTTTCTTTTCCCGCGGAGCACCTTTACGGGCAAGTTCTGGCGAGCTTTCTCCATTGCCTCATCTGCACAAGAAGGAGTTGTACGCATCAGTACGATCATCAAAAAAGAACACAGTGATTTCAAAGAGAAACTGCTGCAACTGCAGCCCGGTGACACATTCATCATGCATGGCCCGTTTGGCGAATTCCATACATCTGACAATATTTCAAGGATCATCGGTATTGCAGGAGGCATCGGTATTACACCCTTCCGTGCGCTTATGAAAGACATCGCAAATGGTGTCATACCCGACACGGATTTGACGCTCATTTATTCCGCAGTCGGAGCATACACATTCAAGGAAGAACTCGACATGCTTGCTTCGGACCCTTCTCTTGAGATCATCTATACGCATACACCCGAGGAAGTAAACGCTGAACTGGATAAACTGGTAGCAATGTACGGCAATAGTGCAAGCTACTTCATTTCTGGTTCTCCGGGCATGATCGGGGCATTGCGGAAAGCATGCAAAGAAAAAGGGTTACGGCACATTGTCAACGACCCATTCCGCGGCTATTGAAGGCAATTGAGCAAGTGAGCAATTCGCGGTATAGTTGCTGTCACTACGTTTACGTAGTTGAGGTGAACAAAGAGATTATTCCGCCTGTATCTCACCGATACAGGACGGCTCCTCGAGAAAACTACGAGAGAGAGCTCTCGTGATTTGCCTCTCGTCACCGCCTGTAGCTCAGTTGGTAGAGCGCGGAGCTTATACCTCCGTGGTCCTTGGTTCGAGTCCAAGCGGGCGGACACAAGCAAAAGAAAGGCACCCCCCTTGCAATGCAAGGGGGGTGCCTTTCTTTTAGCACGAGACTAAAGTCTCGTGCGGCTTGTGTCCGAGCCGCAGCGATGCCGGAGGCAAGCGAGGCGGGCTCGCGAGTACTTACGAACGAAGTGAGTTAGTAACTCGTGAGGACAGCATCGGTTCTCATTTGAATCTGTATAAACCAACCCGGCCCAGCAATCTCATTGCTATACTTATCGTAAATGGTATCCCCAAGTAAAAAAACACTTTCAATTGTTTTTGCAGCACTTTTTATTCTTGCTGCATTGGCTATTCTTTTTCGGACGCTCAATCCCCATGAGCCGGATTGGGTGAGCGCACAAGTTGAGCGCGGCAATGTTGCAGAGGTAGTGTCTGTTTCGGGATTCATTGAGGCGAAAAACACCGCCGAACTCGCGTTCCCTGCTTCGGGAGTCGTGACCGAAGTATTTGCATACGAAGGCATGGAAGTGCGCGAGGGCGATGTATTGGCAACACTCGCTTCTGCGCAGCTTGTAGCGCAGCGCAGCGAAGCAATTGCCTCACTCCAAGCCGCACAGGCGCGCTACAACAAGCTCGTGGCAGGAGCCGACTCTTCAGACAAAACTATTGCGGAGCTTCAGGCGCAAAATGCTGAATTGGAACTCGCGCGCACCATTTCTGAGGAGCGCCAGAAGGTGGAGAACGCACGCACCGCCTTGCTCTCAGATGATCTCCAAGCATATGCCACCGATCCGGACGAAAATGCAACCGCTCCAACAGTAAGTGGCACGTACACGTGCCAAAACGAAGGTACATACACGCTTGAGACATACAGTTCAAATGCCTTCACCGGCTACTCATACCAATTCTCCGGCCTAGAGGAGGGCATTGCTACGGTTTCAACAGACCAGCAGGCGCCGCTTGGATCCTGCGGACTCTTTTTACAATGGAGTGATGATGCAAACTACCATGGCTCTGTGTGGCAGATAGAGATTCCCAACACGCGCAGCAGCTCGTACATCGCTAATGAGAACGCTTACAAACTTGCGCTCGAATCACAGGCAAACGCTGTTGGCGCTGCAGAGGACGCGCGCGATATTGCTGTGGAGAAGACGCACGGAGTCCTCGACGGAGCGCGAACAGAAGAGGTAGCAGAAGCAAGAGCAAACGTGGAGCAGGCACAAGCAGGGGTAGCACAAATCAATGCGCTTCTTCAAGACCGCTCGATTGTCGCACCTTTTGATGGTGTTGTAACCGATGTCGAGATCGTCAAGGGAGAGACGGCATTCTCTTCTCCGGTTATTACCGTACTTGCACAGGATGCTTTCACCCTGAAGGTCCGCGTCCCTGAAATAGACATCACCAAACTGAAAGAGGGTCAGGCGGTCACCGCATGGTTTGATGCACGCAGCGAAGAGGCGCTCCGGGGATCCATCGAGTACATCTCCCCTCTTGCAGTTGTTATAGACGGTGTCGCGTATTTCGAAGCAACCATACAGCTGGAGACAACTCCCGAGTGGATCCGCTCAGGTCTCAATGCCGATGTCGACATCATTGTTGCAGAGAAGTCTGATGCGCTCCGCATCCCAAAGCGCTTCCTCATTACCAATGAAGACGGTTCCTACAGCGTCAGAACCGCCCGCGGATCAGCGGTTGCGACAACAACGGTCCGTATTGATTTCTTCGGCAATGACGGGTACGTGGAGGTTATCGGCTTAAACGAAGGCGACACGGTGGTCGCTCCATAGTATGCGTGCATTGCGCATCGGCCTTTTGCTCGGATTCCGTCAGATACAGCGGGCGGGCAAATTCACGACGCTCCTCATCATCTTTGTGATGACGCTCACCTTCCTCAACCTTATCGCTGTTTCGGGCGTGCTTATCGGGCTTATCGCCGGAGCAGAAGAAGCGGTGCGCGAAAATGGATTGGGCGACATCGTCATCAGCGCCAAAGACGGTGAGGATCACATCCTCGACACGGAGTCGGTTATCAGGCAGCTTGATATGTTCCCCGAGATCGTCGACTACTCAGTGCGCTACGCAGCTACCGCTGTGCTTGAAGCCAACTATAAGACGCGCCGGGACCTTAAGGGCGAGCGCGATGAGACTGCGGTTACCGTAACAGGCATCGATCCGTACGATGAAGACGCGATGTCAGAGCTTTCAGCGTCGATCGTTGAAGGCTCGTACCTTGATTCGGAAGAAGAAGGATACATACTCATCGGTGCATATTATGTGTCGCAATATGCTGAACTCTATGGCGACATCTTTGAAACGGTCGAAGAGGTGCATCCGGGCGACACGGTACGCATGACACGGGGAGACATAAGTAAAGAGTTTATTGTCAAAGGCATCATCCAGTCGAAGGTGGATGATGTGAACCTCAACACCTACATCAATGAAAAAGAGTTCCGCCGCTTCTTTAACCGCATTGACCGCAACGCTGACCTCATCGTCATACGGCTCCATGAGCCTGAGGCAAACGCACGTGTAAAGGAAGCAATGGTGCAAAGCGGCCTTTCTGAACATGCAAAAATCCAAACCTTTGAAGAAGGCTTGCCGAAGTTTCTCACAGATATCAAGAACACCTTTGATCTCTTGGGAGCATTCATCGGTTCCATTGGTATCGTGGTGGCATCAATAACTATTTTCATTATCATCTTCATCAATGCACTTTCCCGCCGCAGACACATCGGTATTCTTAAAGGTATCGGCATCGAGCGTAAAGCCATCGAGATCGCCTATGTGTTGCAGGCGGCATTCTATGCGCTTACTGGCTCGCTCTTGGGGGCAGCGCTCACGTACTTCGTGCTCGTCCCCTATTTCGCGGAGAACCCGATCAACTTCCCGTTCAGTGATGGCATTCTCGTGGCGCCGGTGATGAGCACGTTCATCAAGTTCGTTATCCTCTTTGTTATTACGCTTGTGGCTGGCTTTCTCCCTGCATGGATGATCGCGCGGCAGAATACCCTCAACTCGATCTTAGGAAGAAAATAATATGGCACACATCATCAACGCAACAAACATCCGCAGAACATTCGGCAAGGGCGACCTCACCACACATGTGCTTAAAGGCATTGATTTTGCAGTTGCAGAGGGCGAGTTCGTTGCGATCATGGGCAAGTCAGGTGCAGGCAAATCGACCCTCATGTACCAGCTGTCACTTCTGGATACACCGACAACCGGCGAGATCGTCATTGATGACACCAACGTGCTCCATCTGCCTGAGAACCAGAAAACCAAGTTCCGCCTGCGGACGCTCGGCTATGTCTTCCAGGACTATGCGCTTGTACCCGACCTCTCAGCAGCTGAAAACGTCATGGTACCGATTCTCATGCGTGGCGGTACATGGGGCGCAGCAAAGAGAACCGCACATGAAGCGCTTGATGCAGTAGGTCTCGAAGGAAAATATGAGAACCTACCTTCTGAACTTTCGGGAGGAGAGCAGCAGCGGGTTGCAGTTGCGCGCGCCATTGCCGGCAAACCGAAAATCATCTTCGCCGACGAGCCGACTGCCAATCTCGACAGCGTCTCAGGAGAACAAGTCATCGCGCTTCTGACCAAACTTAATCGCGAGTCTGGACAGACCATTGTCATGGTCACTCATGAACCTGAGTATGCGCAGCATTGCCACCGCATTGTGCACCTGGAAGACGGGCTCATCGTTGCTGAGGAGAAAAGATAATACATTCCCTCCTAAAATACAGGTCCTATATTCCCCTGCTCCATCATATTTTGATGCATATTATTCAGCCGGAACATAGCTTGTCATTTCTGTCTCGAAGGTATAGGCTCTTTCTGAAAGAACGTTCTTCTCAACCAAAGGATATGCCATGTATCTGCGTGGAATCAACTACGGTCCGATCTGGGCCGCGTCTGGAGCCTTGGGCTTCTTCGGCGAGGGCTACTGGTATCACCGTTTCATTCCGTCGCTTGACGGCCTGACCTTTGTCGGGAAAACGGTCACGCTCGATCCTAACGAAGGGAATATGCCCCTGAGCCGGGACACGTGGCAGCCCAAGATGCCATTCCCTCGCTGCATCAGGTTCGATCCCTTCAAGGGGATTGCACTCAATGCTGTTGGACTTTCCAACTTCGGCATCGCAGAAGCGCTGCGTACGGACAAGTGGCAAGAACGGCAAGAACCGTTCTTCATCTCGTTCATGCCGCTGTCTAAGACCAAGGAGGGCCGCCTCATCGAGACTCGCCAGTATGTGAGCTACCTCAAGGGTGCCCTTCCTTGGTTCCGCGGGAAAGTAGCGCTTCAGGTGAATCTCTCGTGTCCCAATACCGGCGAGAATCTGAAGGAACTCGAGAACGAAGCGATCGAGATCCTGAAGATCCTCACTGAACTTGGGATTCCGCTGGTGCCCAAGTTCAATGTGCTCACCTCACCCTCAACCGTCAAGCGCATCGCGCGAGAAGTGGCTATCGACGCAGTATGCGTTTCCAATACGCTGCCCTACGGTACACTGCCGCAGGAAGTAGACTGGCACAAACTTTTCGGGGACGCTTCTCCGCTTGCACATCTCGGCGGCGGCGGACTCTCTGGAAAGATCTTGTTCCCCCTGGTGCTCAACTGGGTGAAGCGGGCGCGTGCAGACGGGCTTGAGCTTCCCATCAATGCTGGCGGGGGCATTATGTCCAAAGGGCAGCCCACGCTGCTGTTCGCCGCAGGAGCGCAGAGCGTATCCATCGGCACGGTCATCATGCTTCGCCCGTATCGGGTGCCTGCTCTGATCGCCGAAACCTACAGCAATGTAGGCTACCCTTGAAAACAGTTCGTGCGCGAAGACAAATTTGCGCACGAACCCTCACCTTCCCCTCGGGAAGGTTTTTTGTTACTGTTGCCGCAGACTTGCAAATTGAAACGCAAAGGAGAATGCACTATGAGCTTCGTAGAGCAACACGTCGATTCCAACCGTGAACTTCTGGGGATAACCATGCCCCGTCCATCGGACTTCCATGCGCATTTCCGGAAAAGCCCCATGCTCGACGCGGTTGTTCCGCATCAGATATCGTGGGTGAAGTACGCACTCGCGATGCCCAACACGCAACCGATCACGACCATTCGTGAGGCGGAGGAGTACTGGGAGCAGCTCAATGCAGTTGCGGCCAAACATGGCCAGAACAGCGTCGAGTTCGTCATGACCCTCTACTATACCCCGCGCGTCACTGCGCAGGTGGTTGAGCACTTCTCGCTTCAGCCCTTCAAGCTCGGCGTGAAGGCGTACCCTCCTCACAAGGGAGCAACAACCGGAAGCGGAGCGGGTGTCCCGATTTTGAGCCTGCCGGAGACCTTGCGGTCAATGGAGGTCAACGGGGTACGCTTGCTCATACACGGCGAAAGCGTCATGAGCAAAGATGGCACTGAACTCCCGCACGAAGAACGGGAGGGCGAATTCATGCGGGAGATCTTCCCGCAGCTGCGTGAACGCTACCCCGACCTGCTGATCTGTCTTGAGCACATCAGCACGACCGACGGCATCGACGCGGTGAAAAGTGACCACAGCGGCAACACTGTCTGCACGATCACGCCGCATCACGCCATCTGCTCGACCGAGGATTTCGCCCACTCGTGGGCGAACCACCTCCGGTGCATGCCGATCCCAAAAGCGCCCCATCACAAGGATGCAATACGGGAGTTCATGACGTCAGGCGACAAGCGCGTCATCCTGGGAACGGACACCGCCCCTCACCCGAGCGTAAGCAAGGTGGGGAAAGACGGCAATCTTCCTTTCGACGACGCCGCGTGCGGCTGCTATCTGCCGCATGCAATCGCTATGTATGCGTTCGTTTTCAAGGAAATGAACGCGCTCGACGAGCGATTCGCGAAGTTCGCAAGCTTCAACGGGCCCGACTGGTGGAACCTTCCTCGTCCGAAGAGCACCGACCGCATCCATATCCGCGTGGAGCAAAAGAGCGACATCCCCGAGCCCACACCGGTGCCGGAGATAAACGACATCGTCATTCCTCTGGGGTGGACCCAAGAACCTGACCGGCTGCGTATCGGTCTGGCCCACGTTCTTCAAACTGAGCACGCTCACTGAGAGCCTCTCATCAAAACAAACAAAACCCCGGCGCACGCGCCGGGGTCTTTTTGTGCAAACTATGTGAGTTTATCTCGATCGAGGTTTGCTTCTGAGTCAGTTGCTGGCTCGATCTGAAGTGCCTTTGATGGGTCGCCGATTGCCTCTTCAGCAAGACGGGCATCGCGGTAGGCATCATTGATCGGTACGCCCTCTGCCTTCAGCAGGACTTCGTATGCTTCCCGCTCAAGCGTCTCTACTTCAGCAAGCTGTTTTGAGATGGAGTCAAGCGCCGAGCGGTACTTGGTGAGTATCTCGCGCGCTTTCTCCTTGCCTTCTTCGATGATCTTGGTGACCTCATCATCAATAGTTTTTGCAACCTGCGGCGAATAGCCCCGATCTTCGCTTAAGCCGCCGCCGATCAGTCTTCCTCCCGTGCCTTCAAAGGCAATAGGCCCAAGCGGGCTCATACCGTACTTTGTGACCATGTCGCGCGCGAGGTTTGACGCAACCTGCAGATCGTTTGACGGACCGGTTGTGAGGTCATCAAACACCATCTGTTCGGTCACGTAGCCGCCGAGAGTCATCGCGATATCATCGAGAAACTCCTTGCGCGTATGCATTCTGCGGTCCTCATCGGGGAGCTTGAGCGTATAACCGGCTGCTCTTCCGCGTGAAATGATAGAGATCTTCTGCACGGGGTCAGCGTATGGCAAAACCGATGCAACAAGCGCGTGACCCACCTCGTGATAGGCAGTGACCAGACGCTCTTTCTTTGAAAGCACATGGCTTTTGCGTTCAGGACCAAGCATCACTTTCTCAATGGAGCGGATGATGTCGAACTGCCCTACTTTCTTGCGTGCTTCGCGTGCAGCGAGGATCGCTGCCTCGTTCATAAGCGAGTAGAGGTCAGCTCCGGAGAAGCCCGGTGTGCGCTGAGCGATCACTTCGAGATTTACATCTTCCTGCAGCGGCTTCTTGCGCGCATGTACTTCCAAAATAGCTTTGCGGTCGCCGCGGTCAGGCAGATCGATCGTAACCCGGCGGTCGAATCGCCCAGGGCGCAAGAGTGCAGGGTCGAGCACGTCAGGACGGTTGGTCGCAGCCATGACAATGACCTTTGCATTTGGCTCAAAGCCATCCATCTCAACAAGGATCTGATTGAGCGTCTGTTCGCGCTCGTCGTTTCCGCCGCCGACGCCCGTACCGCGTACGCGCCCTACCGCATCGATCTCATCAACGAAGATGATCGCCGGCGCGTTCTTTTTTGCCATAGAGAAGAGATCGCGCACACGTGAGGCACCAACTCCAACAAACATCTCAACGAACTCCGAACCGGAGATTGAGAAAAACGGTACTCCTGCTTCTCCCGCTACTGCGCGGGCAAGGAGTGTTTTACCGGTGCCGGGAGCACCCATCATCATCACCCCTTTGGGGATCTCCGCGCCGATGTCGAGGAATTTCTTCGGGTTCTTCAAAAAGTCCACGATCTCCTCAAGCTCCTGCTTCGCCTCCTTTGCGCCGGCCACATCCTTGAAGGTCACTTTCTGTGCCTGGTCATTCGGGTCGATCATGCGCGCTTTTGATGCGCCAAAGCTCATTGCCTGCATGCCCGCACCCTTAACCGAGCGCGTGAAAAACCAGATGATGATGCCGAGGAAAATGAGCGGAAACAAGAACGGTGCGATGTTTGAAAGCCAGTACGTGAGACCGGTCTCATTCTGTACATCGATCTCAACCGCATTGAGCTGATCGGTGGTCACACCCAAGGCTGCGAGTGTTTCAGTCACTGCCGAGTCTGCCTCCTTTTTCGCAACTCCCTCATTGCGTGTGGAGTCTTTGTAAGTGACCTCAAGTTCAGAGCCGCGGACAATGATCGATGAGACCTCCCCCGCCTTGACCTGATTAGCAACCTCTGAGACGGAGAGCTCTTCCGGCTCTTCCTTGTTCTCCACGAAATATGAGTATGCAGCAGTAATGAGCACTAAAACCAGGACCGTCGATAGGATATTGTTCCAGAAATTACCCGGGCCGATCGGCATCTTCTTGCCTGCACCCTTCATTGACGGGAGCTGCACGCCCCGCTTTGGCGCAAGTTTCGGTTTTTCCTCTTCGGATGACTCGTGTGCATCCTTGCGGGTGTCTGTTCCCCCCTCCGGCTCCGGCACCTTTGCCTCCTTCTCCTCCTTATTTTCCTTGTTATTTTGCGTATCGGTCATATGGCGCCATTATACAGAAATAGCCTGATTTGGCTATGAAGAGCTCATTAAGGAGAGCTTGCCAGCACCTTCTGTAAAAATGCTTCATTTGCTATAGTTTTTACATACATGAGCACATACATTACCAACAGAAAAGCGTACTTCAATTTTGAGATGCTCGAGGAGTTCGAGGCTGGTATTGTGCTGTATGGCCACGAAGCGAAGGCTGTGCGCAAGGGCAAGGGCAAGCTCGAAGGAGGCCACGTGGTCATCCGCGGCGGCGAGGCCTTTGTGGTGGGCATTTCCATTTCTCCGTATCAGGAAGCGAACACACCCAAGAACTATGACCCGGAGCGTGCGCGGAAGCTCCTCCTTTCACAAAAAGAACTTGCTCGTCTGGAAGCGCAGGGAGAACAGGCAGGGTTGACAATAGTGCCAATTAAGTTGTATAATAATGGCCGCAAAATCAAGCTTGAGATTGCTCTAGCACGCGGAAAGAAGAAGACCGATAAGCGTGAGACCATTAAGAAACGAGACACCAAGCGCGAGATCGACAGGATATTGAAAAATCAATAATAGTTCGACCTTCAGAGGTGGCCAGAACGCAGTGGAGGCAATTGTGGCGGAAGTCATTGACTTGGAAGTGTACAAACAATTGCTGCAGATGCGTTTGTACCTGGAATGGTTTCAGGACCCTTCCAACCATGAGTTCTTCGACTACGATGCGTTCATTGTCATACCCGAAACGGTGACCATGGACGCAGAGGCGAAGGAGTTCATGCAGCAGTTCTTTAGGGATAACGACAGCTTCATCTTCACGAAGTGAACGCTCGTCTCTTCCCTGGCGGATACGTTGTGATCCGCCCTGCCTCTGAAGGCCGAACTAGTTATTCGTTCTTTGCAACAATTCATATATAATAGTGAACGATACAACAAATATCGAAATGTGGGTCAGAAAAAAGAAGGAGGTCCACATGCGTGCGCGAGCACAAACTGAAATAGTCGTCAACGAGCACAAGGCTGCTTGTCCGGAATGCGGACACCCCGAGTATGGTGATTCCGATCTGGACGCGATCCGCAAACTGGAGTCGCATGTGCAAACATGCCACCCTGAGAGGTTTGCTGTGACGCAAAGCAATGTCATCCCGCTGAAGAAAAGGGACTGACCCGTGCGGTACAACTAGCGGCGGAGTTTCCAGCACTCCGCCCCACATTTCGGTAGTTGTTGTATACTTAATTCTCACACAGCCTTCCCCGAAAATTTTGAAAAGCCTTTCAAAATTTTCGGGGGATGCTTGGCATCGACGGTTAGTCCCTGTTTGTGTGTGCAGTGTCGAAAGAGAGTGTGGATTCGTTAAAATACACTCACCTTTACGTGCAAAGAATAGCGTAAAAAGTCCTTACTTCACTGCTAAGGATTTCACTCCCGCTCTCGCGTAACTAACGCGGGGCCGGACTGGCATCGTCCTTCCTGACGTCTGATACGGAAGAGGCGGTGTAATAAACATCAGGCTTGGGATGAAACCCTTCTCCGGTTTCATCTAACATTCTTGGAGATCGGCGTTGCAGGATTCTGTTTGTCTCATACCTGCAAGGCTTAAACCTTGAGACAACCTACGCACTGTAGACTCACAGAAGCAGCCTAATTCGGACGCGGGTTCAATTCCCGCCATCTCCACAACACAGGAAACGGAGTTAAAATTTTTCCATTTGGACCATATGCTGCAAGGAAAACAGCAGGTTCTAATGGAATTGAATGCTCCTTTGCCAGAGAAACCATTTCTTGAACAACAAGGAGTGGTTTTTCTGTTTGGATGGTCAACTGGCGGTCGAGAAGGATATGCTCGGTACCCAAAGCAGATAGAATCTCCCTGCGTTTGTCCTCATCTCCATTCTTAAACACCTCTACTGCTCTTTCAGCGAAGGTTAAAGTCCTTTCTGCGTCGCGAACCCAAGTCCTCATCTTTTCATCCACGGAAGCAAGGTATCCTCTAATCCTGTTTGCTTCATCTTCAAACTCCTTTCTATCCTCCATGTACTCTGAGGGTGAGATTGCACCACTGGTAGCAAGTTCTTTTAGATTCCTGAGTTTCAATTCAAGGGTCTGGAGTGCTTTCTCCTGGTTGTAGATAACGGATTCCTTGTCCCTATGTTCCTTCACAGTCTCCTTTTTCAACTCATCCATTGCCCACTTATGAAATGCGGGTGATATCTGTATGGAGGAAAGAAACTCAATAACCTGCTCCTCCAATCTATCTTCTCGGAGTGATTTCTGATTGCAATCCTTATCTACCTGTCCTGTGCAGTGGTAATACTTGTAGCTATGAAAATTTCCATTCTTCTGAGTCTTGGTTTTGTGTTCAGCTGTAATCCTTGCTCCACATACTCCACACCTCATGAGTCCAGTGTAGGCAAAGATATGGGTCATCGGTCTGGCACCAGTTCTACCTAAGATTCTCTGCACCTCATTAAACTCTGCTTGCGTAATCATTTGTTCATGTGAACCATCTATCCAATTTCCACTTCCATTAGGATACTCAAAACGGGATGTATAGAAAGGATTGGATAAAATGTTGTAGAAACTGGTCTGCGAGAACTTTCTTCCTTCAGGGTACCTTTCTGTTTTACGAGTTCTGAGACCCCACTCTTCGGAAGCAATCTTTAATACTTGGAAAGGAGTGTATTTACCTGAAAGGACATAATCAAAAACCCTGCGGATGATATCGAAATTGTGCTCATCAACGAGTATCTCCTGCTTCACATGCTTGCCGTAGTATTTACTGTTCTTGTATCCAATAGGAGCAATACTCGGTCTGAACCCTCTCTCAAGAGCCTGATTCTGACCTCTCTTGATATGCTTTTTCAAGTCGCGTGAGTATTGAGTAGATGTACCAAACTCCACTGACCAAGTGAGAACATGGTCGTCTGGATACCAGTCGCGTTCTGTCGAACGGATGTTTTTGATTTTTCCAATTTGCAGATAGTGCTTAATGATTCCTTCCTCAATCGAGTTGCGTGCCAGTCGGTCAATCTTAAAACACAAAATTGCATCTGCTTTGCCAGCAAGGATGAACTCAATCATCTTGGTGAATTCTGTTCGTTGTCCTGGGTCACTGGCACTCTCGGTTTCCTCAAACACCTTAACAATTTTGAGGTTTTCTCTGAGAGCTAAATCCTTGACCTCCTTTTTCTGAGATTCGATAGAAGCAACATTCTCATCCTTCTCATTCTTGTTCTTTTTGATGGAACGACGAGCGTAGAGGACGTATCTGAAATTATTCTTTTCCTGGTGTTGCATACTGGTTTGTGATTAAGTCTGCATCGGAGCAAGATTCCAACACACGATATTTGAGATCTATCACTTCCTGAAGAAGCTCATCTCTGGTCATACATTGAACCTTTGTAATGTAGTCAGCGAGTAGGGCTTCTCTGAATGATGTACTGTCCATTTTGATTTGAGGGTTATTTGTTAATACTTGACAACATATGGAATATGTTGGATTAATAGTATTAACTCCCTCTCGAATGTACAGGTCAGGGAAAATTAGAACCTGTCTATATCGCGCGCTGTCTCTTGGTCAGATGTTAACGATGTTAATGTTGTTAACGACTGGTAAATGGCGTGGCCTCATCCTCTATAAAGTCAGGGTCTTTACCGTCCTGTGTCTTGCTTTCTTCCTTAGGAGCTTCTTCCTCTGCTGTAGTGCGTGGTATGGAAGTCTTGTTGGCTTTTCGTTCTGCTATCACTTTTGCCAGACTGTACCGATCCACCAGCAGATTGATTTTGCGCCTCTCTCGCATGAGTGGGATGAAGATTCCTTTTGAATTTCGCTCCTTCATGATTCCGAGTTTGTCTACATAGGTACCAATCTTTCGAGGCGATACTCTCTGCCCTGGAATGTCGAGGGGGCCATCCTTAGTATTAAGGTGGCGCGTCTCTCTGCTGGAGTAGTCTTCGTAGAAGGCGTTGCTGAACTCGTAGGCAATGCGGTTCATTGAGAGTTCCCCGGACTTCTTCACATCTCCGTCAGTCTCCATAATCCATGCGATGCACAGAACGATGTCTGCATAGATATCAGTAGAGACGGAATTGAGAATGTCCTTTTGGTAGTCTGCAAGATAATCCAGTACGGACTTGTGCGACTCCTCACTGATGGTCTTTACCACACTAGCGAGAGCGAGAGCGGTTTGCTTCAATCGTGGAAATTGCAGTCCCTCTACAGCACTCTCATCATCCTGAATCTGGTGAAAGTTCCTCAATCGATACATCAAGAGCTTATTCCTCAGCGTCTGTGTCTCTGCGTCGAACCCGCGTGGCAACAACACTGGAGCTTCAACATCTTTTAAAGGGAACATTCGATGTGCCACACAGCGACTCTCTAGGGCAGTATCGGCAAACGGATGTCGTGAACCCAACACCTTTGGTCCAAACACACGAAATGATGCGGTCTTATACTGGTCGTTCACCACTTCCATGCGGACTACCGGCGCGTCCTTCTTGTGTCCACCATTAAGCAACTTCACAATGTCGTCTGTCATATCGGACGATCTAAAGTCTGCTTCGTCAAAGACCAATGTGCCCTGCACTACATCCAGAGTGCGGAACACTGCCGCCATGGTGATTGAGCCACTTGCCATCATCACGCGATTGCAAACCTTTCCCACCACTTCAAGGAATCGGGATTTGCCAGTTCCAAGTTCACCTACGACTCGCAGATATGGGATAGTTGAGAATCTGTCGAACACCCAAGTCATGAGGACGTACCCAGCGGCGACATCATAGAAGCGTTTGTCCTCAAGGACGACATACTTCTTGATGTACTCTCGAATCTCTTCGTAGAGTTGCTGAGTGGTTCCATACTCCTCCACGCCAGACGGAGCGTAGATGAAGTTCTTGCTGATAAGACTGCAAATCTGATAGGACGGCAGAAGCTTGGACACTGCATTGGTCTTACTGACAGTGATGTTCCCATGCTTATCAAGCAAGAATTCGGGAGCGATCTCAATCTTCGAACCCCTTGCTACGACAAAGTCTGCTCGATGAGATTCTTTGGAATACACCATCTCCGCCAGCGCCCCATCGGGGAACACTCTGGAGACTGTGTAGAACTTACCAAGACCATCATCAGGCTTTTCAGTATGGGAGGTCGTTGTCATGGATTTTAAGGTTAAAGCTGGTAATGATTGGCTTATACTCATCCGTTGACTGCACATTCATCTCTCGTGCAAGTTCTCGGGCACGAGCAACGCCTCGATAAAACATGTCCATCTCTGTTGGAATACGCCACGAGTACCTACGGTATTTGTTTTTCATAACTAGTCTTCTGTTAATTGCACTTCTCCAACGGCATCCGC
>CBFGXL010000006.1:0-41991 GCA_965652925.1 uncultured bacterium | reverse complement strand
GTCTCGACTATATTCATAAAGACAGACACAAGGGCACCAATGTACAAAAACTTATAGATGCGATGGGATGGAACAAAGATGAGTGTGTCTATTTTGGTGACGGGTTATACCCAGGTGGAAATGATGAGGCAGTCATTGGGGTCATAGAGACTATTCCAGTTACCGATCATTTGGACACGTACGAGAAGTTACAACAAATGCTGTAACACAAAAAAACGCCCTAGGGGGCGTTTTTTGTTTGATTTTAATACTACACAGTGTTTTCTGCCACCACAGTACTTCCCTTCAAGTCTTTGTACATCTCATACATAAAGATATTGCTCAATGGCATCATGATAAGTCCGAGCGCTGTTGCAAGTGCATACTGGAACTGATCTCCAAGAGGAATACTTACAACGCTTGTTGCTACCTCGATGACAATATATCCCGCTATAGTGATCAAAAGCAAAACAAACAACTTTATCGCAACATCCCAGAAGTGACCGCGGACAAGTTCTCTACTGGCACTTAATGATTCGGTGATCGACTTATTCTCCAAAAGAAGAAAATAAAATGCAAAGGAGAACACAACGGTGAAGTAAAGACCGGGAATGATAAGCAATAGAAGCCCGAGGACTATAATAATGAAATAGCCCAAAGCAAGAGCAAGGTATGCAATATAATGCTTTAAAACTTTTTTGTATGACTCCTGTGCTGAAAGAACACGATTTGCAGCTGCGTACACGAGTGCGGCTGCCATAAGAAGCGACACGAGCGTGGATATGCCTAAAAGTATTGAAGACAATGCAGATGCATCTGCATCGGTTCCAAAATCTTCATAATAGGATACAAAGAAACTCAATACAGAAGGTACGAGCAAGATTAGAAAATATCGCTTCCAGTCTTTAATGAGTGCATTGAACGAAACCGCAAGCAAAGTAAATGAGGTACGCATAAGTGTAATAATGCTTAATAATTACTTTAATGATAGCAGTGCCTGTTCTTTAACACCAGTGTTATACACTAATGTGCCATCATATTAGTATCTCTTGTTTTTCGGTATTCATCTCCAGTTACAAAACCATTTTCGTCAGCTACACGGAAGGCAAGCATCATTCCCGCATGCAAGTGCTCAGCAATGTGGCAGTGTGTCATCCATTCTCCCGGATTACTCATTTCAACAAGAATATTCACTATCTCTCCAGGTTCGACAAGCATTGTGTCCTTCCAGGCAAGATTTTCATTGGGAACACCATTGCGGTCAAGCACAATGAATCGCTGTCCGTGGAAGTGCACGGGGTGCTGCATGACGTGCTCGGCATTTGCATCATTTTCGATTTGAATTTTTACCAAATCACCTTTCTTGAAGTTCCAATCGTCTATCTCCATATTCTCTTTTTTAGTGTCGGTATCACGCAGTATCCATGTGACTTTCCCTGTTGTATTGGTCATGTCTGTTTGTCCAACATCATCCCATTGAATATTTGGCAATCCAATTGTATTGATCTGATCCTGACTTTGCATGTGTACGTGTTTGCTGTGGTCGATCTGTGGTCCAGACAATGCGACAGTAAGAAGCAGTTCCTTGTCTGGAGCTGCATACCGATACTTACGTAACGGTTCAAATACCGTAATTTCATCTTCGTTTGTACGAAGTTCATTGAAAGAAGCTTCATATGATGGAGACACCTCACCAGCTGCTTCAAAAGTAGAGAGCGGTATGCTGCCTGAAGGCGAGGTGTGGGTGAGCGTATAGGTACCTTCCTCTGGGAAATATGCCTCTACTACAAGGCGCTCTGCCGGTGAGATAAGAGCGGAATCAATGAAAGTTTCTTTTTCGTACTTACCAAGATCTGCACCCACAAGTTTAAGTTTCGCTCCAGGGATAGAAAGATTGTACGTACGGACATTAGCAACATTGGTTATAAAAAAACGGATGACCTCGCCTTTTTGTACGTTCAGTACATAGTTTGTTTCACCATTGACCAAGTGCTCATTGCCGAAACGTCCTAAAAGAGCAAAGTTTGTAAGTTCTTTATAAAAAGAAGCGATGCTGTCATTTTCAATAAGAATATCGTCAACCACAAGTGGCACTTCACGGTTTACCCGTGCCCAGTATCCGGCTGAATCCGGCTCTACCAAATAATTTCCATAAAGTCCGAGCTCTTGGCCATAATCCTCACGCGTATGTGGATGGTACCAGTACACGCCAGCATCAGGGAACCGTACCGTGTAGGTGAAGGATTCACCGGGAGGTACTGCATCCTGGGTGGAGTTTGGCACGCCATCGGACAGATTGTCTATGCGTATGCCATGCGAGTGTACTGTCTGTTCTATGTCCGTATTGTTATTGAAATTGATGGTCACCTCTGCTCCCTGCTCTACTTTAATGATCGGGCCCGGCACAGAGCCGTTGTACGCGAGCATGCGCAACGTTCTGTTCCCTACCTCTTTTTTCACATAGCCGGCAGTGAGCTCGTAGACATCGCCATCATGCAACACAACCATTTCCGGTTCGTCTTTTGCCATCGGCAAATTATCGAGTGATGTACTAAATCGCGTACCCAGATAGATGCTGCCTACAACCTTTCCATTCTGAAGCATGATCGAACCGTCAGGCATGACATGTGCCCCAGGGATCGTTTCACCTTTTGCGTTCATTATTGTCCCATCAGCCATGGCATGAACACCCTCAAGTGACGGTCCAAGAAGAAATGTGTCAACCAAACGGTATGCTCCATACAGCAGAAAAGGAATTACGAGGAGACCAATGAACAACGCATGTGTGAGCAGCTTTTTTGAGCGGAGATCGATCATGTGTTCTTCATTATACGTGATAGCAGTTTATACGCACGAGATCACTTCACATTTTCATGTGGGACCATGACAAATCAAATTGGTGTGGTGTAACTATTTTTTAAAATTCATCAGTTTGTAAAGTCTGTTTATTGGAGATTCTTCTGTAGACAACTTGGCAATTGGGAGTATATTGCCTGTACATTTCTACCTGTAGGAGGATGAGGAAATGGGTGACAATGTAGAACAAAAGGTCGAAAGGCTCAAAAGCGGAGCACATTCAACACGTGCGCAGAAGAACAACACGGGCATTGTCATCGCAGTCATTGTTGCGATTGCTCTGCTTGGAGTTGGTTTGCTCGTCTTCTGGGCAAATGCTTCAACTGAGCCGTCAGGCCCCACACTTGCTGGGGCAGTGGTCATAAGCGACGACGGCGCAGAGGTGGTCTTCAAGGTGCACGACGGCAGCTGCACGACAATACGCATCGGGATGCCGCGAGGAACTGAGCGCAGAGAGGTTAGTTGTCCTACTGTGGCAAACTGACTGTCTGGAGGTCATTGTCTAAAGCGGGACTCACGTTCCGCTTTTTTCTATAAAGCATAGGAAACTCAAAGTATAAAGCTTCAATACAGAGTGAAAAGAATAGTAGACAACCTTTTCGAGTCTCCTCACTGCGTAAACTCGTGGACCGTAGGAGACTCGAACTCCTGACCTCTTCCATGCCATGGAAGCGCTCTACCAGCTGAGCTAACGGCCCAACGTGCTATTATTGCGCAAAAACGGGGCGTAGCATAGTGGTAGTGTGCGCGATTCGGGTTCGCGCGGTCCGGGTTCGATTCTCGGCGTCCCGACCAAATTCAAATTATATGAAAGTTAACCAGAGGATTCGGTCCTTACAGGACCAGTACCCGTTGTCGCTCTTTTAAACAAAAGAGCTGGCAACGGCTTCGAATCCTCTCCCGAACGCCCCTGCCACTAAAAAATGCCAGAGATAAACTCTGACATTTTTCAGTGGTGGACCCGAGAGGATTCGAACCCCCCGCCTCCTCAGTGCAAATGAGGCGCTCTACCAAATGAGCTACGGGCCCAGGAACTTAGCCAGAGGCCAAGTGCGCCCTATAATACGGATATACGTTAAATAAGTCAACAATATAGCTGTCTATTGCACAAATATTGCCTCTTCTGATGATGTCTCAGTTACCCCTTTAGTCAGAAGCCACGGTTTCATCTGATCAAGCGATGTTGCCCCATTGAGCACAAGTGTACTTTCATCCATCCAGGCTGAATTATGGTCAGCTATTGAAGCTTCATAACGGTCTCCATCTACCTTAACCGGATAGATAGTATCAGACTGCAATGAGTAAATATAAGGGTCACAAACCTCAGACTTTTCAGTAAGCTGCTCGCAGAAGTAAACGTATGTCCCGTTAGGTGATGCTTCAGCATCAATAATGCTGAAGTAAAATCCCGGCTCACCATTTGCACTGGCGATGATATTGGCTCCCAGTGACTGCATGTTTGCGGAGAGCATTCGTTCACCTTGTGCAGTGATCACAAACAGACCATCTTCCCCAATACCAACGCTTGTCTTTTTCCTTTCAGATTGTATTTGTTGTGCTGTTGCATTTTTTACCACACCGGTTGAATCAATATCTGTTTGACTAACATTCCCCACGCCGAATGCAATGAATGCTGTGATGAAACCAATCACATATGCTGCAATAACAAGAGCAATGCGTTCATGTCGAGTTCCTTCCATATGTAAAAATTATAGCACCGCTTTGTGCATACAGTTGCTTTATCCACTTTTGCGTACAGTACTTATTCTCTTTGCAAGTTCAATATCTTTTTTTGTGATACCTTTTGCATCTTTTGTAGTGAGAGTGACTTTTACTTTCTTGTACGTAAACAGTAAGTCAGGGTGGTGATCAAGAACTTGAGCGTTGACCGTGACGCGGGCAATGAACACAAGGGCATCAATGTGATTTTTAAATGAAGCAACATACAAGAGCGCTGTTCCCTTTGGATTCACCTTCCACCCTTCAAGCATTTTAAGGGCAGTTTTCAATTCTCTTCCGTTTAATAATTTTGGCTGTTTCATAGAGTAGAGAGCAAATGGACAACGAGTTCTTTATACGAGCTGCCAACAGCCTCCATAGATCGCGGGAAAAGGGACTGCGCAGTCAGACCAGGAAGTGTGTTTACTTCAAGGAAATAGATACCGTCCTCCGCCACAATGAAATCAGAGCGTGAGTATTGGCGACTTGAGCGTTGACCGTGACGCGGGCAATGAACACAAGGGCATCAATGTGATTTTTAAATGAAGCAACATACAAGAGCGCTGTTCCCTTTGGATTCACCTTCCACCCTTCAAGCATTTTAAGGGCAGTTTTCAATTCTCTTCCGTTTAATAATTTTGGCTGTTTCATAGAGTAGAGAGCAAATGGACAACGAGTTCTTTATACGAGCTGCCAACAGCCTCCATAGATCGCGGGAAAAGGGACTGCGCAGTCAGACCAGGAAGTGTGTTTACTTCAAGGAAATAGATACCGTCCTCCGCCACAATGAAATCAGAGCGTGAGTATTGGCGCAGACCGAGTGCAGTATGCACCTGTGTAGCGATCTCCATGAGCTCGTCTTTTTCAGCGCGAGAAAAACGTCCTGGACATATCTCCTCTGTCTCTCCCGAATATTTCACATCATGTGAGAAAAAGCTGGCAGAGGCAGGCGGGACTATCTCAATAGGAGGAAGCGGATAATGTTTTATGTCTCTGAAACCTTCAAGGATCCCTACAGTAGCTTCCTTGCCTATAATGCGTTTTTCAATCAGGAGTTCTTCATTGTCAGCAAAAGCATGATCAACAGCCCGGTGCAGGTCTGCTTTTGTTGCAAGAAGAGTGCCAATTGAGGAACCTCCACTGATCGGCTTGATGACATACTCAGGTCCGAATAATTCACCAACAGTATGTACCACCTGAGCGAGATTTGCAGTGCCGGAACGCGTGATCTTCAGATGAGGTGCCATCTTTATTGAGGGGACATGTTTTTTCAGATAATCCTTTGTGAGAGATTTATTCATTGCTAGCGCTGAAGCGTACGCATCACTTCCTGTATATGGAATATGCAAACGTTCCAGAATACGCTGCACAGTGCCATCTTCGCCGTATGCACCATGGAGAGCAATAAAAACTGCATCAACATCAAGAAGCGCATGTACTGGCTGCTTCACAAATCCATGGAGCAGCCACTCACCTTTACGGCTGATAATAATATCCTTCACGTCATATCCTTCGGCAGTAAGCGCATCGATCACACCGCTTCCTGTCTGCATAGATACATCATATTCAGTGCTTGGACCGCCGCGCAAAACTGCAACTCTTTTTTTGTGAGAAGTAGTGAACACCATTGTATTTTATCACACCCACTGTGTGAGTAAGGTTGCTACCTTTCAACAGAAAAATCGGGACCGTATACACCCTCAAGCAAATCGAGGTCTTTGTTGCTCTCAAGCAAAAGCGCGATGTTCTTTTGAGCCATTGTTGTAAGCACCTCCGCCCCCTGTGTATCACCCACTTCAGAGAGATACAACCGTCTAAATGCTTCAAAGTCCTTAATAAAACAATGCCCGCCTGCACCGCGTCCCGAAGAATGGATTGGTTGTGTGTGGCTTTCACCGATTCGTGGATCATGGACCATTGCTTCGCGAACCATTTCCCAGTTGCACCCAGTTTTTTCCACTAGATCATAGAGGAGGTTCATAAAAAGAACCTTACTGAAAAGGAAACAATTGCCTGCATATTTCACCATTTCAGCATCCCGGGAATACATTACATTGTTATATGGTGCTTCAGGAAGAATGCGAAGTATAGCTTCAGCCTTCGTTTTATATTCATCACTGACAATAGGGATACCGACAAGATTCCGCTTTGGTTTTGCTGCATCATATGCAGCAGTTTTTTCAACCAAAAACTCAGGCGAATGCAGAACGAAAATATCAGGAAATTCAGCCTGAAGCTTCTCAGTGATTCCTGGAAGAAGAGTGGATTTTATGACAGCGGTCTTTCCATTGCCAATAAGCGTGAGTGCTTCACGAACAATGGATTCATCAAACCCCTCTTCGGTTGTTGGTGTCGGTACTGCAATAAAAACTACTTCGCATTCCTGGATGAGGTCTTTATTATGAATATATGGCTCTTCAAGCGAATACCGCACAACACTGTACATGCGTGATTCAAATTCATCTGCATAATGCTTGCCAATCCATCCCTGTCCAATAAATCCAATCTTTGTTTCCATAGTGCTCTATAACGAATCACCTGCTCGTAAAGTTATAATAATGCGCGTTTATTTCTTTTTTCTTTATGGTAGCCGATGGCAAAGCGGTGCGCCTCAGCGTTGGAAAGCAGTATATCATTTTGGTACGCTTCCAAAAGCTTCTTTGCAGCAATCAGTCTCGTAGGGCGATGGCGCTCGTCTTTTACTACCGCCACCACAGGAATAAGCAGTTCAAACTTTCGCAGGACATGTTCAGCAGCATTTTTTTGGGCTGTACTGCCGTCAACGACAATGATCTGCGGCAGCGGCCACTCTAGGTGAGAAAGCCTCCGGGTGAGGATCTCTTTAAGCGCCGCCGTGTCGTTGCTACCATTGACGCTTTTAATCTTGAACTTTCGGTATTCATGCGGCTTACGTTCACCACCTTCTACAACCGTCATGACTCCGACCATATCTTGTCCACCCAGATGCGCTACATCGTAGGCTTCAAGACGTGCATTCCTATCATCTTTGAAGGTCCTGACATCATTCTTCAGCAAAGCTACGTCTTGAATATGTTGCAGCGCAAATATCTTGTGTTTGATGATATTCGCTTCTTCAAAACGCTCATCTTTGGCTAAACGCATCATCTCTTTTTCCAACTCAGTAATTATCTGCTTTTTTTTGCCCTCAAAAAAAAGGCGGACATAGCGGATGGTACGTGCATATGCTTTTTTATTTTCTTCGCTTGGGTATAAACCGATCTGCTTGTTGAAATCAATAACTCCCCGAGACAGTTTGGAGCGTTCCTGTCCCACGGGAACTTTAGTATCATAGAACTTAAATAATCGGCGCACTATCTTTAGTGCTTCACGGAACAAAAGGCCAGACGTAAAAGGGCCGAAGTGATACTGAATATCCTCTTCAGAATATTTGCTCACCAGATCTTTGCCGCGCACCACGAGCACGCGAGGGTACTCTTCTTTAGTGATAATGAGATGGTTGTAACTCTTATCATCTTTTGAAATGGAGTTGTACTTCGGCTTATGTGTGCGGATAAGGTTGGATTCAAGAATAAGTGCCTCCAGAACAGAATCAGTTTTAGTGACATCAACCGACTTTGCCTCTGTAACCATTTGTTCAATGAGTTTTGAACGCTTTGTTGCAACATCTTTTGCAAAATAACTGCGCACGCGATTGCGAAGTGAAGTTGCCTTACCAATGTAAAGGATTTCCTTTTTAGAACCCAAAAAGAAATAAACACCTGGCTCATCTGGTAGCTTCTGCTTTGCAAGCTTCTCTTTATCCATAGGTACTATGTTATACTATATTTTTAGAGTTTCCCCTCACTTCGGAGGCATACGTGCTCATTAACAAAAACACGCTCGTTTCACTTCTTGCCTTCTATAAACAAGACCCCTATGCAAGGGTCGCCGTAGAAGAAGACCCGTACAATGTGGTGATCTGGGAGCTTATCTTCGAATGGTTCTATCAGAAGAAACCAAAGGACACAAAGCTTCTTCCCGCTCACTTTAGAGCAGGCCAAAGCGATCCGCTCTGGGACGACCTGCTCCATGTGCGCCAGGCACTCACGTGCCAAAACTTTCTGTATAAGATTTCAATGCGGAAAAAGAAGTACCAAACACGAACTCAAAAAGCGGCCTAGCCGCTTTTGTCTTTTTATTTTTTTCGGAGGTGCTTTTTCAGATACTTTCCTGTATGTGATGCCGCCACTTCAGCAACTTCTTCCGGAGTCCCTTTTGCGATCAAATTGCCACCGCCGATTCCCCCTTCAGGTCCGATATCGAGGACATAGTCAGCTGACTTAACGAGATCCAGATTGTGCTCAATAACCACCACGGTGTTACCACGCATTACGAGTTCCTGCAGGATCTCAATAAGTTTTTTCACATCAGTGTAGTGAAGACCAATAGTCGGTTCATCAAGCAAGTAGATAGATTTCTGTGTATGCGGACGGTAGAGCTCGGAAGCGATCTTCACACGCTGCGCTTCTCCACCTGAAAGGGTTGTCGCACTTTGTCCAAGCTGCAGGTATCCCAAACCAACGTCAAGCAGTGTCTGCAAACGTTCGTTGATCGATGGCACATCCTTAAAGAAGGCAACTGATTCTTCGATGGTCATGTGGAGGACCTCATCAATATTTTTACCTTTGTAAGTTACTTCAAGCGTTTCTTTGGTAAATCGCTTCCCATCACATACGTCGCACGTCACAAACACCGTTGGAAGAAAATGCATCTCCACAGCAATTTCTCCATTGCCCTGACACGCCTCACAGCGGCCTCCTTTAACGTTGAAAGAGAAGCGGCCCGGCTTCCACCCGCGAGCCCGTGCCTCTCCCGAAGCAGCAAACATATCTCGAATATGAGTAAAAGCGCCAGTGTATGTAGCAGGATTTGAGCGTGGTGTGCGCCCAATAGGCGATTGATCAATGAGTATCGCGCGCCCGAGGTATTCTGTACCTGAAAAAGTCTTACAGTTGTAGGTATGCGGTGTCCGGTATTTCTTTTCGAGACGTGAACGGAGATTCTTATACAAAATCTCATACATAAAAGTGGACTTCCCCGATCCTGAGACTCCGGTTATGGTGATCAGGCGCCCGAGCGGAATATCGACATTGAGATTTTTGATATTGAAAGCTTTTCCTCCACGTATTTTGATCGATCCTTTCTCACCGGTCCGCCGGCCTGGTACCTCAATCTTTTTATCTCCCCGCAGATAATCAAGCGTAATAGACAAAGAGTCATTTGCAGGAGCTTTAAGCAGCGGTTCCAAATAATCTGAGACAACAACTTCCCCTCCGTGCACTCCTGCTCCTGGTCCGATATCAACTAAATAGTCAGACGCATAAATCGTGTCTTCATCATGCTCAACAATAAGGATAGTATTCCCCAGGTCCCGCAATTCCGTTAGCGTTTTAATAAGCTTATCATTGTCCCTCTGATGCAGTCCGATGGTCGGCTCATCAAGCACGTACAACGCTCCAACAAGCCCGCTTCCAAGCTGCGACGCTAGACGAATGCGCTGCGCTTCGCCTCCCGAGAGGGTGTTTGCACGACGGTCAAGCGTGAGGTATTCGATGCCTACGTTGTTCATGAACTCGAGCCGTTCAATAATTTCACGAAGAGCAGGCCAGGCAATATCCTGCTGCTTTTTTGAGAGCTTCAGTTGTGCAATAAAGTCCGCAGCTTCTTTTACGGTCATTGAGGTGAAGTCCACAATATTCAAACCGAGATGTTTTTTGCCATCGCCACCGAGATAAACGCGAAGTGCCTCCTTGCGCAGACGTGCGCCATTACATGAAGGACATACGTCATTTTGGAAGATACCAACTACTCCGAGTCCATTGCATTCTGGACATGCACCATATGGAGAATTAAAAGAAAAGAGGCGAGGCTCGACTTCAGGAAATGAAGATCCATCAATAGGACAGATGAACTTTGCAGAAAGCGTACGTTCTGTACCATCAGGGCTTTCTATTTTGACTAAACCATTTGATTGCGCCAGTGCGAGCTCCACAGCCTCAGAAAGACGTTCACGTGAATTCTTCGGATCACTGGAGAACTCGCTCACAAATATCTCGTCAATAAGAACATCAATATCATGACGATGTGTTTTTGAAAGCACGATCTTTTCACGAAGCTGCTTTATTTCACCATCGATCTTTACCGTTTCATACCCTTTGCCAAGCAAATCGTATAAAAGCTGATAGTATTCGCCTTTTCGGCCAACAACAACAGGAGAAAAGACTGCAACGCGACCTTTAGAAAGCTCGATACCCATCACGCGCTCCTTTTGTTCAGCTCCTTTTACTTCTCTTTCCTCAATTGAACGAAGAATAAGGTTCAAGATCTCATCCTGTGACAGTTTTTGGATAGGCACATCATCATCAAGACAGTATGGCTGTCCAACCCGAGCATAGAGGATGCGCAGATAGTCATAGATCTCAGTGATGGTTGCCACTGTCGATCGCGGGTTGCGGCTTGCAGACTTCTGGTCAATAGAGATCGCAGGAGAGAGTCCTGCAATTTCATCAACGTCAGGTTTCTGCATTTTGTTGAGAAATTGCCGAGCATACGGTGAAAGTGATTCCACATAACGTCTCTGTCCTTCAGCAAATATAGTATCGAAGGCAAGAGATGATTTCCCTGAGCCAGATGGCCCTGTGATAGCAATCATTTTCCCGCGGGGCATTTCTACATCAATATTCTTGAGATTATGCGTTCGAGCACCGCGAACAACGATCTTCTCATCGTTTCTTCCTTCCCATTTTGTTGTTGCTTTCTTTTGAGCCATAAAACCACATAAACACCTCTCCACATGACGGTGAAGATGTAATAATGATGATTATAGCTGATAAGCTCTCCTATTGCGAATACTGTTTCTGAAGTGTAACTACCACATGTGTGCCTACTCCTTTAATAGATTCAACCCCAACTTTTCCTCCCATAAGTTCAATGAGTTCTTTAGTGATCCACATTCCTAAACCTGTTCCAGTTATCTTGCTCACGTCAGTGCTTGCAACCCGAAAGAAAGGAGCAAAAAGCTTTTTTTGATCTTCTGACGAAATGCCCATTCCAGTATCCTTCACTCGCAATTCTATAAGCATAGCCTTTTCTTCAATCGCTATCTCTATGCTTCCACGCGGCGTGTACTTGATGGCATTACTTACAAGGTTAGTGAGTGCTTGATAGAGCCGTTTTCTATCAGCTACTGCAGTAAAGTCTTTCCCTTCTTTAGTAAAATTAAGTTCAATCTCCTTTTCCTTTGCTGAAACACGAAGATCTTCTATTACCGACGAAGCAATCTCAGCTATGTCAGTGTTTTCTGCATCAACAGAAAGCTTGCCTGATTGGATACGAGCAACATCAAGCAGGTCATTTACTATGGCAATCAAACGCTCCGCTGAGTCTTTTACCCGCTGTGCATATTGCTTATGATCTGGATCGCCAACTTTTTCCTCAATGAGAGCTGCATAGCCGCGGATAGCAGTGAGCGGCGCCCGAAGCTCATGTGCAATCATGTTAGTGAAGAGATCTTTGGTCTCATTTACTTTTTTTGCTGTGATATAGAGATAACGATAATCAGTGAGTTTAATATGCCAAAAGGCAAGTGCAGCAATGAAGAAATATACGAAAATAAGAGAAAGATATGCGCTGCGTTCGCGTGCTGCAAACAGATCATCAATAAGCTGTAGTGACAATGCTGTATAGACGAAATATATGCTGCCATCTTGCGCTTCCAGCGCTCGATACGCAAGCCATACTCTTCCCTGTTCATTTTGCGTTTCAAAGATAATAGACTCATCAAGACGCACAGAGGCGTTTCTATAGAGATCAGTTGACTCTAGAGCCATCCCAACTTCGTCAGCTCTGTAAGCAATGAGCGGAATGATCTTACCATTCTCCGCTTTTGATATTTTGTAATCAATGATATCAGGATTCAAAGTCGTAAACTTCTGAAGTTCTGTTTGCACGACCTCTATATCAAGTTCAGTACCCAGCAATAGAGCTGAAAAAGCGTCATGCATCAGACCGACCCGGTCCTTCTGCAGCCGTTCCTGATTGGCTCGCCCGACATCAAGAAATTGCTGACCCGTATATAAAAATAAAAGCGGAAAAACAATGAGCAGAATAAGGACAAACAATATTTGCGGATGTTGCTTTACATAGAGCGCTGCTTTTTGGAGCGCAAAAAGCAGTCTCGATATCATACAGCTGTGCTTTCTTCTAATTCAGCAGCGAGCTTCCGGGGGCGAGCATCAAGATGGAGCCCAAGCAATATCAGGACAAGACCTATAGCAACTACTGAGATCGAAATAACGAGATACACCATGTATTGTGAAGCAAACGCACCCCGCTCATCAGTAGTCTGAGAAACTTGCGGTACAGGCTCATTAGCACTAAACGCTTCAGCCTCTTTCACGAAGGTAAACGGTTCGCTTTTTGCTACGATCTTTCCGGCATTATCAGTAACTCCTACGTATACTTCGTGTTCGCCATCTTCGAGTTCCTTGTCAAAACGATACGCCCAACTGCCATCTGCGTCTGTTTTTAGAGTCACCACAATTGGAGTACTAAAGATGTAGAGTGTAACAAAGCTGTTTGGCAGTGCCTTGCCAGTGATGATTGCCGCCGGTACCGCATCAGTTTCCTCATTCTTCTCTGCGCTTATAACCGAATCAACTTTCAGAATATCCTCCCGAACAATACCGGCTTATTTAGGTGATTCATAAGCGATCAATGCTTCTGAGACAGCGTCAATTGGGTTATAGCCGTTAAGTATCTCAGCGCCGTCCTGGAAGCCGTCATTATCAGAGTCTGCAGTGTATGGATCAGTACTGTAGATAGTGACCTCGTCATAGTCAGAAATGCCGTCTTGATCAGTGTCAAGATTTGCCTTTTCTTGTGTTCGCTCTGCAATGACTCTCTCAACTTTTTTAACATTTTCTTCAACGCGAACCACGACATCTTTCAAATAAGCATCAATCTCAGCTATTAGCTTTTCTTCTTCTTCATTTTGCAAATGTGCCCGAGTTATCCGAGTTTTTAATGTTTCAAGCCGTTCTTTTGTTCTTTCCACAGCTTGTGTATCCTTCACCCGTAATGCAGCTGCAAGCCGGTCTAATTCATCATCAATTTCCGATTGAAAATCAGCCAAAAGTGTACGGATATCTACAGTCTTTTCCTGAGTTACCACAACATTTTCTTCCGCAGCAACATCCGGCTCTACTTCAGAGTTTTGCTCTGCTGGCAAGGTTTCGGTTTGTGGTACTTCAGCAACTTGTGGGACCAAAGGTATGCTGGTCACTTTTGGTTCAGCTGTTCCAATGTCTGTAAGAGTCTCAACTTTCTGCTGCTGTTGTTCTGTGTAAACTACAACGACTTCATTTTGCACTTTTCCAGCAGAAATCTCCTTTGAATAACTTCCGTAGAGGTTATGCACAAGTGCTACAAGCTTATAGTCGCCATTCGGAATTTGTTTAGTATCCCATTCAAATTTCCAGATCGAATCATCAACAGCTTTTGCCGCCCCAATATAACGCTGAATAAGTGAATTATGCGGGACAGCAAACAATTCTATCTTGCTAGCTCCTGTAACAGCTATTTGTATTGGTACAATCCCGCGCAATGGAGAAGGTGCATGTATTTTGATTGCAACATCAGGAGTTATCTCTACCTCTTTATCATCTGTGCTGACAGTATTTTCTATAAGATCAACTACTGGTTTCGTAATCGCTGAAGTTTCTGTCGATAAAGCAATAACTTTTACAGTGGTAGTATCAGAGGCATACTCATCACCGTCAGTAAGTGCAAGGGCCTGTACGAGATACTCTCCTGGGGCAAATCCCCCAAGTAACCACTTGAATTTCCACAATCCATCTGATTCATAGGCATACCCAAGCAATTTTCGTTCATTGCTTTTTACATTTTTCGCATACACCTTCACCTTGTCTGCATCGGAAGCAGTGATTTCAAAACGGAAAGAGTCAGAAGATTCTTTTTTGTCCGATGTGAGACCGACAGAAACAGCTGTATTTTCCTCTTTTGTTTGATCATCTGTGTTTTCTCCAGAATCATCATCTTCAGAACTTTCGTCTTTTGCATCAAGAGTTTCATCAAGCAAATCTGTTGTGGTGTCAACGATGTTTGCTACTGGATTTGAAGACTCTTCTGGAAGAGAATGATTCTCGACTACTACATAGTTATTATCAGAAACCTCATAGGTCCCAAACTGATTCTGAACGAGCGCTTTTAACTTATACTCACCATCGTCATACTGCGTTGTATTCCATTGCAATTCCCACACCTCATCTGATGTCGCCTTGAGTGTGCCAAGAGTATAATTTTGTCCCTGCGTTTTGTAGTACGCCATAAGCTTTACACTCTGTGCATTTTTCACTTTGATATTTATAGGCGCAGTTCCAGTCAGACGGTCACGATCATCAACATCAAATGACACCGATGGTCTGGTATCTGGATTCTCACACGAACCTGAACCGCTGCACCCGCTTACAGTGTTTCCGATTGCATCTATAGTTGAAAAAGTGCTTGTGGTAAGTGACGCAGTTTGCAGTGCGTAGTTAAACGAACCATTTGCAAAAAGCATTGTGAAAAAAGCACCAAGCACTACAAAGAAAACTCCACCAAAGCGAGCTGCCCCATGGGCCAATTGATCAACCTGTACTGGGAAACGATATGGGGAAAGGAGCGCGAGCGCAACTACTGGTTTAGTTTTTGAAAGTGATGGTGCCTGTCTTTTTTCCTGTATGCTTTTTTTAGCATGCAGAGCTTCAACTCGTGCCAATTTAGAAGCGATCTGCTGTTCAGATTTTGTTTTCGTCTGTGCACGTGTACTTTTGGTGGCATTATTCTTGATCTTCAGACGTGCAGTTTTTTCCGGCTGTGAAGAAGTTTTAATCTTTTTTGACGCACCACTTTTTATCGATGACGAGCGTTTCAGGGCTGAAGCTTCAGCCTTTTTTGTACGTACAGAACGTGCGACTTTTTTAGTCGTTACCATGCCTTACATTATACTGAAAGCTTGCTTTATTCTCCTTGTATGATGTCGATAACTATGCACCAATACGTTCCTGGATACGCTTCAACAAGTCTTCAAAAGCAGTAGTTGCTTTGACAAAGAAATCTACAGAACCAAGTTCAAGTGCCTGAGCTTTTATTTTAGGATCGTCATTGTTGGAGAAAATTATGACAGGAGTATCCATCAGGTTCTGGTCTTCTTTCATATGTTTCAGCACTTCCAACCCTGACATGTCCGGCAGGTCGAGATCAAGCAAAACAATATCTGGCTTCTCATCGTGCAGCAATGAAACTGCCATATTGCCATCGTGCGCAACAAGCACAGCAAATGACTGTTCGGTGAGTTTGATCGATGTCAGATCTCGAATAAATGCATCGTCTTCAACAAGAAGCACTTTTTTCATATAAAAGTATTATACCTCTTTTTGGCTTTGTGAAAGCCCTTCGAGCATGCGTATCTCATCACGCAGTATGGCAGCGGTCTCAAAGTCAAGAACAGCAACTGCTTCTTCCATCTGCCGCCTCTTATCTTTAATGGTTTTTTGTGGATTTTTTTTGTAGAGATCGACATCAACTTTCATAAGAACATCAATTGCCTCATCATGCTGTGTTCGCAACTGGTCAGCAATTGAACGTATCTCCTTATGGATTGTCTTTGGTGTAATGCCATGCTCAGTATTGTAGGCTGTCTGCAGAGTCCGTCGTCTGTTTGTCTCACGTATCGCGTAATCAAGCGCTTTGGTCAGAGAATCAGCATACAAAACTACGCGGCCGTTAACATTGCGAGCGGCCCGTCCTATAGTCTGTATCAATGCAGTTTCACTTCGGAGGAAACCTTCTTTGTCTGCATCGAGAATTGCTACCATCTCCACCTCGGGCAGATCGAGACCCTCACGCAAAAGATTAACCCCGACCAAACAGTCAAAATCACCTTTACGAAAGGCTGTAAGCGTATCAATACGCTCTAAAGTCTCTACATCGCTGTGAATATATTTTGTCTTTATTCTTTTCTCCTCAAGAAAGTCAGCGAGGTCCTCTGCCATTTTTTTTGTCAGTGTTGTAACCAGAACACGGGCACCACTTCCAATGACTTTTTCAGCTTCTGCAATAAAATCCCTGATCTGCCCGGGATATTCACCTTTCTGATTCACGGGGCGTACTGTGATCTCAGGATCGATAAGACCGGTTGGTCGGATGATCTGCTCTACGATCTGACCTTCTCCTGTCTCTGCTTTTGCGAGCTCGTATTTCCCTGGAGTTGCGGACGTATAGATGACCGTACCCACGCGTTCTTCAAATTCTTTGAAATTGAGTGGGCGATTATCAACTGCGCTCGGCAGACGAAAACCGTACTCAACAAGGTTTTCTTTACGGGAGCGGTCTGCAGCATACATACCGCCAAGCTGGGGTACCGTTACGTGCGATTCGTCAATGATCGTCAGAAAGTCAGGGGAACCATCCGCTTTATGTGGGAAGTACGACAAAAGTGTGTACGGTGCTTCACCTGGTTTGCGTCCATCAAAGTGACGTGAATAATTCTCAATGCCACTACAAAAACCAACTTCACGTATAAGCGCCAGATCATGTTCTGTACGACGCTTCAACCGTTCTGCTTCAAGCAGCTTCCCTTCTTTTTTAAAATATGAAAGTCGTTCATCAAGTTCAAGCTTAATATCTTCAATTGCTCGTTTTCGTTCATCTTCTGGTGTTACAAAGTGCTTCGCAGGAAACAAGAAAAAAACCGGAGGTTCTTCAATGATCGAGCGTGATACCGCATCGATTTTTGTGATCGAGACAACCTCATTTCCGTTGAATCCAAGCCGATAGATAACACGTTCATTAGTGGGCATTATCTCAACAGTATTGCCAACCGCACGGAACATGCCGGGTTTGAGGTCAGCAATAGTACGGTCAAAATACATAGACACCAAAAGGCGCAACATCTCAGCGCGCGTTATGGTAAACCCACGCTCGATTTTTTTATGCACTTTCAAATACTCTTGGGGGGCACCCAATCCATAGATGCAGGAAACCGAAGCAACAATGATGACGTCGCTCCGTGTTAAAAGTGCTTGTGTAGAAGCATGACGCAAACGGTCGATCTCCTCATTTATCTGAGACTCTTTTTCGATATAAGTATCTGAAGTCGCTACGTACGCCTCCGGCTGATAATAGTCATAGTAGGAAACAAAATAATGCACTTCATTGTCAGGGAAAAAATCCTTATACTCCTGTGCGAGTTGAGCGGCAAGAGTCTTGTTGTGAGCAATGACCAAAGTGGGTTTTTGAACAGCTTGAATGACATTTGCTGCCGTAAAAGTTTTGCCCGAGCCAGTTACACCTAAAAGCGTCTGATGGTGCATTCCAGACGCGATGCCTTGCACGAGTTTTTCAATGGCCTTTGGCTGGTCGCCTGCAGGCGTTTTTTCTGTTGAAATCTTAAAATTCACAGTTTTGAGTATACCTTTAGCATGGTAAAAATTGAAGTCGAAAATAAAACGGGTCAACTTGCGTTGACCCGCGAGGCATACTTCACTGCCTCAAGTAGAACTTCCTCAAGAACTCCAAGCTTCTTTGACAACGGGACGTAGAAATCTACCGTATCCCGCAGCATGCGTTCTTGCTTCCACACAGGGAGGAACGTGATGCTCAGAAGGTTGCTCAAGCGATCGCAGAGCTTCATCTTCTGCACTGAAAGCGGCGCCTGGAGGAGCTTCTCATGTGAACGGTTGGTGCGCTCGTTCCATGAGTGTTCGTTGTCCTCGCCATCTTCTTTAGTGACGAAATCGACGTACGCAGCCACAGTGGGGTTGAAGACTCTGCCGAGGCGTCTTTTGCTCCACCCGCGTACATCTTCGACGAAGAGATGCAGCAGTGCCGCTGCGATGAGATTGGGATCTCTCTCTTCAAGCACCTTAAAAGCGTCTGATGGTGCATTCCAGACGCGATGCCTTGCACGAGTTTTTCAATGGCCTTTGGCTGGTCGCCTGCAGGCGTTTTTTCTGTTGAAATCTTAAAATTCACAGTTTTGAGTATACCTTTAGCATGGTAAAAATTGAAGTCGAAAATAAAACGGGTCAACTTGCGTTGACCCGCGAGGCATACTTCACTGCCTCAAGTAGAACTTCCTCAAGAACTCCAAGCTTCTTTGACAACGGGACGTAGAAATCTACCGTATCCCGCAGCATGCGTTCTTGCTTCCACACAGGGAGGAACGTGATGCTCAGAAGGTTGCTCAAGCGATCGCAGAGCTTCATCTTCTGCACTGAAAGCGGCGCCTGGAGGAGCTTCTCATGTGAACGGTTGGTGCGCTCGTTCCATGAGTGTTCGTTGTCCTCGCCATCTTCTTTAGTGACGAAATCGACGTACGCAGCCACAGTGGGGTTGAAGACTCTGCCGAGGCGTCTTTTGCTCCACCCGCGTACATCTTCGACGAAGAGATGCAGCAGTGCCGCTGCGATGAGATTGGGATCTCTCTCTTCAAGCACCTCGGAAAGAAGTACTGCAACCGCAATTGGCTGAGAAAGGACGAGCTCCCCTTCCAGTCGCAGGGTTGCGCTGTGTGCTTTTGAAGCCGTCTTCAGTGCGCGGAGCACAAGTGCGCGCCCATGCGTATGCGGGGCAAATCGGCGAAGCACAAGTTTCCGGAAGGCGTGTTCTGTCTTGTATGTTTTAAGGATCGCTTTAATATGGTCCAACATCACACCCTCCTTTCGGTTCTTGTTGGCTTAAAGTACCTGCACTATATAGAAAATCCTTATTTTAGCAACAGGACTAAAGAAGGATCGATTCTCGTAGTTTTTTTGTAAAATTGACTATTGTATAGAGGTTGTGAATGGATGCGAGATGTGCGGCGAGCATTTCTTGGGCATGGAAAAGATGTGCAAGATACGCCTTGGTGTAGTTAGTGCATACGTAACAATCGCAACCTTCATCTACTTTAGAAAAATCGTTTCTGTATTTTGCATTCTTGAGACTGATGCGTTTTATGTTTGCCCGATTCGGATCCCAATCTTTTGAAGTGTGGATATAGACACTACCTGTGCGAGCAATGCGGGTGGGAGCCACACAGTCAAAAGTGTCACACCCTTGCTTAACCCCCGCAATGATATCGTCAGGTTCTCCAATGCCAAGCAAGTGCCGCGGTTTCTCTTGTGGAAGAATTTCGTTTACCACACGCAGCGACTCTCCGAGGTCATCTTTAGTGAAAGAACCACCGATACCATATCCGTCAAAATCCATATTTGAAAGAACGCGTGCACTTTCCTGCCGCAGATCCAGATGGCGTCCGCCCTGTACCACACCATAGAGACCCTGCTTTTTGAGAGCTTCGTAATTCTGTTTATGTGCCATGATCGAGCGTTTTGCCCAACGATGTGTGCGGTCCATGGCTTCTTTTTGGTATGCATACTCTGCAGTTGGTGACGTGCATTCATCAAATGCAATGATGATGTCAGCGCCGATGGCATGCTGGATCTCAATGGAACGTTCTGCGGTGAACCGGTGCATAGAACCATCCAGATGCGAGGTGAACGTCACCCCCTCCTCATCTATCACACAGAGTTTCCCATGCGCTTGCGCGAGATCTTTCGAATATACATTTGGCCGGTTATCAATTGATGCTGTTTCTGCATTTTGAGCAAATTTGGTTACACCTTTGCCGAACGCTGCGCCAAGCGAAAAAACCTGGAAGCCTCCCGAATCGGTTATGGTTGGCGTTTTCCATCCGGAGAATTTGTGCAATCCTCCCGCTTGTTTTACTGTCTCATGTCCAGGCTGTAGGAATAAGTGGTATGTATTCGCAAGTGTCACTTGATTTCCGACATACATTTGGAGATCCTCGGGCTTGAGACTTTTCACCGTCCCTTTTGTCCCCACCACGACGAAAGCCGGAGTCTCAATGTCACCCGAAGGGGTATGTATCAAACCAGCCCGACCTAGTGTGCCGGGCTGGTTCTTCAAGACTTCAAATGTTACTGGTGAGTCACTCATCTACTTGATATCAATAAGTTCAACTGAAAATACGAGTGTCGCATTTGCAGGGATTGCTCCCACGGCCTGTGCTCCATAAGCATACTGTGATGGAATAACGAGAATGCGTTGCCCTCCTTTCTTCATCCCTTTGATTCCCTCCTCCCAACCTGCTATCACCCGGCCTTCGCCCAACGTAAATGTGAAGGGTTCGCCTTTTACGTATGAATTATCAAACTGCTGTCCGTTCTGTAATGTTCCGATGTAGTGCACTGATATAGTATCTCCCACTTCTACTGCTTTTCCTTCTCCGACTGTAACATCATCAATAATAATACTGACCATATCACCTTGAGCGTTTATTGAATCAGCAAGAGCATCTTTCACTGCCTGTTCCTTGTCTCGGGCACCTGCAGAGACTATAACCGCCTGTTGTGTTTCTGAATCAATGCTACTTAAGAGTGCCACGTTCGTATCTACACGCAAAAGAAAGAGCGCAAGCGACATGATCCCCACACACGCTAAAATGCCAAACGCCTCATATTTGTTTATCATACGAAAAAATTATTCAAAAATAATAAGCATTTATTGGTTAAATGCAAGGCAAACATTAAAAAGAGACTTCAATATAGCCATTTTCTATCATTGACTGCAATGTTTGATCGCTTCGTTTTGCAAGAGCTTTTAACAAAAGTTCTCTTTCATACTCTGCCATGAGCCGGGTTTGGCTTCGCGTTCCGATGCTTGTAACCGGGAAAAGTTCAAAACGTATTGTTGATGGCTCAAAAGAGGTCTCGAGCATAAGTCCTTGCTGTACATCTTCACTGAAGTACTGGTCAAATACGAAATTTCCTAATGAATAGAAGATCGGAACATCTTTGTATACGTCAATATCCTGCAGCACATGTGGGTGATGACCTATTACAGTATCTGCGCCAGCATCAATGAGTGTCTGTGCCACTTTCTCCTGAAAAGCATTGTGTACAAGCGTATATTCTTCCCCCCAGTGTATGAACGCTATCTGTAGGTCACTGTTACGTGAAGCTTCAGCGAATACAGCTGCAACAGCTGCAAGCGGTGGTGCTGCATCTACCGCGTACACACCCACAACAGCTACAGTGGTAGTACCAAGATCCATATAAGCAATAGCGCTGGTAGCAAGTTCACCCGGATCACCAAATGTCGTAAAGCCATGATCCTCCAAAACCTTTTTTCCGTGATCGTAGTCGTCTACCCCAAAATCATATGCATGGTTATTAGCGAGCCCCAAATGTGTAAACCCATATTTACTCATGCCCTCAAGGTTTTTAGGGTCAACCGAAAATGAAAACTGCATGCTTGGAGTGGGTACATGCACTTTTGGAACAGCTGCTTCAAAGTTACCAACAAGATAACTGTCTTCAGGATGCTCGGGCAATGCCTTGAATGGATAATCAGACCCATACGCATCCATAAGATTCTCAACATTGCGCGCAAGCATAACGTCTCCCACAAACCGAATGCGCGTCTTGGAAACAGAGGGTTCTTTCTCTTCAGGAACTGGCAGTGCAAAAGTAAAACTTCCTATGGCAAATTCACGATGCGGAAAACTGATATAAATGCCTGCACAAATAGCAATAAAGCACAACAGAAAGAAGATGAGGAACCTGGACATACATTCATTAATTTGTTGTTCCTACCGCATGGCGATATGGAACACACCCATCTGAAGATACCACATTGAAGCCAAGACGAAAATAACTGAGACCGAAAGTGACACCAAACCAATCTGCATCATCTGCTGCGCCGACATCATGCTGTGAGAAAATCTTTTATGGTCTATATCATCGCTTGGAATATTTACGTCTACCCCCAAAAGCGCCGAAATAGTCTCGGGCTGCAAATGCTCATCACTGCGGAAAACACGTCTGAGCGTATCTACATGAGTCTCATGACTTTGTTTATTCTCACGCAATACAAGAAGTGCTGTTTCAACATCATCCTTGTGCCACCGGGCACTGACCAAAACAGATTTTATTTCATCATCAGGAGCACTCGGCTCTACACCGTTAAGCTCTAAAAATTTTTCAATATGTGCGCGTTCAAACATATAGCTATTATGCCTTGTTTGTTTTCTTCTTGTGATCAGAGATGTGTACAGAGTAGAGCTCAAGCAACACCATAAAGAGACTTACAAGAACAGGACCAACTATAAAGCCTATAGGACCAAATACTGAAATACCGCCAAGAACAGCGAGCAATACCAAGAAAGGATGCAGTTTATTGCCTCGACTCATCAAATATGGTCCAAGAATGTTATCAATAAGTCCTACAGCAACTGAACCCCAAACCAGCACACCCACTGCTAGCAGATATTCTCCATTAAACAGAAGATATACAACAGCCGGAATGAAAACAATAGTCGTACCAACGCTCGGAATAAGCGCGCCAAATGCGGCGATCACTCCCCATAAGATCGCGCGTTCAAAACCAAACAAATAAAGTCCGAGCCCAGTAAGCGTACCTTGTATAAGAGCGATGAGCACTGTCCCAGTGGCAACAGAACGGACTGCCTGAGCCAGACGCTTCATAATGACATCATCCTGTGCATCGGGAAGCGGACTTATGCGAACAAGACTTTTCGTAAAGACCCTGCCATCCCGGAAAAGATAAAAGGAACCTAAAATCGCAATAAAGAAGAGAAAGATGGTAGAGGCAGTACCAGCGAAGATAGCGCCGAGGTTGAGCGCCAGCCAAGCTGCGGCTTGTTTGAGGTACTCAGTTACGTTGAGCTCAAATGCGGGAAAATATTGCTTAACCGATGTTTCAAAGGACACAAGCGAGCTTTCAAAACCAATCTGCTCAGCGTTTACTATACGGTAGACAGAAACCGCTTCATTGACGAGTGCTGAAGTTATCAAAAACAAAGGAATAATAACAATCAGCAGCACCAGAAGTGTGGTGAAAAGTGCAGCAATGGTTTCATTGTGTTTCGGAGTGACCTTGAGTATACGAACGTACAGAGGATAACAAATGGTCACGATGATTGCTGAAAGCGCAAGAGCTGAGACAAAAGGCGTCACCATCTCCCACACCAAATAGCCAACCACAGCCATAAAGCCGAAGAAGAAAACATACTCAACTATCCTATTCATTAGCATGACGTAATAGTATCAGATTGGAGGATGAAATTCATACAACAAAAGCCCGGGGGAAACCCAGGCCTTTTATCAGTTTGCTTCTTCAAGCAGGTGATGTTTCGAGATAACCGCCGCGATTTGCACCGTTTCGAACGTTGCAACTGCAGCATTCTCGAATGCTGTAAAAGCATCTGACAACAAATGTGCGACCGCATATAGAACGATCACAAAACCGATTGCTCGCATCATATTGTATTCATTACATCTGTCTGTTCCCCACATTCCTGCAGGAAACCTAGTAAATCAACAGACGCGAGAGCAGAACACAAAGAACCTGGGTTTAGAATACTCCTGTTCAGGCAATTGTAAAGGATGAGCTTAAGCGTCTGTTTCCAAAGCTTCTTGTGTTTTTTTGCGCATTTCTTCCAGGCTCATTGGACCTCTTTTGTGAAAGTATATATTGCCATTCTGGTCATAGATCACGGTTTCAGGCATTGCGTAGCCCTCAAGCGAAGAAAAGAACACATCACCTGAATCGAGTACGATATGGAGGTATTGGAGCGAAGGGATGGAACGCAGAAAACGCTCAGCAGTTTCTTTTGTTTCCATACGATTAATGCCTATAACAACGACATTCTGATCCATATACTCTTTAGCGAGCACATCAAGGTCTTGTAATTCCTGTACACTGTAAGGTGACCAGCTCGCCCATGAATTCACTACACGAACTTTGCCTTCATATGCATCAAATGAAAGCGGATTGCCTTCCATATCTGTGAAAGACGCATCATTAAATGTGAGTGTTTTTGATGCATCGGAATTTTTTGCGTCATTGGGAGTGACGTAAAAATAGTAAGTGATTCCTGCTGCAACACTAAAGATGCACAGTAACACCAATAGTCCAAACAAATGTGATCTCTGCATAACATCTGTAGTGTAACATCTTCATCAAATAAAAAGCGCTACCATATGTGGTAGCGCTCTTTATTGAAATCCTTTTCTTCTTACAGGAGCAGTACAAGTTGCGTGATATTTCTTTTCGTCACTTCAAGAAATATTTAGCAGAGTATTGAAACTGCCCATCGAAAAGTTTCAGCCCTTTATGAACAGTTCGAAATCATCAGGAGTCTCTCCTTCTGCCGGCGGCACTAAATTGAGCTCAACAGCGCGACCCATAAACAGAGCACTGATCGATGCATTTTCTGAAGCAGTAAAGCTGACCATAAATCGTGCCGGAGTAACCTGCTGTGCACAAAACTCTGCGTTGTTAAGTACAGAGAAATCAACAACTACCTGTTCAGGGAACGACTCCATTACCCGCGCTTCAGCTTCCAAAAGATCACAGGGAGTCGGCATAGGTATCTCACCTGCAAGAGTATGAACGCCATCAATGAAGAAATGCTTTGCAGTAATGCGAGTGATTGAAGCATATTCAACTTGTTCCTGCGGCAAATTTTCCTCCGGAACTGGAGTAGTAACTTCCGCTTTCTTTAAATACGCAAATCCAAACATACCGGCAACGATCAGGATGAATAGAGCGATGCAAATGATTATGGCTTTTTGATTCATAGATATCTGTTGCTTACACCATTAATTAGTACAGTATAGCACTTTATTGCCCAGACAGGTCATTTCCAATATAAATGACAATATCTGCACTTTCCTCCCCCTCATTTTCTGGACGCGCAGACAAAAGCGCGTTGCCAAGCAATTTGCTTAAACTGAGTGCCTCTGTTTGAAAAGCAAGATCATATACAATAACGGTACGATCCTTTGACTCCTCAAAGTCAGATTGAAGGTCTGCAATGCTATAGCCTTTTTTCTCAAGTTCGCTTTGCAGTGAAGCTGCCGCTCCGGGAGTGTCACTTGAATTCACGAGCACTAATTCGTATGACTGCACTTCCACCTCTTCAAGCATTGCAGACGATGTTGCAAGTTCGGGCTCTTTTTCTACCTTGTCATACAATATTTCCTCGGATGAAAGTGTTACATTGGTATCAGCATTCTCAATGACAACTTCATAATCACGCTGCTCCTGTGTCACATCGACAAAGAAAACAATACCAGCTACAGCTGCTAGTACAATAACTACGACACTTACAAAGAAGACACGGTACGCAGCGACAAAACTCACAAGCGTTTTGATCCTGTCTGCGAATGCAGTTACTCCCTGGAGTCGCTGCTTGAGGTCAAGCATGCCACTTCGAACAGGAGCTTGTATTGATGTTCGCCTGACTATGCGCACATCACCTTCTTTCTGGAAACTTCTCTGCATAGCTGTGGATCGCGAAGATTCAGGCTCAACGCCCGCAAGCATAAGCATGCGCCTGACATATGCCTTGATACCCCAACTCACGAAAAGTATAAAGGCGATCAATGATCCAAGAACTACCGCAAGCGCTTTAAAAGGGATCACATAAAAATATAGTGATCGGGTTACAAACTTGCGTTCTTCATCACCATACGCGAGTGTCAACACCGCCTTATAGCGTCCGATATCATTGAAAGACGGTTCACCACTCCATGAAAATTCAAATTTTCGAATACTGTCTGGCAGTACATTGCCGAAGTGTGTTTTGTGGTTGATGGGAATAAGACCACGCTCCTTGCCCCACATGTTTGTGATAACGATCTCACCTTGCGGCTGCAAATGTACATTGCCTTCATTTTCAAAACGCACTTCAAAATTAGCCTGCGGCGTGTCTACAAATGCTTCTGTGGTGCGGAACTCACGTATCTTCCCATCTTCAACGACATCCCCCGCCACGCGCACAAAGAAAAGCGAAGTGACAATCTGCGCCGTTTTAACTTGGAATCTTTCATCGGTGTCAAGCGGCCGAGTACCGATTAGTATCGCAGCAAAGTGACCTCCCGGCGTTGCATCCTGCGGAACAGCGACGGTAAAAGGTATAGCCATGCTCTGTTCTGCTTCAATAGTGACCGGCTCACTTGTTATGTCAATCCATTCAGCAAGCGTTGTACCGTCCTGCCCTTCTTCGAGAATAGGGATGAATTTCCCTTCTCCAGTTTCACCTTGTGGTGCAAAATTTACTGCATTTGCATAGACAGTAATTGGCTGAGGATTGTTATTGATGACCTTAACTGAACTACTCCAGGATTGCAGCGGAACCGCTGACATCTCAAAAAGCGTAGGTGTAACACTCAGCGACAAACCAGTGCGCTCTTGAGCATACAGTGAGACAGGCACAAAAAGCAGGACAGACAGAAGTATCCCAATCAATATTCTATTGAAGATCGTTATTCTTTTTTGATAGGTCAATATCATGTTCTTTACTTTCGGAACGTCCATTGCGCACAAAAAGCGCGACTTCGTCAGCTCCGTCATCACTTGCTCCGGCAAGGTCGTACTTTCGGTGGACAAACAGAGCCACGCCAATTGCAAGCACGAGGACAACTCCAAAAATGATGATGATGTATTTCAGAGGCAGTACATAGAAGAACGCCGTATCATGGAGCGACGCGCTCTGGTGCTCACCATACTCAACTGAAAGAAATGCTTTATATTTTCCCATTGAAAGCTCTTCCGGTATATGCTGAGAAAATGGTACTTCAGCACCAGCTTCAACCACAGTCCCCTCTGGATTGACCGGAATCGCACTCACTTCAGTGCCGTTGTTGTCATAGAAGATGACCTCGCCCTTTGGCACCACAGGATCATCTCCAGGATTAGAAAGAGTGAACGAAAGAAGTCCTTCACCCGTATTCTTTATAAATTTCTCAACAGAAAATTTTTCAAGCCGAAGAAACTGATTCTGCACCTTATCAACACCAATGCGCACGACTGTTCCTGGAACTCCCCCGCTGAACACCTTTTTCTCTGCTTCGGGGCGATTTGAGCCCTCAGGGAATCCGACAAATGCGTGGTATTCGCCTGGAGCAACTTCAGGGTTCACCCGAATGGTAAGCGTCACTTCTTTGCTTTCTCCCGGCTGCAGTTCAATGCGTCCGCGACCAATTTCAAGCCAGCTTGTGACAGAGGTTGTTCTATCAACCATTGAAGGTTCCAAAAAGGTTTGGATGCTTCCTCCTTCACCGACAGCAACCTCATTGACCGTAGGATAGATACGCAGCATCCTGCTATCACGATTAGTGATTGTAATCACCTCTTCGACGATATCGCGTTTCTCTAGCTCTCGATCAATGATAAGCGGAGCAACTGAATAGCTTTCTGCAAATGCGCACAATGGCGCCACCAAAAGGCTCGCGATAAGTGAAAGTGAGAATAGAGAGTGTGTGAATCGCATATGTTAGAAAACTGGAACAGCTATAAAGGTAACGGTTGTCTGATAGATGCCTGCAGGATGATCCTCATCTACCTCAAGCTTATACACAATATCATGAGTATCATCAGCAGGAATAGAGCTTGACATAATCTCAGAAGGTGTGGCACTGAATGCCGCAAAACTATCATTTGCTGCAAAGCGCGCCGGACTTGCACCTTGCAGCGAATCGTCCCCCGCATGGTAGCCAAAACAGCCCTGGGCGGTGTCTTCACACGCCCCGCTGTTCCAGCCTGACGGTACAGCATTGGTTCCCGCAATAGGATCAATGGGTGTGCCGTATTCATTCTGCATTTCCTGATCGCTCCACATAAGAACTTGATACCCTTCAGTTGCATTGGTGGTGACTTGCAAACGCTGAGCAGCTTCATACTCAGTCTCAAATGGCACCGAGCCAAACTGCACACTGTTGGGAGTTGTTGTTGCATCTGTTGCAAGCACGCCTTCAGTGCCAATTCCTGACGGCAGCCCAGAGACACTGAACACAAGCGAGGCGCCTTCTATAACAAGAGACGGGTATGATTCTCCTGTGTTGATGGAAACAGGAAGGTCTTGCGAAAGATCATAAAGACGGAAGTAGTACACCGCGTTTGCTCGGGGGGCTTTTGCAGTAAGTGTGAATTCATACTCTGTTGCCGCGCCATTCTCGTGACGGAATCCAGTCAATACTGAAGGACTTTCATTATGTGTTCCACAGCCATCCCCAACGCCTCCAGAACATGTATCGGCATCACTTAAAACAGAAGTCGATATCACTGCGTTGTCCGTTCCCCCGCCGTCGAAATAACACCAGATGGAAGTGTCGCCACAGCTTGAAGTAGCCACCACATCGTAGCTTGTGGTGAAGTCAGCATATTCTGAATACTGCAGCCTGAACCGGGCATCCTCGCGCGCAATATTTTCTGTCTCTTTTACTGTAACTCTCAGTTTTATTGCATCATTGTTTGCAATATCTGTTGGCGCAACGTTTTCTAAAGCGAGCGCTGTCCCCGGGGTTTCATTTTCCTCATCTTCATAAAAACGCCAGTTCTGCGTCCGCGCAGTGAAACTTGAAGTGATAAGGGTCGGATAATCGCTGTATGCACCCAAAACTGTGTCATTGGATTCGATCATGCGGAAACAGTAAAAAGTCTCTGCTGTTGCCCCGTTCTGCTCCACGACCCAGTCATATTCAACATCATCGCCTTCTGCAACTGTATACGGGTTTACAGCACTGCTGTTCTCTTCCTCAAAACTTCCTGCTTCATCTGAAACAGCGAGATTAAGATCTCCGCCAGTTGGTGGGTTTCCAGACAGCGCCGTACCATCAGTAAGCGAGGTATTATATCCACGCCAAATTGTCCCGGACCCAGCAGCTCCAACATCATGCCAATCTCCAGGGTCGATAGCACTGCACGTTGTTGCGCGCTGTCCATACTGCAATTTAAAGCTTCGCGCCTGCTCCGGAAGAGTTGAGTTCAGCACGGTAAGTGACATACGTATGCGGATACGCTCACCATCGCCGAGTGGTTCGTCCGCAGCAGTCAAAACAGTGTTCTCCCCAAGATCGGCAGATACACCAACTGGCCACGGGTCATCTGGGTCAAGCGCATCATTATCAACATAAAAACGGTAATCGTTTTGTCTGAATGAAAGTCCGGCTGTTGGCCATTCAACAACTTCTACGCGATAGTTAAGTGCCGTTCCGGTATCACTTCTCCAGAGTTCGTAGTGTGTTGTTGATGCAATGGCAAATGCAGCTATAGGGCGTGGGTATAGCGTGCCTGTACCAGCCACGCGAGTGTTTGCAAAGATCGATGCATTGGTGACGTCATCGAGTGTGGTACCAATAGATACGCTCAAGGAAAGTGGCTCACTCCCCCCGGTTGTGGTTCCATCCGAGCGAGTAACGAGCATTGCGCCATTTGTTGTCTGCGTATTTTCAATGATCCATGCCACTGAGGTTTGAAGATTAGGAGAGTTTGCTCCGCTTTGAAGGAAAAAAGAGACTGCACCAATGCTTGAAAGCCACACTTCGTGTCCAAACTCGTCTGTCCCCGGCAAATTAGTTCCGACTCTTTTTTGAGCGTGAAGGAATGTTCGATTGAGACTATTGAGCGCTGTGATATCCTCTGTTTCTGTCACTCCCGCCGCACTGTATGTATGCTCAGCACGCTGTATATTCCAGTTTGCCCCGGTAAATTCAACCACTGCGTAACTCACAATAACAGCATCCCCGCTTGCTTCACCACGGGTGAACTGTGGCTGGTCGCTTCCTGAAAGCCATTCAGAGGTGGATTGTATGGTGTTGTAGTCAGCAGTGCCAGTATCTGGAGATAGTTGCCCCGTTATAAATACAACAACGTCTGCGTCGTCTGCGATACCCGAAACAGCAGAACCTGTCACTGTTGTTCCAGTGGTTGTATACGTAATCGTCGCCTGGTCACGAACGATCATTTCATTGTCTGAACCTGCAGTACCAATGAACTCGACAATCTCCCACGAAACACGTGTGTTGCTCAGCGCAGTACTAGGACGCGTGATGGTAAACGAGGTCAGCAAGTTCTCTGGGTTAGAAATGTACGCTGACACGTCATCCATATTTTGTGTTCCTCCAGCTGAGTTATCTCCGGCACCAGTGTAGTGGGAGTTGGTTATACGGACAAATGCATTGGAAAGCGATGAAGGAGCTACATAATCAACCCCTGCAGTAAGGGTTACTCCCGTACCGGTAACGGTTGCAGTCCCACGCTGTATTTCAAAGTCACGCTCAGGGGATGTGGTGAGCTCAGGGTACGCAGTATACGTATTGAGCGGAGTTCCAGCATTGCTGAGTCTGAAGCAGTAGGTTGCATCAAACGCCGCATTGCTCGTTTGGCGTATAGAAAATTCCGCTTCTAAATATTCACTTGAAGTGAAGGTTGTAGTTGCAACCTGCGAGCTTGTGTCCTTCACAGCGGAGTTCGGGCTTTTGAAAGTGGTATTTTCATTGGTAACACCTCCCGTTGCCTCCGCGATGTTTGTTGTATTTCCTCCCTCGGTGAGGTTTGCAGTAGCAAACATATCCCACGCGCCGCCCGCTTCGCCCACATCGGTCCACGACGACACATTTTCGCAGGTAGTGACTTTTGTTCCATATTCAAGCCGCAAAGCAGTATTTCCCGAGGTTACTGTTCCTTCGTTGGAAACTTCCATACGAAGACGCACTTGCGTGTTTTGTGCGATATTATCGATGGCAGTGTCTTCATTGCCGCCGGTGAGCGAGGTCGCGGCAGCTTCACTGCCATTATCATTGCGCCAATGATAGTGCGTTTGGGTAAGGACTGCTCCTTGCATGGTCGTACTGCTTGTAATATCACGAGTGACTGTCGGACTAACCGAGCCACCTCCTGAGGTCACAACGTCAACCGAAGGGTTCGGAATGACAATGTCGAGCGTCTGACCATTGAGCGCACTTGTGGTTACGTCAACTACCGGATAAAGGCACAAAGTGGCGGTGGTTGAAATACCTACTGTTCCGCTGAATGTTGATGTACCGTTTGCACTTGAAAAACCATCAGTATCTGATGATCCAAAAAGGCTTTCAGTGCCTGCATACGATTCGCTTGCACAGTTATATGGGTTGGAGGTGTCGAGATCATAATACAGGCGTATGTTGTCTACTCCTGTAGTTCCATCAATAGTACCCGTCTCTTGTATGGTTACATCAGTCACATTGCGTGAGCCAGAATTTTCAGTGACCACAAATGCCCCGCCCACATGGAAGTTAGAGGTAGGAACAACCACCGTCGACGTCTGACTGCCTGTCACTGTCACACTCGTATCAGCAGCCACCGTTGCGCGCGGAAATACCGAGTAAGTTGAAAGTGGTGTGCCTGCGTCAGTTACTCGAAAGCAATATGAATTGCCTTCCACGGCATTTGTGGTTGCAACAATGGAGTACTCTAAATCAACATGGTTTGTGGTGCCGAGTGTAATGCCAGAGGTCTGTGAAGATGTGTCTTTCACACCACCGTTAGAACCTAAAAAGGTCGTGTTCTCGTCTGTTACGCCTCCGTTTGCAACAAGGATGTTAGTGGTGGTTTCCCCGTCGGTAACATGTGAAGAAGGCGACATGTCAATGTCGTCACTTGAGGCGCCAACATCGGTCCATCCAATAGCTGCTTCGCATGTGGAAGTAGCCACTGCATACTCAAGCCGGTACTGCATGGCTGGCGTAGAGGCACCCCCTTCGTTGGAAACACCGAGACGCAAGCGAAAAGGCGTGTTCTGCTGAATCGCTGCGAGGTTGGTGTCTTCACTACCTCCTGTGCGTGAGGTTGCCGCCGTTTCATTACCATTATCATTTCGAAAGTGGAAGTGCGTTTGCGTGGGATTGTCATTGAGGAGCGTAGTTGAACCAGTTATATCAACTGCAGTAGTAGGCCCTACTTCACCGCTGTTGGTCACTGTCATATCAGATGGCGGGTTCGCTATAGTGACATTAAGCGTGTCCCCACTGTTTACGTTGTCTTTAACATCGAGTATGACATACAAACACAATGAGCTCGTGGTCGAGACCGCAGCCGAGGTACCTGAGAACGTAGAGATACCATCAGCACCCGAGAATCCATTTGCGTCAGTTGAACCAAACTGACTTTCTGTGCCACCGTATGATTCGCTTGCACAGTCATACGGTGCAGAGGAATCATTTTCATAATAAAGTTTTATATTTTCTACTTCAGTTGAGCCATCCACGGTGCCATCTTCGGTGAATGTCACAGATGTAACATCGCGGGAGTTTACATATTCAGTAACGACAAATGATCCCCCGATATGCGTGTTTGTTGAAGGTGCATTGATGCTGGCGCTTTGAGAACCGTTGGTGGTAATAACTACTCCCGGGATTAAGTCAGCAACTGTATCGCCAAGTATATCTGCTCCAGTTACACCAAACCACGCCACATAGACTCGCTGACTGTTCTTATTGTTGAGGTCTACACCATATATATCATTGGATGAGGTGTTTACAGGGCCGTTTTGTGATCCCCACGTGGACATATTGTCAGTGGACATCTTCCAATACACATTTCCAGTACTGGCGGTATTTGCTGTGGTTTGTGCAGAATACGCGACATACACATTGCCACTGTTTGTATCAAGACTAATTGCTGCCCCCGTTACCCCCATCGCTGTTCCAGTGAGCGCATCGGTTGTTGCTGCCCACGAACCAGTGTAGCGTGCAGTACGCACCTCGTCATCAGTGCCTAATGTTACGTTATTAGCCGTATACGCGAGGTATACGTTGCCCGACGCGTCAACCGCAGCACCCATCCCCACATCGTATGTACCATTGTCCGAAGCTGCGGCATCAATGGTCGTCCAGGTAGCTGACCATGAAGTGTTGTTCCAGATCTTTGCGCGAATATCATCTGCAGAGATATCGCGATTGATGAGCATGATGCTGCCGCCTGAAAGCGGTACAAGGATACTGAAATCAACAGCCAAGTCTTGCGGACGTGTCCCCGTCTCGGTCCAACTTGTTGTCAGGTTACAGCTTGCTGAACATTCAACTACAAACGAATCAGAAGCGTCATCCGTTGAAATGTAGACTGTTCCATCGGTACCTTTTGTTATCCCAACTATATTTGCAGCTGTAAGTGTTGGTCCTTGTCCGCTGTTGCTGCTTGCATTGATCGCAGTTGAGCCTGTGAGACGTGTATCGCTGTTTGCAGTATCTAAACGATTATAAAAAACATCGTCAGTACCGCTTTCATAAGTTGCCATGTGTATATAATCTCCCGTATCCCCAGGCGTCCATCGGTCATACCAGACGGCGATACCAAGACAGTCAGTGCCTGCACCTTGATCATCCACAATTGCACCGAAACTCCAGCTTGTCCCTCCATCAGTTGTTTTTGAGTACACACACTCACCGCTTGCATCACGATAAAACTTATAGCCAGTCTGATCATCAATAAAAACAGACTGCGGTCCAGCGTGGAGATGTGAAGCTCCAGCAATTTGCGCAGTATCATCGATAAGTACCTCAGCCGCCTTTGCTTCGTCAACTGAGGGCAAAAAGCGAATGTCGAGGATAGACCCAAAGTCACCAAAGGCAAAAATCAGAAGGAAAAGAAGTGTGAGTGCCTTTTGCATAACCAAAAAGCAACGGTTAGAGAAACGCCGTTTGTTCATAAACTGTCCTTATATTCTAACGTACTTCAGCAGAGCTTGTTGCGAGGTCAGGTGGGATAACCACGTCAGGAATATGGCTTACATCAATGGTCTCTGGTGTTGTGGTAGGGCTCTCAATGACCAAATCCTCAACAGGTACAGCAGGGCTTGTGGTCGCAGAAACCGGAGAAGTTGATGAGGCAGTCAGGTCGAGTGTCGGCAATCCGTCACTTTCCGTACTTGTGGCCGTATTTCCCTGCGGCTGTGGTTCAAGCTCTTCTATCTCGCTGCTCTTCGGAGTCTGCTTGTTCTGAATAAGGGCCCGAGTTTCCCCTGTTTGATCAGGCTCAGGAAGCTCTTCAGGCAGATCTGCAGGAATACTGCTGAGCGTAAATGATCGCTTATTATCAAAATCATAGCCGATGGTCTGTATATCTCCGGCTTCATTGGTGCTGTCATAGACCAGAACAAACCGCGGGTTTTCAACCTTTGCCCCGCCTTCCGAACGCACATATGCTACATCACCCGTTTGTTGGTCATACAGCGCAACCTGCCAGCCATCGGCAAACTGTGTCTGCCACACAATATGCTCATCACGCATATGAGGTGAAACGTCATGGAGTGTGTTATTGGTTAGCTGGCGAACAATATCTCCATCATGCATCATGATCTCCCAGTTGTTGTCTATCCATGCCTGCCACAGTGTTATATCGCCATAAGCAACAGGTTCCATGTTGTTATAATTGGTATCAGTGATGACGGTCGTATCACCAGAATTCATATCAAAACTGACTACCTGATACCGATCGTGGTACACAGCGTGCCATACAATGCGTTCGGAAATACCGTCATAATATGGTGCACTGTCATCTATCGTATTTGAAGTCAGCTGACTCTCCTCTCCATTGAGGCGTACAAATATTTCCATATCACCATCTGCATCGGGAGCAGAAAATACACCATCTTCCTCAAATTCTTGTACATTCTCAGCACTGCTACAGTAGAAAGTGCCATCTCCTACACTTGCGCACTCACTGGTATCGAACTCATATGCGCTCGTATTGTGATCAACAATAACTTCAGTCTCTGTGGAGGTTGCTTCTGTTGTGGAAGCAGACTCTTCGAGCACAGGAACATACGGCGTTTGTGTTTCCGGTTCTTCTGGTTCTGTTGTTTCTATGTCTTGCGTAGTTGTGGTTGCCTGCAGCTCCTCTTCAGGTACTGGAATTTCAGAATTTTCTGTAGTCTGTATTGGCTCTTCGGTTACAGATGGCTCCTCAGATCCACCCGATTGTGTTGCTGTAGAGGTCGCAGATGAAGTTTCTTCTGATTGTATGTTGTCGGTGTCTGAGACCTCAGTTTGTACATCTTGCTCCTCACCTACCAGCAAAGAAGGCTCGCTTTCTGTTTCCACAATTTCCTCCTCGTCTGGCACTTCTTCTTCGGGCACTACATCAGTATCTTGTGGACTAACAACTTCTTCCGGTTCAGTTTCAGTTACAGCAGGCTCATCTTGCATTGAAACTTCCTCATTTTGCTGTTCGACAACCTCAATGTTTGGAGTTTCCTCTGGCTGCAGCATTGCAGGCTCCTCAGGAACATCAGACACTTCTTCAGAGGCAAACGCGAGAGAAACAGGCTGTAGAAGTAGGAAGGCAAAAAGCAGTACAACACCAATACGAACTGCAAAACTATCAAAGACCACGCTATAGAGCGTTGTTTGATATTTTTTGTGGTGGTTTTTTGATGTGTTCATACAGAATTAAGGTGACCTGCCTATCACCCCACCTCTCTTCCATGTACGAACAAACAGCCTGACAAAAACAATGTTCAAGCGAAATACACTATTGAGTATTATTCTTTTGTTCTGTTTTGCCCTACGTTGTTCGAGCATGTGTTTAAATTGGCATTTAAACGTCTCGAGCATCTTGAGTCTAATCTCGATACCCGAGATTATTCCCATCACACCTTAATTTTAACCTTTATTAAAGAGTATACATGGGGTTATCAACACTCACCGTAAGAATGAATCTGCCAGAATAATTCCAAAATCTCTAAATGTCATTGTGCCGTCTCCATTAAAGTCATAGACGACACTCCTGTTTCTCCATGCAAGCATAAAGCGGCTGATATCCGATATGGTTACCGCTCCATCTCCATCAATATCAGTGACAATGACAATTGCAACAGAACCTTGGAGATTCACTCCGTAGTCATCTTCAGCAGCGATACTTTTGCCATCTTCCTCAGTTATATAAAGCGTAGTTGACCCATCCTCATTATCTGCAACTGAGACTTTAGTGCCACTGCCATCACCCGCAAGCAGAATTACATCATCTACAGATACCTGTGCCAATCCTGTTTCTGTTGCTCTTGCATTGATCGTCGCGATAAGGTGGTCACCTTTGAACCCCCGTCGAAATGTTCCGCCTTGCAAAATGACCGAATTATTTTCTACATACGGATCTCTCGTCCAGAGCGTTATAACGGATTCTCCTGTTTCTATGCCAAGCACTTCGATTTGCTCTTTGGGAAAAGTAAGGCTGATATCAACTGCATTGACTGGAACGTGAGCATTGACATACACGCCTATCTGAAAGGTTTCTCCTGCACGTAAATTTTGCTGGGAAGACTCAATATGAATATATGATTTGCCACTGCTTATAACCGCCGCCGCTCCAAGAAGCGCAGCAAAGGTGAAGACGAGTGGGAATGCATAGCGTACTGTAGCGCTCTTACCTGGATCACAGGGTGCGCAGAAATAATAGAGAATTTTTCGTAGGAGGTTCATAAGTTAAGGAGGTCTTGTCGCTTTTTGTCTATCTGTGTTGACAACAGCTCAAGAGAGTCCTTGGTCTCCTGCCCTTTTGCAATAAGAGTCTGCATCTCTTCTGCACTTATTGGAGTTTGTATGAGTAATGCAGCGATGATGTCTCCCTGTACCTGCACCAGTTGCGTTGAAAGTCTGCTCCTTTCTTCTTCCATTGCTACAAATTCCCTCCAGCCTGACACATCGTAGGTAATACTCTGTGCTTTTTGATCGAACAAAGAAAGAATTTCTATAAGGTCTTCGTACACCTCAAACTCGCGTGACAAACGAGCCACCATAACTGCCTTTCGCTCAGCATAAAAGTTTCCACATGCATTAAAGAGGGATTCAACCTCTCTCAGCTCCGCGCCTCGAAGCTGAGAGAGAAGCCCTAAAAGAGTATCGAAGCGCTCCCGATTCTCAGAACTGCAGTCTTTTATGATCTCAGAAACAACCGCATCAGCTCCATCTCGTGCAGTTAGTTCTGCGATGGCAGCAAGTCGTGTCTCCTGCTCTGCAATCGTAAGCTGTGTTTGCAGTATGTATTCTGACTGAGCATCTTTTATGTATAAAGATGCGCCGAAAAAAACAACAAAAATAAAGAAAAGTGCCAGTGCCAATATCTTCTTATGAGAAAGCAGTGCATGCATACAGTGTTCATTAATCTACCAAATCTTCCACATCTCCTATCTCCTTCTCTACACGCTTTTGTGAAGCCTGCAGTGCCTGCGCAAGTGTTTCAAAGAGTGTTGATTCGGCTTTAGTGAGCTTCTTTGTCTTTCGAGCTCCTTCAAGCTGTGCTTTTTGAGCTGCAAGTTCTTTTTGCAGTTTGCTGAATTCGCTTGCAAGCATAGCTGTAGCTTCCTGAGCCTCTCTGCTGACACCTCTCTTCAATGATCGCATACGCGCAAGGAGATATGTGCCCAAAAGGAACAGTAACGCACACAAAGCAGCGAGTGGCACAATAACTGACAAGACGCTTACCAGAAGGCCACCAAGCTGAATGAAACCTGGCTGCTGCACTGCTATCCGAATAGTATCAGAGACATCGCTTTGAGCACCGTATTGATCGATCGCAACTGCAGTGAGTTCATATACGCCAAGTGGCAGCCGCGCTTCAGGAATAAATACGAATTCTCCATTCGCACCGCTCATGACTTCATAGTACTTCGCAGCGGCTCCCACAGGCGCAAGTGTAACTCTAACTTTTGCATTTGGACGTGTAATACCTTTTATGACCGGTATCACCTGTTCATTGATCTCAGACGGATACTCGGTAAACTGCGGCTTATCAAATGCGAGGATACTAAACGAGAATGTACTGATGATGCTGTTGCCCGCCTCATCAAATGCCTCGATGATAGCGGTATGATGACCCGGTTCAAGCGATGGCAGAGTGAGCGTAGAGCTTCCTGTTTCATCGATGAATTCATATGGATCCTTTCCGTCAAGCTGCACGAGGAATCTCTTTACTTTTGAAGTTGCATCTTCGGTCTTCAAAAGCAATGTTTGGATTGGATTGGAAAGATCAGCCTGCTCAGGAAGTGCAATCTCAAATGCAGTCGGCTTCTGTGTATCTACCGCGAGGCGATAGTGCGCAACTTTGCCCCAACCTTCAGCATTCTTAAACTGTATATGGAAGTATGAAACTCCTTCTTCAAGATCATCAATGGTTATCTCATTGATAGGAGTATCATAGACCTTTGTTGGTATTGAGCCAGAATGCTCATCAAGAAGCGTACGCACTGCAGTTACACCCTCAGGCAATTTCCACCGCAATGATGCTGTTTTTTGTGTATACCACGCCGTACTATCCGGATGAGTCGAAGACTCGATTATTGGTGCCGACGGTGTATTTGCAGGTGCAATGTATTCGATAGTCTCTGGTTCTGGCACCACATCAGCAGCACTTATGGTATACGCCCCGCCGTTCATGGCTGTAAGTACATTTGTCCCTTTCCCGTCAGCAGCAAGCACTGATCCATCAGAAAAATTAACCCGAGGGCTGCCAGCGCTGTTTACCTTAAATGTCACTGAAATGACCGTGCCATTACTTCCGGTATAGCCAGTAGGACTGCCTCCGCTGAAAGTTATCGTTCCATTTGCATTTGAGTATGACGGTTCAGCAGTCCACAAGGTGAAGATGTTTCCCTTGCTTACGCCAACAACTGTAATCTCTTTTGGATTGAAAGAAAGCGTACCGTCAGCAGCATTGATCGGGTCACCGCTTGTATTGACAACTACGCGCGCAGTAAATGTGGATCCTGCTGTGTATACACCTGTTCCCGGTGTCAGAGAAAGTGTGGCTGCATGTACTGTAACCCCACAGAATAAAAGCAGACCTATGATGACAAGTTTTATATATGTGGTAGTAATTGTGTTTTGCATCCGCATATTATTCTAATTCTTCCATTGAGTTTTCAGTTCTTCTTCCTCTCCTTTTAAACAGGAGAACAACAATAACTCCAATGACAATAAGAAGAACAAGCACAGAAGCAACCAAGATTCCCACAATGAGCATATTGTCAGACGAGAACGTGCGCTGACTCTCTTCAGGTACAAGCGTTGCGATGTACTCATTGCCGGCCTTATCTATTGCGCGTACACGAATGGTGCTGTTAAGGGACTGATCCTCAAGCACAAATGGGCTCTTGGCTTCTACCCATGGAGCAGTCTCAGCGCCCCAACCAAAGAGATTTTTTGAATCCAAGGGCTCTTCAATAACTTCATAATGATCTACGCCAGACTGCTTGTCAGTAGTATTGAACGTGATGAAATACTTGTTGCTGAATGCGTTGGGTGTTCGCTCAAGCGTGATACTAAATTTCTCCGGCGGTACCACATCATTTGTGACGGCTTCCTGCCAAGGGTTCTGCACACTTGTTCCCGCCTCTTTGGCCAGAAGCACTGATGCACCAAATACCTTCGGATCAACACGTGTACCAAATCCGTCATTAAGAAGCACATGTGTTTGTGGGTCAAAGTTTATTGACGCAATGTTGCCGCTTTCACTTTGTCCGATTTGCAGTCCTGGCGACTGGAACAAAAGATCAACGACATTGTTGGTAAGACGCGGATCACCTGGAATGCGCCCGCAATAGCCGTTGGGTATGCCGCCGGCAAAAGTGATCGTGCGGTTCTCTTTATTAATAACCGGCTCTTCAACCCATAAATTTAAAATTGAATTGCCGCGGGAAGTGTCAACTGGCTGAATATTTTCACTATAGGTGATGACCGCATCAACCACATTGATGCACTCTCCTTCATCGGTATCCAGGCGGACAGAAATAACCATCGTGTCTCCACGCTTAAGCTCTGCCTGATTGGGGTCCATATAAAGGCTTGCGCCGTGCGCTTCGAAGGCTACGAAGAACAACAGCACCTGTAGAGACAGCAGAAGCACACCTTTTTTCATGTAATTAAGTATACCGTGGGCTTTTGTTTCAGAACTGAAATTGCTGTGCATAGTAAAAGTGAGTCACAACACAAGAAACTTTCCTAAAACAAAAAACCTACTCGTGGTGGGAGATAGGTTTTTTGTAGCTCTTGCTATTGCAATTTGCATCAGGCAGGTATTCTTCACGCTTGCGCATGACTATTCCCCACGCTGATGTACAAGAGAAATAAATCGCGATTGTCCTAAGTTACGCGAATCCTCAGGACGGTCATTATTTCCTTAAAATGTAGGAGTTGCTACGTATGTAAGCGTAGCGGTGTAGTCGTCACCAGCCTCTTGGAGGCCAGAGATCTCTACTTTGTAGCCGACTCGGGTGGTACCTTCGCCAGTTCCGGTTCCATTTGCAGGTCCGTCGTGGCTCATTACGACTCGCGGAGTTGTACTTGCTGCAGCATATTCCTGCGCACCAAATTCATCTGCCGGAGCACGCGTGGTGTCCGTGTCGTCTGAAGTGAATCCCCAATGTCCATAGGTATTCTCACTGCCGAGAACATCAACAGGAGCTGCCCATGTTGTTGGAGTATTCGTGTCTGAACCTTCAACAAATCCATCGATATCGGCGCCAGTTGATGACTGAAGCGCTTGATCGAGCTGAACGGTTACTACGTAGCCGTTTGAAGCGTTGGTACTTACTGTAAGGTCCTGAGCAGTTGTTGTGGCCGCTCCATCCGTAAGTGTTCCAAACGGAATCGAAGTCGATGACGTCGTTCCGGTTGTTGTGTCGCCGTTTACTGATTGCCCACCGCCTACACCATCAACGGTGAAGGTGAAAATGGTATCAACAGCAGCGGTTACATCTACACCATCAAGGATGACTACACGTGTCCAACCTGTATCCTGAGATCCGACGGTAAAGCCAATCTCATAAGATCCTTCTGCAGCATTGTTTACGAGTTGCTGATTAGCGGTACCGCCAGTTGCGTTATCACCAATCTGAATCGTCGTAGTTGCTCCAGCTGGAATTGATCCCCCATCTCCACTACAGAAAGTGAAAGTGAGCACAAGACTTGAGAATGAAGCCCCAACATCTTCTGACCCCGTGCAGTCTGCTGCAACAGAGAAGTCAGATGTGGTTGCGATATCAATGTCTGTGTGGTCTACACCTGCACCGTTAGTGAAGCCTTCGGTAAGATCAATAACGATTGTTTCACCATTTGCTACGCCTGATGGCGTAACGAAGGTGATTGTGTGGTCAGCACTTGCGCTTGGCGCAGAGTCCGACAACGTGTCGCTGACATCTGTGATGTTAGCAGCGTCTACGAAATGGAGAGTTCCCAGACCAAGCGACCACATAGTGACCGCAAGACCTGCGATTATTGCAATAGTTTTGAGCAATGTAACGGTTTTTTCCGTTGTGTACATAGCTCTTTACGTTGTTTTAACTTACATTACTTCGTCATACCTCCTTTGTATGTAAAGGTGTGCGAAGCGCGAATTCACTGTGGTACGGTGAACTCAATTTGCGCATCAGGTCTCCACGCCTTCTGCGCAGAAACAAATGTAAGCACACTTGTTGGATAACATCCGGCTGCAGACATCCACTCTCTACGCGAAGAGAATGCAGTGACTCTAAAGGGTCACCTCTCCAACAAGTACATATTCATTGTAGCT
>CBFGXL010000005.1:0-61029 GCA_965652925.1 uncultured bacterium | reverse complement strand
GTGACCGTACAGACGTGCTTATTTTGGTCGTCTTCCACGACCGTTATCAGCACCACTTCAGAAGAGGCGTGTGTGTCCTCAACTTCAGTGAAAACCGTCTGTCGCAATTTTTCATCCATGTTCTCACTCCTGTCTTTGAGGCTACCTCCGCAGCTTCTTTGTTCCTGATTCGCTGCGCATGATGCGCCGCGCGTGGGTACGCAACGCTGCAAACCGCTTGAAGCCCATATTGCGCAATACAAACACGCTGAGGGTAATCTCGGCAGTTGCAAAGCCGCGTTGCATTGGGTTGGTGGCGGTGGCGTACACAATGTATCCGAACATGAAGCCCCGCAACAGTGAACGCTTATAACGGCGTCTGAAACTTTTATCAAGCGCCGCTTGCTCCTGACGTTCTTTCTCTCTGTCCATTACTCTCCTCCGGACAACGTTCTAGAAGGATATTACAATTAAATATGCTTTTGTCAATTCCTACAGTGGACCGGTAACGAGCTTGCCGTCGTGTGAGAATGAGTTGTTATTGGTGTGGCGGATAGAAGACTTGATGTCGTATCGAGGATTCACCTTCTTTCCCGGGTTGAAGATGTCGTGAGGGTCAAAGATGTGTTCGATCTCCTTGAAGATATTGAGAACAGCTGCACTGAACATCTTCGAAAGGTGCGGCGTGCGGATGATGCCGTCGTTGTGCTCTCCGCAAAGATTGCCGTCGTACTTGATCGCAGTCTGGAAGAACTCCTCGGTCATTTTCATAACAAGCGCCGGCGTGGTCTTGTTTTCAAAATCAAGCAGGGGATAGAAGTGCAGGTGGCCATTGCCACCGTGCCCGTGCACGCAGGCGGTTACGTTGTATTTCTTCAAAAGGCGCTTGATCTCCATGAAGAACTTCGGCATGTTCTTTGCTGGGACAACCATGTCTTCAAGGAACGCTGCGGGCCGCTTGTTAGGATCCTGGAACTTTGAAAGGGAATAGCTTGCACGGCGGATCTGCCAGTACATCTCGCGGTCGATAGGATTGGTTATATGTCGCGCCTTTCTGCCGCCATTATGACGCAGAAGCTCCACCAAGTTTCGGGTGCTGCGTCTGCCTTTCTTTGCATCAACAGTAATAAGAAGTGTAAATTCTGGCGTCTTGCGCGCGTACCGGACGTGGTAGGTTGTGTACATTGAAAGGAGTACCTGGTAGTACTCGAACTTGCCGAGCCGGTCGCGGAAGAAGTCTGGATTCTTCAGTGCAAGGTCAAAAGTGAGGCCATCAAACAGCTCAATGTTGATCGGGTCGTAATCAAGCGCTTTAAGGATGACCCTGCCTGCGTCTTGAAGATCGAAAACTGGCACAACTACGAGTTCAGTATCGGTATGGATCTTTTCTGCGCGCAAGGTTATGGATGCGATGACACCGATGGTGCCTTGGCTTCCGCACACAAGCCGTGCGAGATTGAACATTCCTTTTCCTTTCTTGAAACTTGAAACGGGAACATCAAGTACATCCCACAGTGCATAGCCTGCAGAGTTTTTCGTTGTCTTCGGCTTTGCTTCGTGGATAGTCTTTTCATGCTTCTCCAAAAGCTCAAACACTGCCTTCGCAATCTTGCCATGTGCGTTGTCTTTCTTTATGAGGGCTTTGTACTGGCCGTAGGTGATCGGTGCAAAAGTGTAGGTTTTTCCGTCGTACAAAGTGATATCAAGCGATTCCACCCAGTCTGCGGTGTGTCCGAAGCGGAGTGAGTCTGGTCCGGCTGCATTGTTGGCAACCGAGCCGCCGATAGAACAGATGTCTTTTGAGGCGGGGTAGGAGGGAAGATAGAGTCCATGCACTTTAAGTTTTTTCTCGACGTCGCGCCACATGGCTCCCGGCTGACAAATGATGGTCATCTTATCTTTTTTCTTCTCCACTTCGCTTATGTGGCGCAGGTGCGGACATACGTCGATCACCACTGAGTCGGTGAGCGAGCCGCCGCCGAGGCCTGTGCCTGCAGCACGCGGAGTAAGCGACAGCGAAGGGAAGCGGAGCGTTTGTGCACCAAGGACAGAAACCGCGATCTCAATGTCGCGCTGGTTCTTCGGCTGCAAAACAATTTGCGGCCTGATGGTGAAGATACTCTCGTCGTTGCTGTAGCGGTCGAGTACGGCCTTGCTCGAGGACATGCCTCCTTTGAAACCAGCTTCTTTCAATAGCTTTTCCACGAGTAAATGCCCAAGCGGTTCTCGTTTGAGTTTCTGTTCATGCGCAGGGGCGTGAACAGCAGGGGAGGAAGTTGCGAAAGATGCATGACTATGGCCTTTGTGGGCATCTTCCGAAACGTTTTCTTTCTTCGCAGACACTCTTTTGGCCACCGCCTTCTTGGTGGAGGCTTTTTTCACGGAGCGTTTTTTAGGAGGGGTAGCAGAGGAATCTGTAACGACAATACTAGGAGCCTTCTTACGAGTGCTCTTTTTTTGGTCGAGATCAATAACCTGCAAAGAACTTTTTGGCATTGATTCTATTATAACCGACGTGTTTTTAATTATGGTACTCTTATTCCCATGACGCAGGAACGGGCATTGGAGATTTTGAAAACGGGTGGGAATGTGTTCCTCACCGGAGAACCCGGTTCAGGCAAAACATACGTCATCAACAAATACATAGCATATCTTGAAGCGTGTGGCCTGCATGTAGCAGTCACGGCCTCAACTGGCATAGCTGCAACCCATATCGGGGGCATGACCATCCACTCATGGAGCGGCATTGGTGCCCGCGACACGCTCGACCGCTATGCGCTTGACCACATTGCTTCGCAGAAGAAGAACATCGACCGGGTGAAGAAAGCACACGTGCTTGTGATCGACGAGATCTCCATGCTCGATGGCACGATGATCGACATGGTCAATATTGTATGCAAGACCATCAGGCAAAGTGCGGAGTCGTTTGGCGGACTGCAGCTTGTGTTTGTCGGCGATTTCTTCCAGTTGCCGCCCATTGCCAAAATGGGTGAGGCGGTGCGCTATGCGTTTGAGTCGCGCGGCTGGGAGGAGGCACGACCGATAACCTGCTACCTCGGAGATCAATTTAGACAAGACGATGAGCTGCTCTTGTCGCTTCTGCAGTCTGTTCGCCGCAACGAAGTGGAGGAAGAGCACTATACGCTCCTGCAGGAACAGAAGGAGATTGGGTTTGAGCACATTGAGCCGACAAAACTCTATACACACAATGCCGATGTTGATGCGGTGAATGCTGCAAAACTGCGAGAATTGAAGGGTATGGTGCGGAAGTTCCAAATGGAAGGCCGCGGCAATAAACAGCTCCTTTTGGGACTTACTAAAAGCTGCCTCTCACCTGAGCTTCTTGAGTTGAAAGAGCAGGCGATGGTTATGTGTACAAAAAACAACTTTGACGCTGGGTACGTCAACGGAACCCTCGGCCGCGTGATCGCTTTTGATCTTGATGAGGGGTATCCGATCATAGAGACAAGCGATGGAAGGAAGATCACTATCAAACCAGCAACTTGGACCATCGCGGAAGACGGAAAAGTTCTTGCTGAGATAGAACAGATACCGCTGCGTTTGGCCTGGGCGATAACCGTGCACAAGAGCCAGGGTATGTCGCTTGATGCTGCAGAGATAGACCTCTCACGGGCATTTGCTTATGGTCAGGGGTATGTAGCGCTCTCACGTGTTCGCACACTCACTGGACTGAAAATGCTTGGTATGAGTCAAACCGCGCTTTCAGTTGATCCAAAGATCGTTGCGCGCGATGAGCGTTTCCGCAATGAATCGGAAGAGGCCGAGTCGCTTTTTGATGAGATGGAACCTGAAGAACTGCAGCAGATGCATACACGCTTCATAGAGGCACACGGGGGGAAAGTAGTAGAAGGCGATGTTGCTGTCTCACCAAAGAAAATATATGAGCGGGTAAAAAAAGAGAGTACCTACGCAGAGACGCTGCAGCTTCTCCGCGAAAGAAAAACTGTCCCGCAGATAGCCAAAGCACGCGAGATGGTGGAATCAACTGTCTGGAGCCACATAGAGAAGCTTGCAGAAGAGAAACTTATTACGCTTAAGGACCTCGAGCATTTGAAGCCAGAGAATTGGAATGAGGCGTATGAGGTTTTGCGGGAAGCTATTGCACTGTGTGGGACTGAAAAGCTGAAACCAATATATGAGTATGCAGGCGAAAAATATGACTACAATCAGGTACGGCTTGCACGGCTTTTGTATCTACTCTCTTGAAGGAGAAGCGGAGGGGAAGTAATGCTGCCAATTGGGCTATTTCGCATCGATCAAACCCTTTCGTCAAGGGGATAAGTACGTAAGACAAAGATTGCTCTCTCGTCCATACTATAAGGTATGCCGCAGTGATGCGCGTATATTTTGTGTTTAACCATTATTGTGATTAATCGTAATATTAATTTTATGAAGAAATTAGCGGGAATTGTGCTCGCGCTCGCGCTTGTTGTGGCGGCAAATATTGCCACCGTATCACCAGTGCATGCAGAGACAGACTCAAATGACATTGCCTCCCTCATGGAGACAGTGAAGGCTTTACTAGCAAAGGTCGCTGATCTCCAGAAGGAATTGGCGAATGTGCGAGGTGAAGTGAAAGAAACAAAACAGGAGATTCGTGAGACTCTCAAAGATGGCCTTAAAGAAGGCATGACTGATGAGGACGTCAAAAAGATCCAGGAACTATTTGCATCAGACAAAGCGATCTACCCGGAGGGTATGGTCACGGGTTACTTCGGCCGCCTCACAAAGGAGGCAGTCAAGCGCTTCCAAGCGAAGCATAATATTGAAGTAACCGGAGAACTTGATGAAGAGACAAAGGAACTCATTGAGGAATACTTTGGTGAGCGATCAAACGGCAAGTTCCCTCAAGGAATCTTCCATGCTCCTGGTATTGCAAAGAAGATCCAGGACCGGTTCTGTGATCGAAAAGGCTCATCATTTGGCGGATGGTTCTGCAAGGATTGGGAAGATAATGATGATGAGGACGAGGATGATAACTGCATAGGTCCATGGTTGACCGCACGATGTCACGATAACGACGATGATGAAGACGAGGATGAGGATGAAGAAGAATTCGATGTTACAGTAGAGATTGAAGACGGCATCTCAACAGTCTCGTTCACTGTTGGCAGTACAACACACAATGTCGAAGTAGAATCTTTGTCAATCGGACGCATACTCACTGAAGTCGCTGATGAGCTCGATACTACTGTACGAAAGCTCGACAGAGATCTCAAAGATGAGATCGAAGATGCGTGGAAGGATGCACTTAAGGAAGAAAATGATGTAACAGAGGAAGAGGCACAAGAGGCTATCGACGATGCACAAGAGGCAATTGATGCTGTTCAGGAGGATATCGACGAAGCCGATGAGGACGTTGATACCGACGATGCCCAGGAAACACTCGACGAAGCAACAGAGGCATTAGAGGACGCACAAGAGGCATTCGACGATGAAGACTACGAAGAAGCTGACGATCATGCAGATGAGGCTGAAGAAAAGGCACAAGAAGCTGCAGACGAGCTTGAAGAGGCTATCGAAGACGCTGACTAAATAAAAAGCGTACAGATACATCAAAAAACACCCAAATCGGGTGTTTTTTGATGTGCCGGTGTTATCAACAACAGTAGTTGCGGAAGGACCTGTATAATAGATTCATACATTTAGCATTTATTATTTTATTTCTGTTATGAGATCAAAGATAGCCGTATTGGCACTATTCATTGCTTTATTCGCAGCGCCGCTTGCACACGCACAGGACGCATCAGCAGTCGTGTCCCGCATGGACGCCATCATCAAGCAGATGGAGGCTTTGAAGGCTGAGTTCGCTGCTCTTGTTTCAGCTATTAAACCATCAGGTGTAGTACTTGGCTCACAAGCTTCTACCAAGAGCGTGTTCACCATGAGTCTTGATCCGGGTGAGACTAACGATGACATCAAGAAGATCCAGAAACTTCTTGCAACTGATCCTGAGATCTATCCGTATGGAGTTGCGTCCGGTTTCTTTGGTCCAAAGACAGAAGAGGGTATTAAGAATTTCCAAACCCGCTTCGATCTTGATCCGGTAGGAGTAGTTGGACCTGCTACGAAGGCGCTACTTGAACTTTTCATGAATGCCTACCCTGATGGCAACTATCCAACTGATGTGCTCAAGAAGAAGCCGCAGGTTGCTGGGGCATCGACCTCAACGCCAATCCCCGCTCCAGTTATTCCGACCACCCCTGTTGTTACTCCGGTAACAGGAAGCATTGATGAGATCACTGCAAAGTATGATGGGGAAGAAGCTCGCGTTAAGGTGTACTTCAGCAATGACACAACCGCTTCTCACCTTATAGAGGGTGATTCGAAGATCGAGATCGTTGATGCGCTTGCATTAAAGCTTGGAAAGACACGCGCACAGATCTTGGGTGTTATTGAATTCACTAGCAGCGGTAATGATGATGACGAGGACGAGGATGACGACGATGATGATTTCAACGTCGACGTTGAGGTAGACGATGATGAGGTCACTGTTTCGTTTGAGTACGACGGTGACGACTATGAGGTTGAAGTGGACAGTACAGACGAGGACGATGTGCTTGAAGAGGTTGCCGATGAGCTTGATGAAGATGAGGTTGATGACCTCGATGAGGACCTCGTTGATGCGATCGAGGAAGCACTTGAGGATGCACTTGAGGATGAGGATGAGGATGAAGGAGACGAAGACGAGATAGAAGAGATCACTGCAAAGGTTGCAAATGGCGAGGCAGAGATCACTGTTGAGTATGGAGACGGTGATGATGAGGAATTCACTGTTGAAGAGACGCTCGAATCAGAGATCATAGAAGAAGTTGCTGATGAGCTCAACATTGATGAAGATGAAGTTGAGGACGTGATCGAGTTTGAGTACGAGGAAATCGAAGAGATCCGTGTTGATACCGAGAAAGGGCTTGCTTTTGTAGAGTTCGAGGATGGTACGGAAAAGCGCATACACCTTGATTCAGATGATGAGGATGAGATCATTGAGCAGCTTGCAGATGAGCTTGATGAAGATCTGGACGATATCGAAGAGTGGGTTGAGTTTGATTAATCAAGCTGTACATCAAAAGCAAAACAGCGCCCTTTGGGCGCTGTTTTGTTATACTAAACGTCCTATGGGATGGCGATTCAGACGTGTGCGACGAAGAAGCAGCAGTGTTACCAAACACTACCTCACGCACAAGAAGCGTGCGCGCGAGCTGGTGCACCTGAAGCTTGCGCAATGGAATATGGTATATGGCTTTTCCTACAATCGCGTTGCTATCCGCAACACGCGCCGCAGTTGGGGGAGCTGTACCTCACTGAAAAATCTTAATTTCAGCTACAAGGTCCTCTTTTTGCCTGAGCATTTGCAGGATTACATCATCGTTCATGAGTTGTGCCACCTCCAAGAGCTCAACCACGGATCAGGTTTTTGGCAACTGGTAGAGCGCGGCATACCGAACCACAAAGAATGCAGGAAGGAACTGCGGGCTCTGGAAAAGAAGCACTCATTCATCCGGGCAGTCCCTTTGCTTTACGGGATTCGAGAGAATCAGGTTCTGTAGCGAAGTAGCATGCTTTCTGCTAGTGTACAGCCAACATGGAAATTCAGGAGGACATATTGCTTATAGATAAGCCAACGGGCATGACCTCGTTTGATGTGATCCGAGTACTGCGCAAGCAAACAGGCATCCGCAAGTTTGGTCATGCAGGTACGCTTGATCCATTAGCTTCCGGTCTCATGATCATCGGAGTAGAGAAGGGTACAAAAAAGCTCAATGAGTATTTGAAACTTGATAAGGAATATATAGCCGACATTCGTATTGGTGAAAGCAGGACCACTGATGACCTTGAAGGAGACATAACAGCAGAAGAGGAGGTGGGTACACTCGACAGAAAAACTATTGAAGAAGCGCTGACCTCACTTGTGGGTACCATTGCTCTTCCAGTATCTGCATATTCTGCGCTCAAGCGTGATGGGAAACCTTTGTATAAACTGGCCCGTGAGGCACAGAAAAAGGGAGAGGTATTTTCCGATGTACCTGTGCGGGATATGCGCGTGTATGAAGCAGAACTCCTTGAGGAAGAACAGATCGTTGTGGATGGAAAGAAGCGCCATCTTGTGGTTATTCGTTTCAAAGTGGGAAGCGGTACGTATATCCGGTCATTGGGGAAAGAACTTGGACGACTTTTAGGATACCCAGCGACGCTCCAAGCGCTGCGGCGCACAAAAATAGGGGATTTTTCTGTTGAGGATGCTCAGAAACTCGCACCTTAATGCTGTGTTGAATACCTCATTCTGTGGGTGCAGCGACAGTTGAAGAAGAAATAGAAATACCTGAGCCGGTGCTGTAAATTGCACCAAGAATTACAACAAAAAGTCGCACGACACTACGTGTGCGACTATGTCAGTGGCGTGTGCTCAGAGCGGAAGTTTCAATTGCTTCTCTTGCGGAGGACCCACCTCTTTTGATTGCTGTGGATCAGTGGGCGTAATGAAATGGCCCCCGTGTTCCATTCTATTCTCTGCTTCCGCTTTTGCTTCTGCAGCGCGTCTGCGCTGTTTGCGGATGCGTTCACTTATCCTGCGTAGCATTGAAGAGTCGTGTCCGAACGCCCTTCTAATGTTCTCAGGAATGTCAGAGGTATCCATCCTGGGCTTCCTCAAAGAACTAACCTGGTACTGAAAACATATACCAGTTATGTTGAAAGTCAATAAACAGGGCCGCAGAAGCGAAGCTTCTGCGGCCCTGTAATTGGTACCTTCTGTTATGCAAATAGCTGCTCAACAACTGCCTTCACATCAGCTCCGTCTGCTTTCCCAGCAAGTTCCTTCATAACAGCTCCTACGAGCATGCCCATCTTGCTTTTGTCATTGATGCCGAGTTCTGCTTTTTTTGCTTCGGCAACAGGACGAATTTCCTCTTGCGACATCATCTGTGGTAAATAACCTTCAAGTACCCCAAGCTCTTCTTTTTCTGGTTCTGAGAGGTCAGTGCGTCCAGCGGCCTCATATTGCTCGATCGAATCTTTGCGCTGCTTCGCGAGGCGCTTGATGACAGAAAGGCCGTTTTCATCAGCAATCATTTCCTGTGGCGTGTGGCCGGTTGCAACCAGTTCATTAGTGAATGCCGTAAGGATAGAGCGGACCGTGCGCAGTCTTACTGCGTCTTTTGCTTTCATTGCCTCCTTAAGCTCATTCTTTATATCTTCGTGAAGTGACATAGATTTTGGTGCTATTGATAGTAGGTAGCGGCAATCGTACCATTTTTCAAGGGTTATTTGAAGATGGTCTTCCGTGCTAAAATACCCCCATGGAATCAGCTTCATTGGGTTTGGGTGTGGTCGTATTGCTTGTTTTGGCAATCTTGGGAATACAGTTGTACGTATCTTTTTTCAGAAAAGAAAAGGAAAAAGAGGACAGTCAGAGTCTGCTTCTTATGCAGCAACAATTGCAGGAACTTACGCGCACTATGGACAAGCGCATGGGGGAGACAACCGAGCGGATGTATGAATCGGTGAAGACGCAATTCTCTGAATCGCAGCGGGCTATACGTGACATCAACGAACAGATGGTGAAGCACCTCACCGAAGTGACCAAAGGAGTAACAGAGGCCAATGAGGCAGGCAAACAGATCTTTGAAGTCGCCGAAGGCCTCAAAGACCTTGAAAAAGTGCTCAAGCACCAGAAGCAGCGCGGTACGCTGGGAGAAGCCTCTCTGCAGCTTGCTTTGGAGAACATGCTCCCAGCTACTGCATACAAACTGCAATATCAGTTTGACGGGGGAGACACCGTGGACGCTGTGGTGCTCACAAAGGACGGACTCATCCCTGTTGATGCAAAATTTTCGCTCGATAACTACCGTCGCCTGGTTGACGAGAATGATCCCACACTGAAAGAAGAGCTTGAGAAAGAGTTTAAGAACGACCTCAAGAAACGCATCGACGAGACAGCAAAATACATTCGCCCGAAAGACGGTACGCTCCCGTTTGCATTCATGTATATTCCTGCAGAGGCGATCTATTACGATCTTCTGGTCAACGAGGTGGGTGCGGTGAAAGTAAATACACGTTCGCTTATCGATTATGCATACAAGGATAAGAATGTCATCATCGTTTCTCCAACGACCTTCGCCGCGTACTTACAGTCAGTATTGTATGGGTTCCGTGCCTTCAAGATCGAAGAGTCTGCCAAGCAGATAGGGAAGCAGGTAGAATCGCTCTCGCGGCACCTTAAAGCATATGATGAGTACTTCCAAAAGCTCGGCAATGCACTTGCAACAAGTGTGAACCACTACAACGCGGCACAGAAAGAATTAGGTAAAGTTGATAAGGACGTACTCAAGATCACTGGGGAATCAATGGAGATCGAGCAGATGGTACTCGAGAAACCACAAAAAACAGAGGTGTAAAAAATTGAAGGGATCGCGCAGCGATCCCTTCGTTGTCACCATGCCTTCATAGCACGGCTGATGATACGGTTCTCCTCGAATTGCATCTTCGGCAGTGGCGTATGAGCGAGATTTGTTTTTCTATTCCTGAAACGGCGGTTCTTTTGCCGGGTCTTCTGCTTCTTGGTGGCCATTACAAAACTCCTTTGTGTGCATTCACGGTATATATAGCATAAAAAAAGAAATGCCGCCCGGGAAACCCGAGCGGCAGCGTAGTCCATAGGGAAGTTGGGATTAGCGGAAGCCGATCTCGCGCCCAGTACGATGTCCGCCATAGCGTTGCTCGCGGGCAAACGCGTGGGGGTCATATTCCGGCACCCGGCGCGGACGTTCCTCGCTCCCTTTGCCGTTGCCGGCGCGGGCCTGCTTGTCACGCGCTTTGCGTGCGTTGGTTTTTGCCAACTTTTCCTCCGTTTTTTGGCTACAAAAACAAAGGATACGCAAGCTCTGCTATTATGTCAATTCTATTGCAATTATAAAGGTTTTCTTGTACAATCTTGCCCATTATGACAACAGACAAAGCTACTAAAGGTGATTTTGCGGTCATCGAAACCGGCGGAAAGCAGTATATCGTTTCTGCAGGGGATATTATCGATGTTGAACTCCTTGGCGAAATGGAAGAGGGGGCAAAGGTTGAGTTTGATAAGGTTCTCTTAAAGGATACTGGTTCAGCTGCAACTGTAGGAACTCCATATATTGCAGGTGCGAAGGTCACTGGGACCTATCAGGGGCTTAAGAAAGGGATCAAGCTTTCTATTCTCCGCTACAAGGCAAAGAGCAACCGTGATCGAAAGATCGGACACCGCCAGCACTATGCTCGCGTAAAGATCGAGACTATCTAAATTAAAAAGACTCCCGGAAGGGAGTTTTTTGTTGTGTGAATTTTTTTATAAAAATGAGGACCCTGTCGCATTGCGATCAGGGTCCGTGCTGCGGCGCTTACGCCGCAACTTTGATCTGGTGATACTGCTGCAGCTTTTCTTGCAGGTGCCCGGGTTTTTCTTTCTCAACGAAGAATGCCCAGTTGTGCGCCTGCTTGAGCCACATGTTCACTACATTTCGCTCGAAGTATCCTCTGCGGAGTTTTGATTCGAGGAATTTCCTCATATCCAAGGGCGATAAGCCACCTCCGTAGTAGTATTCATCAAGCCAGTGCAGCAGTAACAGCGGAATCTCACCGCGCGGGATTTGAGTATCCCGTATGATTCTTTTTTCAAACTCGAAAGACTTCATCGCGCAACTCCTTACTTTATACGCGGTTTATCCTTTGCGTTTGACGGAACTCCCGATAAGAAATTACCATAAAATATAGAAATGTCAATGTCTATTGATGAGCGCATTCTTAATGGTCTCAGGATCGGCATACTCGAGCTCGCTTCCGGTAGAGAGACCGCGGCCAAGCTGGGAAACCTTGATGTTGTATTGCGCGATATAGTCCTTCAGAAGCGATTCTACATATCGGCTTGTATTCTCTCCATCCGGATTAACGGCGAAAGCAAGAATGATCTCAGAGAGTTCCTGTGCTGTCCGCGTTTCAACAACTGCCTTAAGTGCTCCGCTTCGAAGGTTGTTCGTTTCTTTTGAATTTAAAAGGGGGATAGTGCCGCCGAGGACAAAGTACAACCCGTCGTATACGCCGCTCCGTTCAATTGCCTGGATGTCGCTGTCACGCTCCACAACCATGAGCTTGGTGCGGTCACGGTTGTGGTCAGAGCAAATAGAGCATTCGGTTGCGGAACCGCCGTTACGGGAGAAGAAGCGATGGCAAGAGGAACATTCAACAACAGACGAACGCAAGTTGGTAATAAGCTGCGCAAGTTCCTGGCTCTGGACATCATCGAGAGTGAGTATATGAAAAGCAAATCGGCGCGCCTGCCGTGCGCCGATGCCAGGAAACTCTTCAAAATGGGCTATAAGCTTGTCGAGGTTATTCATGTGGATCAGAAATCATCACTGGAAGATGCGCTTGCGCTAGCATGATGTGTATCGAGATTGAGATACCGCACGTGTTTGCCGTCAAAGTAGAGTTCTGCAGAACCGACAGGTCCATTTCTGTGCTTTTCCACGAGTATCTCGGCGATGTTAGGCCGTTCAGACTCCTTGTTGATCTTGTCTTCACGGTGGATGAACATAACCACATCGGCGTCCTGCTCAATGGAACCGGAATCTCGCAAGTCTGAGAGACGTGGTTTGCCGCCGCGCTGCTCCACTGCTCGGGAAAGCTGTGAAAGGGCAATGACCGGCACATCGAGCTCGCGCGCAAGGATCTTGAGCGAACGGGATATCTCGGTTACTTGCTGCACCATGGAGTCAGAAGCCTTTGTGCTTGTGGGAGACATAAGCTGAAGGTAGTCGACAATAAGAAGGTCAAGTCCGTGTTCGTTCTTCAGTCGCCGTGCACTTGAACGCATCTTAAGGATGTTATTGCCCGGCTGGTCATCAATATGAATAGACGCTTCGGAGAGCTTCGCCATTGCATCCTGCACCGCTTGGAACTCCTGGTCGTTGGACAGTTTTCCGGTACGCAGTTTCCATGAGTCTACGCCGGCTTCAGCTGCGAGCATGCGGTCAACAAGCTGTTGATCGCTCATTTCGAGCGAGAAAATGCCGACGTGCGCTTTGTGGATGAGTGCCGCATTGCGGGCGATATCCAACGCCAGTGTTGTTTTTCCCATCGAAGGGCGCGCAGCAAGGATAACCAAGTCTGATCTCTGAAACCCCGCAAGGATATTGTCGAGTGCGTGGAAACCGGAAGGCACGCCACGGTGTGCATCCTGATTGGCACTGAGGTGTTCAAAGCGCTCCCATGCTTCGGTTAGGGAACTGCCAATTGTCTTGAATTTTTGCGTGACAGTTGCGTTGGTGACGTTGTAAACTTTCTTTTCTGCCTGGTCGAGCGTTTCGTCAATGTTTTCAGGATCGGAGTAGCCAAGCTCAGCGATCTCGTCTGCGGCTTCAATTAGTCCGCGCAACACAGCGCGGGACTGAACGAGCTCGGCATAATAATTGCCGTTTCCGGCTGCAGGTACGGTCTCAGAAAGCTCAGCAATGTATGATGCTCCGCCAACACGTTCAAGCTGGTTGTTGCTCTTCAGGCGTGTGGTAACCGACAGCAGGTCGATTGGGTCACCTTTAGTGAATATTTCAATTATTGCCTTGTAGATCTGCCGGTGTTTGTCAGCATAGAAACTCTCCGGATAGACGATAACTGAAACATCGTGCATAAGCTCAGGCTTAAGCAAAATAGCTCCGAGCAACGCTCGTTCCGCATCAATATTGTGTGGGGGAGTGCGAAGCACTTTACTGAGAACTGGAGCAGTTTCTGCCATAGTGATGACATTTTAGCATGTTTCCAAAAAACCGGCGTTGCCGCCGGTTTGGGGATTTTTGTGCATATACTGTGCACAATCTTACAGACGGGTTATTTTGGGACCCTGTGCCGTATCTTCCACGCTGTAGCCTTTTAGGGCAATTGCCTCGCGTAGACGGTCAGCTTCTGTCCAGTTGCGTGCGATACGTGCAGCTTCGCGCTCATCAAGCAGGGAAGCAATCTCCTCCGGTACTTCAGTTTGCGGGACAAAACCGAGCGCGAGCAGTATCTCTTCAGGTTTCTTTGAAAGTCCGAGTGCCAAAACCGCATCAAACTCTATGATAGTCATTTTTTTATCTCCCGCAGTCAGTGAATCATCTTTAAGGATTTCGTAGATGATGGAGATCGCTTTAGGCGTATCAAGATCACTATTGATCGCGTTGATAAATTGCTGCTGATACCGTAAATCCAGCTTTCCTTTCTCGTCGCGCCATTGCTCAAACAGCTGTTTCTTCAGCCGGGTAAGCGCTTGCTTTGATGCAGAGAGCGCTTCATAGCTGAAGTTGATTTTTGTGCGGTAATGAGAAGTCAAAAGCCAATAACGATACTCCTCTCCTGAATACCCCTCTTCAAATAGATCATTGAGAGTGATACCGTTTCCTTCTGACTTGGCGATCTTTTGATTCTCAATCTGGATATGCTCGCTGTGCATCCAGTATTTGGAGAATTGCTTGCCGGTTGCGCTCTCGCTTTGTGCGATCTCGCCGTTGTGGTGTGTGGCGATATGGTCAACGCCGCCGGTATGGATGTCTATCTGCTTTCCAAGAGTCGCCATCGCCATGGCAGAACATTCAATGTGCCAGCCCGGGAAACCTTTGCCCCATCGGCTTTCCCAACCAAGCTCGCCGTTTTTCCAAACAGCGAAATCCGCAGGATGTCTCTTCTGCGTGTTCACATCCACGCGCGCGCCGCTTTTAAGTGCATCAACATCCACATTGCCCAGACGCCCATAAGTGGGGAATTTGGAGATATCAAAATACACCCCGTCGCTTGTGACGTACGTATAGCCTTTCTCTTCGAGTGTTTCAATAAGCTTTATCTGTTCACGCACATAATCACTCGCGCGTGCATATTGGGTAGGGGGGATGATGTTCAGTGCTTCCAGATCGTCTTGGAATGCCTTGATGTAGCGTTCAGAGAGCACGCGCATTGAGTCAAGGCTTATTTCCATACCCTCGCGACGCAGCCCTTTCATCATCTTGTCGTCGCCCTCGTCAGCGTCTGAAGTGAGATGTCCGAAGTCAGTGAGGTTGATCGTGTGGTTTACGAGGTACCCATTGTAATTGAGGACTCGTTTGAGCGTGTCAGCAAAAACATATGCCCGAAGGTTGCCGATGTGTGCATAGTCGTACACGGTTGGTCCGCAGGTATAGACCTTCACTTCGCGTTCTGAGAGAGGAGAAAATGCTTCTAATGAGCGGGACTCTGTATTGTAGATAGTAACGGGAGGGAATTCAGGCGCAGAGCTTTCCGTTTTGAAAAGATTAAACATAGTAGTGCATAGTGTAACAAAAAAGAGTACAGAGCGGAACGAATACGCTTATATTGTGCCCCCACACTACCTTTGTGGCACTTACAGCCATTTTTTGTATCGGAAGTACAGGAAGAGGCAGATAGAAGTAATGCTCATGATCAATACAATGATCCAGAAGTCATACGGATGGCCGACAATGGGAGCGGCACTCGTGTTCATGCCGAACATTGACGTAAAGAGCATAAGTGGGAAAGTGATAAATGCAATGATGGTGAACAGGAGCATAGTTCTGTTCTGTTTTGTTTCAAGGAGCGCATTATTGGTCTCACGTAGATCAATAAATGTACTCGTGAGCGCGTGAAGACGACGCGTAAGGATCTCATAGTGGTGGACCGTAGCATCGATTGCTGCAGTATGGTCCTTTGTAAATGCCACTTTCATTGAGAGGGGTAGTTTATGAAGTGCATTGTCGTGTGCATCAATGGTTTGTTTGAAAGAGATGAGTCTGCGGCTTACCTGAGAAAGTTCGTATACCATCTCTTCCTCTTTATCATTGAATATCTCTTCCTCGATATCTTTTAACCGCGATTCCAAGTAATCGAGTTTTTCGTACAATGATTCATAGAACAGCGTGAGGAGGGAAATGAATATCGTCTCAGTGCTTGTTTTGCTTTTGCCCTTCAGCATAGAAAGAACTTCAAATTCTTTTCCAAACCGGTGCATTGCTGTTATTTCCTCAAATCGGATCGTAACAAGGTGGGTTTTCGTGACAAGAAATTTGACTTCATGGGGATGTTTGATATCGGTACGCTTTACGATAGGAAAATCAAGCGTGATTTTGAGGAAGCCTGCTTTTGCGAATACTTCAGTTCGGGGAGTTGGAGAGGATAGGTCATTGGCATATTCACGCGGAATATTGCATTCCTCAATGACAGACCGGATCTCCTCCGCTGTTGGGGATATCACATCTAGCCATGTAATTTTATTGTGAAAGTACCGCTCTATCATGCCGTTTTATATCTCTAGTATTCTAGCACGCAGTATTTTTGCGAACCGTACACAGTGTGCAATAATGAAGGCATGAATGAGCACGATGAAGCGAATCAGAGTGGAGCTTATGCAGGAAGAAAGTTCCTCGGGGCAGGGTTGGCTGTACTGTTGGCCGCCTCTGCTTTCTTTTCCGGCGTTCATGTCGGCAATGGACAGCTTGAAGATGCACCAATGGAGGCTGGTCTTTTCTCTTTCCTCACCGAGAAACCAGTGCGCGAACAAACCGATCTCACTGAGTTTTGGGAGGTATGGGCGCTGATGGAAGAGAAGTATGTGTCCGCTTCCTCAACCGATGAGGTCACTACACAAGAGCGGATAGAAGGAGCGATCAAGGGTCTTGTAAAAAGTTACGGTGATCCATACACGGTATTTCTCCCGCCATCTGACGCAAGTATGTTCGAAGATGATATCTCCGGGAACTTCGGTGGAGTTGGTATGGAGGTCGGGTTGCGTGAGGGTCTAGTGACAGTCATTGCGCCTCTGCCGAACACCCCTGCCACCCGCGCGGGCATCGTTTCAAAAGATGTGATCGTTGAGATCGATGGCAAATCCACTGAAGGTATGAGCATTGATGAGGCAGTACGTCTCATCAGAGGTGAGGCAGGAAGTACGGTTGCTCTAAAAATATATAGGGAAGGAGAAGTGGAGATCCTCGAAATAGAAGTAATTCGGGAAGTGATCAGCATCCCAACTGTTGATACAGAGAAGAAGGGCGATGTGTTTGTTATTTCCTTGTACAGCTTCAATGCTATAGCAGAAGCGAAAATGGAGGATGCACTTCAGGAATATGCGCGCAGTGGAGCTTCGAAACTCATCATAGACCTTCGCGGCAATCCTGGAGGATTCCTTCAAAGTGCCGTAGCGATCGCATCATACTTTGTTCCGGCTGGAAAGACTATTGTCCGAGAAGGTTTTGGTGATGGAACCGACGAAGAGATCTACCGCAGCCAAGGAAAATCATTAGGGCAATATATGCCCGATGAAATGCTGGTGCTCGTGGATGGCGGATCAGCATCAGCATCAGAGATCCTTGCAGGCGCACTCCAAGAACATGGCATTGCTAAACTTCTCGGTGAACAGACATTTGGAAAAGGTTCGGTACAAGAATTGGTCAGTCTCAAGGATGGCTCATCACTTAAGGTAACTGTTGCACGCTGGTTTACTCCAAATGGCGTCTCAATCTCAGAAGGTGGCCTTACACCAGATATTCTCATTGAACGTACTCCGCAGCAGGTCATTGAAGATATTGATCCGCAGCTGGATGCTGCCATTGCATGGCTTAATGGCGATAAAACCATAGGTTCAGGAACAACAACCGCACAGGCTATTTTTGAATAGTCAAACAAGCAGAAAGGAGGTGGAAGGCCTTTATTTGTGTGGTATAGTAGCCTCGACACTAGCAGTAACAAGATTCATATGAAAGTAATTCTTCTGAAAGATGTGGCAAAAGTAGGCCGACGTTTTGACGTGGTACAGGTGCCTGACGGCTTTGCACTCAATAAACTTCTCCCGAAAGGCTTGGCTGAGTCAGCCACTGCAGAAAATATCAAACGGCTTGAAAACCTTTCCCAGAAAGTAGAGAAAGACAGAGCATCTGAGGAATCGTCATTCCGCGAGGCTATCTCTTCGCTGAAGAATATTGAGGTAGAGATACAGGTAGAGGCAAATAATGAAGGGCGCATGTTCCAGGCACTTAAAGCACAGGCAATTGTTGAAGCAATCAAAGAAGCAACAGGTCATGAGGTGAGTCAGGAACACATTATTATGAAAACTCCGATCAAAACTACCGGAGCACATACCGTTGCATTGGTATCCGGTTCGATCCATGGCGAGGTGACACTTTCAGTAGTAAGCAAAGGAAAATAACTATGAATCCGCGTAAAATAAAGGAAGTTTCAATCCTTTTTATCCTCTGCGCACTTCTCATTGCCGGACTTGCCTGGTGGATCGATAGCAAAAACACACAGTCTGAAGTGTTGTTGGAGGAAGCAATACAACAGTTGGAAGGTCCGCTGTCTCCAGAAGCATTACTAGAAACTAAAAATCAAGATTTCGTCAATACTATGAATCCAAAAGCAATATTTACAACCAGTTTGGGTACCTTTGAACTCGAACTCTTTGAAGATCAGATGCCAGTTACTGCAGGTAATTTTATCAAACTTGCAGAAGAAGGGTTTTATAATGGGACAAAATTCCACCGGGTGATAGACGGATTTATGATCCAGGGAGGCGACCCAAATTCTAAAGGTGAAGACTCAGCTTCGTATGGAGCGGGCGGTCCTGGGTATACCATTCAGGATGAGTTTGTTGCAGCGCCGCACCTTTCGAATGTACGAGGGACGATATCGATGGCAAACACCGGCCAGCCTAACTCTGGAGGTAGTCAATTCTTCATCAATACGGTAGATAATCTTGGTCTTGATTTCGATAAGGAACCGCTTACATCAAAACACCCAGTCTTTGGACACGTGGTAAGCGGTATGGATGTGGTGGATGCAATCTCAAGCGTTGCAGTAGGACCACGTTCCGTACCCGCTGAACCTGTAGTTATTGAGTCAGTCACTATTGTTCGCAACTAAAACCATACAAAAAAGCCGCACATGGAGTGCGGCTTTTTTGTTGTAGAGAAACTTATGCTACCACGTCTACTGCTTTCTTTGAGATGGTGCTGCCGTCGAAACGTGTCTTGCGAACAGTTCGGAATGCTACCTTTCCTCCGCGTAGTGCAAAAAGAGTGTGGTCGCTCCCAACTTTCACGTTTTTACCAGCTTCGATCTTGGTGCCTCGCTGACGAACGATGATTTCTCCAGTTTTCACTGTTGAACCGTCGCCTTTCTTAACGCCAAGGTATTTTGGCTGTGAGTCACTCAGGTTTTTAGCTGTACCTCCTGATTTCTTTGTTGACATACGCGTGCGTTATAATAATTGAAATTAACGGGAGGAGTATACAAGAAATGTACGATAAATTCAAGGGTATTCTATCTGATGATCTTTTCTTCTATAGTGTTGTTATCACGTGCATTGCCGCAGCGTCATTTGGCCTTGGAAGACTTTCCGTGTCTGAAAACACGGCCCAGATACAGAATAAAGACATTATTTTAAGCCAAATTCCCACACCTACTACCTCTGAGCTTGAGACTGACCCGCTGAAAGTGGAAGCCCTCTCAGGCGGGTATGTGGCTTCAAAAAATGGCAGTAAATATCATGCTCTCTGGTGCCCAGGAGCAAAACAGATAAAAGAAGAGAATAAGATCTACTTCGCCACAAAAGACGAAGCGGTGGCGGCAGGGTATACCCCTGCGAGCAACTGCAAGGGGATGTAGTGGTTTTTCATTCTGAATTCATCAGCCTGAGATACAGTTTGTATATTACTCGTTAATTCAAAAAATATGCTTTCTTGGTCACTCACTTTTTTTGTACTTGCAGTGTTAGCTGGTATCTTTGGTTTTGCTGGCATCGCTGGTACGCTCGCATGGATTGCGCAGATACTCTTTGTGCTTTTCATCGTCCTCTTCATTGTCTCACTTCTTTTCCGTGGAGCCAGTAAAGTGGATAATTTTGTAGACGATACTATCTAAACAGGCACAGAAAAGACCGTCCAGAAATTGGGCGGTCTTTACCAAACAATTGGTCCTTTTCCATGAGATTGCAGATAGGAGTTGGTTTTGCTGAAATGATGACAACCGAAAAAACCGTTATGCGCTGAAAAAGGCGAGGGGTGGGCTGCTTTCAATATCAAGTGTTTGTTTTCATCAATAAGACTTGACTTGCTTTGTGCAAATTTTCCCCACAGCAGGAAAACCACATGCTCTTTTTCCTTTGAAATTTTTTGTATTACCGCATCAGTAAAAACTTCCCACCCTCGCCCCTGATGCGAACCTGGATTGCCTTGCTCCACCGTAAGTGTGGCATTGAGAAGAAGCACACCCTGTTTTGCCCATCGTTCCAAGTTGCCAGTTTGGGGCACGTCTGTTCCGATATCGTTTTTTATTTCTTTGTAAATATTCTGAAGCGAAGGGGGAATCGGGACATGATCAGGCACAGAGAATGCAAGGCCGTGTGCCTGGCCTTTGCCGTGATACGGGTCTTGTCCAAGAATGACCACTTTCACTGTATCGAATGGGCATTGTGCAAATGCATTGAACACCTGTTGGGGTGGGGGAAAGATTGCACCGGAGGACGAAAGATACGCTTCACGAACCGATGATGTAAGTTCTTTGAAATACGCTTTCTCGAATTCATCGGCAAGCGCATCCTTCCATGAGGGTTCAATTACGATCGTCATTCTATTAATTTTAACAGAAATTGGCGTGCTAAACTTATATGCATGATCGTTGTAGATATTGAAGCCTCTGGTACTGAGTATTACAAACATTCGATCGTTTCCATTGGTGCGGTCGATTTTGATCGTCCGGAAAATCGTTTTTACCAGGAGTGCCGTATCTGGGATGGGGCACATATCATGGAGGGGGCGTTGCAGGTCAATGGATTCACGCAGGAGGAGATAAACGATCCAGCGAAGAAAAACGAGGCAGATGTGGTTGCCGAGTTCATCGAATGGACGTTCTCCATGTCTGACCGAACGCTTGTTGGGCAGAACGTCTCATTTGACCGCGATTTCCTCAAGGCTGCTGCGCTGCGCGCGAAATTGCCATGGGATCTACCATACCGAACGCTCGATACGCATACCATGTGCTGGATGCACATCATCAAACAAGGAGGCGTGCCACCGATAGATCCTCAACATAAACGTTCGCTGCTTGATCTTGATGCCATTCTCAACTACTGTGGCATCATTGAAGAACCGTATCCGCACAATGCGCTTACTGGAGCGCTGTGCCACGCAGAGGTGGCTTCACGGCTTCTCTACGACAAGAAATTACTCCCGGAATTTGAACCCTACGAAATTCCGTGGATTTAAAACAAGACGATCATCCCCATCACGAAAAGCAGAAAGAAACCTGCGAGTAACACAGCTCCTGCCGCCATGTCCTTGCTTTTTCTGATGCTGTCGTGAATCTCAGGGTGGAGTTTATTAAGTGCTTCTTCAAATGATGAATTTTGCAGCTCTGTAATGAGTATAAGAAAAAATGCAAGTCCCAAGAAAAGTATCTCTATTTGTGTGAAAGGGGAGAAGAAGTAGATAAAAAAACCGAGCAAGATCACACCAAGTACGATCTGGAATTGGAATCCCGCGTCGTGCATTAGAGCATAAAGAATTCCCCGGATCGGGTGAGTGAATTTCTTTAAAAGTTTTTTAACCATCGAATAAGTATAATGCCCAATTATACCCGAGTACCAGGCCAGCATGAGGATGAGTAGTGCTACACTATGTCTATAGTTAACGTATGATTGGTAAAAAATTCAGATCGAAGAAAAGTGAGAAACTGATGCATCGCCGCATAGTTACCGATCTCTTGGATACCAATGGCGACGCTGTAGAGTCATGGCGAGTATTTCGGATAATGGCAGAGTTTGTTGCCGGCTTTGAGTTATTGCGTAAATACGGATTGGCAGCGTCGATTTTCGGAAGTGCTCGTTTTCAGCCAGGAGATCCATATTACAAACAAGCTGAGGAGCTTGCGGCGCAGCTTGCAAAAAAAGGGTTTACTATTATCACCGGCGGAGGGCCAGGGATCATGGAAGCAGCAAACGTCGGCGCATTCAAGGTGGGCGGGAAATCTGTTGGTCTCAACATAGAACTGCCTTTTGAACAGAAACTCAACCCCTATACAACTGAATCTCTTGATTTCAACTTTTTTTTCTCACGTAAAGTGATGCTCTCGTTTGCTTCTGAGGTATACATATACTTTCCGGGAGGTTTCGGAACACTTGATGAGTTTCTTGAGCTTCTGACACTTATCCAAACAAAAAAAATCTCCAATATCCCGATAGTGCTCTATGGGGCAGAATATTGGGAGCCGCTCATTGCTTTCTTTAAAGACCACCTCTATAAAAAATTCCAGGCAGTCAATAAAGAAGACCTGGAGCTTTTTCACATCGTTGATTCCGTTGAAGAGGCTATGAAATACATACTCAAGAGCGTTAATACTGAAGATTCTATACAGCTATAAACATGGCAACCTACAGAGACAGCATGCAGACATTTGAAGTCGATTCTTTACCCGATCTTGACGTGGTGACACTTGCTGCACTGGAACTTTTTTCAGACATTGAGCTTCCCTCAATCAACACACATCAGTTTAAGCGACCACTGGTTGTCGGGAGTGTTAATGGTGCAGCGGTGGGGAAGTTGCTGTTTGCTGATACTGATGCTGTGTTTGCGGATGAATCATCGTATAAAGAGAAAATTGATTCTTGTCAGGATATTGATGGTGCATTCTTGATCTCTGCATCAGGAGCCAAGCATGCAATACCTATTGCTCAGGAACTTAAATCTCGATCCGTGCCAGTTGTGCTGCTCACCAATAATGCACAGGCTCCTGCGAAAGAGTACATACCAGAAGAACAAGTATTGGTGTTCCCCAAGAACAGAGAGCCCTATACGTACAACACATCAACATACATGAGCTTCCTTCTTTCAAAAACAAAGGAAGATCCTGCTGCTATCTTTTCCTTTATCAAAGAGAATGTTGAACCGATTTTGCCTGAAAATTTTACTGACTATAAGGCATTTTGTCTTATTATTCCGCCACACTATACTGCCATGCGCGAAATGTTTGCCACAAAATTTGACGAGTTGTTTGGTCCTGAACTTGTAGGAAGAATATTTACGAGTGAACAGATGAAGCATGCAAAAACTGTCATATACTCTGATGCTGAATACTTCATCAGCTTTGGTGAGGGTAATACGCGTTTTGGAAATCCAAATAATCGTTTGAACATACCATTGCCGAAAAGTGCTGATTATGCAGCAATGATGGCTATTGGTTATTTCGTCATAGGTACGATACAGAAACAATTTCCACCATTTTTCAAACAGAACATAGTTCGTTATACAGAAGATGCTTCATCTATATTTGGCAGTGCCATTAACCCAATCGTTACATAGGATATGTCATATGTGCTTTTCGATATTGGTGGTACAAAAACACGGGTCGCTGTGTCTGAAGACCTGCAAACGTTTGGTCAGGTTGAGAAATTCAGTACACCCAATGATTTTGAAGAAGGGATAGAGCTTATTGCGCAAAAAGCAAAGGCTCTAGCAACAAACCCCATTCGCGGAGTGTGTGGCGGTATACGTGGGCCACTGGATGACGACAAAAATGGCATTGTGTATGATTCAGTCCTCACTGCGTGGGTAGACAAGCCACTAGTACCAACTTTAGAAAAAAAATTAAATGCACGTGTCACACTTGAAAATGATGCGGCACTTGCCGGCTTGGGTGAGGCGCATTTTGGTGCAGGAAAGGGTTTTGACATAGTTGCATATCATACGGTAAGTACTGGAGTAGGTGGCGTAAAGATCGAGTATGGCAAGATTGATGATTATCGGATGGGTTTTGAGCCTGGACGACAAGTTCTTGATATAGATCACACAATTTTGGGTGAGGGGGTAGAGCCGACCCTTGAGAATCTTGTCTCAGGTACAGCTGTGGAAGAACGTATGGGAGTAAAACCTTATGAAATACCACAGGATGATGCGATTTGGGACCAACTTGCTTTATATTTGGCACATGGTCTGCGAAACACTATATTGTACTGGTCACCTGATGTTTTGGTACTTGGTGGTTCCATGATTGTGGGCGATCCGCGCATACTTCTTGATGACGTTATTAGACACACCAATGCTGTACTTGGAGACACTATCGAATGCCCGCTTATACTCGATGCAAAACTTGGCGATCAGGGTGGGTTATATGGTGCCATGGCACACCAGTCGCTACTTGTTTAGTAACTTCCTGTAAAATATATAAAATTCAGCCTCCAGGCAGGGAGAAAGAGGGGATAAGAGCATGGATGAAGTGAATGTTAAGGAATTATTAGACCTGGATTAATCCGCTCTGTCAATGAATAATATGGCTTATTAAAGCCATATTATGAAGTTTGACACACCATAAAAGTGGTTGTTTAGTATTGACTTTCAGTATGGTTGTGCTATAATCAAAGGGTAAGTGACTTCGGTCACTTTTGTTAGTTAAGACCCTTGGCTTATTATATCCACCGTAATTTCAGCGATCATCGCTGTTTCAGGAGCTGGTGCCGTTGCTCAAACGGATACCGCTTACGGTCAGATTACTACTACACAGATCGCAACTGAAGAGATTTCTACAGTTGCAGTTGATACGGAAGCGATAGTGCGAGAGTACTTTAGCGACATTCCGGTCATGATCCAAGTAGCACGTTGCGAGTCGACATTCCGACATACGCTAGCAGATGGTTCAGTTCTTAAAGGAAAAGTAGATAGTCGAGACACCGGAGTCATGCAGATCAACACGTATTACCACGCTGATGAAGCTGCAGAACTCGGACTCGACCTCGAGATACTTGAGGACAACCTGGCGTATGCACGAAATCTCTACGAGCGCCAAGGTACCCAGCCATGGAGCGCATCTTCACCTTGTTGGGGAAGAACGCTTGCATCGGCCTAACATATCTCTCCATCCAACGTAAGAAAAAACCCTCGATTCGAGGGTTTTTTCTGTTGTGCAGGAATATTATTTTTTTCGTATTGTCCAGGTATTTCCTGCGCCATGAGCAGCCATGAATAGCAGGCCTGCAACAATAGCCATGTTTTTAAGAAACATCATCTGCTGCAAAGGATCATTACTCCATGCGTTTGGGTTATGGAATATGAAACTTGCGATCAGAACAAATGCTGCAAGTGCAAGCGCAGCTTCTTTGAAATAGTAGCCAAGAACGAGCGCTACCCCCGCTGCAACTTCAAGGATTGCAGAAAGTAGTGCGAGTGCTCCCGCAGCAGGCAAACCAGCAGATCCTATGTAGCCGGTCACACCGTCCAGTCCTTGGAATTTTTGAATACCAGAGATTATAAATAAAGCTCCCATAAGGATACGAGCCAGCAAAAGTGCATGTGTATTCCAGATGGCATGATTAAGAATTTTATCCATATAATTTTTGTTACATACTAAAATGTACCCACTACCTCATCCATTATAGCACTGGCTCTTGCCAAGTATCGGTAGTAGGGGATAATTGAAGCATGGATGTCAAACAAGGACAGCGATACCGACATTTCAAAGGCAATACATATGTTGTCATTGCGCTCGGATTACACACAGAGACAGGAGAAAGGCTGGTGGTGTATCAGGGAGAATATGATGATCCGGAATTTGGATTGAATCCGATTTGGATTCGTCCCCATGATATGTTTGAAGAACATGTACTGGTGGAAGGACAGTGGGTACCTCGTTTCACTCCTCTTCCATAATGCAGAGAATTATGACGATTGGTTTAATCGATACAAATATTGATACCCTATCACTTTACAAAGAGTGGGTAAGTCGTTTCCCGGCTTATGATTATGCGGCATATATAGAAACCCGAGAACTTACAGATATTGCAAAAGCATGCGCTTGGATGCGTGAGAAAAAAGCAGATGTTATAGCTGTGGGGAAGGGAGTACAAGCAGATGTCATCCGTGCACATGAGAAGTTAGCTTTGGTTATTCCTGCGTCAGATATTGTCGCATACCTGGAAGGCATAAAAACTGATGGCGGTATTGGTACTGTGCGCTCTATTCACATCACACAACACAACAAAGAGCAAGACCAACAGTTGGCACTCTTGCTTGGGGGATATTTCGTTGAAGGATAGTACTTTTGTTGCACATATGAAGAATTAATGAAGGGAAGAGCATGCCACGACTGTAAGATTCTATCGTTTTGGAGGTCATTGTAATTATGCATCCACAATAAGTGGATGCCGCTACTGATAAAGGTGCACCGTTTATCAGCTTAATAAAAAATTACTTATTATGACTACTACACACTTTAAAAAAGGAGCCGCAGCAGTCACACTCGTGCTGATGCTTGCTCTTCTTGTACCGACTTCTGCTGTGAGGGCGCAGTCTCTTTCGGAGCTGCAACAGCAGATCAATCAGCTGCTTGCACAGATCGCGTATTTGCAAGGCCAGATAGGAAGTGTATCAACGGGCGGCTCGTGTGCGGTATCGTTCACGCGCAGCTTGGGTGTTGGCTCGTCAGGAGCTGATGTTCTTGCTTTACAGCGATTCCTTAACCGATACCCGGACACACGTCTGGCTGTAAGCGGAGCAGGATCGCCTGGTTTTGAAACACAGTACTACGGCCCGGTAACGGCAGCTGCGGTCTCGAAGTTTCAGGTGAAGTACCGATCTGAAATACTTACTCCATCTGGATTAGTAAATCCGACAGGATATTTTGGTCCTTCTTCGCGAGCAAAGGCTAACGCTTTGTGTGCAGCAATACCACCAACAACGCCGCCACAAACGGGAGGAGGTGACAACGATGAGCTCGAAGGAGGTGAAGCACGCCTTGAAAACTTCCAGGCAGATGAAGGCGAAGATACTTCTGTAGAGGAAGGGCAGGAGAATGCACCTGTTATGGATGTCGAGTTTGATGTCGAAGACGGAGACATACAAGTAAACCGCATTGATGTCGCGTTTGATCATCAAAGTGGGGGAGATGATGATCCATGGGATGTCTTTGAGACAGTTTCCATTTGGGTTGATGGGGAAGAAGTTGCTTCAATGGACGTCGACAATAGGCGAACATGGAGCGAAGACGAACCTGCATCAGGTGACTACAGCATTCGCATCACTGACATTGATGACTTCATTGTCAGGGAAGGGGAAACCGCAGAATTTACAGTTGCGGTAACAGTTGCAGGAAATGTTGATGAGGCCGGGGCAATTGAATGGGAGACATTTATCCCTGAAGACGGCATCCGAGCAATTGACAGCGAGGATATCAATCACTTCACTGGTGACACAGATGAAACCGTGCGTTTCGATATTAACGAAGCGGGCGGAGATGACGAACTTACTGTTCGATCATCATCAGCAGACCCTGACGCAATGGTGCTTCCAGTTGAGCGCAACACAACTTCGGATTGGCTCACTGTATTTGCGTTCGAGCTTGACGCTGACGACAGTACTGATGACATAACCATTAATTCACTTCCGCTTACTGTAGATGTCTCTGACACAGAAACATACAACGCACTGGTGCGCGATGCGCGATTGGTTGTTGATGGGGAAGAGTATGATGATGTCTCTGTGCAGGATGGCGGAACAGACACTGCCGTGCTCACCTTTGACTTTGATAGCGACGAGCTCACTGTTGAAGAAGGAGAGTCAATTGATGTAGAGCTGCAGCTTGAATTCCGTGCTCTGCCTGAGGCAGATGAAGGTACTCGCATCCAAGCCTATATCACAAGTGCTCAAGCAGATGAAATAGATGCCGAGGGGGCAGATGACCTCTCCTCATCGCAAATATCAGGCTCGGCTACGGGCGAATTGCATACCTTGCGTACTGGAGGCACCACTTCGGGAGAAGTAGAGACAAGCGCTGAATTGAAGACTAATTCAAGTGCTACCACCGAAGATGATGAGGGAGTATTCACCATTGAGTTCGAAGTAACTGCCTTCGAGCAGGATGTCTACATCGACAACTCTGCTTCTCGGGGCACAACAACGAGCTCCGCGGGAGTCAATTACATCCTTGAGGACAGTTCTGGTGATGAAGTAACTGCAGGAGATGTGAGTGCAAACCTCGATTCCTCAGCTGATGTTGTAGACGGACGATTCCGTATACAAGAAGGCCAGACCGAGACGTTCACACTTACCGTCGTGTACGATCCATCTACAACCGGGTTCTACAAACTACAGTTGTACACCATTAATTACAACGATACATCCGATGACCCGGATACTTATCAGCGTGCTCTTCCTGAGTCACGATATGAGACTGAATCACTCTCGATCTAACTAGGGAAAAGAGACTAGCAAACAAAACCCTGCTTGAAGCAGGGTTTTGTTATACTGGGTGAATTAACCAACACTATGAATCGAAAGTTTCTTACGCTCTGCATTGTGCACCAAGACACAAAGGTACTTTTGGGAATGAAAAAACGAGGATTTGGAGAAGGCCGCTTCAACGGCTTTGGTGGCAAGGTCGCAGATGGAGAAACAATCGAAGAAGCAGCAATGCGGGAGGTGCAAGAAGAGGCGAGCATCACACCAAGCGACATGCACAAGCTTGGCATCATTGATTTTGAATTTATAAGTGAACCAGAATCAGTACTTGAAGTTCATATATTCAAATGTACGTCCTACGAGGGCGAAGCAGGGGAGAGTGAAGAAATGGCTCCCCAGTGGTTTGAGGTTAATTCGATCCCTTTTGAAGAGATGTGGAAAGATGACATATTTTGGTTTCCATACTTTCTCGAGAATAAAAAATTCAGAGGAAGATTTGTATTTGACGAGCAGCATCAGATTCTAGAGCAGGAACTCAATCAAGTTACAGAACTGCCTTAATTGAAATGATGGATTACTGTATGCAGGGAAGTAATATAATCCTATATACATAAGCGTCGCACAATATATCTTTTACGACGTATATATATACCACCACTTCCCCCTACATAAAAAAGAACAAAGCTGTGTTTGTCCCGTTGATTTATTATATTGAATGAATAAGTCTCTAATGCATTCTTTGGCAATGTACGTGTATGTGTACCTCTCTGTTCGGTCTGTATATCAGTTTTTTAATTTAGAATGTATTTTGATCCATCCCAAGTCATCATCAGTTCTGGATCATTGTTCAGCATCAGATCATGCATCCCGCCATTTAGAGTCTCTTTTGTGTTCAATTGATGGACTGCAAGACCAAGTGGTACATGTAAGTAACCTTTAGTTTGATCTGCAATACAAAGCTCATGAATGCATCCAGCGGTACCGCATTCTTCTCCCTGGGTGTACGCTATGATCGCATCAGGTTCCGTATCAGTATTTAGATGTGCTGAGGTGATGGTAAATGCGTGTTGTGGTTGATTTGAAAAAGTACTGATGCAGTCTGCATAGATAATTTTTGCTTGGCTTGAGAATACTGAAGCCAGATTTCCTTCAGAGCTGCTTATCAGTGTTTTTGAAACTGCGTATGCTGAAGCTGCAGCTACTATCAAAATAAAAAGAAAAGCAAATCGGTTCATGGTGTGATTGTTGGACAGTCTGTAAACAGAATGCTATGTGGATGTGACGCAGGTATCAAAGCTGGTATCTCGTGTGCTGCAAATGTCCTGTTGTACATGTAATCAAGAATATTCTCGCATTTGTTCTTTCCTACTGCGTAGATGATCACTTCGTCGAGCACTTCTTCGATCAGAGTCGGCGTGATAGTAGTACGTTGGGCATATTCATGTCGGTTCTGGGTCACATGAATGTAAAAGTCACTTGTCTTGTAGATGCGTGCGAATTCGTCTTCTGTTGCTGGGAAAATACCGGCTGTGTGGCCGTCTTCACCAATTCCGAAGACGCCAACAGCAAAGCTGTTTGGATGACTATAAAAGTAGTCCTCAATCTGCTCCTGCATTCGCTGCGCAAATTCAAACTGTTTTTCTTGCGGTTCAGGTATAGACTCAAAAAAGTGTACACCCTTCCCTTTAGCTTCACTGTAAAATGATGTCTGTGCGAACAACAAAAAATTGTTGCCATCTTCTTTTGCTGTGAATCGTTCATCAACCATTCCAATGGTCACATGGCTGCCAAGATTTTCAGTTGATATATATGGGATGATACCAAAAGCAGAGCCTCCTGAGAGCAGCAATAAAATATGTTCGTGTCCATGCTCTTTAAGTATGCGAGAGATGTACTCCCCCGCTTCTTTGTCTGGTTTTTCTGAGATATTTGTTTTCATGTCAGGTTTTGGAATGGAGAGTATGTTCGGGACCATCTGTCCCCTGCTGGTATCTTTGTAATGGTATCACTCCCCATCTGTTTGTAATAGAGTTGATGAATTTCCACGAAGCGAGCACTTCTCGTGTTGTGGTGAACAATGTCCGGTCCCCTTCTATGCAGTCCAGAAGGACTTTTTCGTATGCATTGACAATGCCTCTATTTTCTTCATCCCACGCAAATGAAAGTGTATGTGGCTGAATATGGTAGCCATGGCCAGGCTTCTTAACATTTAAGGTGATGTTCATCGATTGGACTGGAGATATCGTAAGAATGATTGCATTGCCGGACATCTTAAAAGGGCCAGTATTAACATCTTTGAAGATGATCTCTATTATCGCTTCATCATTTTTTAGCGCTTTCCCAGCACTTATATAAAATGGAACATTAGACCATTGTTCATCCTCTATACTCACTTTGAACTCAAAGTATGTCTCCGTGGTTGAATTAGTATCAACTCCGTTTGTCTCAGTGAATCCTTCATACTGTGCGCGGACCACTGAATCATGAATGCGTGCGTCATCAAATAGAGTGAGTTTTTCCAAAACACTGGCACGATTCTGACGTATGTGTTCAGAGGTAAACGTTTCAGGCTCTTCCATTGTGATTAAAGCAAGTATCTGGAGCAAATGATTCTGTCCGACATCACGAAGTGCGCCCACAGCATCATAAAATGATCCACGCGACTCAACGTTGATCGATTCGCGCATGGTGATGTTAACCTGCGCAATATGTTCTTTGTTCCAGACTGACCGAATGAGGGTATTTGCAAATCTGAACGAAAGTATGTTCTGAACCGCTTCTTTTGCAAGGTAGTGATCAATGCGAAATATCTGGTCTTCGTCAAATACAGCCAGGAGCTCCTTATCAAGGGCAACCGCTGATGCATAGTCACTTCCAAATGGCTTTTCAATCAATAAACGAGACCAGCACTCACGAGGTGTATCTTTTAGCGACAAAGAGTTTTCCGAAAAATTCTTAAAGATATCACTATAGTGCGATGGATGGACAGCCAGATAAAAAAGTCTATTTGTTGGATGGCCAATTTCCTTGTCGTACTCCTCTATGAGTGATTGTAGTTTCTTATAGCTTGCGTTTTCATCAAACGCTCCAGAGATATACTCTATATGTTCGCAAAACGTATCGAGTGATGTACCTGCACTTTTTGTATGTTTGTGAATCGCCTCTTTTGCTAATTGACGGTATGCGTCATTGCTCCTGTCTGAGCGTGCAAGACCGATAATGCGGAATGTTTCAGGAAGGAGATTTTTCGTATACAAGTCAAAAAGCGCAGGCAGCAATTTTCGCTGCGCTAAATCGCCACCTCCGCCAAGAATGATTATCTGAGTCGGCTGCAGTATGCGCATGAGCATACATTGTAGCATTTATAGGAGTTGGTAGGAGTTATAAAAATGTTGTACCCAAAAACCCGCATTAAGCGGGTTTTCGAATGGGTAAGTTCCTACGATGCACTGCATCGCATATATATAATATCAAGAATCCACAGCTTTGCCATAAGTTATACCTATGTTATCCCCAGATTGTCTACAGTTTTACCCCAGTTTTCATCAAAAGCTCATCAATGGAAGGCTTTTAAAGCGGTGGAAGGTAATCTAATGGGTTGAGATATGCTTCGACAGCTGCAAATGGAGAGAGAGCTGATCCGCAGCTTGTTACGGCCTTAAACTGATTAAATTGCTTCACCTCGACTCCATCGCTCACGTACACAGTAAAGTGTAGGTGAGGCCCAGTTGAGTAGCCTGTGTTTCCCACGTATCCAATGATATCCCCTGTCTGTACTGTCTGCCCGGGCGCAACAGCCACCTGACTCATGTGCGCGAACAATGAAGAAAGTCCATTAGGGTGGTCAACAAGAGCCCACTTCCCCCAAGAGTAACAGCCGGGCACTAGGTCGGTGTTGCCGCTCGCTCGAACAGTTCCCGTAAGCGGTGCATAGATCTTTGTACCAACTGAAGCACCCAGATCCATACCGTTGTGCATATTGTTTTTATAGGCACCGCTTTGGAGTGCAAATTTTGTATAGCCGAAGTATTGAGTGATGTATGGATTATCAACTGGCCATCGGAAAACTGCCGTTCCAGCTGACGGAATTGTAGATGGGTCTAGTATGAATTGAAGTTGTGATTCGATATCACGCACTTCTGCCATCAGTGTCTCTCTGGCCTCCTGACGTTCCTTAAGCATCTTCTGATATTCAGCCTCTTCGTTTTTTGTGGCGGAAAGAAGTTCGGCTTTGGTGGCAGTGTTGTTCGTGAGTATGTCTTGCTGGTCACTGTACTGGGTCTTCAGGTCTACAAGCTCATCCCTGTGCTTTGTATTCTCCTGTCGTTTGTTCTCCAAGTCTTCCTTCAAAAGAGAGAGGCTCGCTATCTTGTTCGACATGCTATCCTTGACCGTTTCCAGCTCTTCAAATGCATTCCAGAACTCAGAGATGTTGTCGTGTCGAAGCAATACCTCAACAAGTGACTCATTGTCAGCTTTGTTCATTGATCGCAGGATCTCCCGTATGGCCTCCTCGTTCCGCAGTATGTCGTTTTCTGTCACCCCAATCTCCAAAGTAAGCTTGTTGATCTCAAGATCTGTAGAACTGATCTTATTTTCAGTATATCTGATGTCTGCCTGAACTTTTTTTCGCTCAAGTTCGAGTTGATTAATTGCTTTCTGAAGCGTGCTTTTTTCTGCACCCACTTCCTTCAGAGCCGCCTCAAACTGTGCAATTTCTTTTTCTATCTCTGAAAGACGCGAATTCTTTTGTGTAATTTCGTTTTGAAGACGTTCAACTTCAGACTGCGCATGCACAAACTCTCCCCCGGAAAAAAGTACCGGCAGAAGAAGCAATCCAACTAAAAAAGCGGCTAATGATCTACGTGTACGCATTATGCTTTTATTTTAGCATATGCATTTTTAACTCGTAAAATAGTCTCCTCCTTGCCTATAACAAAGGCTGAGATGAATGGATCAGGAGATCGCTCACGTCCTGTAAGGGATACGCGTAACGGCCACAAAAGCTCCCCCTTCCCCACCTCTTCTGCGTAATTCCAAAGTGCAGTCTTTATTGATTCCACACTTGAAAAGTCCGCCTCTTCCAATAGTGAAAGCGCATGTTCAAGTCGTGGTGCAGCGTCAGAAGGTGAAGCATCGTTTTTCCAGGCAATAAGCTCTTTGGGGACGTCGGGGGTAATAAATGCAAAGTCGTACTCCCCTGTTTCTGCATTATCCGTTATTTCTTTCTTAATGTGCACTCTTTCGCGTATCACGGGAAGAAGCTTCATAAGTTTGTCCTCACTATACTGAGGTAAGGTGAACATGCTCTGCGGGAGCGCATCTTTCACATAGACAAGAAAGTCTGCATCAGACATCTGCTGCAGATACTCCCTGTTCATCCATAGGAGTTTCTCTTCGTTAAATGCAGCACCGGCCTTTTGTATTTTTGTTATTTCAAACGTTGCTGCAAGTTCTTCTTTTGTAAAAAGCTCCTGCTCGGTCCCTGGATTCCACCCGATAAGCGCAAGAAAGTTCATCATCGCCTCAGGGAGATAACCTTCTTCTTTATACTCGAGAAGATCTTTTGCCCCATCGCGTTTCCCAAGCTTCTTGGTGCGATCATCTCGCAGTATGGGAGGGAGTGTGACAAAGACAGGATACGTAATACCGAGCGCGTCGTAGATGCTGAGGAATTTGGGCATGCTTGAAATAAATTCATCGCCACGCATGATGTGGGTTACTCCCATCTCGAGGTCGTCAATGATGTGTGCAAAATTGTATGTTGGGTACCCGTCGGCTTTGATGAGGATAATATCATCAAGCATTTCTTCACCTGCTTCGAGATCGCCGCGGACCGCATCATGCCACGTGTACCGTTTGATCTCAGGCACCTTAAGGCGCAGAGGCTTTGTCCCGTCCCAAGTCTGGAAGATTTCCGGACGATGGTCACGGAATAAAAATGGACGTTTTTCCTCTTCAGCCTGCTTGCGGAACGCCTCAAGCTCTTCTTTGGTGTATGGATCTGGATATGCAAGGCCTTTCTCTACCAGTTGCTGCGCATATTTCTTGTAGGTCTCTAGCCGCTGTGACTGAATACACGGCCCGAATGGTCCTGGCTTATCAGGGCCATAATCCCACTCTATGCCAAGCCACGAGAGAGAATCCTGAATTTGTTTGATCGAGCCTGGCACTTCTCGTTCTTTGTCTGTGTCTTCAATGCGCAGGATAAATCTGCCGCCGTGTTTGCGGGCGAAAAGATATGCAAAAAGCGCAGTGCGTACCCCGCCAATATGCATAAAGCCTGTTGGTGAAGGGGCAAAACGGGTGACTATAGTATCATTCATGTTCTTCGGCGATTCCTATCAGTGTGGTGGCAATCTTCTCAGCAGCGTCGCCAGTTGTAAAGGCGGCGGCGGCTTCTCTCATTGAGCTATATATTGCCTCGTTTTCCATAATACGGCTAATTTCAGCTGCGAGCAAACCATCAGTAAAGTTCTCCTCCTCAAGTACCGACGCAGCCCCGGAGCGTGCATATGCATAGGCGTTGGTCTTCTGATCATGACTTACAGCTTCAGGTATGGGTATCAGAATGGACGGCTTCCCTTTGTGTGCAATTTCATAGATGGTTCCGGTACCTGAACGAGAGATGATGAGCGATGCAGCGCTCATTGCAAGATTCATTTCGTATCCTGTAAGTGATCCTTTGACAAAGTAATGTTCAAGGAGGTCAAGATTTGTGATGAGGGAGGCTGCTGTCTTCTGGATTTGGTCCTCATGTATCTCTCCTACCTGATGCAGAATGGTAAAACGTGGCAAAAGTTCATCGAGCGATTCAAGAACCAGATTGTTTAGTCGCTCTGCCCCAAGAGATCCACCGGTAACAAAGATAAAAGGCTTATCCGTTGGCAATCCGAGCTGCTGCAGTGGGTTTTGAACCTCTTGATAAAATACGCTGCGCATCGGTATTCCTGTGAGCGCGATCTTGTCATGTGGAAAGAATTTTGCCACGTCATCAAAAGAGATTGCAATGTATCGGGCAAACCGTGCAGCAAGCTTGTTTGCACTGCCCGGCTTTGTGTCCGACTCATGTATGACAATTGGAATGCGTAGGAGAAATGCAGCTATTGTTACAGGTACGCTCGTGTAGCTGCCTTTACTGAATACCACGTCAGGGTATATGAAATAGAGCTTCACAATGGCAACAAAGAAGCCGTATATAAGTTTGAAAAAGTCCAAGAAATTAAGAAGTGAGAAATATTTGCGCTTCTTGCCCGAAGGACAGTGTACGAACTGTATTCCATTGTCGGCCAGTGCCTGTGCATCGTAAGGGTGCGGACCAAAATAGTAGAGCTCCATCTCCATCCCCTGTGTTCTATAGAGATTGAGGCGCTCAACAGTAGCAATAAGCGGGTAAAAGTGTCCACCGCTCCCGCCTCCGACTAACACAATTCGCTTCATACGCTCTAGTGTAGCACGCACTATATGACCTTCTTCTGGTATTTCGACACATTAAGGACAATACCAACCGAAGCCAGTGTCGCAAGCAGTGCAGTGCCCCCATGGCTTATAAACGGAAGTGGCAATCCCATAAGTGGTGCCAGTGCGAGCATGGCTGCAATATTTAAAAATGCCTGCGTGACAATAAGTGTCATAAAACCCACTACCAGAAGCATGCCAAACAGATCAGTTGCATGCGAAGCTATCTTGTACCCTCTAAAGGTAAAGAAGGCGAGCAGTATAACCAACAGCGCACTGCCGATAAAGCCAAATTCTTCGGAATATACAGCAAAGATTGAATCTCCGATAGGTTCCGGCAAGTACTCAAACTTTTGAATGCTCTGCCCAAAGCCTCTCCCATTGATGCCACCTGAACCAATGGCAATAAGTGACTGTTGTATCTGGTACCCACTTCCCTGCGGGTCGCTTGCTGGATCAAGGAAGGTCGTGAAGCGGTCCATAATGTATGGCCGTGTGAATGCGAGCACTGCAAGCAATACAACTCCCGCCAATGCCATGAGTGCAACATCTCTCCAGCTGCCCCCGGCTGTGATGAACATAGCAGTTGCTGCCACTCCCATGATAAGGAATGTGTCTGTATCAGGCTGCAACAGCATGACCACGGCAACGGCTGCGGTTATGCCGACAAATGGAAGCGTACCGTGTCTGAAAGTGCCAATGAGCTTTTGGACCCCTGAAAGCCATGTTGCCATGTATATGATAAATCCAATTTTTAAGAGTTCTGCAGGTTGGAAAGAGAACCCTCCCAGACGTATCCATCGCTGTGCCCCACCGTGTTCCATTCCCAAGCCTGGTATAAAGACGCAGAGCGTGAGGATAAGTGTAGCTACAAAAATATAAAATGCATATTTACGCCAGTTGCGATAAAAAATCTGGCTGGTAAGGAATAGTGCTATCCCTCCGCCAACGATACCAAAAAAAATCTGACTGAATGCAACCGACGAGAACCGCGCACCTTCACGGGCCAAAAGGCCGAGCGAAGCTGACGAGAAGATAAAAAAGCCTGCTACCACCAGGAGCAGAATTATACTTAATAATGTACGGTCGACTTTCCCCATATATCAGACGATTGAAGCGAAGATAATGCCCAAAATTGCGCAAATCATGCTGATGATCCAATAGCGCATAGTTACTTTGTAGGAAGGCCATCCGATAGCTTCAAAGTGATGATGCAGCGGCGCAATTCTGAAAAGCTTCTTCCCCGTTGCTTTCTTGTAGCTGATCTGCAGCACATTTGAAAAGACTGTTGCAATAAGTGGCAGACCGATGATTGCAAGCAGTGACACGCCATGCCCATCGCCCAGGTTGTCAGTCATGAGGACAACCACTGACAATGTGAGCGTTAATGCCATAGAGCCGGTTTCAGTCATCCAGAAGCGAGCAGGAGGTATATTGAACCACGTGAATGCGAGTATAGCACCGGTTATGGTTGCGCAAAGAGCGGCGAGTTCATATTGCGATTGGATCATTGCAACTCCAGCGTATGAAGAGAATATTGCGGCAAACACACCGCCTGAAAGGCCGTCGATACCATCGATCACGCCGCTTGCGTAGAGTGCATTGGTCAGAAGTATGAAAAAAGGAATGATGAGTATCCCTACTTCAAGTGAACCGTCGAACGGGATGCCGATACTCGTCACACCGAGTTTTTGATAGAACCACCATCCGATTGCACCCGATAAAAGCGTAATGATGATTATTCTTCGTGAGAGTCGTATTCCTCTGCCATTATGCACGACATCATAAAAATCATTGAGGAAACCAATGGCCGCACCGATAAGGAGTGTGGTAAGTGGAATCCAGGTCTGTTCCCTGCTAAAGAAATCGAGATTTGCGAAGATCACCTGAGGAAAAAGTCGTTCAATGGTAAAGAGAATAATGACAGTCAGAAGCACACTTCCCCATATGATGATGCCCCCCATACGTGGGGTTTTGGTCTCACCCTCACCCTTGAGTCGATTGAACTCGATTGCCTCTTTCCCATTGAGTGCCATCTTTCCTCCCGTTTTCTTCCAGACCTTGTATTTATATAGGTAGTGGGTCAGTACTGGCGTGATGAGAATACCAATAATAAAGGCAGTTGTAGCAGGCAGCAGTATTTTTATGATGGCGAGTTCCATATTATTCGGTTGATTCTAATGTTACGTATCGCTGAGTCTCCTCTACAAGGGTTATCATATCAGTAAAGCGGTCCTGCTGTGTTGACCCAAGCACCACAGCCACAATGGGACGGTTTAAGCCCGTATTGAAGGCAATGACGAGATTCCCCCCGGCAAGGTCTGTATAGCCCGTTTTTGAGCCAATAAGGCCAGGTATTTGGTTGATATAGTAGTTGGTATTCTCTGCATCATGGAACTCCCCAGTTTGGCTATATATACGAGCCTGGTTTTCTTTGGTGAAAGTGAGGATGTCAGGCTCATTGACGACAATGTACTCCATGAGAAATGCTACGTCCCGGGCTGAGCCGTAGGCGCCACCTTCTGTGGTCGATAGATCAAGTCCGGTAGGATTCTTGAAGTATGTCTCATGCAATCCAATCTCCTTTGCACGAAGGTTCATGGCATCCACAAAGGTATGTGCACCAGAATTTGGCACGATTATATCTCCCGCTGCTGCAGCTAGCGCAAAGGCACCGTCATTTGATGAGGACATGAGGACAAGGTCTGAAAGCGTCAGCCGATCAAACACCTCACCTTCTGAGAAACCGCTGTCCCCGTCTTGTCTGATGGACATACCTTCGATCTCAATACGCTGTGCTTCATCGAGCACTTCGTTAGCAACCAGAGCTGTCATAAGTTTAGTGATCGATGCCAACGGAAGTTGAGTCGACTCATCTTTCTTGTAGAGTGCTTTTTGATTTTGTATATCCCAGACATATGCAGCTTTTGCGGTAATGTGCATGTCTTCAAAAGGAGTCTCATCCTCCGCGCCTTTTGTGTTTACATCAACTGCGTTGTTGTTTTGAATAGTTGTTGCGGGTGCTGAATCAACATTCTTAAGCAATGAAATGAGTATAGGGGTTACCGTGCCAGCAAAGATAAAAAGAAGCAATACGCCCAATATCAGAAGCTGCCGGGCCACAGGTAATCCGCTCCGTTCTGGTCTGTTCGGATCAAAATCAACTATGTCTATGTGTTCTTCTTCAACAGCCATACAAAACTATGTGTTTTCTTGTTCCTGTACTTGTTGTTCTGTCTCAAATTTTTCAAGTTGGTCAAGTACAGCCGCATAGTTTGGCAGTTCTGCTTTATTGGATATGCCGAGGTGTGATAGAAGGGCGGGTGTAATTGAAAAAAGAGATGCGTTTTTTTCCATCTCACGTTCAATGAGTCCGCGAACAAGCAGATTGCGGAGTATGAATGACGAATTGACACCTCTGATACGATCGATCTCGGCACGCGATATTGGACCTTTGTAAAGTATGATGGCAAGTGTTTCCGCGCCTGCCTTCCCGATGTCGCGCTTCATTTCATCTTTCCGTACAGACTCAATTAGTTCGTCAAGTTCAGGGGCGGTTGCAAGCTGCACTTCCGAGTCTGATTGGATGAGACGAATACCTCCCGAGCGTAAACGAGCGTCGAGCGACTGTAGTGCCGCTTCTACTGTGTTAGTGTCAACAGAAAAAATCTTGCACAAGGTGCTTTTTTTGACAGGAGATGCTTTATAAAAAAGCAGCCCTTCAATCTGCGTCGCTAGCTCCATATTTTCTCAGTATACCAGGAAAATACGATGTTTTCTCCAAGTGTGCTGTTAGTAGTATCGAGGTGCTTCTACCCGCTCTTTTTCTATATGGATGTCCTCGAATTTGCCTGCCTGAGCCACCATAATGCTTCCTTGTTTGACTGATTCAAGGATAGCGAGGAACCCTACAATGACATGGGCCTTTTCGGTATTATCGCTGATGAGCTCGCTGAACCTCAATTTGACCTGCTTCTCGATGCGTTCATGAAGCTTTTCGATCATTTCCTCAAGCGATATGACCTTGCGGACCCTCACCTTTGGTTTCTCTTCTTTCTTGGGTAGATTTTGAAGCACATCTGCGATGGCCGATTTCAGAGCATCCACAGTAGTGTAGGTGTCAGTGACAAAAAGAGGTTCGGCCGCTGGAGCGAATTGCCGTTCATGCATGACGCGAGCGCCAAACGTCGCTTCGAGGTCTTTTGCGATATTTCGGTACAGCTGATACCGTTTGAGTCGTATCTCAAGATCATCGATACCTTCCTCTTCCTCTTCAGTGAGTTCAAGAATAGGTAAAAGGGATTTTGATTTGATCAAAAGCAGTGTTGCCGCAAGCGCGATGAACTGAGCTGTATTAGGTAGCGACAGTTCCTGCATGATAGATACCTGACGCATATACTCGTCGGTAACTGATGCAAGCGAAATGTCATTGATAAGGAATTTCCTTTTTTCAACGAGGTCAAGCAAAAGCTCAAGCGGACCTTCGAACGTCTGCGTCTTGATGGAGATTGTCTCAATGTCCACGACGTGGCTCATAGACGCATTTTAGCATGGAGCAGTCGGTAACTAGATAGTAAATCTGCCGTTTTTGTATATTACTACCTCCGTGCCATCGTAGAGGGTTGCTGTTGCAGTCCGGTTTGTGGTCGAGATGATGTCTGAGTGTACAACCGACTGATTATAGCCAAGTGCTTCCCATTTCTTTTCACTCACTTTTTTAGGATCACCTACATAGCAGTCGCGGTAGGCGCTTCCGAGCGCTACGTGTGTGTTCCCATACTTGCCTCCCATGTTCTCATCGTAGAGGATCTCTGCCATGCTTTTTGTAATACGGGAAAGGCGTGCATCGGTAAGTGAAAATTCCCCGAGATAGTTGCCCCCTTGAGTCTTCAACATGCTTTTGAGAAGATCGTGGTTCTTGCTGGCCTTCGATTTGACCACCTTCCCGTCTTTGAAGGTGAGTTCAATACCCTCTATCTTCTTTCCGTAGCGGTAGTGTGGCTGGTTAAACCGTGCCCAGCCATTGACCTCTCGGAAGTTCGGCGATGTGAACACTTCGTACGAAGGGATATTGTTCCCTCCTCCAGCACGCCATGCGCGATCTTTGCCGATACCAATGTGTAGGTCTATATCCTCCCCTTTGACATGGACAGATTTTATCTGCATATCGGTTAGTTTTTTTGCGGTGGTTTGAACAGTCTTGTTGATCTTGTACCATTCTGCAACGGGGTCTTTGGTGTCGAGATAACAGGCTTTGATGATCTGATTCCAAAACTCTTTTCCAGTCATGCCAGCTTCTTTGGCTCCCTCATCGGTGCCATACAACGCGAGCGTCCAGGTCATCTCGCCCGCATCGATCTTCTTGAACTTCCACTCTTTTACATGTTTGAGTGCCGCAGAACGTCTGAGGATCTTCTTTGAGTCCACCGCATTAAGCGCATGAGGATCTGTGTCTGCTAAAATCGCGATACTGCAATCAACCTGATCTATAAGACCGCGGTAGTATTTGTCTGCAAAGAATTCGATCTGATCATGTTTGGCATGATCAAAAAAGTTCTTGTCGAAGTTGTAGTCTTTGTCATTGTTGGGAACAAATACCCCTAAAGGATTGTAACCATTCTTGAGAATTTCAGCCTGCAGATGGAAATACAAAGGCTTTGCCACTTCAGGCACCACAAACTGGACGACACTTCCTTTTTTTGGCTTCTTTCCATCGCGTGATTGGATACCAAATTTTACTAAAAGCTCAGCATATTTTTGCAGGATCTCTGCCTTCGGGGTGAATGATTGTTGCATGGTTACAAATACTATTAGGACTTTTCAATTTGAATGTCTTCTTCAGTTGTTACTGTGTCAGAAACAGATGAAAGTAATGTGTCGATGCGGTTGATATCGCGTGGGAAAAGAGTTGCTTCTTTGACGTTGGCCACTCCAGTAAATTTCTGTGTCAGGCGCTCAAGTCCCATTCCCCAGCCTCCATGCGGTGGAATACCATTCTTGAATGCTTGTAGATAAAAGCCAAAGTTCGCAGGATCAAGCCCTTTCATCTTCATGCGTTCTTGCAACTTCTGTGCATCATGAACGCGCTGGCCGCCGGTAGTGATCTCCACTCCTCTGAAGAGAAGATCGAAGCTTTTGGTGAAGCCTGGATCAGCTTCGTCCTCATACGTATAGAACGGCCGCTTCGATACGGGATAATGCGTAATAAAGATAAAATCGCTCTGCAGTTCCTCTCGTGCATATTCACACAGCCACCGCTCATCTTCCGGCTCAAGGTCGGGTTCGTTCGTCTTATCAACACCTGTCTTTTCCTTGATAAGCGCCTGTGCTTCACGCAGCTTCATGTGCGGGAACAGCGGCGAAGAAGCATCACCAAGTTTTGGCAGCTCCATATTGAGCGTTGCAAGCTGTGACGCACATGTCTTCTCGAGGTGTGCTGAAATAAAGCGCATCAGTGCAGTCTCCACTTTCATGATGTCCTTATGATCTTCAATAAAGCCCATCTCAATATCAAGCGATGTGTATTCGCTTAAATGTCGAGTGGTTGCGCTTTTTTCTGCGCGGAATGCAGTGGCAAACGTAAAGACGCGTTCGTACACTCCTACCATGATCTGCTTGTAGAACTGCGGGCTTGAAGCAAGAAATGCGCTCTTATCCTTGAAATAGCCGAGCTTGAACACTTCAGCACCTCCTTCTGCATCTCCTCCTACCAGCTTTGGGGCTTGGAATTCCGTAAAGCCTTCACTTCGAAGAAATGTCCCGTACGCATTGGTGATCTCTGCTTGGATCTTAAAAATGGCACGTTCTTTTTTTCGTCGCAACGTGAGCGGACGATAGTCGAGCAGTGTATCGATGGTGAGTTCAGATTCAAGCTCAAAAGGCAGCGCTTCAGCCTTGTTAAGAAGAACAATTCCTGTGATCTCAAGCTCAATGTCCCCATTCTGGACATTTGAGTTGACCATCTTCTCTGGGCGTTTGTTCACTATTCCGGTGATTGCAACAGCAGATTCAACTGAAAGTTCATTTGCTGTTTCTAGTACCTCTGGTTTGCCAAACACAACACCTTGAATGGTGCTTGTTCGGTCATAGAAATCGAAGAAAGCCATTTTCCCTTGAAAACGGGCTACTCCAACAGTTCCTTTAATGGTGACCTCCTCCCCAACGTGCTCATTAAGTGAGCGAATAAGTGTTCGTTCCATAGTGTTTCTTCTGCAGAAACGAATAATCGCCCCTGCAAATATATTGTTTAACTAATACATTCGCAGGGGCGATTCCTATCATGGTGATAAGTCGCGGTGCCACCCTACTTCCCTAGCTTTTAGAACTAGGCTTTATTTCGACCGCGCTATGTCGGGCGCACCCCGGAAAGCCGTAAAGCTCTCAAACCTCCACAGTTGTCAGCTGCATCAACGGTTTCTGTACTATAGCGCACCTACAGGGCTATGCCAACTGCTACTCGTACTTGCTCTAATTTCTGTGATGAGACCGCTTGTGACCGTTCTTTACCCTCCTGCAGTACTTGTTTTACTTCATCGTCAGTTATCGCATTGCGCTTTTCTCGCATCGGGGCGACAAATGCCTCAATGTCTTCAATGAGGGCTTCTTTGAGATCTTTATACTTCCCTTTCTTTTCCTCATATAGTGCTTCAAGTTCGGCCTCGTTGCGGAAAAGTTTCTGGATGGCGTAAACATTCTCAGGACGCTCGCCAGACGAATCGGTAACAATACTCATTACTGCCTTTGTGATCTCGTCTTTTGAGCCAAACAGCGGAATGGTGTTTTTGTAGCTCTTGCTCATCTTCTGCCCGTCCGTTCCTGGCACAATGCCCACTCCTTTGATGATCTTCTCCTGCGGTTCTTTCAGTGTTGCTCCATACGCAATATTGAATTTCGTTGCCGCTTCCCGCGCATACTCAACATGCTGTCTCTGGTCTTCTCCTACCGGCACTACATCGGTATCGTAGAGAAGTATGTCCGACGCCATGAGCATGGGATAGGTGAACAGTCCTGCATTAGGCTCAAGGCCTTTGGCAACCTTGTCCTTGTATGAGTGCGCCTGCATCAGAAATGGCACGGTCACTTGGCAATTGAGAATCCATGCCAGTTCCGCATGGTCAGGATTATCTGACTGCTTGAAAAGCACAGCTTTCTCTGGATCTACACCAACCGCAAGATAATCCTTCACAATACTGATGATGTTCTCCCGCAGCGCATTGCCATCTTTGAGTGAAGTGAGTGCATGAAGATCAGCCACCATCAAAAAGCTTTCGTAGTCTTGATAGATATCCAAGAAAGGCTTAAGTGAGCCGAAATAATTGCCAATGTGAAGGGTTCCGGATGGCTGCAATCCAGTAAATAAGCGTTTTTTCATAGAGTAATACTATCAAAAGCAGAGCTTTTTATAAAGCTACATCTGGAGCGGCAAATGCAGTGTGAAGGTCGATCCTTTCCCCTCTCCTTCTGACATTGCGGTGACACCGCCCCCCATTTCCTCTGCTATTCTCCGCGCTATGTAGAGGCCCAAGCCTGTGCCGGTAACATTCACTGCGTTTGCATTATGAGCACGCTGGAATTTCTCGAACATATCGTCAATTGTCTGAGGCGACATGCCGATACCGGTGTCAGAAACATCAACATAGATACGCTTCTTCTTGGGGTCGTCGTAGACGTAAATACTTATAGTTCCGCGAGGCGTGTACTTCAGAGCGTTATTAATGAGGTTGTCTATGACTTGTCTTGTCTTGCCCACATCAGCATGCACAATACCTTTTTTGCTCAGATTTGATTTAAATGTCAGAAGGAGCCCTTTCTTCATTGCCAGCTGCCGTGTGTCATCTGCAACGTGTTCAGCGAGGTCTTTGAGGTTGAAGTCGGAGTATTCATATTTCATGTTCCCTGCTTGGATACGGGATACGTTGAGGTAGTCCTCAACTGAAGTTGCCATGAATCTGCTTGACTCACCGATCCTTTCTATCGCGTCACGTGCCTTTTGCGGAATGTTGCCATACGATCCCTCAAGGAGCATTGATGCGTACCCGCGGATGGACGTAAGTGGACTGCGAAGCTGGTGCGAGGCAATGGAAACGAATTCAGATTTCATCTTGTCGAGTTCCCTCAGCCTCTCATTCGCCTTCTCGAGCTTTTGTGCTAGTTTCTCGATCTCCTCTTTTTGCTTTACGGTTCTTTGAATGCTTCGGATAAGCATGAATCCTAAAATCACTGCCGCAACGAGTGTGCATCCAGCCACAATGCGCGTGGTAGGTGACTTTGCAATGAACAATAGCGATCCGATAAGTGCCCACAGTCCTCCCATCAGTGCCTGTGCTGCAATGAGTCTGATGTTAAACGCTCTGAATTTTACGATGACATACGAAAGTACTCCCACAAAAACAAGCATGCCTACCGGGCCAATAAAGTTGATACCGTATACACCTGTATAGTCGGCAAGAAAATACGAACAGAACAGAATAAGGAGAAACATACCCGAACCTGCAAGCAGATACACTGAAGGCTTCTGGTGTTCTTTAGGTATTTTGGTACCCTTCAGTGACAAGTAAAGGGCGGCGCCAAGCAACGCAAACCCGCACATAAACTCAAACCCATACAGGTAGTACCACAATGGCCCTGTTATACCCTCGCACCAATCAATATCAAAACCTGTTAAGTTGAGGTCAGTTGGCAGAAAAAGAATAACAGGCAGAGTGATCAGTCCAAGGAAAAGTTTGGATTTGAATGAAAGATCACGCTTGAGTACGAAAAGAGCGACAAAATATATGGTTGCCAAAATAATGAGGAAATGAATGAGGAGCGAGACAGCCCAGGCAAAATAGATGACTCCCGCCGGTACAGCAATCCACTGTATAAGCTCATTGAAAATGAAGAGACTGAAGAGAACCGTAATGAAGAATAGGACCCTGCTGATAAGTGAAAACCGGTCTTTGAAAAGTACCAAGATCCCGAGGGCAAGTGAGATGATGATGATAGGAATGTACGCGTAATACAAAATTTCAGGAGCAATTGAAAAATCAAAGAAACCCACTTCTGGATCGGCGTCGGTGCACAAGAGCATGGTGGAGATGTCCATAGTACTGTTATTCCTCACTTACATCATCTGACACGATAATTTCAAAATCTTCAAGGACTATGCTCCGATAGAACAGCGCGCAGACAGACAGCAGCATCAGTAACAGCATCACACCCAAGAGCCAGTTACCTATTTTATTCATTACTACTGATTATACAGATAGTTCAGTCTTGTGTGTGGTTGAAATCAACAGTATTACGCGATCAGAAGCAGATAGGTTCCGATCCCTGTGATAAGAATCGCAATAACTTTTTGTAAGAGATGTTTAGCCTCTATTTTTTCTGCGGTCAACTTTGGAAAAAATAGAGTAAGAAATATTCCTATTCCCAATACAAAGATTGGCTGGAAAGAATTTGCGAGCAGTACGAGCGCAATTGGCGCGAGGATGTATGCAAATGCAAATACAAAGTTACCGAGCGTGTACAACGACTCATTGGCTACATTTAAGGAAATGATCCCCGCGGAGTTGTTCTTTAAGGCGGTCAAAAAATGTTGTCGATATGTTTTTACAAAAATAAAAATAAGCATGCCAACAATAAGCAGCATGATGTGTTCCCAGAAAAGCGATCGAAGCACATTTTCCTCAAGCGCCACCGCCTTGAACATGACTGACTCAAGCGCCCAAAAGAAAGAAGCTGTGGTCATAAGGAATATGGTGCTTTTTCTGAGCTTGAAATTATTCTCATCATCAATTTCAACAGAAATAATAGTCGTCCCCAAAATAACAATGGCCATTGCAATGAGCTGCATCTGTGAAAGCACTTCTCCGAGTATGAAATATCCCAAGCCAAGTCCGAACACAGGCACCAACTGATAAAACACGATAACAATGGAAGCCTCTTCATCTTTCAATGCAAGGAAATAAAGCCAAAGCACGAGAATGTTGAGCACTCCGCCGATTGCAAGGATCGCTATATTGAGAGTGCCCACACTGAACGCCATAGGATCAGCAAGAAACAGAAAAGGTACTGCCGCGCCCGATAAGAGAGAAGAAAAAAGAATGAGTGTGCCCACACCCCCGTCTTTAAAATATTTCTCAAGAAGGATCTTGTCGATGTGATTGGTCATCGCATACAAGAGAGGACCAAAAATTGCTAAAAAAAACCAACTCATAAACTTAAATTATTCTACTAATGCTACTCTATATTTCTTAAGAAATCGTATTGGACGGTAGCTCATCTTGAGGTTGCGCAAACCTTCGATATTGAGATCCTGTTCCCAATTCCAATATGCCACACCTTTCTTTTTCAGGTACTGAGCAGTCTTTTGGTTCAGGTATTCGTATACTCCGATAAAGTTTGTATCAGCCTTGAGAAAATGTGAGATGGCGTACCTATTGGGCAGTATTTCATCAATACTAAAAGCGAGCATGGTGTCGCCCTTGTATATAGCTGACAGTACCACCGAATGCTTGTGGTGCTCTGACAAGAGCCGCTTAAGCGCAGTAGTTTCATAATCGTACTCTTTTTTGCTTGTCTTCTTTTTCTTGCGGTGCCAGCGTGCCAATGTTGATAGGACCTGTTTTTGAACTGTAGGATCAGCAAGGTCTGCAATCGTGAAAACGGCTCCAGCATGCTCTCGGATGAATCTATTGGCAAGCTTCCTTTTCTGTTTGAATCGAGATCCTTTTGCCAGAGCGATTTGAGCAGTTGAAAAAATATAATCAAAGTTCTCCTGGTCAGTGTTCACTTTCATTCGCTTGCTTTTCAGGGAATGCGCAGTAGAAGCAGGTACATACTTTAGTGTCGGACTTATCTTTTGTTGTTCAGCGTATGTAAGGAGTGTCTGTGCCGTTGAAACCGGTTTTTTGGTGCCACAAAATGACAAACAGAGTTCGTTTGTTACATAATCTGTAAAGAGTACAACCAGATTCCCATTGCAGAGGGATATCTTTCTTTCTTTTTGTATGTCCCAGCACCAGAGATTTGTAAAATTGTAATCCGAGTAGGGTTTTTTAGGCAGAAAGTGAGATACCTCACTTCTGTCTGCAACAGATATTTTTTTGAACTTTGGAAATGTCGGTATCATCTAGGTTAAAAAAAGAATGATGATAGGGGCGATAAGCCAATAAAAGAATGAACCTTCAGAGCTGAAGAGATGCTGGATCGGCGTGCCTGGAGTGATGAGGTCCGTCACCGGAAGCGCGTGATAGCTGAATGCCATCACCAGCACGGTCGCACCTCCTGCAAGCAGTATCTTTTTCCAAAAGCCCTCGAACTTCCCTTCGCTGTATTCACGCGGCATCAGTCGTGCAAATAAAACAGTAGCGCCAATTGTGAAGGCGCCGAATACGATGAGCATGAGAATGGACTCAGTCTTTTCGTTGCTCGTTGTTCCGAGGATCACATCGTAGAAAGGAAATTCAATGGATATAAGGAGCGCAAAGTAGAGTCCAAGGATGATGTTGGTAATGGACTGTCTTCCTGCAGATACGGCATACACCAAAAAGCAGACAAATACGAGTATGAGGAAAAGATATTCCTGAACAGCGGTCGCTAAAGCTGCGGTGTCCATATTCCCCTATTATAGTCAGCACATGCGGGCAAAAACTGCTGAAGGTGGGATAACTTTACATCCTGTCTATAGCGTATTTTGTTGCGTCTTGGACATGCTTAAATCTATCACCCATCAATTTTACTCCGCCAAACCAGCGTGTGACACAAATGATGCAGTTGACGACATCCTCCTTCTGCATGATTCGTAGGATGACCATACCGGCTCCTGTTTCCCCATCATCATTCTTCGATTCGAAAATGGCCTCGTTATGCGCTATCCGGAGAGCATAGGTGTTGTGTGTTGCCCGCGCATAATGCTTGTCTTTCTTGAGCGTCTTCAAAAACTCTTTTGCTTCTTCACGGTTCTCCACTCTGCCGATACACACGGAATAGCGGCTGCCGCGATCAGCGATGATGTGTTCGTAGAGCGTAAATGAATTTTTAGGCTCTTTGTTATTGGGAAAATTAATGTGCATAGACAGCAAAGAAGGCTCTTGTGAGCCTTCTTTCTTTATATCCCTTCATTGCGCAACTCCTCAATAAGTTTTTTGGCTTTGCGAGAAAGTTTTTCAGGAATATCGATGTTGATCTTCACCATAAAATCTCCGCGCGCGTTGCCGCCTTGCGGTACGCCTTTCCCTTTGATGCGCAAGAGTTCCCCATGCTTCACCCCTTCCGGTACTTTTATTTCTATAGTGCCATCGAGCGTTGCAACAGAATACACATTGCCGAGAAGTGCATCGGTAAGTTTAACGTGAAGCGACGTAGTGAGTGTTGAGCCGTCGCGAGTGATCGATGGGTGTGGCTTTACGTGGATTTTCACGTAAAGATCTCCAGGAACCCCACGTGATATTGCCTCACCGCGCCCGGTCATGCGGATCATTTCTCCATTTTGTATTCCAGCAGGTATGCGTATCTCAAGCTCATCTTCGCTGCGGATGACCCCTGCACCGCGGCAGACTTCGCAGTGTTCTTTTGGTACTTGTCCGGTACCGTCACAGACCGTACATTCACGAACAGTCTGGAATGTACCCATAATACTGCGTCGAGTCTCGCGTACGCGGCCATTTCCATTACAGGTAGTGCATGTGATGAAGTCCGTGCCCTTTTTTGCACCAGTCCCTTCGCAGTGTGTGCAGGTATTGTTCTTTGTTACCAAAACCTTCCGTGTGGTGCCGAATACAGCATCAGCAAATGATAGTTCGATATCTATCGAGATGTCACGTCCACGGCTTTGGCGTGTTGAACCCCCGCCGAACACATCGCCGAAGATGTCATTAATATTGAACTCAAAGGTGCCGTCGCCGGCTGCGTTCTGAAAGTCGGCCCAATTGAATCCACCAAAACCAGAAGTACCGCCCCCTGCTCCTTGGAATGCATGACCGTATGCGTCGTATTCAGCGCGCTTCTTGTCGTCGCCCAGAACTGCATATGCCTCGCTTATCTCCTTGAATTTCGCTTCGTCGCCAGTCTGTTTGTCTGGATGATATTTGGCAGCAAGCTTGCGGAAAGCTTTTTTGATCTCTTCCTTTGTCGCCTTTTTCTCGACACCGAGTATTGCGTAGTAGTCTTGTTTTGCCATGGTAATTTCTGTTAGCTGATGAAGGCTTGCAGCCTCTATGATGGATACAACAACTGTATGTTGTATCCATGAAGAGTCAACTATTGACCTTCTTCCTTTTTGGGTTCCTCTTTGGTCACTTCTGCATCGCGGACGCTCTCATCACCCTGTGGAGCTTCTTGGGCGGCTTTTTGCATTACCTCACCGATCTTCTGCATTTCCGTAGACAGTTCCTGTGTTGCAGCTTCAATAGCTGCCTTATCATCCTTATCCTTCACCTCCTTGACCTTTGTGATCTTTTCATTGATGCCGTTTTTGGTCGCGTCATCGACTTTATCTCCATGATCGCGAAGGGCTTTCTCTGCTGTATAGATCATCTGGTCAGCGAGATTTCGTGTTTCGATGAGCTCTTTTTTCTTGGCATCTTCCTCAGCGTGGTCCTCAGCTTCCTTTTTCATGCGCTCAATATCGTCGCTTGAAAGGCCAGAACTTGCTTCAATGCGGATCGATTGTTCTTTGCCTGTTGATTTGTCTATGGCTTTGACATTCAGAACTCCATTACTGTCTACGTCAAAGACAACTTCAATCTGCGGCACACCGCGTGGAGCCGGAGGGATGCCGTCAAGCACGAATCGTCCAAGCGATTTGTTCTCAGAAGCCAGTGCGCGTTCACCCTGAACAATATGGATCTCTGTAGTGGTCTGGTTGTCCGACGCTGTTGAGAATATCTGCTCCTTCTTTGTTGGGATGTGCGTGTTCTTCTCGATAAGCTTTGTTGCGACTCCTCCCATGGTCTCAATGCCAAGCGACAGTGGAATAACGTCAACAAGCGTGATGTCCTGTACGTCTCCCTGGAAGATACCGGCCTGAATAGCAGCACCAATTGCAACCACCTCGTCCGGATTCACTGTCTTGTTCGGCTCTTTGCCAAAAAGTTTCTTCACTGCTTCGACAATCGCTGGCATACGGGTCTGTCCACCCACAAGGATGATCTCGTCGATCTCCTCTTTCTTGAATGGTGATGCCTCAAGCGCACGCTTGGTGATCTCTATTGAACGGTCAATGAACGATGCGGCAATTTCTTCGAGCTTTGCGCGCGTGAGAGTAATAAGCAGGTGCTTCGGTCCCTCAGCGCCTGAGGTAATGAACGGGATGTTGATCTCTGTTTCACCTGAAGAAGAAAGCTCATGCTTCGCTTTTTCAGCAGCTTCATCAAGTCGCTGAAGCGCGAGTGGGTCTTTGCCGAGGTCTATACCTTCACTCTTCTTAAACTCTGCAATGAGGTAACGGACTATCTCCTGGTCGATGTCACGGCCTCCCATGTGCGCGTCTCCGTCTGTTGACTGTACTTCAACCACCTCGTCTCCTACTTCGAGTACAGTGACGTCAAAAGTACCTCCTCCAAAGTCGTATACAACGATCTTCTCATCCTTCTTTTTATTGAATCCGTATGCAAGCGCAGCCGCTGTTGGTTCATTGATGATTCGCTTTACATCAAGCCCTGCGATCTTCCCTGCGTCCTGTGTTGCCTTTCTCTGAGCGTCATTGAAATATGCAGGTACAGTAATAACTGCTTCGGTTATTTTTTCCCCAAGTTTTGCTTCAGCGTCAGCTTTGAGCTTCGAGAGGATCATTGCTGAAACCTCTTCAGGACGATAATCCTTCTCGCCCATGTGTACGAGAACCCCTCCATCAGCTCCCTTCTTCACTTCATACGGGACGATCGCCTTGTCTTTCTGGACAGCCTCTTCATCGAAGTTGTGTCCCATGAATCGCTTAATACCGTAGATCGTATTCTGCGGATTGGTAACTGCCTGACGTTTTGCGATCTGACCCACAAGACGTTCTTTTGTTTTTGAGATGGCTACAATAGAAGGCGTTGTTCTGTTTCCTTCCGCATTCTCGATGATAACCGGCTCCCCGGCCTCGATGATCGCCATCGCTGAGTTTGTTGTTCCAAGGTCAATACCTAAAATTTTTGCCATAGTGATTTTGTTAGGTTATGTATTAATCTCCGTTATATTCTCCAACTGCTACTCGTGCTGGCCGTATAAGTTCTTCCTTATCTCCATTCTTCCGTATGAATCCATTCTGTATAACCTGCATGATCCTGTGATGATCGTCCTTTGTGTCTACCGCAACGCTCGTTACAGCCTCGTGCACGTTTGGGTCAAACACCTCTCCTTGCGGATGCATCTCCTTTACTCCGTATGAGTCAAGGATGGAGTGCAATTGATTATGGATGTTCTCAATACCCTTCCTCCATGTTGCATCAATAGCATCCCACGCTTTGGAATCACTCATCGCCATGTGGAAACTGTCCGACAAAGGGAGAAGTTTTTCTATCTGTGCGGTTATTGCCCGCTCACGGTCACGCAGCTTCTCTTCCTCTAATCGCCGCTTGCCGTTGAGGAATTCCGCTTTTGCACGCTGGAGGTTCTCCAGGTGCTCCATTTTCTCTTTTTCACACTCCTTCAGTTTCTGCTGAAGTTTTTTTATTTTTCCACTGCTATTTTCTTCGATGTCCTCAAGCTCATCTTCTGCCGCCGTGTCTTCTCCTGTGGGTTCGAGGTCATCCTGTATTTCTTCTTCGTTATTCATATCTTTCATAGCGAATCGCATTATAACGATGATTTTGACACATGTAAAGAGTTTGTATTTTCTCTGGTTGTAGAGCACATGCCAGCACAATGGTCTGCAGTATTCCAAACAGACATCATTTTTTCCTCTAATGTAAGCTTGTATAATTTCATTTTTTACAAAATATTTTTTTTGTGTTGGAACTCTAGTTTGTCTTGCAGGCTTGCTACAATATAAGCACCACCGCGAGGTGGGATGTTGTGAGACGCACATATCTTCGGATTGTGACTCACCGAGCCTGAACTTCTAGAAGCTCTATCGCAAGAAAAAAGCATCTAGACCATGGGCATGCAGCGCATTGCACAAGGAGAAGACGGGGAGGTTTCTAAAGTCTCTAGCTCTTGGAGGTAAACACAGAGCGAACTGTTGAAATAGTTCACATGCGCAGCAACAAAAAGACCGGACTTGTCCGGTCTTTTTGTGTGGGTCATCAGTGCGCATGGCGTCAGGTCACTAATTCGCTTACGCTCATAAGTGCCTCCTGCCCGGGCTCGTCTGTTTCGGCATTAGAAATAGCCGAAACATGACTCCGCCTGTCGAAGCTAGAAAAAGCCCCGAAGGGGGCTTTTTCTTTAACGCTTCGACCACTGTGGGCGGCGTCGAGCTTTGAGGAGTCCAAATTTCTTTCGTTCGACTGAACGCGCATCACGCTTGAGGAATCCAAGCGGCTTCAGTACAGATCTGCGTGTAGCTTTCTCTGCAACAAGCGCGCGAGCAATACCGAGACGTATAGCTTCAGCCTGTGCTGAGAGACCGCCTCCCTGCACTTTTGCAGTGATAGTGTAGTCTTCAATACCAGCATCAGCGGCACCGAGAACAGACATCACATCCTTCTGGTGTGAAGCATTCTTGAAGTATTCAGCAAGTGGAGCTTCGTTCACGATGATCGAAGTCGATTTTGCAGGAGTTAGACGAACACGCGCAGTTGATGTTTTGCGTCGTCCGATACCCTCTGTGTATTTTGCAGTTGCCATAATAATTATTCAGTTACCGTTAGATTTTTCATCATAACGCTCTGGAGCTTGTTTTTAGGAAGCATCCCTTTGACCGTGCGACGAAGAGCCTCACCATATCCGCGGCGCTTTCCGAGGTGTTCAAGAGTCTCAGTCTTACGGCCTCCTGGATATCCAGAATATGACTGGTAGATCTCCTGGCTCTTCTTCTCAGAGATATCCATCTTACTTGCGTTGGTGACGGTTACAGAAACGGCAGGTGCAATATTGCGAGCGAATTCAGCAGAATTCTTGCCGATGAGGTACGATGCAACTTCAGTAGCTACCTTTCCAAGGCGCTTTCCTTTTGCATCGATCGTGTATTCTTTTTTTACAATAGTATTTTCCATAATCCTCTATTACACGTACTCAATTACAGCTTCGCTTCGTCCTGCAAGCGTGCGTCCCATCTTAATAATGCGCGTATAACCGCCGTTACGCTCCTTGTAGTTTGGAGCGATCTCATCAAAAAGCTTCTTGATGATCACATCGCTTGGCTCACCAAGCACAGAAGCAGCTCGTCGTCGTGACGCAAGCGTATTTTCCTTTGCATAGGTTACCAGGCGATCAGCAAATGAAGCGAGTTCTTTAGCCTTGGCCTCGGTTGTTTTGATCTTGCCCTCGGTGATGAGCGAAATAGCAAGTCCACGCATAAGAGCTGTCCGCTGATCGCGTGAACGTCCGAATTTTCTGTTTTGATTTCCGTGTCGCATACTTCTATTTATTCACTGAGGGATACACCCATTCCTTTAAGCAAGTCGACGATCTCCTCGACGCCTTTAGGACCGATGCCGTCGAGCGCTAGGATATCATCTTTTTTCTTTCGCACAAGTCCGCCGATAGTGCGGATGTTTGCTTCCTCAAGCGCAGCAAGTGTGCGTGAAGAAAGGTCGAGCGTTTCAATACGGGTCTTGAGGATGTCTGGATCGATCTCTGTCTTTGCTTCCGCAACTACAGGCTCTGCCACTTCTTCCTCTGCAGCAGCTGTCTGCTCCTGGAAGCCGATGACTGCCTTCAGCTGATGGATCATAACCTCAATAGACTGCTCAAGCGCTTCGCGCGGGCTCATGGTGCCGTCTGTCTCGATAAAGACGCGGAGGCGGTTGTAGTCTGTTCGGTCTCCTACGCGCATGTTCTCAACCTCGTAGTTAGCGCGGCGGATCGGTGTGAAAACTGCATCAAGAGCGATCGTGCCGATCTCAACCTTATCCTTCTGGTGCGCTTCGCGTGGGACATAACCAAGTCCCTGCTCTACTTTCATCTCGATCTCAAGTTCGCCAGTTTTAGAAGTTATCTCTGCGATCTTCTGTTCAGGGCTGAGGATCTCGATCTGTGACGGAGTAGTGATATCCGCAGCAGTGACCACACCAGCTCCTTTCTTCTTGAGCGTGATTGTTATTGGTTCAGTACTGTGCAGTGCAAGGCGGATGCGCTTGATGTTAAGAAGAATGGTGATGACGTCCTCACGGATGCCATCGAGTGTTGAAAACTCATGTTCAGCACCGTTTATCTTCACCTGCGTGATAGCAGCTCCCGGAAGTGATGAGAGGATGATCCGTCGAAGTGAGTTGCCGAGCGTGTGTCCGTATCCAGGATAGAGACCATCAATTTCGTAAATGCCACGAAACTCCTCCTCTGTTACGATTCGTGGCTTTGATGGTAGCGCAATGTTTGTCTCTAACATAATGTTGTTCTTAATTTGCTAACTAATGAGCGTAGACGTTATCGGCTGTAGTACTCAAATACCTGCTCTGGATCAAATAGGTTTTCAGCTGGTGTGAAGGTAGGGACACCAGTGGTCTTACCTTCAAGTTTTTTAATGTCGAATGAAAGCCATGCGGGGACAGAAGCTGCTTCAAAATTCTCAGCGAGATTGGTGAAGATAATAGACTGTCGGCTTCCCTCTCGTACTGAAATAACATCATCAACCTTAACTTTGTGTGAAGGGACGGTCATACGCTTGCCGTTAACGAGGATGTGGCCGTGAGAAACCATCTGTCGAGCGAATCGACGGGTCTTTGCAAGTCCGAGTCGGTATACGACGTTATCAAGACGCATCTCAAGCCGAGTGTAAAGATTCAAAACTGGCTGTTCGCTTTTCTCAAGTGCCTCATCAACGTATCGTCGAAGCTGCTTCTCAGTAATACCGTACGTAAAGCGCATTTTCTGCTTTTCGATGAGCTGTCGCTTGTAGTCACTCATCTGGCCAGGCTTTCGCTTGGAAGTGCGGCCCTGCTTTGACTCTGAAAGCGCAAACTTCTGTGACTGTGTCTTTTCGAAGATAGGTGCTCCGAGACGTTTTGCTATTTTAAATTTTGGTCCGATTTTCATACGTTGAGATTATTAGATGCGTCGTGCTTTAGGAGGTCGCGGCCCGTTGTGCGGCACCGGAGTCATATCGGTGATCTTTGAGACGCCGATACCTTTGCCTGAAAATGAACGGAGTGCTGACTCTCGACCTGCGCCAACTCCGCGGATGATCACTTCAGCTTCTTTCATGCCCATCTGAAGCGCTTTGTCTCCGATGATCTCACCTACTTTTGCAGCAGCAAAAGGAGTGCTCTTTCGTGAGCCTTTGAAGCCCAAAGCACCGCTTGAAGCAGCCATCACTGTATTGCCTTTTGAATCGCAGAGCGTAAGGATGGTGTTATTGAAAGTGGCAAGGATGTTGAGTCGTCCATTGACCACTTTCTTTTTTGGAATACGGTTAAGAGCCCGCGATGTGCCGCTGACGTCTGAACCTCCTCCTTTCTTTATGATTCGTTTCTTACCCATAGGAAAATCAATAATCTTCTAATAAATATTAAGTCTTTTCGAGCTTACGCTTTCCAGAACCCATCGTCTTCTTAACGCCCTTGAGAGTGCGGGCATTGGTCTTTGTACGCTGGCCGCGAGACGGGAGACGCTTCGCATGGCGTGAGCCACGGTATGACTGAATGTCTTTCAACCGCTTGATGTTTGCGGAAACATGACGCTTGAGCTCTCCTTCAATAGGAAACGCTTCGATCTTTTCACGGATCGCATTCTCCTGTTCTGTTGAGATCTCTGTTGGCTTTGTGAATTCCTTGATGCCAAGCTCAGCGAGAATAGTCTTCGCACGAGCGTTGCCAATACCATGAATAGCGGTGAGACCGTACTCAAGGTGCTTGTTGTCTGGAATGGTGATACCTGCAATACGCATATTGATACTTTAACCTTGTCGCTGCTTATGTCGCGGCTTCAACTTATTAATAACGTACACACGACCTCGTCGGCGAACGATTTTGTCGTCTGGACTCATTTTTTTAACTGATGATCGTACTTTCATAATTTTAAAGGCGTTTTGTTATTCTCCCTTTGCCTCCGTATGGATCGGGAACAATGGCAACTTTGTCTCCAACAAGCACTCGGATTCTGAACTTGCGCATTTTGCCAGCAAGATACGCAATCTGTTTTTCTCCTGTGCCGTCCAGTATTACGCGAAAAAGCGCATTTGGAAGCGCTTCCTCTACTGTACCGTAGACGAGGTTATCTTGTGATTGATCCATTAAACGTGCCAAAGTCTAGCAAAAGAAGGTGAGGACGTCAATAGTATAGCGTTATTCCGTGGCTTCAATGACTTCAATAATCTCGATCTCATCGATTTTTGTTGGGAATTTTGTCTTCCAGAACGGTCGAATGACAGCATTTGCCCTCTCAATTGCTGGATATGACCCCAAAATACTGGTAAGAGCGGTCTTGTTTGCATTCACGAGGTCTGCCTTGAGCTTTTCAGCGTCGTAGGTCCAGATTATCTGTGGCTTCCCCGTTAGATTGAATGAAAGCGAGGTCGCATTGCTGATGTCTGAAGAGGTAGTGGTCGCGTCAGTATAGCTGAATGTAAAGGTGCTGTGGTCACTGATGCGCCCCGGTGCTTTGTCATAGCCAGGAATGGTCGCCTGTGCGATAAACGCTGCAAAGGTGTCTTCTTTGAAAAGCGGTACACGCAGGAGCACCTTCTCTTTTATTGTTGCCAGGTTCTCACCATATTCAACTGAAGGGAGCGATTCGTAGGTAAACGTGACTGAATCATGGAACATAACGAACCCTGCAGGTTTTTCTGCAGCAACCCGTTCAAGCAGTGAATTGCGAAGCTCGGTGCGCAGTGCTTGTTGTGCCACTTGCAGTTCGGCATCATCAATAATGAACTTCATGCCGTTAAAGCCGCCGGTGAAGCCTGATGTTGATTCCGCATAGATGGTGCTGTACTCGGGCTCGCCTTTGAAGCCAGGGACAGTGAATCTGCTTGGGCCGATGTTGTACTCTTCCCCAACTTCATCTGCATACACTTCTGCTGTGGTGACACCAGGCACTTTCTTATCGCCTTCCATGGTGTAGCCGGGTACGATCGCTGGGTCTTTGATCTTGAAGATAAGACCATCGGGTGATTCAAAGCGCGTGTTGGTTACCAGACGAATAGGCTCAGTTTGCTGTGCATTGTAGATAAAGATAGTGCCGACTGCCTGTGAGGTAACCATTTCCTCGCCTGAGGCAGTTACTTGCCGTTCGCCTTCTGCTTCAAGCGTCATAATCTCGTAAGGCAGTTCATCAGCAGTTGCAATTTTCTTGGCTTCAAAAACAGCGTTTACGTTCGGCTCACGGTGCTTTGGATATACCGTTACATCTGCTCCACCCATAAAGGCGCTCGCAAGGAGTCCTCCCCCTACAACAAGCACAAAAATAACCAGAGCATAGAGGAGCGATTTGTTCTTTTTCTTGTTGCCATCAACAATACGGATGCTCATGGCCTCCTCTGCTTCCTCCTTTGGCATTTCAATAGGTCTTTCTTGAGCTACTGGCGCTCCATTCTCTGCTGGAATACGGCGTTTTCGTGGTGTTGCCGGACGAATATCCTGTAAGTTCCACTTTTGTGTCATATGTAAAAGTATACCTATAAGCTGTTAAAAATCCTACCGTGGTATGTGTAAGAAATAAGCCTTTATTTTTCGAGACGAAGATCGCTGTAGGACTCCCGCGTATGGAAAAAATACGCAGAAAGTGCGAGCGCGGTGTCCTCCATCTGCTTATCTCCGAGCAGTTCTGAGGTGAAGTGGTGCACTGTGTGGTCGGCAGAGGTGGCTTTCTTCGCGCCGTCCTTCAGGTGATTGGCAAAAAACTCCTCCGTGCGCTTCGAGGTGTGGAGGAAAAGCGAACGCGGGATAGAAAGTGCATCGCCGGTGCGCTTAAAGAGGTCGGCTATCTTATCCTCGTATGCTTCAAAGATATCCATGACCTCAGAAAGCTGATTGTCGCTGAAACGGGCTCTCAGTTCCTCTTCCCCATTCTTCAGGACTGTAAATGCCTCTTCTTTGGGTATTCCGGTTGCGGCTGCGATCTCGCGTGCGAGGCTGTACATGCCAAACGGTGTATGAGTGGTGTGGCGAAGCACGTTGTCGCGCACAATGCCGATCTCGGTTGCTTCGTTAGTGACATCAATAAGACATATCTCAGACGTATCCGGATGGAGGTCGCGAAGGACACGATAGAAAAGATACATGAACGAGTAATACTCGATGGTGACCTTCGGGAGTATTTTGTGGATCGATTCTTCAAGCGTCAGAAGGATCTTCTCCTGTGCGACTGCGGTTACGTGCGATATCTGCACGGAAGTTGCTTTCATTCCTCTTGGTTCTTTCACTGAATAACCGTTGAGCTGCACATTGACCGTCGCGTCAGTGATCATGCGTAGGCCCAAGTCGGACACAAGCTTGTCGTCGACGCTTGTTTCAAGCGTCTGTTTGCGCGCTGCGTCTACAAGCTGCGTAATAAGCGCACTGTTGACCTCAAAGTTGTTCTCGTTCTCATAGTTGATGGTCTTTGTGATGGTGTATGACCATGGCGCACAGATAGCCACCTGCACATGGCGGATACGCATCTGGGTGTCGTGCTCATGAAGCGCTTTTAATCCCGCACTTCCAAAGACCAAAAGCGCATTGACAATGGTCGTGCAGATATCGCGCAAAGACTCATCGGAATGTGCCGTGTCCTTGATGCGCATGTACTCGCGGTAGCTCCACACCACGTCCATGGCGTTGGTCTCGTTGTTGGAAACAACAAGAGCAACACCGACGCTCCCTGAGCCGATGTCTATAACCGCCCCGCATTCTGTTGGAGGAATTTTCGAAGAAAACCAGGACATTATGGATTTATTATACAGGCCTTTGCTGGTGCGTTCTTCATAGGTATGTACCACGAGTGGATAGCTTTTACTTGTCAGGTGAAGTAGAGCGATGTATTGTTCTCCTGTTCAGCTAGGGAGGAGAAGATGTCGAACGAGCAGCTTGCATCGGATGTCGGAGAAAGCAGACCGGACTCGAGGCCGCCCGACGACTGGCGGAAGCTTGGCACTGGCCCCTTGCGTCACACGACCCCGAAGGAGCGGAACCATCGCAACCGAGGCATGGCCTCGAACACCGACGGGTGGAGGCAGAACATTCGCGAAGATCGCGATTAGCCGTCCTCCCGCCCGCACAAACAAAGAGACGCGCCCTGAAAAAGCGCGTCTCGTTTTTTTTGAAAAAGAAACAATCGGATATTAATATCTGATTATCTGTAGTTAAAATTATGTAGTTTCCTTCTCTTTTTTCATCGTATCAACCATTATATAAACGTGCATAGCTACATCTATTACTATTGTTTCAAGTGTGTCATGTAATAGATCATTCAAATTTTCAAAGTCATATTTGTTTAAGATATAACTTTGTCCTCGTATGTAACCCAGATTGTCTACATCAGATTCTGCAAGTACATACTCCAATTCATGGCCGACTTTATTTCTAAGTTGATTTAACTTATGCAAAGAGTCGTATATTCTTTTTTCAGTACTGATCTCTTTGTTGAAGGATTTTTCAATTTTTTCATGAAATCTAAGGCGGTGTACTTGATTTGCCGTACAGAGATTTTTTAAAATCAAAATTTGGTTTAAGTAGTATTCACAAATTAGATGAGCTTTAATTATAAGAACATCAACTGGCTTATCTTTAGAAAGAAAACGATCAATTTTCTCGTTCAGAATTCTAAAATGCTTTTCGAATTCTTTCTTAGGTTCGCTCATATACTAAAATGTAATAACTCCCTTGATTCGTCGCACACCTGCGGATGAAGCTTCCTCCTTTGCAATGCGGAAGCGGCCGCTTTTGGCTATTTCACTAGTGTTCTCTACATGTGGGCCGCCACAGAACTCAATTGAGAATGCTTGCTCGAACTGTGGGTTCTCAAGTGTCGCTCCTACAGGCCCAATTGAATAGACCGAAACCATATCAGGATACTTTGCGTTGAACTCGTGTTCTGCGCCGAGCTTCTCAGCCTCTTCCTTTGGTAGCGTTGAACGCAGAACAGGCAGTTGCGCATCTATCTTTTCGTTCACAATACGTTCTACCTCTGCCTTCTGCTCGTCGGTCATTTTAGCGTCGTGTGAGAAGTCGATACGCAGACGCTCTGCGGTGATGTTGCTCCCCCGCTGGTGGACATGATCTCCAAGCACTTGCTGCAATGCAGCAAGAAGAAGGTGGTGCGTGGTGTGGAGGCGCGTAGTTTCTTCCGAAGCGTCGGCAAGTCCGCCTTTGAACTTCTGTTC
>CBFGXL010000004.1:0-64550 GCA_965652925.1 uncultured bacterium | reverse complement strand
GCCTTCGCCCGCTTACGGAGAATCTTCCAAAACCATTAGTGCAAGTAGCAGGGAAGACACTTCTTGACCATATCGTGGAGGCGGTCCCAAGCTCAGTTGATGAGCTTATTATCGTAACCGGTTATTTAGGACATATGATCCAGGAGTATTGCGGTGATGAATTTCATGGAAAGAAGGTCACGTATGTAAATCAGGAGGAGCAGAATGGTACTGCTAAAGCGCTCTGGCTGTGCAAGGACCTTATCAAAGGCCGTTTTCTGTTTTTGTTTGCCGATGATATCCATGGCAAAGAAGACCTCGCGCGCGCGACTTCTTTTACACGATCTCTTTTGGTTGCTTCAGTTGCTAATCCAGAGAAATTTGGGATTGTAGTCCGCAACCCTGACGGGACGCTCGGCCTTATGATCGAGAAGCCAGAACATGCGCCAAGCAACTGTGCATCAACAGGCGCTATGGTGCTTGATGAACATATTTTCAAGTTTGAGCCGCAAACACCAGTAAAAGAGGAATACTATCTCACTGAGGTTATTGAGCGCTATGCGCAGGAATACCCAATTGCGGTTGTTGAGCAGAGTAAGTGGATACCAATTGCAACTCCTGAGGACGTTGAGAAAGCCAACGCGCTTTTTAATATTGATACGGTACCTCAGATGGAGGTCTAAATAGACTGTGCCTATGCAATGCGTCATCATTTGCGCAGGGAAGGGGACGAGGATGCGGCCGCTGACTGAGACTACACCAAAACCTTTGATCAAAGTATGCGGAAAGCCGATCTTGCAGCACATCATCGAGGCGCTACCACCAGAGGTCGATGAGCTTGTTCTTGTGGTCGGATACCTCAAAGAGCAGATCATGGACTTCTGCAAGGAAGAGTATGCTGGCCGAAAAGTGAGCTATGTCTTTCAGGAGGATTTTGCCGGCGGAACCGGCGACGCGCTTTTGTGCGCAAAAAACATTCTCCGCGGAAAGTTCCTCTTTATGTACGCCGATGATATCCATGGCAAGGATGCGCTTGAGGATGTGGTGAAGAAAGATCATGCCATGCTCGGTATGCGTTCGAAGACACCAGAACGCTTTGGCGTGCTTGAGCAGAATGAGGACGGTTCGCTTCGGGAAATTGTTGAGAAGCCTGAACACCCGAAGTCCGATCTCGTTAATATCGGCGGGTTTGTCATCGACACATCTATTTTCCAGTATAAGGTGCCGGTTTCACCAAGCGGGGAGCTCTATGTAACTGATATGCTCAATGCGTATGCACAGGATCACAAGGTTGAGATCGTCGAACAGACGCAGTGGCTCCCCATCGGCTACCCGGAACATATCACTGAGGCAGAGGCGGTACTGTGTCCTACACAGATTGATTAAAAAAAGCCCTCGCGGGGCTTTTTGTATTGGTGTCGATGGCGGGAATTGAACCTGCGACCTTCTCTTTATGAGTGAGATGCTCTAACCAACTGAGCTACATCGACGTGAGCAACAGACTACTATATTTGGCACTTTCTTTCAAATGGAAAAAGGGACTTGATCCTTACAGGATCGGTACAGGTTGTCGCAATTTTTCATGCTTCAAAATTGCAGGCAACCTCTTCAAGTCCCTCAGGTGTAGTATACATAAAGACCGGCTATAAAGCCGGCCTTTATGTATACTGCGCGGTAGACGGGACTTGAACCCGCAACCTCCCGCGTGACAGGCGGGTGCTCTAACCAGTTGAGCTACCACCGCAAGTGAGGAGCAAAATAGGAGCTAGCTCATATTTTGTCCGAACGCAGCAGGGGCAAGCTTTGCTTACCACCGCAGAATCGCTTTACTTGCGAGTGCGCAGAGTATAGCGGTTTTGCTCAATATTTGCAATTGTCCTTTGCTACAATGGTGGGGTATGCAATTCATCAATTCCCCGCGGGGCGTTTTGGCTTTCAGTCTGGCGTATCTTTTGCTTGGCGGCATATATTTCCTCCAAGACTTTAACTTCGAGTTTGTTATCTATGTGGTTGTTATCGCGGCAGCATTCACGCTTTTGTTTGGTACGCTCCGTATAACCAAATTTCCTGTCTTCATCCTGTGGCTCGTGAGTTTCTGGGGACTTTTGCACATACTTGGCGGTTCAGTGCAGACCCAAGATGGCGTCCTTTTCGCGTATCGGATCTATCCGTTTATAGACTATGGTGGTGAATTCTATATCCTTAAATATGATCAAATTGTGCATGCGTACCTCTATGGAGTGATGGCAGTTGTCTTTCATCACGTGCTGCGCTCCACGCTTAAAGTCTCGGGCCCTTCGTGGATCATCATACTTATTGCACTGATGGCATCAATGGGAGTTTCTGCTATGAATGAGATCATGGAATTCCTCATCGCAATCTCCCTTGAGCGTAATGGCGTTGGCGGCTACGAGAATGCAATGCTCGACCTTATTTTCAACTTCAGCGGCGCACTGCTCGGAATCGCTTTTCTGTACCTGTTTAATCGCAGCAAAAAACATGAGTGACGAAGACTTTCTAAAACTTGTTGATGGAGGTATTGATGCATTGCGCGAGGGTATAAAAAGGCAGATGCGTAATGTCGCTATAGTCATAGCGGATAAACCGACTCCAATACAAAGGAGGGAGAACAATATAAAAAGGGGAGAGGTATTGTTCGGACTCTACGAGGGCGTGCCGCAAACGGAGCGGGGATTAGAAGATTTCCCGATGCTCCCAGATAAGATCACCATCTTCAAAAAAGCCATACTCGATACCTACAGCGACCCGGAGGATATACGGCAGTGCGTGGAGAACACTGTGTGGCACGAAGTTGCTCATCACTTCGGCATGGATGAGGATGAGGTCGCGCAGGAAGAATTTAAACGGGGGAAATTACTCTAGTTTATACAGTGGGGTCTTTCTTTGCTTTGAAAGCGCTGATGGTGAAGAAGAGAATACTTATGAGTATGCCGGCGCATCCGAGCGGTACTGTGTAAAAAACAAGCCATCCAAAAAGAGCCATTAGCGATAGCATCCCGCCAATATCGCCAAACACCGTTGGGCAAACAGAGACATCAGCCTCATTGAGGGTACATCCGAATATGTGTGCAAAAAAACCTGCAACGAACATGCTTACAAGAGGAAGAATAGCAACGATGATACTTAGTATGAGTGTGGCAATAGCAAATTTTTTCATAACGGAGCCACCTCGCAGGATCGAACTGCGGACCTTTGCGTTACGAATGCAATGCTCTACCAACTGAGCTAAGGTGGCGTGGCCTCTATCCTAGTACATGAGTACTTTGTTTTCAATCCATTATTTGGTATTCTGCTTGCGCCGGCTTCGTTGTTGTGGAGTTCCACCTCCCACATGCCGGCAATGGTCACCCCAGGTAACCCGACAATGCGATTTTGTTCGGAAATGAGCCAGGATCATCGTGGTCTTGCGACCGCTCTCCCCTGGGGTGACCTCATTTGCCAATGTAGCTCAGTTGGTAGAGCACGCCCATGGTAAGGGCGAGGTCATCAGTTCAATCCTGATCATTGGCTCATATCCAAGGACCCCTTTTCGGGGTCTTTTGTATATGAGCCAATGTGCGCAACTTTTACGCAGTAAAAGGAGCAGGATTGAAAAGCTTTTGTGCTATTTCTGGAGCTAGCGAACAGAAATAGCCAAAAGGTATACAGAAACTGTAAGTTTCAATCCTGATCATTGGCTCAGCAGCAAAATTGCCCAGCATAGTGCTGGGCAATTTTGCTGCAAGACAATGAAAGAAGCGAACTGATTCGCTTCTGTTCAGGATTGAAGGCCGAAGCGATGTTTACGAGCGAGGCGGGGTCGCGAGTACTTAGCAAAATGGAGCTTGCGACAATTTGCTTAGTAACTCGTGACCAATCCTGTGATTGAAAGCCGCCATGATTGCTTCCGCAATCATGGCGGCTTTGTTAGACTACTGTGCATGGAACTCATTGAGATAACTGAGACAAATATCGACTCCGTAATGCAAGACTGCCTTTCTTTGCAGAAGCAACTCATAAAGCTAGGGGAAGCACCGAACGAGGATCTCTTGCGCCGCACCGCCACTGACGAACAGACGTACATGCTTGGGCTTGTTGAGGCCGGACACCTACGAGGGTTGGGGGTGGTTGGCTACCTCACGCACCCGGTACACATTACCGCTTATATCAACAACATTGTCGTGGATGAATCGTATCGCGGTCGTGGGTATTTTACGACCATCATGGAGGCCCTCGAAAAGAAGGCACGGCAGTGGGGGGCAGATGAGATAGCACTTACATGCTCACGTCCTACGGTGCAGCCACTCTATATAAAAAGAGGATATGAAGAACGAGATACGAAGTATTATCGAAAAATGATTTAGTCATGCAAGAAGATATTCAAAAACGCATTGACGAGATCGAACATGCAATGCTGCAGAATGATTTTTGGAGTGACCCACAGAAAGCACAGGCTATGTTCAAGGAGCTTGAGGAGCTGAAGGATGCCAAAGAAGGAAAGGGCAAGTACGACCGCAATGATGCTATTGTCACTATTGTTGCAGGAGCTGGAGGGGATGACGCAGAAGACTTCGCACGCATGCTCACTCAGATGTATCAGAGATACGCTGAAAAACGTGGATGGGGTGTGTCGGAGATCGATTCCAACCAGAACGACCACAACGGCTATCGCAATATCACTTTTGAGATAGGTGGCCGTGAAGCGTACGGCACGCTGCAGCACGAATCAGGAGTGCACCGTTTGGTCCGTATATCGCCATTTAACAGCAATGGCAAACGCCAGACCTCATTTGTACTTGTTGAAGTGTCGCCAAAAGTGGCGAACGCAGGCGAGATCGGCATTGCAGAAGAAGATATTGAGGTGAGCTTTGCGCGCTCCGGCGGAGCCGGCGGACAGAACGTCAACAAGCGGGAAACCGCAGTGCGTATTGTGCACAAACCGACAAACATCAGCGTCAATGTCTCCAGCGAGCGCAGCCAGTTGCAGAACAAAGAGCGCGGTCTGGCGCTTCTTGCCGGCAAGGTCTTCGCGTTCAATGAGGAACAGCGCAAGCGGGAACTGCAAGGACTTTCTGTTGAGAAAACGCTCAAGATCGAGTGGGGAAGCCAAATACGCTCTTATGTACTCCATCCATACCAGATGGTAAAAGACCACCGAACTAACACCGAAACTGCAAAGATTGACGCGGTTTTGAATGGCGATATACAGCTATTTCTAGACGCGAGTGCGGAACTAAAGTAAAATGGGAAGCGTTAGTTATGATGCAGTACCACAAGGGATCTTTGCGTGTACAGGAAGGACGGAAGGTGGTAATACATAACATTTTGTTTTTATGATCTACTTCGATAATGTATCGAAACTGTACAACGGAGGTTCAATAGCACTTCAAGGTGTATCGTTTCAGGTTGCCCCGAAAGAATTCGTCTCTATTGTGGGACATTCAGGAGCAGGAAAGACCACGCTTCTGAAGATGCTTATTGCTGAAGACAGGCCAACAGAGGGGCAGGTCTTTTTTGAGTCGCTTGATATACACAAGATACCTCGCACAAAGCTTCCCAAATATCGCCGCAAGATCGGGACCGTCTTTCAGGATTTCAAGCTGCTCCCGCATATGACTGCTTATGAGAATATTGCGTTCGCCATGGAAGCCAATGGCCGTAGCGACGAGGAGATTCGCGAGAATGTGCCCCAGGCTTTGGCACTGGTTGATCTTGAGGATAAGATCTGGAATTTCCCTGGAGAGCTCTCAGGAGGAGAGAAACAGCGTGTAGCGATCGCGCGGGCTATTGTGAACCAGCCGGACATTATCATTGCCGATGAACCTACGGGCAATCTTGACCCGATTGCTACCTACGAAGTCGTACAGATCCTCAGAAAGATCAATGACCTCGGCACGACAGTCATTATGACCACGCACAACAAAGGGGTCATTGATGAGCTCGGCCGACGCGTCATTACCATGGATGAGGGACGCATCGTGCGCGACGACCAGGAAGGGAAATATGTTTTGTAAAAGGGGATAATTTCAAGTATTTATTTTTTATGTGGACAGCTACCAAGCGCGTAATACGATCAGGTTTTGTGGGGTTCTGGCGCAATGCGTTTGTTTCCATTGCCGCCATTTTTGTGATGACTGTCGCTCTGTTTGTGGTCGGTTCCACAATGATGATTGATAAACTGCTTGCTGTTTCACTTGAGAATATTCAAAGCAAAGTTGATATCAATGTTTATTTTGTTACTACCGCTGAGCAATCGGACATAGACGCGCTTCGATCTTCGCTTGAGGCGCTGCCGGACGTGGCAGAAGTGACATTCACCTCGCGTGAAGAAGCACTCGCACAGTTTAGTGAGCGTCATCAAAACGATGAAACAATCATGCAGGGACTTGAGGAGCTTGGCGACAACCCGCTCGGTGCGTCACTGTCTATCCGCGCAAAAGAGACTTCGCAGTACGAGGGCATCGCTCAGTTCTTAAGTGATCAGCAGGCATCGGAGGATCCGCAGAAGCCGATTATCGATGAAGTCAACTTCGTGAAGAATAAGGAGGCGATTGATAAGCTCACGAGCATCATCAGTGCTGTTGAGCGCTCGACATGGGTGACGATGATCGTACTTGTCTCTGCGTCAGTGCTGATCACGTTCAATACTATCCGGCTGGCAATCTACACTTCCCGCGAAGAAATTGCGGTTATGCGTCTTGTGGGAGCGAGCAACACCTTCATCCGTGGGCCATTTATGCTGCAGGGGATCATGTATGGCGTGGTAGCAGGCGTGCTGGCGCTCCTTATCTTGTACCCGCTTGTGTTATGGATCGGACCAGAGACACAGGCCTTCTTCCAGTTCAATCTCTTTGAATATTTCGTCTCAGATTTTGCACGGATATTCGGCATTATCGTGGGGTCAGGCATTGTGCTCGGCATGGCATCGAGCATACTTGCCGTCGCGAGGTATCTGCACGTTTAGGAAATAGTAATTTGTAATCAATGGCAAGCAAGAAATCAGCATCAAAGAAATCCAGTACAACTAAATACATCTTTGTCGTCGGCGGTGTTATGTCGGGAGTGGGAAAGGGTGTTGCATCATCATCAATTGCAAAGATACTGCAGGCGCGGGGACTCATCGTAACCGCCATGAAGATCGACCCCTACATCAACGTCGACGCAGGCACCATGAACCCCACCGAGCACGGCGAGGTTTTTGTTTTGCAGGGTGGCCTTGAGACCGATCAGGATATGGGAAACTATGAGCGTTTCCTCAATGTTGATATCCCGGACATCAACTACATGACCACCGGAAGCGTATACAGCTCTGTCATCAAAAAAGAACGCAACCTTGAATACAAAGGCAAGAATGTGCAGGTGGTGCCGGACGTGCCGCTTGAGGTCATTTCCCGCATCAAGAAAGCGGGGGAGCACGCGCATGCGGACGTGGTCATTGTGGAGATAGGCGGCACTATTGGTGAATACGAGAACATCCTCTTCCTTGAGGCAGTACGTATGATGAAGTCACAGACTCCAAATGGTGTTGCTGTTGTGATGGTAAGCTACTTGCCGGTCCCCGGCTCTATCGGTGAGATGAAGACCAAGCCCACCCAGCACGCATCACGTACGCTTAATAGCGCCGGCGTTTTCGCTGATTTCATCCTTGCACGCGCTCCGGTACCTATTGATCAGAAGCGCAAAGAGAAGATCGCGCAGTTCTGCAACGTGAAGCCTGAGCACGTTATCTCCGCTCCTGACGTTGCGAGCGTGTATGACGTGCCGGTCAATTTCGAGAAAGACGATCTCTCAGCCCGTTTATGCGATCTCCTTGGTCTTCCGAAGAAGAAGTCCAACCTCGAGGAGTGGAAGAAGTTTGTGGCAAAGTCCAAGAACGGCAAGGACACCGTGAAGATCGCCGTTGTAGGCAAATATTTCAACTCAGGAGATTTCATCCTTTCGGACGTATACATCTCGGTCCTTGAGGCGATCAAGTACTCTACGTACAAGCTTGGCTTGAAGCCGGTTATCACCTATCTGCCCGCACAGCGCTTTGCAGACAAGAAGAACCTCAAAGAGCTTAAGGCGTTCGACGGCATCCTTATTCCTGGAGGCTTTGGTTCAACTGGCATTGACGGCAAGCTCAATGTCATCGAGTACATCCGCAAGAACAAGATCCCATACTTCGGCATCTGCTACGGCATGCAGCTTGCAGTTTTGGAATACGCAAAGAACGTCCTTAAGCTCAAGAGTGTCTCAACTGCCGAGATAGAGCCATCTGCACAGCATTTGGTTATCGACGTCATGCCTGACCAGAAGGAGAAGATTGCGAAGTCGCAGATGGGCGGCACCATGCGACTCGGGGAATACCCTGCGCTTTTGAAGAAAGGCTCAATCGCAGCAAAAGCGTACGGCAAAGAGGAGATCAGTGAGCGCCACCGCCACCGCTATGAAGTTAACCCAGCGTATATTGACCAGCTTGAAGCCTCCGGCTGGGTGTTCTCAGGGAAGTCTCCTGACAACCGCCTGATGGAGATCTCGGAGCTTCCGAAGGATGTGCATCCGTTTTTCGTGGGTGTGCAGTTCCATCCAGAGTTTCACGCGCGTCCGTTGGACCCACATCCGCTGTTTACTGCATTTGTGAAGGCAGCTTACGAATCAAAATAGTTCACGCTCCTTTTCGCGCATGGGCATACGCAAGTACTTGCTCTTTGTACTTTTTGAAATCCATGGTCGTGATGAAGTGCATGAGCGTCCATACATAGAATGAGATAGGGTTGTAGACATAGTCATAAAGGGCGTTATCGGTACCAAGGAAATTGAAGACAAATAGGTAGCCCGCCAGAAAGAGAAGATTCATAGCAAAACTTTCTAAAACAAAGATCCACTGCCGGCCCTCACCTTTGCGGGTGAAGCTATGGTAGACGTTGAAATACGTCGCCATATAATGACCAATAACAATAAAGCCGAAACTTTGGAGTCCAGAAGGCCGCAGGCCGAGAAATTCCAGAGAGACGAACACGAGATAGAGTACAACGAGGGTGTAAAACAAAAGCTCTACCTGCTTGCCTTGCTCGCGTATGAAAAAATAGATCGCAAGTAATACCAAAAGCGCAGAAGAGACAAGCGGGATCAGCGGGTTGATGGCCAATTGCCAGAGTTCAACTGAGAGCCATGTCCCAATAAGAGCGCCTATGCCCAAGGTCATGAAAAGATAAGGCAGACTAAAAGGCTTTTTAATGTGCCGCGCCTCGCCTCGGTATACATGGAACAAGAGTGATATCGCAACAAAGAGCGTAAAAGCCTGTGGTATCTCGTAAGCGATAAAGAACAAGAGTGCAAAAAGCCCGATATATGCAACGATACTCCATTTTGTGATTCTGCCCATCTTGTATTGGTACAAGGCAGTCATCATAAAATGCGCGTGCCCGAGAATAAGGTATGCGTCCCCAACGCCCAATGGCGGCAGCAGTAAAAGAATCGAAAGGGCAATAGGGAAGGAGAAAAGCTTTTCCCTTATAAATTCGAGGTTGGTCTGATTGAGCAAACTCACCCTGTAATTTTACTCCAAAAATGGAGGCAATTGTACAGCAGCGGTGTATACTAGAAATTTATGAATACATTTCAAGGAAATTGGACGTGCAGCACGTGCGGAAAGGCGATAACCGAACTGCCATTTGAACCGCGCTCAACTGCTGGACTTACGTGCAGGGAGTGTCATGCAAAGAAGCGAGCGGAAGGGAGCGGAGGAGCCGCCACTCCAACAAGCGATCGCCCGCGTGTTGAGGGGGATTGGAAGTGCAGTAATTGCGGAACAGCGATAACAAGCCTTCCTTTTACGCCGCGCGATACGAGCAACCTTCTGTGCTTGGACTGCTACAAAAGAAGCAAGGGTGGGTAAAGAAAAACAAAAAATGCCGGCGCTGTGCCGGCATTTTTGTTGAGGCCATGGAGCTATGCCTCGATTTCAACAGTGAACCCGCCGTATGCAAAGCGCTTCATGTCAAATGGCATTGGCATGTCTTTGCCTGCATACTTCTTGTCAAAATACGCCATTACTTTCTTGTTGATCGCATTTCGTTCAGCTTTATTCTTGAATACAATAAAAGAGAACCACACCTCTTCTCCTTCTTTTGCCTTGGCCATCTTGGGAAAAGTGAAGAATACATTGTTGGGGGTCATATCGTCAGCCCGGCATTCCTTGTACTCAAGGGCGCCAAATTCCTTCCAGGCTTTTGCTCCTTCTTTTGCCATCTTCTTATATGCTGCCTTGTTCTCTTTGGGGACCACCAATACAAAACCATCTACGTAAGCCATAGTGCTCGTGCTTAATGTTAATGAAAATAGTGTACCAGACAGACCCCGAAGAACGCATGAAGTCCGGTTGAAATAGTGGTGTCAGTGCGTTAGTATTGCGCTTGCACTTGGGGTATCGTCTCATGGCAGGACATCAGGCTTCAAGAGTCCGGGGGAGTCTTGAAGGAGGTTGCCAGCTCTTTTTGGAAGAAAGAGCGACAACCTGAACCGTTCATGTAATGAAATGGTCCTGAGTATTGACGCTGCAGTACAGATGCATATTGGGGTATCGTCTAATGGTAGGACATCAGGTTTTGGTCCTGAGTATCGAGGTTCGAGTCCTTGTACCCCAGCAATCGGCAGGCCGCAAACACGTGAGTGTTTGCGGCCTTTGCCGTTGCTCGGAGTACAAGGACTCGAAAGGCGGAGCAGGGAACCCTCTGGGCCTGCGAGCCGGGGTCGAGAGTACTTAGACTTTTGTGAACGCTTGGAGCAAAAGGCTTAGTAACTCGTGACCGAATCCTGGGAGGCTTTGCACCAAGCACTCGAAGCTCAGGGTACAAATTTTTGACGAAAACCCAAATTCGTTGCTTGGAAATAGTTAAGCTTTATTCGGGTATATATTGCTCAGTAAGGAGGCTGAGTAAAAGCTTCAATTAAATCAAGAAAATTATGAATATTCCCGAGTCGGTCACAGCCAATTTTTCAACAGTTTCATCCTACAATTTGATATGTCACTTCATACCTGGAGTGTTTTTTGTTTTCCTCTTGGAAACTTTTGCTGGGGTTGATGTTACTCCCGATTCACCTCAAACGCTTGATATCGTGAATCTACTCGTCTTGTATTTCATTGCGGGTGTGTTTGCGAACCGAGTAGGGACATTTATCATGATGTATTTTTCCAAGACCTTTTCTTCTTCATCAAAAAAGGAGAAAAATCAGGATCCTAATAAGAAAAGTAATTGGTACCGAGACTATGTCATTGCTTCTAAAAAGGACATCACTATTGAAAAACTAGTTATGATGAAGGAGCTCTACAAAACCCTTATAGCGGTTGTGGTGCTAACACCAGCTGTTTGGCTTTTTATGAAGCTTTATACAGAGTCCCAAAGTTTTGCAAATATTAACCCTGAATTGATATTTATTTTCGCGCTCATCTTCTTACTTGTTTCCTATAAAAGACAAAGCAAATATATTGATGACAGAATTGCTGTTTATTCTGACGGTGAGTCACAATAAAGATAAAAAAAGTTCCAACATTACATGTTCAGTACAGGTTATCGCTCTTTTTAAACAAAAGAGCAGGTAACCTCCTTGAAATGTATACCCATACATTTCAAGCTTCGTCCCAGAGCGCCACAGAAAAGAAAAACCGTGGTGATCAGTGACCACCACGGCTTGTTTGAGGGGAGAAACGTACTTGTTCGCTCCGCGTTGGAACTCGCTTGCGCTGCGCCTACACCTAACGGCTTAAGCTTGCACGTGTAATTTCTCCCCGTCTGAAGAGACCTGAGGCTTGGAGGCAAACCGTGCCCCCATTTTCGGGTTGGGTCTGTCCGCAACTTACCCCTACTCAGTTTGAACTTTCCTGCTCACAATACGGGACTGTGTACCCTCTATGGTGCTCCAATACTCACGTATGAGGAGCTTCTCGCGCAGACCTGGTTCCTAATTGGCCTGATCCGGTTTTTGGTACGGCACCTACTTCCCGGAGTCTCGTTTGATTTCCTATCTCTTCAGACTTAGAAGAAGTATCTATGCGGAATATCAATTTGTCAATTTTACAAAAGTCCCGACTTCATCCCATATGGACAATGGACAGCAATATATTGACTTTTTCAATATTTATGATATAAATATTGTGCCGATGCGATGTCGGTTGATATCACTCATTTCCGCGATGGAGAATGTGAATGGGAAATTCTTTTGAGACGACTCGCTACACAGAAGAAGCGCTTCGCAAGGTCGACGCGCTCATTCGTGAGTTCTTTCTCAGAGACACTGGAGAGGAGGCGGATGCCTCGACCTCTCCGCGGTGGTCGCACAGGAAGATCTCTTGGATTCGGCTCGACACAGCCTATGAGGACTATGAGATTACTGTCGAGGGCGCCTGCAGTGTTAGGGTGAAAGACCGAATGACTCCTGCACCTTATCGCGAACTCAAAGCGGAGTTTCGTCTGCTGGTGAACCAATCGCGGGGCATTCCGTTTTCGTGCGGAAAAGCTGCGGGGGTGCTTACTCTGACAAGACCCGAGGAAAAGAAGGTTGCCATCAAATTCCGCAGTGTTGAACGGCAACGGAGATTCCGCTTGCGCGACTAACCTGCAAATGTATAACTCGTTTGAACCCGCGAGTCTAAACAAAGGGTTCTTTTTGTATTAAAAAGTTCCAATCTCGCCCAGAACGCTAGCTCGACTTTTATAAATAACATGGTATAAATTGGCCAGACCGCATTGCGGCTTTTTCATCTCAAACTCACAGGAGAGCGTCATGACGCTGCTGCAGAGGGATATTAACACAGCGGTGTTAACCGCTGCTCTTTTTGTCAAAGATAGGCAAAAAGAAGAGCTCATTACGTTCGCCCACGAAATGAGTAACAGAGAAGGGCAGAAAGAGGCCATCAGAACCCTCTGCGAGATGTTTGCGAACGCCCGCGGCGAGAAAGTCGAGGACGTGAACGCTGAACTGGCGGAGGAGATTATCAGGCGCATTCTCACAAACATTGAGCTTCGGTTCGGCGAATCGGTTCTTTCACCTGAACCCCCGCCATCTGAAGAGATCGACGCACTGTGCGAGACCTGAATGAATACGAACAAACCGAAGCCGCCCCGGCACTACTGGGCGGCATTTGTTTTTGTGCAGCGGCAATTTCCTACCAGAGCATTGGCTCGACATTTCTTTGTCACGGTGATGTAATAAATCTATGGAAGAGCTAGAAAAATCTATGTCAGTAGAAACTGAACCGACATTCAAAATTGAACTACCAAAAGTGGGAGATGAACTTGCCTTGGCGCCCATGCATATACAAGCTTGGAAAGAAACATATGTGCTCCAGGAATCCGGCCTCACAGAAGAAAAGGTTGATGAGCTGCTTAAGCATCTGCTGATCAATACCGATTTCCGAAAAAACACGATCAAAGAAGCTTTGGCAGATCCAGACAAAGTTCTCTACAGGGTTGTTAAAAATAAAGATGGGAACATCGTGGGTTTTCTACATGGGTCTAAACATGATGACTATACCGAGCTCGATGCTGTTTATTTGCTGAATGAGGCCAAGGCCTCGGGGGTGGGAGGCAAACTCATGGAAACATTTTTATCATGGGCCGACAAAGATAAGCCTGCTCGTTTAGAGGCATTTGCTTTTAACACTTCGGCGATCGGATTCTATACCAAGTACGGATTTGAAAAGACTGATGCAGAAATGCCTCTTTTTAAAGGCATGCCAGTTATTGAAATGGTGAGACCCGCTGAAGCTTAACGGGGTGAGTCCGCCGTAAGCGGATTTGCCTCCACTTTTGTTATACTTTCGGGATGTTGCCGGGAAAGATCATCTTGCTTCATGGAGCAACGAGCTCAGGCAAGTCAACTATCGCAAAGTTGTTGCAATCTAAAATTGATGAGCCTTTTTGGCATATTTCAATCGATCATCTTCGTGACGCGGGCGTTTTGCCGCTCCAAAGATTTGCCCAAGGGGAATTCAAGTGGGGAGAGCACCGGGAGGTATTTTTTAAGGGGTTCCATCTTTCGCTTCGAGCATACGCTGAGAGTGGCAATAATCTTATTGTTGAACACATCATTGAAAATCAAGAATGGAAGAGCTTTCTGTCTGAGATACTCAAGGATACCGATCTCTTTTTTGTGGGCGTACACTGTCCTGTTGAGGAACTTGAGCGGCGGGAAAAAGAGAGAGGTGACCGTCCGCTTGGAACTGCGCGTAAAGACTTTGAGACGATCCATACTTTCAATAAATATGATCTGGAAATCGACGGCACACAGTCCCCGGAAGAGAATGTGGCTCTGATCATTTCTTCGTGGGAACAGAGAACCCGTTCACGCTTCTTTGGGTAAAAACTGGCCGTGTAAGGTGAAGGCTCATCGTGGTATACTGCTTTTGTAAATAGACAAGCTATGTATTTCTGGATCGACACCCTCAATTTCCTCTTTGCGCTTGGCGGACTGGCTTTGATCCCAGTCACACTTTTCCTTTTTGTAGACTATTTTCTTTTCAAAAGTGTCTACTACAAGCGGTGGTTTTCACCATATGCAGTAATTGCAGTCATGCTTCTGACAACGGGGAGCGTTGCGATATCGCTTTTGTATTCTGAATACTATGGATTTGTACCTTGTTCACTGTGCTGGCTGCAGCGTATTGCTATATATCCGCAGGCACTTATGTCTGTGATCGCATGGAAGATAAAAGATGTAGTTTATTTCCCGCTGTACGGTATTGCCCTTTCACTGTTCGGACTTTGTGTTGCTCTCTATCAATACGCATACCAGATGATCCCTCAGGAAATTGCAACTTCGGGGATCATGCCGTGTCTTGCCGACGGTACCGCTGACTGTGCCACAAAGGTGATAGATGAGTTTGGGTTTATGACATTTCCGCTTTTGTCTGCGATCACGTTTGCTCTTCTGATTGCTCTCTATCTCAACATGCGCCGCTCAGCCAAGCTTATAAGCTGATCTTGCTCTCCAGACGATGATCTAACCGCTGCTGTATCGGCAGGCATTTTTGCTGTGTGCAGTGTGCCTTGGAAGAGCAAAGGGATCCGCAAGTACCATAGTTTTTTCGGCTGTAAAAAATCTATTCTAGGGCTTAAAATATGGCTATTATGAGTTTTTCATGAAGTAAGAGTCATCGCCCCCATACGTCACTACTCAATGCAGGTCGACATGATTAGAAGTTAAACTTACAAGCTTAACAACTAAAAAATACATTATGATCTTAGAGAATATAGCATCATCTCTGCTTGCATCAGTGCTTGCATTGACATCATTTGGCGGCACTGTTGACTCAATCAAGTCTGCGATACCGCGTGCGTCAGCACAGGTAGAACAGTCCGCGAATGTGGAACTGAAACGTGACCGAGCCTCATGGAATGATTATTGGAGAGGCACCAAAGCAGTTATAGAAGATATTAGTCCTGAAGAAGGTCCGACCGGTACAACGGTTACTCTTACGGGTATGCGGTTCGATGAAGATAACATCGTCCGGTTCGGCAAGGGAGCGATACACGACCCGGTTGTCTCCGACGATGGGGAAACACTCACGTTTGTCATCCCCGACGAAATGGGCCGATACTGTCCACCGTGGCGCATGTGTACGGCAATAGCCTACGATGTAGAGCCGGGTAAGTATAACGTCCGAGTTCAAGACGGGTTCAGAACAAGCAATGCGGTCCAGTTTGAGGTAACCGAAGAGACGACCACTCCGGAAGAGCCCCTTTTCATCAGTGCAATTGATGGACCAGCAAATCTTGAAACGGGAGAAGAGGGAACTTGGAGTGTACATGTTGAGAGTGATGGAGAAAGCAATCTTCAGTACTCCGTGAAATGGGGAGACGAAGGCTGGAGCCCGCTCCGACTCTTCAGCGCCGATGAGACCGTTCAGTCTTCTGCTACCTTCACCCACACCTATACAAACGAGGGAACCTACTATCCTGAGTTCAAGGTGATGGACGAGGAAGGCAATGAAGTCTCATCAACAACCACGGTGGTGGTTGGCGATGGTGAGGACAATGAAGTCCCACACATCACTGCACTTGCTCCGCTGTCAGTTGAAGCAGGTGCTACTGTGACCATCACGGGTCATGGGTTTGATGAGGACAGTACAGTCGCTGTAGGAACAACATCGGCTTTGAATGTTGACGTCGTAAGCAGTACGTCGATCACGTTTGAAGCGCCGGATCTCACACTCGCAACCTATGCAGTGACTGTTACTGACAACGACGGTACCAGCAACGCTGTTGACCTAGAAATCGTGGACAATGGAAAGGTTACGATCTCAGGCGTGAGCGCACCAGTGAAGCTTCAAGTGGGGGAAGAAGGAACATGGACTGTTCAGGCAGCAACCAATTCCTCCGGCAACCTCACCTACTCAGTAGACTGGGGTGAAAGTTCAATGGCGAGACTGATGATGTCAGACGACAGCATGACACAGGCATCTGCAACCTTCACGCATACCTACAATAACGAGGGAACCTACTACCCTACGTTTACGGTCACTGACGAGGAGGGACACACCGCTTCGGTAGGAGCATCGGTTGTGGTGGAAGAGACAGACACGGATGCATAGTTGACTCTTAAGTCACATACAAAAACAGGAAGCGGAAGCTTCCTGTTTTTGTATGCAGTTTTTTCATCCCGAATGAACAATTGGTGAGAAAGAGACGATATGATAGCCTGCTGTACATATGAATGAAGAAACACAGCAAACAGAACAGGAACATTTTGGACACGACCTTACGCAAGGGAATTTACGAAAACAGCTGTGGTCGGTTGCATGGCCGATCATGCTTTCGATCTTTTTTTATACGCTCTACAACATCGTCGATGCATTTTGGGTGAGCAAGCTTTCGCCTGACGCAATTGCCGCGGTGAGCATCTCACAGATCTCGCTCTTCATCATGGTGTCCTTGAGTATGGGTATCACTGCAGGAAGCGGGGTGCTTATGGCCATGCATATCGGGGCAAAGGAAAAAAAGGAGGCTGAGCGGGTTTTGGGGCAGTCGTTTCTTCTCTCGGCGCTTGTGGGGTTGGGCTTTACCATCATTGCGCTTATGTTTCGGAATGAGCTTCTTGTGCTTTCAGGTGCAACGGGGACGATCTTTGAGCCGGCAGTCCAATACTTCACCATCACTGCTGCTGGTTCAATGCTTTTGTTCCTTATGATGACGGTGAACTTTGCGTTTAACGCACAAGGGGACACGTTTAGTCTCACAAAACTCTTTGCGGTCTCGACGGCAGTGAATGCTGTTCTTGATCCAATAATGATCTTCGGATGGCTCGGGTTTCCGGCGCTCGGTATCGAAGGTGCAGCGTACGCAACGCTCATCTCACAGGCTGTCTTCTTGGTGATGGCGCTCCACAAGCTTGCGAGTCCCGCAATGATGGTCCGCTTCAGTTTCCGCAATCTCACCTTGGTTTGGGAATCAGTCAAAAAAGTGTTGAACATCGGTATCCCTGCGTCACTGACGCAAGTGATCAACCCCTTGGGTGTTGCCGCCCTTATGTTCATTGTGGCGCTAGGGTTTAAAGAGGCGGGTACCATTGCATTCAGTATTGGTTCACGTGTCGAGTTCTTCGCATTCTTGCCTGCAATTGGTTTTGGGTTTGGAGCGATGTCACTTATCGGGCAGAACATCGGGGCGGGCAACATTGCTCGTGCACGTGAAGCATTCAACAAGTCACTGTTGTATGGTGCTGGTGCATCTGCCGGATTTGGTGTGCTCTGTATGCTCTTGGCTGTGCCAATTACTCGTATCTTTACTACTGACCCGCTCGTGACCGAGTATTCACTTTCGTATATCTGGATTGTCGCCCTCAGCTATGCGTTCATGTCGGCCACGATGATCGAGGCAAGCGCTTTTCAGGCGATCGGACGCTCTTGGCCGGGCTTTTGGATCTTCTTCATCCGTTTTATGGTTGTCTCACTTCCGCTTGCGTATGTGCTCACGCAGGTTTTCCCCTTGCCGCTATGGGGTGTGTGGCTTGCGATTGTTGCAGGGAACGTGGTGGCGTCGCTTATTGGCTTTATCTGGATCAGTAAGACACTGAAGCAATTCGATGCAGGTGATGCTCCAGTGCATGCCGAAGCGGGAATCAACTAAAGAGAATAGTGTGCTAGTATTGACCAGGTATACGCTCTCTCACAGGAGGTTTTCTTGCCGCTCTTTGCAGATCAGTCGTTTGTCGGTCATGCAGGCGGGCGTCTTTCTTTCAAGATAGAATGCGACGCTCTCTCTGATCAGGACCTAGAAACCATCGCAGGCATCATCGGCCGTACACACCTCTTCGGGAAAGTGTACGGTGTTCCCCGCGGCGGGTTACGGCTTGCTGCAGCACTCCAGAAACATTGTCTGAGTTACGGCCAGACACTTATTGTTGATGATGTGCTTACTACCGGCACGTCCATGGAGGAGGCACGGAGACTCATCGGTGAGCCATCGCAGGGAATAGTCCTTTTCGCGCGTGGCCCTTGTCCCACTTGGATACACCCTGTCTTCCAATTGGCACCCTGGGCTGGGCCATGAGTTCTGCAGCTGCACGCACGCGTGCAGCTGTTTTCGTTTGTGCACGTGTTGCGCTCGTATGTACTATACTTAAGTCATGCTTACGAATCTTTTTATCTTTCTTGTTGCGCTTCTGATGATCGCACGCGGTGCTACCCTTGCCACACAGTATGCTGGAAGGATCGCACAGGGTCTTCGGCTTTCAAAATACACGGTAGGCTTTCTCATTATTGCGGTTATTTCAATTCTTCCGGAGACATTTGTAGCGATCAATGCCGCCTTGCGGGACGTCCCTGAACTTGGGCTCGGTATGCTTTTAGGGTCCAATGTTGCAGACCTCACCCTCATTTTTGCGCTTGTAGTATTGCTCACAGGAAGAAGCCTTCGGGTTGAACAGAAGATACTTAAACAGCATTTGCTTTACCCGCTCATTCTGCTTGTTCCTATTGTGCTCGGACTTGATGGGCATTTCTCTCGCTTCGAAGGTGCGGCGCTTATCCTGCTCGGATTCATCTTTTATTATCTGGCGCTTAAGAGCGAGGAGCGCTCCGAAGAACTGGAACTGCGCAAAAAAGATAGGTTCATGAATATACTCATGTTGTGCCTCGGGCTCGGTGCTCTTCTTGCTGGATCTTATTTCATTGTTTCCTCCGGTTCAGCCCTTGGCTTGGCCTGGGGTATTAGTCCCGCGCTCATTGGCCTGCTCGTTGTGGCGCTCGGCACCACTATGCCAGAGCTTTTCTTTGCAGTGACCTCAGTGAAACAGCATAGCGATTCGCTTGCGGTTGGCGACTTGCTTGGAGTGGTGCTCGCGGACGCAACCATCGTCATTGGTCTCATTGCGCTTCTCAATCCGTTTGATTTTCCGAAGACTACCATCTATATCGGCGGTGTATTTATGGTGGCTGCATCATTCATCCTTTTCAACTTCATGCGCTCGGGAAAGATGGTCACGAAGAAGGAGGCACTCTCGCTTATTGTCTTTTGGATCACCTTTGTCCTTGTTGAGTTTATTGTTGGTATTTAACTACATTAAAAGAAAAAACGCCCGGCATGCTTGCACGCCGGGCGATTTGTTTGTGGGTGCCGTTGCTTACGCAACGGCACGTTCTGCTTGTTCGGTCATGGTCTCTGGTCTTCTCACAGACTGCTTGACTCGCAAGACGATTCCGAAGAAGACAGCGGGGAGAGCAGCGAGGATGCTCAAGAGCGCACCCATCTTTGCCTGGTCTTGGATTGCTCCAGGAGCAAAGGCAACAACCGAGACGAAGAGTGCGACAGTGAAGCCTATTCCGGCAACCCACCCCAATACCCAGAGGTCTCGAGGACGCATGCTCTCAGGAAGGTCTAGGCGAAGCACGTATGCTGCGAACATGCCGAAGAGGAAGATTCCCAACGGCTTGCCCAAGAGCAGTCCGAGCAGTACCGGATACGTCGCCTCTCCAGGCATGGTAATCGTGATGCCGGCGTTGAGAAACGCAAACGCAAACAGTACGAACTGTACTGGCAGCTTGATCGCGTGTTCCATGACATTCAGAAGGTCGTGTGCAGAGCGCTCCTCCTGAGCGAAGATGCCGGCGTCGTGGTCGGCATGGGGAATCGCCGGAATGATCGGCAAAAGCCCAAGCGCAGGATGAATTCCGCTCTCCTGGAAAGCGTACCAGGAGATACATCCGGCTACGACGTACGGCCATGGACCCAATACCGTGCGCATGAAGCGGAAGCGGCCTCCGTTGTCTTTCGCATCAAGTGCACGCGGTAGGTAGTTGCAGGAAAGACCCGCAGCGACAGCAACCGCAAGCGACAGCAGAAGCCACATCGGCTGCATCTGTGCGGACGGATAGAAGATCGCGAGGATCATCAATCCGCCGGCATCATCTGCAACTGCAAGCAAGAGCAGAAAGCTTACTGCTGGGTGCTTCGCCCCGAACACGATGCGGCCAACGAAATAGCTGAACGCAATGTCGGTTGCAGTGGGGATCGCGGTGCCGCGCACGAGCGTGGCAAACCCGTCAGGGCCAAGCATGCTGATGACCCCGAGGTATACCAGTGCGGGACCAGCCATGCCGCCAAGGGTTGCAATAAGCGGAGTAAGCGCGGTCTTGCCGCGCAGTTGTCCGCCCTTGTCGCGCTTGATGCCGTTGTGATCCTCGGGCTTCAGCGCGACAGCTTCCCATATCTCTTTGCCTGCAAGGGCAAAGAAGAGGGCCATGAGAACGTCATTGACCAGGTAGTGCAGTGTCAGTGTGCGGATCGTCTCGCCCGCTTCATTGACATGCGCGTGGCCGATGAAGAAGTGCTCGATGAGCACCATCTCCTGGAGCGCATGGTAGGTACTCGGGTCGGTATTGGCCCAGATGAGGGCCGCCGCCGCGCCGATAACCAGAAGAAAGGAGTTTTCGATAATGAAACTCCAGACACTATATATTGCTTGCCGCATTCAAGACCTCCGAAAAGCGGTGAAAAGAACAGCTCGCCCATAGGACGAGTGTCCAATTGGGAGGCTCGTATCATGGCAAATACAGCTTAAAAGTCAAACATTTTTCACTCCTCTAACTGAGGTATATACTGTAGGCATATGAATGCAAAAAAATTGTTTGACTACTCAGTCCCTCTGGTTGCAGCAGCGACCATCCTGGTTGTTGGCGGGATCATTATTGCCGGTATTGCCGCTTACACTGCATACGACATAAAGCTTTCCCGCGACAGTGTTGAAGTAACTGGCTCAGCGCGTGAGGCGGTAGTTGCTGACACCGCACGGTGGGTGCTTAACCTTGAAACGCGCACTGGAGTGCAGGATCAACAGACCGGTTACACGCGCCTGGAAGAGGCTGTGGGGAGAATAACGGAGTATTTGACGGAACAAGGATTCACTGATTTCGAAACTCCTGCAGTAACGAGCTACCCTAACTACGTGTATCCACAGTACGGAGAGCCGACCATGACCGGGTATTCTGTCAGTAGACAGGTTATAGTTCGCAGCAGCGATGTGGCAAAGATCAGCGAGCTCGCCAACAATATCGAGCCATTTACAGGGGCAAACTACAACGTCTCTACCTACTCGCTTGAACTCACATACAGCAAGCTCGATGAGATGAGGGTGACCCTCTTAAGTGAGGCAATCAAGGATGCAAAGGCACGTGCGCAGGCAATTGCAAGTGAGTCAGGACGTTCGATCGGCGTTTTGCGCAATGCTTCAAGCGGCGTTGTGCAGGTTTTGCCGCAGGGAGGAATTGATATCAGCGACTATGGCATGTATGACACGCAGAGCTTGAACAAAGAAGTGATGGTGACGGTCCGCGCAACCTTTGAACTCTAACCTCAACCATAAAAAACCGGAGCACGCTCCGGTTTTTTTGTCTTCACTTCAGACTCATGAAAATACAGTACTATCGGAGTACATCTCATTTATCAGCGTAATGAATATTGTATGAGTGCAAAAGATACACTTTCCATTCCGCATCTGCGCAGTTATATAAGCGGCATCCCGTACCCCACAACACAGCAAGAAATCGTTGCCTACGCACGGAATAAAGGAGGCAGCAACGGTGTCATCCATGCATTGGAAAATCTGCCAAAAAAATCATATGCCCATGAAGAAGAGGTTCTCTCCCTGGTATCTCTAAACGAATAAATATATGCACCTATGAAAATTCCACGAAAATTGCCCCAGTTCTCACGCACCACCGCATATATTATTGTTGCAGGCAAACAGGACGCTGCTTTCTACAGTGCTTCTGATGGTATCATCGAACGTCTTGATGCTTTTAAAATTCCCCGGCCTCGATATTCAGACAAGGAGGGGAGGTTCGGGGTGCGAGGGAAAGGTGGTGGGAATGTCACCGGTGGCGTGCTTGAGTTGCGTGATGAGGATATCATCCGTGATTTCATCAAAGAGCTTAAAGTGCGTTTGAAGTCTGCGCCATCATTCGAGCATATTTATTTGTTTGCACCTGCGGATACGAAGAACCGGATAGCTGCAGCACTCCAAAATAGTTGGAAAGAGAAGGTGCGCGCGACTATTGTTGGCAATTATTACTATCGTCATCCGCTGATCATCCTTGAGAAGATAGCTCAAGAGATAGAGCGGGTCACTGTTGCTTAAGATAAAAAAGAAACCGCCTGGCTTGCTGATGCAAGCGCAGGCGGCGTTGGATGGAATGCTGCATAGCGTGCAGCGCGCGTAGACGGGTCAGATCGCCGTGTTCACCGAAACGATGGCCAGCCCGGTCTCGTTGGGGGCAGCAGCGGCGGCGGTCGACGGATCACGGTCGAGGTCCTGGAAGCCGGCGAAGCTCTGCGCATTGGCGGTAATGAGCGCGGTCAGACGGCCGGCATACGACGTGGTGGAACGTTTCATTTCGAAAAGTCCTTTCCTGAAAAGCAGCCATGGGGCTGCGTGCGAATCGCCCCGATCCCCGATGGGGTGGGCGACTTTCTGAATATACCCCCAAAGCTCATCGGTAGCAAGTGGCTGGCTGTGTGGACATGGGGTAGCACACAGGCCTGCAACCCTTGTATATATTTATAGATGTGCTTTAATAGCGGCAAACAAAGCAAAGCTCCTCTTGAGAATCTTTCTCAAAAAGAAGTGGATCATAGGCACAGCGAAGTTTTGTGATAATAAGTAAACAAAAAAAGATGACAGGTAAAATTGCACGTGTTACAGACCGAGGTTTCGGTTTCATTACTCCAGATAATGGCGAGAAGGATGTATTCTTCCACGCTAAGGATCTTAACGGCGTTGAGTTCAACGACCTTAAGGAAGGAGAGGCTGTAACATTTGAGATTGTAGATGGCCCTAAAGGACCAGCTGCGGCAAATGTATCTCGAGCGTAAGCTTAAGACACACAAAAAACACCCGGGCGCTCGCCCGGGTGTTTTTTGTTATTTGTAGGGATCTTTCTGTGCATAGACGGCAATAGTGCGCCGCTTCCGTGCTTTGCCTCTGGATACATGTTTATGCGAAGGGTAGGTCTTGTGCACGATGAATTTCTCTTCAAGAAATGCAACGAGCTCCTCCTCACTATAGACATATTCTTGTACGCCGATAACTGGGTGAATGTACGCATGTTCTTCCTCAGCCGGATTCTCAGCAATCAGGCGCTTGGTGTGCAGGTCTTTGTCTCGCAGAAATGTCTTCATGAACAAGTATCCGCCCGGTTTCAAGATGCGATATGCTTCATCACGCAAAAGCGCGCGTTCATCTTTCTTGAGGAAATGGGAACTCATCATATCAAGGGCAAGCATCTGGGATTCTTCGGCAAGATCGAATGTCCCAGCGATCGATCGCACCTCATATGAAAGATTGAGTCCCTGTGAAAGACGTTCTGCCTCCTTGATCGCTGCGGCTGAAGAATCGTAGCCGACTCCGCGCATACCGAAATTCCGCGCTAAATATACAAGGTTGCGCCCATTGCCGCACCCGAAATCAACCGCCGACGAGAGCGGATTAAGGATTGATAGCTTCGTCTGGCGCTGTAGCCATCGGGTGAATTTCTCCAGGTCGTCACTAGCATCCGTTGAAAGCGCCAAGTGCTCAGCCTTTGTGTATTCCTGATCCCAGAACGCAGTGCCGTGGCGATTGCGTTTGGTGTTTTTGACATGACGTGCCATAGACTCGCATTAGAGCACACATCTTGCGTGTTTTGCAAATTGCCGTATGCTCACAGTGACATGGATGACCGATACATATATATCTACGGCAAGCACGCGGTGATCGAGGCGCTTACTTTTCGAAGCGATGTGATCGCTGAGGTTTTTTTGCGGGAGGATGTAAAGGAAGAGGTGCGCAGTAAGCTCCTCTCTTCAGTTAAGAAGGTGCAGTACTTCAAAGGCGATGCGGTTCCGCGGGGGGTTGATAAGCATGCCGTGCACCAGGGCATGATTGCCAAGATAGATAAGGAACGGCTCGTGCTGTCATTTGATGACTTCAGGGCAACACTGTCTGTGCAGGATGATACTGCTCTGGCGCTTCTGGGTGAAGTACAGGATCCACATAATGTGGGAGCGATCGTGCGATCAGCGGCAGCATTTGGCCTTTCTGGCGTACTCATACCTAAACATCGGCAAGCGGGCGTCACCGGTACGGTGGTGAAGGTTTCGGCAGGGATGGCGTTTAAGGTGCCGCTCGTTGAGGTGCCCAATGTGAACCGTGCAATCGAGCACTTGAAGAAGGATGGTTTCTTCGTCTACGGACTTGATGCACATGGGGATACAGCACTCCCTGACGAGGATTTCCGCAAGCCAACTGTCTTTGTGCTTGGCAATGAAGGGGAGGGCATACGACAGAAGACGCGCGAGCACTGTGATGTCATACTCAGCATCCCGATGCACAAACGAACAGAGTCGCTCAACGCATCAGCGTCAGCAGCAGTGGCTTTTTATGCATGGAGTGTCGCGCACCCTACCGCTCTTTCCTAAACACGCGCCGTGTCATCGCCTCTGGTGCTCTGGTATACTGAAAGTACCCATGCCACCTTTCACGATCATAAATGAAATCGCAGTTATCGGGAGTACTTTCCTGATGCTTGCTATCAGTACTATCTGGTATTCGTCTTATTTATTTGGCGGTGTGTGGGAGAAACACGCCCTCACTTCGGCGCAGAAAAAAGAATACAGTGAAGCACTGCAGCTCCTATTTATGGGAGTAACGTACGCCATACTATTGTCTTTGCTTTCATATCTGCTTGCGCTTTCACCATTGCTTGCACTTTCACCATTTTATGTCTCGCTCTATGTATTTTTGTTTGTATGTGCATTCCTCGCATCGCTGTGTCTGAAGGAAGGCAGAACGCTTATCTATTTTCTTTTACACGCAAGCTTCTTTTTCATTTTTGTAGTTGGGGGAGCATTTGTTATCCAGTATTGGCCTTGGTAAAGAGATATGCGATTTTTCTTTGAAACAGCAATAATGGTCATATGTGTAGTCATGGCACTCTACTTGTACCAGAATTACTGGGATGATCTTCGTTACGCATTGTTCAGTGATGAACCGGTGCATACTATATACCTCGCCTCTGTCGCGATTGATGTGACTGTTGCCGACGAAACCGATGAACGTATTGCTGGGCTGAGCGGAGTATCAGGTCTGCGTGATCTGGAAGGGAAACTGTTCATTTTCGACGCTGATGGAAAGCACGGTATTTGGATGAAGGACATGCTCATTCCTATTGATATTCTTTGGATAGATAAGAATCTCAAAGTGATCCATATCGTGGAGAATGCTTCACCCGACTCGTATCCTCATACGGTCTTTTCGCCACCCCTGGATGCGCGGTTTGTGCTTGAGATGAATGCATTTTTTGTTTCCTCGTTGAAGATAAAAGTTGGAGACACGCTCACACTACCCCCGTCGCTCATTCCTGAAGATATAAAGAGAAATTTGCAATAACACTATTTATGTTGCATAATGTCCCCGCGCAGATGATCGCCCTGGTCTACATGATCGGGGAGGAAAGTCCGGACACGCTTTCGTGCGAAAGTACGTCAAACAGGGTAGCGGGTAATTCCCGTCCTTTAAGAGGCTTCATGCATTCTTAAAGCGAGGTGCGAGCAGAGACGCCCAAAGCGAAAGCCTCGGGCATCCCCTTGGGATGAGCTTTCCTGGCAACAGGGGAGGTGAAACGGCTAAATCCTTACTCGCGTGCAAGGCCGCGCCTGGCCGCATTTTTGGGGAGATATGATGCATGTCCAACCAAAAATGCGGCCAGGAGAGCCGCAAGAGCTGTCTGGCAACAGGCAGCCCAGGTATATGGTCATCCTAGAAATCTTTTGATTCTAGACAGAATCCGGCTTATAGCGTGAAGAAGTGCCCCATTTTATGGGGCTTTTCTTTTACACGGGTAGCGCCTGCGGAGTGATTCAAGGCGAGATATACGTGCTATCCTATAAGTATTATAAAGGAGGTAAGCCCGTGTTTAACCATGCAGGAAACAATATTGCTCAAGCAGAATGACTCGAAGGATCCGATCGAACAAACATTGTTAGAAATAGCACAGAACATTATTGCGGTTGTGTTTGGAGTCCTTCCGCTTTTTTTTATTCCCGTTTCGTACATACCATTTGATTATGCAAAGACCATTTTTGTCATAGTCGGCGTACTGCTCTCTGTTATTTTTTTCAGTTTGTCGGTCCTGCGCTCAGGCAAGGTGTCTCTTGCTGCCCCGCTTGCTTTGTGGGGCTTATGGGGGGTTGCCCTTGCAACAGTGGTGTCGGCTGTCTTATCGGGAGATATGCGCGATGCCTTCATTGGAGATGACATCGGCGTGCATACAAGTTTGTTTCTTGTGTTACTAGCAGGCATTGCAACTGTCACGCTTCTTATTGGTCAGACCAAAGGAAGCATCATGCGCTTATACGTACTGTTAACCGGAAGTGCGGTTGTCCTCGGCGTATTCCACCTGCTGCGGCTGTTTTTTGGGCCGGAAATGCTATCGTTGGGACTCTTGCGTGATCTTGTGTCCACGCCGATTGGGGGATGGAATGACTTGGCTTTGTTTTTCGGCCTCTCAATTCTTGTAGCGCTAGTTGCATTTGAACAACTACCGCTTACTCGTTCAGGCAAAACTCTGTTTGCCACAGTTATCGTTTTTGCGCTTATCATGCTTGGGGTGGTCAACTTCTATGCCGTCTGGATCGTTCTCGGGCTCGTGAGCCTTGTCCTCTTGATGTACAGTCTCACCAAGGATCGGTTTGCTGAGAAGACCATGACTCTGGAAGGGAAAAAGACAAGCATATCAATACCTTCTATCGTACTTACCACACTCGTTTTTATTGTTTCTCTTCTTTTTATTATCGGAAGTGGTCCTATTGGAGGGATGATCTCAAAGGCGACAGGTATCTCATATATTGAGGTGAGGCCATCATTCTCTTCAACTATGGAAATAACACGGAATGTTTTCAAGGAGAATGCGTTTGTTGGGATCGGACCGAATAAATTCGTTGATGCCTGGCGTCTCTACAAAGACCCGGCGATCAATGAGACGGTATTTTGGGCAACGGATTTCAAGGGTGCCAGTGGCTATCTGACAACATTCTTCGCAACTACAGGTATTCTTGGCATCGCTGCGTGGTTGGTCTTTTTCTCCCTGTTTTTCTACGCAGGCTTCCGCATGCTTTTCAGAGCGACACGGGAAGATACTTTCTGGTACTTCATAGGCAGTTCTTCATTCGTTGCATCGACGTATCTGTGGGTCATGTCCTTTGTGTATGTACCGGGCGCAACTATCATCCTCCTGGCTGGCATTCTTACCAGTGTTACATTTGCGGCATACAGCGTGTCAGTGCCCTCAAGAGTCTTTTCGTTCTCTATCGCCTCAAATAAGCGAGCCGGTATCCTGCTTGTGGGTTTTGTCATGATCGTCATTGTCGGGTCATCAAGCGCACTGTACTACACCATTCGACATTATTCGGGTGTGCATACGTATGGTAAAGCGCTGTCTTCAGCACAGGTTGTTGGTGCGGACATTGCACAGATTGAAGAGGATATTGTGGAAGCATACCGACTTTCTCAAAATGAGGCGTATGCGCTCCAACTTGCATCGTATCAGCTTGCTAAGATCAATGCCCTTGTATCACTGCCTGAACTTTCTGAGGAACAGCAGGCTGAGTTTCAGGCAAGTGTGCAGACAGGTATTGATGCAGCAATGCTTGCTACAAATCAGGATCCGACTGATTCACTTAACTGGTCTATGCTCGGCAGCATTTACAGTGTTCTGGCGGCCGCTTCTGTAGAAGGTGCACAAGACAAGGCAGGTGAAGCTTTCACAAAAGCGAGGTCATTTGATCCGGCGAACCCTCTCTATGCTCTTCTTGAAGCTCAGCTTGCTTCACGAACAGGTGATCTTGAAAATGCGCGCACAAAAGCGCAAGAGGCAGCTACACTTAAACGTAATTACACTGATGCATTGTTCTTTCTTACGCAGATAGATATTGCCGAAGGAAAAACCGATAACGCTGTTGCAACAACCCGAGCGATCACTTCTCTTGAACCGAACAACCCTGCCCGGCACTATCAGCTTGGCGTATTGCTTGCCGCAAGCGGTGATATTGATGGTTCGATTGTGGCTTTTAATAAAGCAATAGAACTTGATACCAATTATGCCAATGCTCGCTATTTCCTCGCACTTTCTCTCGCTCAAAAAGGTGACACAAAAGGGGCGATTGCTCAACTGCAGGCAGTCTTGGCGCTAAACCCTGGCAATGTCGAAGTGGAGACACTTATTGCTCAGCTGCAGTCTGGGCAGCCGCTTATCCTTGCTCCTGAGACGACTGGACAGGTTGATGAACCTCAGACGGTGAGTGCTGAAGATGATGCGATAACAACCACCGAAACTCCTGACACGTCGCTTGTTTCCCCCGTGAATATCATTGATAGCGAGGAAGATGCCGATGTAGAAACACAGCAGCAATAAAGAAGCACATGGTAAAGAAGGTGTTCGAGATAGTATACAAAGAAGTACGCGGCCTGCATCAGGCCGCGTACGTTCTTGGGCTTTTCACTTTCGGTTCACAACTTCTTGCACTTGTGCGGGACCGCATGCTTGCTCACGAATTCGGTGCTGGTGTTGAGCTTGACCTGTACTATGCTGCGTTCCGAATACCCGATCTCTTGTATGTGCTGTTCGCCTCAACTTTGTCAGTGTATGTGCTCATTCCTTTTGTTGCGAGCCGCATTAAAGGTGACGATGCGTCCTCAGCACGACAACTTTTAAGTCAGGTGTTTAGCGTGTTCCTTGCAGTGTACACAGTTCTGGCGCTTTTCATCGCTGTGTGTGCACCCTTCATTCTCCCTTTGCTTTTTCCTGGCATGGTGGAGCATCAGGAGGAGCTTGTAACACTTACGCGTATCCTGCTTTTGCAGCCAATGCTGCTTGGTATCTCGAGCTTGTTCGGTGTGGTTACGCAGCTCGGACACCGATTTGTGCTCTATGCAGTAAGTCCGCTTATTTATAATATCGGTATCATCGCCGGCATTGTTTTTTTGTATCCATACATGGGACTTTCCGGATTGGCACTTGGCGTAGTGTTGGGCGCGTTAGGACATATGCTCGTCCAACTTCCCTTGGTTCAGAAGAGTAATCTCTCGTTCGGTTTCACCACAACAGTTTCTTTTCCGCTCATCAAACAAGTGCTCGGCGTTTCGGTTCCGCGCGCTATAACGCTTGCCATGCATCAGATAGTTCTTTTGGTATTGATCGGTATCACTAGTCTCATGACCGTGGGTTCCGTTGCGGTGTTTCAGTTAGCATACAATCTACAGTCGGTGCCGCTTGCCGTCATTGGAGCGAGTTACTCTATTGCCGCGTTTCCTTTTTTGGCTGATCTGTTTGCGCAGAAGAAAATGGATGCATTCCGGCTTCACATTGTCACAGCCCTGCGCCATATTATTTTCTGGTCGGTGCCGGCAATAGGACTTGTTATAGTCCTTCGTGCACAATTGGTCCGTGTGGTACTTGGAAGCGGCGCATTTGATTGGGGAGATACACGTCTGACAGCAGCAACACTCGCACTTCTCTGCCTGTCTCTTTTTGCCCAGGCGATCAACCTCCTCATTGTTCGTGCATTCTATGCAGGCGGTAATACTAAAACGCCATTTGTCGTCACGTTTGTCGGTTCGCTGTTCGCTGTTGCTCTGACATTCTTCATGTACGGCATGTATGTCAACTACCCCGGCTTTGTCTCTGTGCTCGGATCCTTGCTTCGCATTGAAGGAGTGTCCGGCTCTGAAGTGGTCATTGTGGCGCTCTCCTACAGCATTGCAATCTGCGCACAGACGTTGGTGTTGTTCTTTTGTGCTGTGCGAAGTTTCTCGATACCTCTTGTATGGCTTTCCTCAAACCTCGGCAGAGCTTTTTTGGCAACTTTGGTGGGCTCTTTGTGTGCGTATGCCACTCTCAACTTCTTTGTTGGAGGTATCAACGAGGCTTCTTTCCTCGGTATTCTCATCCAGGGAATGCTTGGCGGCGGGGTAGGCATTGTCGGAGTGATTTTGACTTATCACATGCTCCGCTCGCCTGAGCTTCAGGAGATATATAAGGCATTCCATCGACGTATATTCAAGACTGATGTCGTTGCGCCGCAAGAGGATGTACTGTAAAGTACGCGGACCATTATGAAGCCGCAGATCAGAAACTTCAGCATTATTGCACATATCGACCACGGCAAATCGACCCTTGCTGACCGCATGCTTGAAGAGACAAAAACGGTTGAAGCACGCCTGATGAAAGAGCAGGTGCTTGATTCGATGGATCTTGAGCGCGAGCGTGGCATTACCATCAAGATGCAGCCGGTACGGATGTCATATACTCACAACGGTGTGCCGTTTGAGCTTAACCTCATCGACACGCCTGGGCACATAGATTTTTCTTATGAAGTGTCGCGTGCGCTCAATGCCGTTGAAGGCGTACTTCTTCTTGTTGACAGCACGCAGGGAGTACAGGCACAGACACTGAGCGTTTTGCAGATGGCGAAGGAGCAGAACCTTACGATCATTCCTGTTTTAACAAAAGTGGATGTGCCGCACGCGCGTATTGCTGAAGTTGGCGAGGAAATTGTAAAGCTGCTTGACTGTGATGCTGATTCCATTCTTCGAGTGTCAGGAAAGACCGGGGAGGGAGTTACTGATCTTCTTGATGCGATTTGCGAACGCATTCCTGCGCCGCGTGCAACAGAAGGAACAAATTTACGCGGTCTTATCTTTGATTTTCAGTACTCAAATCACAGAGGTATCATTGTATATTTGCGCGTTTTTGACGGTACCGTCAAAAAAGGGGATCAGCTGAAGTTTGCAATAAGCGGAAAGACGTTTCAGGCTCTGGAAGTTGGCATGCTTGCACCAAGTGAAGTGCCTGTACCTTCGCTCTCTTCTGGGGAGATCGGCTATATTGTAACTGGCATTAAGGAGCCAGGCGTTGCCTCTGTAGGAGACACTATCGTATTTGAGAAAAGTGTCTCAGAGCCGCTTCCCGGCTACCAAGAGGCAAAACCAGTGGTGTGGGCGTCGGTCTTTCCTGAAAGCCAGGATGATTTCACGATACTCCGCCAAGCGCTTGACCGTTTGAAGCTTTCAGACTCTTCTCTCTCTTATGAAGAGGAATCATCCGGTGTTTTAGGCCGGGGTTTCCGTTGCGGTTTTTTGGGAATGCTTCACCTGGAGATCATAACTGAGCGCCTTAAGCGGGAGTTCAATGTCGAGCTTATCATTACCTCACCTTCAATTTCATACGAGGTTACACATGAAGATGGTCATAGCGAAGAAATTTACGCTGCGTCACGGTTTCCAGATTTTCACGATAAAGTAACCGTCCGGGAACCGTGGATCTTGGCCTCGATCATTATGCCCCCCGATTACATGGGAAATGTTATGACGCTTCTGTATGACCATGAGGGAACGGTGCTTGAAACGGAGGTGTTTGGTGATGGCCGTACGCTTTTGACTGTTGAGATGCCATTGCGTGAGCTTATGCGCGGTTTTTTCGATAAGCTCAAAAATGCATCAAGTGGCTATGCCTCGCTTTCATACGAGATTGTCGAGGTTCGCCCTGCGTCAGTTGCACGGCTTGATGTTCTCGTTGCTGAGGAGATTGTGCCTGCGTTCTCCCGCGTGATCGGTATCCGCCGGGCTGAGACCGAGGCAAAAGCAGTTGTTGAAAAACTCTATACCACACTTCCACGTCAGATGTTCGTTGTTAAAATACAGGCAAAGACCATGGGACGCATCATCGCCTCACGTTCGCTTTCTGCAATGAAGAAAGACGTAACAGGTTATCTCTACGGCGGAGACATAACCCGAAAGATGAAACTGCGCGAGAAGCAGAAGAAGGGAAAGAAACGAATGCTTGCCTATGGAAAGGTAAATATACCACCAGAGGTCTTCATGAAAATGGTAAAGAGCGACGAATAGGTAGCTCTTTAGACTTTGACTGGTATTTTTGAATTCTAAACCAGATAATAAGACTTTTTAAAACTCTTGAGTTTCTCCGTCTTTGAGAATGACGAAATCAATACCCATCTCAGGTAAGATCTGAGAGGGGAATTTTTGCCATACTTCCTGAGGTTTCCAACCATCATGTACGGGGAAAGCAACTCGAGGTGCGACCTCTTGTGCGTAGGCGATCACTTCAGACATCTTGAGCCAAGGTCCAGCAACCGGAAGGGCGAGAATATCAATTTGTCTTTGTGGGTTGTGAAGCGCATCGCCAGGAAAGTAGAATCTGCTTGATACAAGATATCCCGTGTTCTCAACCGCAGGCAAGTTGCCGTATACTTTTCCATGTTCTGTTCCGAAGCCCTCGATAGTGAGGCCTTTTATTTCTGTGGAGTCCCCGTCTCCGACTACTGTGTATAAAATTCCTTCTTTCTCTAAGAGTGAGCCCACCGCCTTGTTTGTGACCACAACCGCTTCAGGGTTGTTCTTCAAAACTTTTGTGAGCGATGGCACATGGTAGTGATCAAAATGTTCATGAGTTATCAAAATGATATCTATACCACTCACTTCATCCTGTGCAGTGGTGAAAGCACCTGGATCTGTAAGGATTTTCACACCTTTTTCTTCTAATATGAGGCAACAATGGCCTAGTTTTGTGATACGCATAAAGACAGTATACTCTCAAAAAATAAGAATAAAAAAGACCGGACGACTGTCCGGTCTTTTTTAGAATAGACCACCGCTTCCTCCTGAGTATGCGAATACCATGCTGAGTATGATAAGAATGGCGATCACTATCCATATCCATTTAATGGCTGATTTGGTTCGTTTGTGGAAAAGAAAACTCATGTAGCTCTGTATGTTAACGTGTCTTTAAAGAATGCTAGAATGATACCACATGGCAAGCTTCGGCAAGAAGAGAAGAATTACCGACTACCTCTACTCACGGCCAGTGCTCGTGATTTTGGGAATTTTGGTAGTCTTTTTAAGCGTGGCGGTGTATGCGCGTTTTACAGTTGAACGGGAAATGGCACAACGGAAACATGAGACAGAACAGAAAAAAGCCCAGCTCATGGAACGGAAGAATCAGCTTGAGCAGCGGGTGGAGTACCTTTCTGGAGAGCGGGGCATCGAAGAAGAAATCCGCAAGCATTTTGATGTAGCAAAAGAAGGCGAACAAGTAATCATCATTGTGGGGGAGGAGGAGAAAGTCGAGCCGGTGGTACCTATTGAGCCAAAAAAACCATGGTATCAGTTCTGGTGATTAGGTGTGGACATAGCACGTGTGATATACTACATACCTATGGAAAAAACAGTAACAATTTACAGCACTCCCGTGTGCCATTTTTGTCAGGCTGCGAAGGAGTTCTTTAAGGAGCACAATGTTGCATATACTGAATTCGATGTTGCTTCTGATCAGGTGAAACGTCAGGAAATGATCGAAATGACCGGACAAATGGGTGTGCCCGTCATCCGCATCGATAATGATGTGGTGGTGGGATTTGACGAAGATAAAGTTAGAGAGCTGCTTGCTGTATAAGCAAGACATTGTTTGGCATTGAAAATGACCCACCTAAGGGTCATTTTCATTTGTAAGAGACTAGTCAGCCTCTTCGATTCCTTAAGCCCATATAAAAAAGACCAGTGTGAAACTGGTCCTTTTTATACGGGTGCCCTCAGCAGGAATCGAACCTACATCTTTCCCTTAGGACGGGACTGCTCTATCCATTGAGCTATGAAGGCATAAGCAGGGATACTCTACCACAGAATAAGAGATAAGCATTCAGAGTGCTCTGCTATAATAATGCGCATGGAACATGAAAACGATCACGCGGAGCTTAAACGGCTGATCTTGGAAAACACCGCAATCCTTAAGGAAAACAACAGACTTTTGCATAAGATTCATCGAAACGGACTCATAGAGTTTTGGACGCGTGTAGCATGGTACATTTTGCTCATTGGATTGCCGTTCGCACTATACTTTTATGTCCTCGAACCGTACTTCACTGCCATGGGTTCTTCGTATGAGACGTTCAGCGCCGGCATGCAGGAAATCCCTGGGTGGAAGCAATTTACGGAGACTGTTGAAGCCATAAAAGCGGGGAAAGAATAGGATTGAAAAAACCTTAAAAACCGGTACAATGGCACGACTGTTGAAAAACAGTACGCCGCTCAGATAGCTCAGTTGGTAGAGCATTCCCCTGAAGAGGGAAGGGTCGTCAGTTCGAGCCTGACTCTGAGCACAAATGAAAACAGCCCCGAGGGGCTGTTTTCATTTGTGCTCAGAGAGCACTGTGCCTGCGCACAGTGAGGTCAGGCTCGAACGCCGGAACGATGCCGCTAGGCGAGTGAGGCGTGTCCCGCGGCTCTTAGCGAGCTTGCGAGCTTAGAGACCGTCAGGACGAGCCTGACTTAGTAGATTTGGAGCGAATGCGAACAAATATACTTAGTGATTCGTGACCATAAGTAAAGACCGTCAGGACGAGCCTGGTCTTGATTTAGTAACTTGTGACCGAACCTGACCTCGGCAATAGTTTGTGCTATCCTACTTCTCATGAACAAAGATGACATTGAGAGTGTTGCAGATTTTCTCTATGAGGTAGGCATGCTTTCAAAAACGCCACGAAGCGGTTTTTTCTTTTTGGGCTCCGGCGAACAGAGCGTTGCTGAACATATAAACCGTGTCTGCTACATAGGTTACTGTCTGGCCAAGATGCATGGCGGAGTCGATGTGGGGAAAGTTGTACAATTATGTCTTTTCCACGACATCTCAGAATCCCGTATCTCTGACCTCAACTACGTACATCAAAAGTATACAGAGCGTCTGGAAGAAAAAGCGCATGCGGATGTTGTTGCACCGCTTCCTTTTGGAGATGACATGAAGGCGCTTATCGATGAGTATGAAGAACGAGAATCGGTTGAATCAACTTTGGTAAAAGATGCAGATAATCTTGAATTCATCTTCTGCTTGAAAGAACAGTACGATATAGGCAACGAGCGTGCAAAAACGTGGATCGAACCTGCAGCACAGCGCTTGAAGACTGAAGAAGCAAAGAAGATCGCAGAGGTCATGCTTACCATTGACTCAGACCGCTGGTGGTTCAAAGAGAAGCAAGATAGTTGGTGGGTAAACAGAAACAAATAAAAGAAAGGCCACACAGAGGCGGCCTTTCTTTTATTTAGGAGCATGCGGCTTTACCTTCAATCGTGTACTTCGCCCTTTATCAACCTTTGGCAATCGTATCTCAAGGAGTCCGTGTTTTTCCTGTGCTTCCGCCTCGTCTATGACAACTTCCTCAGGAAGAAGGAGGGTTCGTGAAAATGAGCCCCAGAACAGTTCACGATGGTAGTAGTCATCATTTGCTGCTTCTTTATATTCTTCACGTGATCCTTTGATGGTGACCATATCGCGTGTTATTGCAATATCAAGGTCGTCAGGAGAAACTCCGGCAACGAGTGCGCGTATGACAATAGCATCACCTGTCTGATACATATCTACTGGCAATTCGCCGTCTTGCTCCTCATCATCAGGTCCTTCCTGTCCATGCCAATCAGATTCCTCTTCGTATTGGGATGGGGTCTCTTCAGAACCGAACTCATGATCATCATCAAGGACGTCATCGTATTTGTCGGTTTTGACTGAACCGGTGAGTCGCTCTAAAAATGATGGTTTTTTCATGTTATTTAATGATTTGTTGCGCATTATGCCGCGCTTCAAGGATCTTCACTTTCTCAAAGATGAGGAAGAGGACGATAATGCCCATCCATACGAAGAGAAACACGCCTAAAATGGTTTCTCCGCTTGCATCCATTATAAAAAAGTTGAATAGGGCATGCAATACAATGCCGATGAACAACCCAAGAGAACCCAGAGCAAGTTTAGCCGCGCTGCTTTTGAAGAAGGCAAGAGCCAAAAATGCGCCAACAGTTCCCGACGCGAGTACGTGGAGCAGTGTTGCACCTACAAATCGGAAGAATCCGGTGAGTGCCGAACCTGCAAAATCCCCAGTAGTAAGGGGATTAAAGATGAACAGAGCGTTCTCAAGCGCCGCGAATCCAAGCGCAATAGTGATCATGTAGATGATGACATCAATAGGCTCATCAACTGCCTTGTTCCAAAGGATCATCAAAAGTGCGGCGGCATACTTAAGTACTTCTTCGATAATGACCCAAACGAAGATGAGATTGTCGCCTGTATAGGTGTCGAGGGCAAGTTTTTGAAGCGGTAGTGCCAAAGGCACGACCATCATGCCGCCGATGAACGCGATTGCAACCAACAAGTATGGTTCAGGCCGTTCCTTGTCTTCGCGCAGCCAGAACCAGAGCCAGAAAAGAGCGGGTATTAAGCCGCCTAAAAATGCGATGGCGAAATTTGTCGACTCCATACTTCTATTGTAACAGCAAGACGGTGCGGACTTTTGTCCGCACCGTCTTGCTGTGGGTTGTTTTTAGAGCTTTGGCCAGGTTGCCACCATGAGCAGTTCACTATCCTTCATGTCTTTTGGAAGTTGCTGCCAGATGGTCTCTGTGATGAACGGCATATATGGGTGAAGCATCTTTAGTGATGTGGTAAGACACTCAGAAAGAACATATTGACGTGCCTTTCTTGCATTCTGGTCCTCGCCAGAAAGTAGTGGTTTTGATTCTTCGAGTATCTTGTCAGCAAGTTCTGTCCAGACGTACTGATATATCTTTTCACTTGCAAGATCGAACCGATCCTTATTCATATACTCAGTTATCTCCCCAACAACTTCATTGAGACGGTTTCTGATTTGGATTTCTGTTTCAGACAATTCTGTATTGCGATCATGAGTAAAATCACTTGTGGCATCGAGGACGAAACGTGTGATGTTCCAGAGCTTGTTGCCAAATTTCTTGTACGCATTGACCTTGTCTGGGTCGAGGTTCATGTCGGTGCCTGGAGCGTTGTTGACAACCAGTCCCATGCGGAGCGCATCAGTGCCGTACTTCTCCTGTATCTCGCTCGGTGCGATCACATTGCCCTTCGACTTACTCATCTTTTTGCCATGTTTGTCGCGCACCATGCCGTGCAGGTACACCTTCTTAAACGGCACCTTACCTGTGCGGTAGATCCCCAACATGATCATGCGGGATACCCAGAAGAAGAGGATATCTTTTCCTGTTTCCATCACAGACGTAGGGTAGTAAGTTTTGAAATCGTCGCTCTCTGGGAAGCGGGTGGTCGCAAGCGGCCACTGTCCGCTTGAGAACCAGGTATCAAACGTGTCAGGGTCAGGCACGACCTCACCTCCGCACTTGGTGCATACAGTCACCGTATCGTCGAGATCTACCATGCCATGATCGCATGCAGTACAGATCTTTGCGGGGATCTTGATTCCCCAGACGATCTGGCGGGAGATATTCCAATCTTCGATCTTTTCCATCCAGTCGCGGAAGACGCGTTCGTCACGGTCGGTAACGAATGTAACTTCCTTCCGATCAGCAGCTTCGAGCGCTTTCTGTGCTAGCGGTTCCATTCTTACGAACCACTGCTCCCTGATCTGCGGCTCGATCTCCCGCTCGCATTTGTAACAGCAAGGGACAGCATGGCTGTAGTTCTCATCGATCTTCACCAAAAGCCCTTTCTCCTTCAGTTTCTCAACGATCTTCTCCCGAGCTTCAGTGATGCTCATGCCAGCAAATTCTCCCGCAATAGGGAGGAGCTTCCCGCGCCAATCGATGATCTGCTCGTAGTCGAGGTTGTGACGTTTTGCGATCTCAAAGTCAATGCCTGAATGCCACGGGGTAATGGTCATCACACCAGTACCCATCTCAGGATCGCCTGCTTCATCCTTGATGACCGTTGCGGTAATAGGGCCATTAATCCACTCAAGCTCAATCTTTTGCCCGTGAGCAAAGTCTTTATATCGAGCATCATCTGGATGCATGACAACATACTTGTCGCCGAATTTTGTTTCAGGACGCGCAGTACCGATCACAAATGGTCCGTATTGGAAGTAGTAGAACTTGTCAGTGCGTTCGTTGTGCACCGTCTCAAGGTTCGAGAGAGAGGTCTGGTGCTTTGGGCACCAGTTTACGCTCCGAGCCCCACGGTAAAGGAGGCCATCCTCATCGAGTTTCTTGAAGGTGTCGTACACGATCTTGATGACTGAATCATCAAGTGTGAAGAGTTCACGGCTCCAGTCGCACGAAGCGCCAAGCTCACGTATTTGATTCTCCATGAACGATTTGTTGGAGAGTGTAAAATCCATGATCTCCTTGTAGAGATCCTGCGGATCCATAGAAAAACGTGAACGACCCTCTTTCTCAAGCTTCTTTTCGTATACTACCTGTGTCTCAAAGCCCGCGTGGTCGGCTCCGGGAAGCCAGAGCGCTTTATACCCTTGCATGCGCTTAAAACGCATCATGATGTCTTGGATGGTCACAAAGAGGGCGTGGCCTGCATGAAGTGAGCCATTAGCGTTTGGCGGGGGCATCACGATAGAAAACGGGGTAGTGCGATCTCCAGGCAGGTTATCAGGATTGAAATAACCTGATTCCTCCCAGAGCGCGTAGATGCGTCTTTCGTGGTCAGTTGGTTCGTAAGGCTTAAGAAAAACCTCAGGAATAGTGCTTTTTTCTTCGCTCATATAAGGGCGATAGTAGCACGAAAAAAGCCCTTATTGAAGGGCTTTAGAGCGACTTATTTCCATCAGCTTTAATCAGAGCGATCGCTCCGGCGCTGCTCGCGTGTTCTTTGTGTGCATGTCCAGAGAGAGCGATCATGATGCTGTTGTCGGTTGAAAGCTTCGGCTGCGGAATGTAGACCTCAACATCAGGATGAGAAGAAAGAAGTTCTATCTGGAAAGTCCGTCTGATGTGTTCATTGGCGCTTACTCCGCCGCCGATGATGAGGGTGTGTGCACCGTACTGTGTCAGCGCATCTTGTGTCTTCTTAAGTAATACCTGTGTGACTGCATCTTCAAAGTCCCGGCACAGCGCCTTTGCTTCGTCTTCAGTAAGACTCTTGCCTTCAATAGCGTAGCGCACTGATGTCTTTAGTCCTGAGAAAGAGAAGGAGAGATCATTTGAATGGAGCATCGGGCGCGGCAGATCCGCTTTATACGGAGGAAGCATACGCTCACGCGCTTCTTTTGCTCTGATGCTTATCTCTGGCCCACCTGGGTAGGGAAGACCCATCATCCGTGCCACCTTATCGAACGCTTCACCAACCGCATCGTCTTTAGTTGCTCCTATTTTTTCGTAGGTGACCCAGTTTTTCATGAGCACCAGTTCTGTGTGTCCTCCAGAGATCAATAGTGCGATTGCTGGAAACTGCACGTGTGCAAGTTTATCGTCCTCAACCACATCAAATAGAGAGGCGAGGATATGTCCTTCCATATGGTTGATCGGCATAACCGGCGCTTCAAGCACTGCGCTGAGTGCCTTTGCAAAGTTCACACCAACCCATAATGCTGGCTCAAGCCCAGGGCCTGAGGTCACCGCAATGAGATCAATCTGCGGTATCTCATACTGCTCAAAGAATGTGATGAGTTCAGTTGCAAGCCCTTCCTCACGCTCCAGGAGTTTCACGAGCTTTTCTTTGGTAGTTTCCTCCAGTGACTGCTGCGTTTGGTGAAGTAATTCTGCCTCCGCAAGTGCTTTCTGCAACATGGGCAGAACTGTCTTGATATGCTCACGTTTAGCGAGCGCAGGGAAGACTCCACCATACTCTTGGTGTATCTCTACTTGGGAATAAAGTGCATTCCCGAGGATTTCATAGGTCGCATCAGGAAATTCGCCCGTTGCTTCAACGATGCTTATGGCTGTTTCGTCACACGAGGTTTCGATGCTCAAAATACGCATCAGAGCACTTTACCGCATTTTAAAGAAAAGTGAATGGCAGTTCCTCAAATGAGGCAACGCGAATGCTTGCAGCGTTTTTGTGTCCTCCTCCGCCGTATTTCTCTGCCATTGCCCGCACGTCGACGTCTCCATTGCTGCGAAGTGAACAGTGTACTTGTCCATCGTACCGGTAGTAGACGATCGCCATTTCTAGGCCGCCTTCTTTTCCGTTGAGGTTGGAAAGCTCGTGTGCAACAATTGATCGATATATTCGGGAACAGTTCACGGCGAAGATCTCATGTCCTTCAAAAAGCACTTTCTCCTTGAATGAAACGAGTTTTTGCACCAGCTTATCTTCAAATCCGGCAATGGTTGCTCCGTGCGATATGAACTTGTTGAAGTGTTCTCTGTCTTCGAGATTTTTATTCAGCTGATCCCATGTCTCAAAGTCCTGGTTGTACTCTCCAAGCGCTGCGCCGAATTCGCGGTTGAACTCCATTTCAAATTTCCAGAGATCATGGTCCTCAATATAAAGGAGGAGTTTTGGCACTTCGGTTTTTGGATGGAAATACTTCCAGGCAAGCACTGCACCAGAGTGTCCCATGTCGAAGACATTTTCTTTAAATGACTGTACCGCTTCTTTTGCAGTTTCATGGTGATCAATGACGACAACTGATCTGTTGTTCTTTTGTAGATCCTCAAGTACAGGTTTCTTGTAGCTGTAGTCGACAATGAAAATATCCTTGTCTTGCAGTCCTTCTGGGGCAGGGTCCTGTGTCTTGCGAGGGATGTAGCTTGCGTCATCACCGAACTTCTTCCAGGCTGCGTATGCCGCGCCAAAACCGTCGCGGCATTGGTCATGGTAGATGACCACTATTTTCTTAAGGTTTTCCATGTGGGGAAGTATAGCATTTAAAGAAAAGAATGGACTTGATTCATATAAGTCTTCTCTAGGACTTGTCCTGATGGTCACTAATTCGCATCCGTTCATAAGTGCCGCGGGACACGGCTCGCTGGTTCGCTTCACTCACATCGCTCCGCCGTTCAAGTCCTGTATCGCGCACAAACGGCAAAGGCACCCATTAGGGTGCCCCGTTTGTGCGCGATACAGGACTTGAACCTGTGACCCCCACAATGTCAATGTGATGCTCTACCAGCTGAGCTAACCGCGCAAAAGTGATAGGATAGTAGCATATCCATCGATGATGTTAAATACATGAAAGAAGCACTACCCGGAAACCCCGCACTTACCGAATCTCAGGCACAGGATAAGCTCGATACACTTCTTGAAGATCCTGCCAACAAATTTCTTATTGAAAATTCCGCAAATCGGGAACGTATTGAAAATGCTGAATCAGCAAAGGAGGCACTTGCCTTTGTACAAGAGCGCATACGGAAGCGTATTGAAGCGAGTACATCATTTAAGGGACTGAAGACTATAGAAGGCATAGAAATGAGCGAGCTCAGTCCTGAGGGTCTTCAGTCCACTGTTGAGACCGTGTGGCAGAATCAGCAGAAGATCGGGCAGGGGGGTGATGCAGTGGTTGTCATATTCAAGAACGAAATACGTAACATCCCTCCTGAGATATGCTATAAATTTGCCACGGCGGAAAAAACGCCTCGAGGTCGCAACCCTATACAAGAAGAAGCGGAATTGCACGAACAGTTTTACGACGTGGCTACTCAAAGTGAAAGCAAGATCGGCGTGCCGATCCCATTCTATAGTCTTGAGATTGGGGACAAGAAGCTTATTGCGATGGAAAAGCTTCCTGCAGCGAGCCTCGATGACATACTCCACAGCAAAGGATTTGTGCCGCCTTGGCTTGACCCCGATGTATTTTGCAGAGAACTGTGCACGCTCATTGACCAGTTCCATGAGAATCATCTCTATCACCGGGATATGCACTTCGGAAATATTATGATCACCCAAAAAATGGAGCTACAAGAGGGCGATAAACAAGGCTATATCATTGATTTTGGACTTTCAGGACGGGCGGAAATCGAGGAATTTGCGTACCGGAAAGAGATGGCGGGAGACACCTTTACATATTCCGATGATTATGGTACTATTAGTGAGGTAAATCGTGCACTTAAAGCACGAATAGCGTCAAACAGGGGCGTATGAACATGATCCCGACTCAGCCTATGCAGCAGCTCATCAAGAACCAGATGACTGCGTTTCCGCTTACCGATGGAGAGATCCGTCGGATCGAAGGGATGGGCGAACTCTACGTCTCGCTTACGCGCGACGTCGATAAGCGTCATCATGAGTACACCTACATGTACTCACTGATCATCGACGGCAAAAAGTTCTATTTCTTCAGCCGCCTCAGCGGCTACTGACGTGCCAGCGTATTTCTTCGGAAGGACGCTGGCATTTTCTTTTTCTTGAAATTGCGGGAGGGAGGAGTACAGTACTCAGATGATTCTCTATCCCACTGAAACGCTGTATGCGCTTGGTGCGAATGCGTTAGATACGCAGGAACTTAATGTGCTTTTCACGCTCAAAGAGCGGGACAGAAACAAGGCAGCAAGCTGGCTCGTCCGTAGTCTCGATGATATCGCCCGCTATGCTGAACTACCGCCCTATGCTGTGCGCATCGCGGAGCATTTTCTGCCAGGGTCGCTCACGCTTGTTTTGAAAGCAAAACTTCACATATCGGACGAATTTGTTGCTAAGGACCGCACCATCGGCTTCCGCATATCAAGCGATCCACACGCTCAAACACTCATTACATCGTTCATGGATGAGTATGATGCGCCGCTTACTTGTACCAGCGCAAACGTAAGCGGCGCCCCCACGCTCCCAACAGTTGGTGAGATACTGCAACAATTTGGCTCTCGGGCGCATCTCATTAGTAAAGTGATCGATGATGGTCCGCGCAAAGGATTGGCTTCAACTATCGTGCGAGTTGTTGATGAAGAGTTCACCATATTGCGCGAGGGAGAGATAACTGAGTCTGATCTCAGAAAGGCGCTCACATAACGTTTTCATCGCAAATTATTCAGCTTGGTGTATTGTGTATGCCTATGGAGCGGCCACAAGAATACATACCGCAGCAAAATGGCGTTTTGCCAAAAACACCGCTTGCTTTTGTGTGGCACATGTCGCGGAAGCATGCGGTGTGGGTTTTTATTGCAATCGGCTGCGTGCTCGTGGGCGCTATCAGCTCACGGCTTTTGGCACTTATATTCAAATACATAGTCGAGGCCATCGAGGGAGAGCGTTATGATTTTGTATTTCTTCTTGCAATTGCCTATCCGCTTGCTGATTTTGTGATCAGCCTCGTGTGGCGCGGGAGTGGATTCAGCGGTATGTACTGGATAACGGGCATGCTTAAGGACATATATGATGAGCTCGTTTCATACGCTAATAAGCATAGCCACGCATACTTCAGCAACAGATTCGCAGGGTCGCTTTTGAGTAAGGTCAGCAATGTCGTCCATGCAGCAGAACGTATTATTGCCGATTTTCTCTGGACGCATCTTCCGACTGTTGTCGGTATCATTGTTTCTCTCTTCCTTATTGCGTCAGTTGATATTTACTCTGCCATTGCATACTTTGTCCTTATTTTTATCGTGATTGGCATTAACTGGAGGCTCACGCCGCGTAAACGGCAGCTTTCCAGAGAAAGTGCTGAGAGTGCAACAAAACTGCGCGGTTATATTGTCGATACCTTCACGAACATCGCTGCGGTACGGCAATACGCGCTCTCGCATTTTGAAAACAAAAAACTTAAAGAACTATCAGGACTCAACAGATCTGCACATAAAGCAAGCTGGCGGTATTCGGAGATCACCATGTTTCTCAACAGCCTGGTTCTCTTTGTGTTTGCGGCACTCATTATGTATATGCTGTTGGCTCGATGGAGGCTCGGAGAAATATCGACGGGGGATCTACTCCTTGTTCTGGTCATTTTTAGTACTTTTACTGATCGGCTCGTATTCATTGGCCGAGCTTTCAATGATACGTCTGCTGCATACGGCGAAATGGAAGAAGGGTTAAGTGAACTTTTATCGTCCTATGAGATTGAAGACAAGCAAAACGCGCAACCGCTTACAGCAACAGCAGGAGAGATCGCGTGGAAGAATGTAACCTTTGACTATGGCGCACATCGTGTCTTCAATGCGTTTGATCTCAGCATACAAGGGGGTGAGCGCATTGGCTTGGTTGGGCCTTCGGGTGCTGGTAAGACCACGTTCGTCTCGCTCTTGCTTCGGCAGCACGATGTCACCGATGGTAGTATCGCAATTGATGGACAAGATATACGTGATGTCACGCAGGATTCATTGCGTGAGCATATTGCTGTTGTGCCGCAGGAGCCGCTTTTGTTCCACCGTACAGTCAAAGAGAATATTATGTATGGCAAGCTTGACGCAACCGATGAGGAGGTGATTGCAGCCGCACAGAAGGCGCAGGCGCATGATTTCATCATAAAACTTGAGAACGGCTACGACACTATCGTCGGCGAGCGCGGCATTAAGCTCTCAGGAGGACAGAAACAACGTATAGCAATTGCCCGCGCCATGCTCAAGGATGCTCCTATACTCATTCTCGATGAGGCGACTTCTGCACTCGACTCTGAGAGCGAAGTGGAAATACAGAAAGCACTGCGGGTACTCATGGAGGGCAAAACAGTGATAGCGATCGCTCACCGCCTTTCGACATTGCGTGAAATGGATCGTATCATTGTTCTTGAGGAAGGAGTTATTACTGAAAGCGGCAGTCACACTGAACTTGTTAACCGCGGCGGAACCTATGCTCGGCTCTGGAAGCACCAGGCAGGGGGATTTTTGCAGGAATAATCTATAAGTAACCAATCTCAGGTTGCCGTAGTATCATAAAGAAACAGATAATAGAAAAAAATATGTGTGGTATTTTCGGATATGTGGGACAGCGGACAGCAGAACCTCTTTTAATTGAAGGATTGCGGACACTCGAATATCGCGGATACGACTCTGCGGGGATATTTGTTCCGGGATATGGTGTGGTGAAGTCAGTTGGTCCTATAGACAATCTTGTGGCAAGCATCACTGAAACCATCGGCGGCACTTCTGGTATTGCGCACACGCGTTGGGCAACACACGGAGAACCGACTGAAAAGAATGCACACCCGCATCATGATGCCAGCGGACAGATATGGATCGTCCACAATGGAATCATAGAAAACTACCGCGCATTGAAGGAAGGACTTCTTGCGCAGGGCATTTCGTTTGAGTCTGATACCGACACCGAGGTGCTCGCTAAACTCATAGGCACCCTCTATAAGGGCGATCTCAAGAGTGCGGTCTTGGAAGCGTTGCGCATGGTCCGCGGTACGTATGGTCTTGCCGTAATGAGCGAGCATGAGCCGGGAGTGATTGTTATTGGGCGCATGGGTAGCCCTATTGTGCTCGGCATCGGCACGGATGGACATTTTGTTTCATCTGATCCATCAGCTCTGGTGTCCCACACGAAGGATGTTGTGTACCTAGATGACGGAGAAGTTGCGGTCATTACCAAAGACTCGTACAGCATCAGTTCGCTTTCGGGGGAGGCACGACAAAAAACTCCGCAAAAGGTTGCGTGGGATTTTGAGGCGGCACAGAAAGAGGGGTATGACCACTTCATGATCAAAGAGATTTTTGAGGCACCTGAGGTTATTGAAAATACGATCCGAGGCAGGCTTCTTATGGATAAAGGGAGGGCGAAGCTTGGCGGTCTTGAAACGGTACTTGATAAGCTTTCTGTGCTCAATCGCCTGCAGATCGTGGGCTGCGGTTCTGCCTATTATGCAGGACTTGTAGGCCGATATCTTCTTGAAGAGTATGCTGGTCTGCCCACAGAGGTTGAGTTGGCAAGTGAGTACCGTTACAAACGCAATTTGCCAGATAAAAAAAGCGCAGTTCTTGCTGTCTCGCAGTCTGGTGAGACCGCTGACACGCTTGCTTCGATCCGGTCTGCACAGAAACAAGGTTTGTTAACCCTCGGCATCATAAACTCTGTCGGGTCGACCATCGCACGTGAGACACATGCTGGAGTATATAACCACGCTGGTCCCGAGGTTGCTGTTGCCTCAACCAAGGCATTCATCTCGCAGCTTGCTGTCTTCGCGCTTTTGACGCTTCTTATTGGACGTGAGCGAGGCATGAGGCAAGAAGAAGGAATAGAGATCGCAGAGGCGCTTCAGAGCTTGCCTGAAGTTCTTCGCAGTGTACTCAAACAGTCTGAAGAGATAAAACGCATTGCCCAGAAGTACGCTTCGTCGCGGGATATGATTTTCATTGGAAGAAAATTCCATACGCCAATTGCTTATGAGGGATCTCTTAAACTGAAAGAGGTTGCATATATTCATGCAGAAGCGTATGCCGGCGGCGAGCTTAAACATGGGCCGATTGCCATGCTTGATGCTGATTTTCCTGTTGTTGCTCTTTGTCCGCAGGATGATGTCTATGAAAAGATGATTTCAAACATTGAAGAGGTCAGAGCTAGAAAAGCGCCGGTTCTTGCTTTCGGCACACTTGGTGATTCCCACCTGGCGTCACTTGCAACAGATATCATTTATATGCCAAAAGTACATCCGATCATTCAGCCGATTGTCTCGACAGTACCATTGCACCTATTTGCATATTACGTAGGCATTGCACGCGGTTTAAATGTAGACCGCCCGCGTAATCTGGCAAAATCTGTTACGGTCGAGTGAGGTCGGAGTGAAGGGTTGCGACAATGCCTGCGTGGTCGCTGATGCCAAACTGTAAACGCACATCTGAGGCTGTGTATGGTGTCTGGGTGCAGAGGTAATCCACCATGTATTCGTCAAACATAATAGACCGTTGTGCATCCTTCCCGCATCGATGGAGTGTGCGGTCAAGACTGCTTGTATAGTTCGTGGGAATAGCATCGGTGTACAGTTCTGTAAGGCGCTTATAATTATAATTGTGCAGACGAGGTATGTTGAAATCCCCACAGATCACATGCGGCTTTTGTGTGCGGAGAAACGAGAAAAGCGCATCTGCGTCAGCGTCCTGTTCGCTATTGGGCATACCGTCTGGGGTCCAGGTAAAATGCGTAGTTCCGATCCTGAATAGCTTTCCTTGAAAGGTTACATCCGCAAACAACACTCCATAAGCGCAGGTGTCTCTCCATGCGGCTTTGATAAATGGCTGGATGCCTTCTTCGGGCATATGATAATAGAAGGAATCAAACGTTGTCTCATGACGAGTTGCCAAAAGGAGTCCTTCTGGTTCATTCAAATGTGAATCGTCAGTGCGCAAAGTCATGGGAAGCACATGAAATGTGTATCCAGCTTTTTCAAGATAAGGATGGAGATCGAGCTGTGCTTCCTGAAGGCATATAACATCAGCTTGTTCAGCTTCAAGAAAAGGGATAACCCGGTTTACATGCTTTGATCCCTCGATATTGAGCGATACGATTTTCATATGTCAGTGTGTTCTATTTTTGAATACAAAAGTCCTGCTGCCTCCGAAATTCCAAAGGACGACGATAGCAAGGGTGAGTATCTTAGCATGCATATAGTAGAGCCCAAAAGTATTTATAAAGAGGAAGAGGAGCATAAGCGTAAGCCCGAGTCCAATGAGATTGACTAACACATAAGAGATATATTGGCGTTTGACGCTCAGAGAAGTGTCTCTGAAAGTGATGAGTTTATTGAGGGTGTAGCCATTGAGCGATGAAAGGGTAAAAGAGAGCGTGGCTGCTAGATATACAGAAAACTCGAAGTATTCAACAAGCATATACAAAATGCCGAGATCTATGAGGGAACTAATGGCGCCGACAAAGCAAAAGACGATAAACGAGCGCAACATTCTGGTCATGCAGATAGTATATACTAGAGCATACAATGCACGCATGTCTCCACAGCCAATGACTGAACAAACACCGAAAACAAAAAAGGCAGTGATCATCGGGGCTGGACCCGCGGGACTCACTGCGGCGCTAGAACTTCTCCGTCACACGGATATTCAACCCATTATCCTTGAGAAAAGCCGGCATCTTGGCGGTATTTCTCGGACAGTGCAGTTTGGGGAAAACAGAATGGATATTGGAGGGCATCGTTTTTTCTCAAAGTCTGACAAGGTTGTCTCATGGTGGCTTGATGTGCTGCCACTTGAAAAAGGAAGTGATGAGCATATAGCACTCTCATATCAAAACAGAACGCATGTTCTTGAGCGCCCATCCTCTGCAATCCATGACAATGATGAAGATGTCATGCTTGTGCGCAAAAGGAGATCACGCATATTCTATGGCGGGAAATTCTATGAATATCCTGTTGAGCTTTCATGGAAGACACTCTCGAATCTGGGTGTGGTGAAGATGCTCAAAATAGGAACGAGTTATGTACATTCTCTTCTTTTTCCTAGAGAAGAGAAGAATTTGGAGGATTTTTTCATCAATCGTTTTGGGTATGAACTGTATCTGACGTTTTTTAAGACATACACTGAAAAAGTGTGGGGACTGCGTTGTACAGATTTGGGAGCTGACTGGGGAAGGCAGCGTGTAAAGAGTCTTTCCGTATGGAAAGCTGTTCAGAACAGCATACTGCGTTTGTTTCGTAAAGCGAACATCAGTCAGAAGAATGTCGAAACGTCACTTATCGAATATTTTCTTTATCCTAAATACGGCCCTGGACATCTGTGGGAGGTGGTTGCTCGTACCATAGAAGAGAAAGGTGGATCGATCGTAACAAATGCTGAAGTGATAAAAATTGAGAATAACAACGAGCGGGTTCGTGCAGTAACGTATCGGGATACTGAAACGGGAGAAGAACACATGCTGGAGGCAGACTATTTTTTTTCAACAATGCCCATTACTGAACTGTTTGCAGCGTTCACGCAGGCACCACCACAAGAGGTCTCTGCTGTTGCGCAACACCTCACATTTCGGGATTTTGTCACCATAGGTGTGCTCGTGGAGGATGCAGAGCTACTCAAACTCACGGACAACTGGATTTACATCCATGATCCTGAAGTACAGGTAGGGCGCATCCAGCTGTTTCGTAACTGGAGCCCATATATGGTGCAGTCACCCAATGCCCAGGTGCTTGGTATGGAATATTTTTGCAATGATACCGATCCGCTCTGGAGGATGTCAGAGGAGGACCTCGGTGCACTTGCATCGAAAGAGCTTGAGCACATAGGTCTCTCGAAGCATCAGGCCCTGGCCTATCATGTTGAAAAAGTACCGAAAGCCTACCCGGTGTATTCGGGCGTATATAAGGATTTTGATATTGTGAAGCGGTACCTCAACGGCATTGCCAACCTCTATCCCATTGGTCGAAACGGTATGCACCGTTACAATAATCAGGATCATTCCATGCTGACTGCAATGGCTTCGGTGGAATCAATCTTGGGAAACTATCCGAAGGAAAAAGTCTGGGATATAAATGCAGAAGAGGACTATCATGAAGAGAAATAATGCGATTGTGTTGGGCATTTGCGTCGTGGTGACGCTTTTTTCTCTGGGCATCAGGTGGGAATCAATTGTGACACCTCGTGCGTTCGATTATGAATGGCACACCGCAACCGTGCTTCGGCATCTGGAAATATGGCACGAGGATGGAGGATTGACACATCACTTTGTACCTCCAGTGACGTATCCTGGAGAAAGCAATAAGCACATAAACAACCATTCTTCGATCGAAGTGGATAGGATGGGATACAGCAATGATGCAGGCGACTATTACTATGTTTCCTACCCGCCCTTTGCATACATTGCTCCATATGCACTTTTTGCTGCGTCTGGCGTCGTGGTGACGCTTTTTTCTCTGGGCATCAGGTGGGAATCAATTGTGACACCTCGTGCGTTCGATTATGAATGGCACACCGCAACCGTGCTTCGGCATCTGGAAATATGGCACGAGGATGGAGGATTGACACATCACTTTGTACCTCCAGTGACGTATCCTGGAGAAAGCAATAAGCACATAAACAACCATTCTTCGATCGAAGTGGATAGGATGGGATACAGCAATGATGCAGGCGACTATTACTATGTTTCCTACCCGCCCTTTGCATACATTGCTCCATATGCACTTTTTGCTGCGTCTGGATTTGAGCCAAATGTTGTCGGGTTACGCATCTTTAACGTCCTTGTTCAGATAGCAACTGCCAGCATCCTCTTGCTCCTCTTGTATAGGATGACCAAGAATGTGTATGTAGGGCTGATCGGCTTTTGTTTATATTTGTTTACGGGCATATCTCTCTATATGCATACGGTGAACTACATGTCGGATATGTTTGTTCAAGTATTGTTTGTTCTTGCCGGGTATCTTTTCTATACGATCATTACTTCTAGAAAAGAAGTTTTGCATAGAGAATATATTGCACTTGCGCTTACACTTGCGCTGACCGTATACAGTGAGTGGATTGGCCTGTTCATATGTGCAGCTCTTTTTTTCTATGCGTTCATTCGCAGAAGAGAGCGATTCGCATTGCCGCTTTTGCTCATGAGCATAATTATTCCTATAGTGGTGCTCACTGCAACAGTCCTCCAGTATGCGTCGGTTTCGGATACTGGTTCATTTTTATCGGTGATGACCGATCGTTATCTAAACGGGTATGTGCCTGAAGAAAGCGAAGCGGGAAGTGTTTCGCAATTGCTCATTGCACTCGGAAAAAATTACCTTAAATGGTTCAGTCCGTTGCTGATGTCCCTTGTTCTGTTTGCCGCACTGCTTTGGTTTGGCGGGAGAAAGGCAAAAGAGGATTCTATCACGTCATTGCGCTTCGCGTATCCGGTGCTCTATTTCTTTGCATTGCCGGTAGTGCTCCATCACCTGGTGTTTCTTGATTGGTCTGCGTTTGAGATACACTTCTATTCTGTACTCAAAACAGTTCCTCTGTTCTGCATTATTATCCCACTATGCTTATACAAGCTGTGGCTTCTTAAGACCCCTAAACAGACGCTCATACGTATAACGTCAGCGTTTCTGTTTTTTGTCATTATTGCAGGGTCACTCACTATCTATGCCCTCGACCTCCGAACACGTGTGACTGCCGACCGTTTTGAATATTGCAATTTGGGGGATGTCATTCGGGAGCGCACTGCAGATGATGAGGTTGCATTCCTTATCCCCGCTGACCCGGACCGTTTCAATGACATCATATCGTCGGTAGTCATCCTCTGCGCTCATCGGAATGTCGCGTTGTATACGACCGTGGAAGAGGCAAGCGAGCTGATGCTCAAAAACGGCACCACCAAAGGGGTATTGTTTACCATAGACCACAACCAGAACGTTATAGAGTTCGTCAAATCGGAGAAAATAATGGCCCAGCCGTAGGGAAATATACCCTAGCATTTTCCAGTTTTTTTGTTACTATATGGCGCACGTTTGAATACACCTTCAGCGTATATGCGGTCCCATCGTCTAGCGGCTAGGACGCCAGGTTTTCATCCTGGAAACCGGAGTTCGATTCTCCGTGGGATCACACTTGCCAGTCTGGCAACTCGGGCAGCCTAGCTGTCTGCCAATCTTTATGGCCAATTACTGGAACAAACTCAGCAAGGACACTATTAGCCTCGTTAGATTAAAGGCCAGAATGGCTAGCGAAGTGAATGGTGACCATATTGAAGCCCTAGTTCTGCAGACGGCATCCCTCGAGATGATGTTGAGATTGCTAATTACCACCTTTGTAGGTAAGCGGAAGAAAACCCATAAGAAATACTGGGACGGCGATGCCAAATTCTCGCAGCTGATTTCATTTTATGAACTGTTGGGGGGAAAGCCATCTATTGTTGCTGAGTTGGTAACCTATAACGCACGACGCAATAAAATTATCCACAATACTCTTCACTATGAATCAATAGAAGCATTGATGAAAGAGGCTCAAGCAACATACAAGGACGGTGTAGCTCTATCGAAAAAAATCCTCCGATTACTCGGATTTAAGATACCACCCAAGTTTAATAAGCCTCTTCCGTATGTTAGACCATTGATAAGTACTAAAGAATTGAATAAGTTCTCAAAGGAGCTTATTCGTCTATTTGATAGTCTTAAGAAATAAGTTCTCTCTACGCAGCTCCTCACCACTCGTCACAATCAGATTTATTTCTGGTCCATGGCCACGAGCCTTCACGCTTCATCCGCATGTAGCTCTGATGGCAAAATCGTATGTATGCGTGTAGCTCAGGGTGCTTCACCTCATCATCGTCGTCCTGAAAAGGCTGCCTAATTTGCCGTTTTGGCATTCGAGAATTGGCTCGATGATGTTCACAACGGCAGAACAAAAAAGACCTCAGCAAGAGCTGGGGTCTTTTTTGTTCTAGCAAGCGACCTGCGTCGCTTGCGTGCCGTTGTGATAGCCGGAGCGCTGTGAGCCTGCGAACAAGTGAGGCGGGGTCGAGAGTACTTAGGATTTGAGGAGTTTACGACGAATAATCCTTAGTAATTCGTGACCACAGAGCATACAAAAAGGTGTACTGAAGCTGTAAGCTTCGATTCTTCGTTACAATAACTCGTAACCACTGTTGTACAAGTATGTGCGTAGCAAGAATCATAAAAAAGGCGACTCTAGCTAAAAAAGCCAATGCGTCATACACTGTAATGATAACCAATTACGTATGCTTCTAAAGCTCTTTCTTATTGCACTGCCGATCTTTTTTCTCATCGACCTTGTTTGGCTTGGGTTCATCGCTCGAAATTTTTATCGTGAGCAGATCGGGTTTTTGATGGCTCCGTCAATTAACTGGACTGCTGCGATACTCTTCTATCTCATTTTTATTGTTGGATTGATCGTGTTTGTGATTGTTCCTGCCATTGAGAAAGGGGAGTGGGCGCATGCGCTTTTGTTTGGCGCACTATTTGGAGGCATTGCCTATGCGACCTATGATCTCACCAATCTTGCTACGTTAAAAAACTGGCCACTGCTTGTCACTGGCGTTGATATTCTCTGGGGAGCGGTGCTTGCCTCTTCAGTATCTACCATTACCTACTTCATCGCGCAGAAGCTGTTTGTGTAAGTGAAATGAAAAAGAAAGTAACGTGTCACGATCGATATCAGCACTACGAATATTATCTTACTGAACCGGTCGGGAAGAATTTTGACCCTGAGTTTATTCCCGAATTAATGCCACAGGAGATGCTGTCACTTGGGGTGTTTGGAGGTTTATATTTTGGAGAAGTCCCATCTGAATTTCCTCGGGCATGGTTTAAGAATGCAAAACTTTCATTTGATCAAAAGCCACACAAGGAATTAAATTATTTTAGAGTAATGGCCAGTCAGTCACGAACAGAGTGGGAGAAAAAGAAATGGATACATGCAGATGACCCACGTGGTTGGTTTCAGTGGTACTGCAGGTACTATATGGGGAGAAGACATGAGGACGACGAACGTCAGATCAAACGCTGGAGAGCTTACCGGAGACACGGAGTGCAGGTGAGAAAGAACTGTGAGGCGGGCGATCATCTGTGCCGTCCGAAACAGCGGCAATCACTCCTGCACTGGGCATATGATGCCCGAAAATTATAGGCGGAAGCTCTGCTGTGCTACCATACAATTATGAACTCCACACTTGAAAAAAGGGAGGAAGTATTGGAGCAGCATCTTCATAATGAACACAAACAGTCAGCTTTTGAAAGTTATTTCAAGGAAGTGATTTACGGCGGTATCGACGGCATTATCACCACGTTTGCTGTTGTGGCCGGGTTTTCAGGCGCTGCACTTTCCAATGAAACGACAACGCAGTTGTCGTTTTTGGTAGTGCTCTTGTTCGGGCTTGCAAACCTCTTTGCCGATGGTGTCTCAATGGGTCTCGGCAACTTTTTATCAGTGAAGTCTGACCAAGACCTCTACAAAGCAGCACGGCGCAAAGAGACAAATGAGGTGAAGCAACACACTGAAATGGAATTTGAGGAGACCGTGACCATCCTTATGAAAAAAGGGTACGAGGAAACTGATGCGCGTACTATGGCTGCGCTCTACCGGAAGAATGAGGAGTATTGGGTAGACTTCATGATGAATCATGAGCTTGAGATGCCTGATCCTCGAGGAGATAACCCTGTTCGTACGGGCTTGGCGACGTTTTTCTCTTTCCTTATTTTCGGGGTCATTCCGCTTTTGCCATTTATGTTTGCTACTACTGCGCCAGCAAGCACGGTGTTCGTCTATTCAGTGGTAGGCACTGGTGTTGCGCTCTTGCTGCTCGGGCTTCTGAAATGGAAGATCGTCGGATCGTCTTTGCGCTCATCGCTTATTGAGGTTGTGCTCGTGGGTGGCGCTGCTGCAACGGTTGCGTTTCTTGTCGGTTCACTTTTTGAGGTATAGTACTTATCCATGCGGTACACCAAAACTGATGCAACGTATATCTTACGGATCGATAAAGGCGAGGAGTTCATTACCTCGCTCACTGAGTTTTGCGTTGAGGAGGGCATCAACAATGCTTCGTTCACCGGCATCGGTGCGGCAAAGGATATCTCGTGCGGCTACTATGCTCTTGATGAAAAGAAATATTATTTCACGCAATACCCAGAGATCGTGGAGGTGGTGAGTCTCACGGGAAATGTAGCGCTTAAAGACGGCAAGCCCTTTGTGCATGTGCACGGGGTATTCACAGGAAGAGACAATAAGGCTTTTGGTGGACATATTGAAAAGATGAGCGCGGGTATCGTGCTCGAGGTTGTCCTGCGGACTCTACCGACCACCGTTGAGCGGGAATATGACGAAGAGACCGGGCTTTCGCTGTTAGATTGTGCAAGTGAGTTGTAGACATAGTTCTGCACTCACTTCTCCTCTCTGTTATGCACCCACATATGCACAGGTTATGCACAGCAACGCCTTAAAATAACGTTTTTCACGATTCATTGACGCTTCATTTTCATGTGAGAACATTATTGAAGGTTTGCGCGGTGGTGAATCTTCATACTCTGTTGCGAGGCTACGCAACACAGGCGTGCAGGCCAAAGCTCTACGTTGTACAACAAAAGGCGCCCTTAAATAAGGCGGCCTTTTGTTTTTTAATATTCAGATTCAACCGGCAGGTGGTTGCTATTTGGTCTTGAGGTGTACGTAGATGTCCTCAAGCGCACGCACTGCGTCTCCAGCTGAAATATTGTTCTGGTGGTACTTAATGTTCGTGCAATCGCCAGCAGCCCATATGCCTGGGGTAGAGGTCTTCTGCGTCCATGGGTCTATCTTGATGCGGTTGTACTCATCGAGCTCGACAGCACCTGCTGCAAAGTCAGTGTTTGGTACCATACCGATCTCCACGAACACTCCTGCAACCGGGAGCTTCTGTTCCTCGGCGCCATCTACGCTGTAGCCAATGCTCGACACAAATTTCTCGCCATATACACCAGTGATGGTTGAATTTGCGATGCTTCGCATGTTGGGGTGCGAGAGAACACGCTCAACCGTAACTGGGTCAGCTTTTGGAACGGCACTTCGCTGGAAGAGGGTAACGCTCTTCGCGTACGCAAGCAGCTGCGCGGCGGTCTCGAAACCGGCATTGCCCGCTCCGACAACAGCAACATCCTGTCCGGCAAAGAGTGGCCCATCACACGAAGCACAGTAAGTGAGGCCTTTGTGCTCAAACTCATCTGCTCCTGGGGCTTGCAAACGTCTGCGTTGTGATCCACTTGCGATCAAGACTGAAAGTGCTTGAACAGTCTCGCCGGAGCCGAGGGTTACTGTAAACACATTGTCTTCCTTCGTGAGAGCGGTCACGAGCATGTTGGGCTTGATCTCAACAAATTCACCCGCATAGGTCTGTAGATGATTCTGGAGATTCTTCGCGAGCTCGGAGCCTGATATTGCTGGGGTACCTATCCAGTTCTGGATCTCAACAGATACAGTACTTTGCCCACCCCATTCTTTAGTGACAAAAAGTGTGCGTAGCTGCTTGCGAGACGCATAGACTCCAGCTGCGACACCTGCCGGTCCGCCGCCAATGATGATCAAGTCGTACATGTGATGAAGTAAGAATAGCTGAGACAAACACCCCGTCTGCCTCTATTGATTTGTAATGTTGGCCTATTATACCCAAACATGCATAAACAACAAAACACACGCAGACGCGTGTGTTTTGTTGTTCTGGCCTATGTCTTACTTTAACTTTGATCTCCTCAAAAATGCAGGTACTGCCCCCCAGTCCTCGTCGTCCTCCTCATCGATTGGATCAACTGGTCGAGGTTCAGCTTTGATGTCTGATTTGGGCTGCGCAATAACGGGGCGTTCTGCTTCCTGTTCAGCCACTTCCTCGGTCATCTCGCGGCGTCGTGGCGTGCCAAGCGAATTGAATATCCTTCCACGAGTGTCTTCTTGAGCAACAGCTTCCTCAGGTACGCGCGTCTGGATTGGCGTACGAACAATAGTTGATGAGCTGATGTGATTGCTTTCAGGCTCAGGGAACCCGGTTGCGATAACAGTAACCTTGATCTCATTCTTCTTAAGCTTCTCGTCGCGGATAGCTCCAAAGATGACCTTTGCATGTGGATCAATCGATTCAGTGATCACTCGTGCAGCGTCCTGGATCTCAAGCATTCCGAGGTCATCGCCTCCTGCAATAGCGAAGAGTACACCTTTCGCTCCAGTGATTGATACTTCAAGAAGGGGAGAATTGATCGAAGCCCGTGCAGCTTCCTCAGCACGCTTCTCGCCGGTAGACATACCGATACCCATAAGTGCACTTCCTGCATTTTCCATGACAGAACGAATGTCAGCAAAGTCAACGTTGATGATACCTGGCATCGTGATGAGGTCAGAAATTCCCTCAACAGCCTGCTTAAGGATGTCGTCACACATGGCGAACGCGGTCTTTACCGTTGTGTCTTTGTCTACAATAGCGAGCAGTCGGTCGTTAGGGATGGTGATGAGTGCATCAACTTCGCGCTTGAGTTCTTCAATACCCTGCAGTGCCAAGCGCATACGTTCCTGTCCTTCGAACAAGAACGGCTTGGTCACTACACCTACAGTCAGCGCTCCGCTTTCCCGAGCGATCTTTGCCACTACGGGAGCAGCTCCTGTTCCGGTTCCTCCACCCATACCTCCGGTAATGAAGATCATGTCTGAACCTTTCAAAGAATTTGCGATCTCCTCACGTGTCTCTTCAGCAGCACGCTTTCCCATGTCAGGGTTTCCTCCTGCACCAAGCCCTCGAGTAAGGTTCTTTCCGATGTGGATCTTCTTCTTTGCAAGAGAGTGATGGAGGTCCTGCGCATCGCTGTTGATGGCAATGAACTCAACTCCTTTGATCTTTGAGGCCACCATGTGGTTGACCGCATTGTTTCCCGAACCACCAACACCAATAACGCGTATACGTGCAAACGATTCAACATCTGACTTTATTTGTTCCATAACACTTTAATATGTAATACCCCAGAAACCCATCCCTAGGTCCTGAACTGATAAGTAGCACAATCATACAGTGCTGATGTAAGCCTGTCACTATATTGACACTTTTCTCTTTCGTGTGATTGACCTAAACACTTTTTTGTTACAATTAATCACTCAAAAACTGTTATAATCATTATGTGAAAATGCTTCTTACCTCCGCAGGTATTACTAATAGGTCTCTTGCCGACGCTCTTTCTGATCTTCTTGGGAAGCCTAATGGTCAGACAAAGATAGGATTCATTCCCACCGCTGCAAATGTGGAACCGGGCAATAAGGAATGGTTTTTGCGTCAGCTCTCAAACCTTCAGGGATTTGGATTTCAGTGGATAGACATAATCGACATATCTGCCGAAGGTGTGGACTGGAAAGGGCGGTTCGAGAGTGTGGACTGTGTAGTGATCTCAGGAGGTAATACGTTTCACCTTATTGATCAGATACGGAAGGCGGGCTTTGGGGAGTGGCTTTACTCTCATAGAGACGAAAAAGTTGTAGTTGGCATTAGTGCTGGGACAATTGTAATGACGCCAAGTATTGCTATTGCAAGCATTGATGATGGAGACAAGAATCTGTCTGATCTTACTGACTTCTCTGGTTTAGGTTTTATCAATTTTGAGATCTCGCCGCATACTCCTGAACAGGTGAGTCACCAGGGCAACAGAAAATATTTAGAGGGTATTTCCAACGAACTCTATGCGATAGATGATCAGTCGGGTATCAAAATAGAAAACGACCTTATACAGGTCGTGTCTGAAGGAGAGTGGCTTAAATACTAAATTAGGGGAGGAATTGACTGAGCCAATTAACAAGTGTGTTCTTGGTCTTCTTTGCGATTCCAATGGTTGAGCTGTCTTCGCTGTCGCTTGCGCCCCACATGCACAGACCATAGGAGACTGCCCATGAAGCATCCCGTACTTTGCCGTTCTGGCCTGGATCAAGTGTAGCGATGCGGGAAGGGAGTTTAAGGGAAGCACGGGCGAGGTCCTGAATGCTTGCAACACCAGAACCTCCACCGGTGATCACGATTCCCGCGGGGAGGAGACCATCCTTCCTGATTTTCTTCAGATGCATGTCGATGAGTTCAAAGATGTCGGTGAGGCGTGCAGCAATGATCTCGTCAAGTTTTCGCTTCGAGTAATTGGTTGTGCTCATCCCTCCGCGCTTGATCTTCTCAGCTTCTTCGAGAGTGATCTTCAGGCCAAGAGCAATGTCATTGGTGATGTCGTTTGATCCGATAGGGAATATTTTTATAGAAATAGGAGTGCTGTTCTCGAACACAACTATGGAAACCGTTTCTGCTCCGATGTTGGCCAAAACACAGCCGGCTCGTTTCTGCGCTTTGGTGAGCATGACAAAGGAAGCAGCAAGAGGTGAAGCCATGACATCCTCAACAGCGATGCCTGTGTTTTCGATGGCAGTTACCAAGTCGTTGAGGTGTTGTTCGAATGTGGTTATGAAAAGTGTCTCCACCTCCAGTTTTGTCCCACGCATGCCAATTGCCTTTCCGAGCACGAGCTCATTGTCAACACGGTATGACAGCGGAATTGCGTGGAGGATCTTTCGATTAGGTATGTGTTCCTGGATCCGTTCCTCGCTGTCTTGCATGGCTTTGTCGATGTCGATCTGTGTGATCTCTGAATCCGCTCGAGAAGTGATGATTTCCCCCTTTGAGGTAATTTCATCTATACCGATGCCTCCTATTGCCACATAAGCTTTTTTTACTTCCACACCCGCGGCTTTTTCTGCCTGTGCAACAGCACTGCGTACGCTACGCACCACGTCAGTTTCATTGATGATGTATCCGTTGCGTAGTCCGCGACTTTCCGCGTATCCGGTACCGATAATTTGGGGGAGAGTATGCTCTCCTTGTTTTTTCATAGGTACACGAACAATAACGACCTTCACCTGATAGGTTCCTACGTCTATGCCAGTTATGATGCGGTCAGTCATTATCTATAAAAAAGTACGCGTAATGCGTCTATTAGCGCAGATGGTATTTATTACAATACCTCTTTTCTGCTTTGTCCATTGTAGCGCCATGGTCGTACCCTTTCAAATGGAGCAATGCGTGGATAAATAAGAAGCCAATATAGCCATCAACACTCATGTTGTACTTGTGCGCCTGCTTTTTGGCAACAGAGGGAGCGATATAAATCTCGCCCGCAGTATCGTCGAGTGGAAACGAAAGCACGTTTGGCACATATGTTTTGCCCCGGTGTTCTTGGTTAAGCCTTTGTGCACGGGTAGCACCAATGAACGCAAGTGAGAGGGCATACTGTTTTCCGAGGATATCATCTTTCATCTTCTGATAGGGGAAGTTCGGATAGGTTTTGCTTGTCGCGCTGAGGGAGAAAGTAATATGCATGCGTTCTTAAGTATAGCATTACAACAAAGCCCAGCTGAACGCTGGGCTTTGGGTATTATCGTCGACGTGGAGCTTTTTCCTGGATCTTGCCGAGTTTCAGTTGCTTCTCGTACTCTACCATCTTTGTAAGTTTCTTGAGCCGAGCCTCCTTGCGGACGTTCTCGCTCTTGGTTCGAGAATAGTAGCGATTCTTGCGGACGCGCTGAAGTACACCCGATCCCTGCATGCGCTTAGTGAACCGTCGAATGACGTTTGCGCTGCTCTCGTTTTGATTCTTTTCTACTTGAACGTTTGTTGCCATATGTGGGCGAAAGAATACCATTCCCTCGCCAACAACGCAAGTGAATTTCTGGCCTCTATTACAGGGTCGATTGCCGTGCTGAACGCTTCAAGCGTCCAGCCAGAGCCTGTATAGGTACGTACTCCTGATTGCGACCCTCCATGTCTCGAAGAATCACTGTGCCATCAACAAACTCTTTTTGTCCTATGATGATCGTATATTTCACATTGCGTGACTCCGCATCGCGTAGCTGTGTTGAGAGGGAATCACTTGCAAGATTCTGGTGGACGCTGATACCCGCTTTGCGCAGTTCATCTATAAGAACCAGACTTGTCACCTTTGGTCCGAATCCAAGCTGCACCACATATACTGACGGGGTTGATAGACGAGTGCGAGGCGTTCGTGCCGGTGCCTTCTTGTCACGGAGTACAACAACTGCCCCCGCTGCAGGGATCTGCTGTTTGGTGTTGCGGTATACGAATTCATTGTATCGTCCGCCTCGTATATAGAGTGGCGCGTGCTGTATTCGAGAACCTTCGTCGTTGAGGAGGTCAATGGCAAACAGCGCGTCAGAATAGCACTCGTGATGGCCGATGAGCTTTGGATCTATCTCATACGGTGTATCAGTCATATCCAAATACTCGACAATTTCTCTGAAGTGCTTGCGGCTCTGGTCGGAGAGATATTCCAGAGGGTTGGGTGATTTATAGGCGAGTTCGTGTTCCTTCTCTATGAGATGAGTAAGAGCTGAGAGTGCATGCTCCTTCATGAGCTCGCGAGCAGCTTCAGGCATATCGTCCAGACGCTTTCGGAGATAATTGGTGAGTTCCCGGATGTATCGCGTCGAAGAATCCCGATCGCCGAGCGAATTGATGCGCACACTGTGATTCAAAAACCCCAGATCACGGGTGAGTGCCCGCGTAGCTTGAATGAGAATTGCTTCAGCAATGCTCTTCTCGACATTAAACACCTGGAAGGTGACCGCAGCCTCGCCTGAGCGAGGCACCTGTTCAATAGTATAGAAAAGGACGGGTTCAGGTATGGCGTGGAGTTTCGCGTCACAGAAGGTGTGCATACCTGAAGTGAGCATGCCGTGCAAGGCGTCGATGCGCCGGTCTTGTGCGCTTGCGGTGTGTTCCAGTTTTTTTGCGCAACTTTTGCAGGCTGGGTGTTTTTTTAGGGCTTCAATATTCTTGAAACCAAAATGCTCAGCAGTGCTTGATGCGTGCTTCAAAAAATCTGTTGCGGTGACCTCCATACGTATTTAATTGTTATTGGTAATGTTGTACTCTCCAGGAAGTACTCCAGCCTCGCTGAACGGGAACAGTCGAACGAAGGCCTTGCCGATTATTTTTTCCTTCTGAAGTACTCCCCACACGCGAGAGTCAGAGCTTGCGTCGCGGTTGTCTCCCATGACGAAGTATTCGCGGTCGCCGAGGGTTTCGGTAAGAGTGGTATTCTCAGCCATCGATTTTATATAGGGCTCGTCAAGTACGAGTGTTTCACCCTCTTTGGTAGTGACGTTTACTACGTCTCCTTGTATATCAATGATATCGCCAGGAATGCCAATAATACGCTTTATGAAGTATTTTGAGGGGTCTTGCGGATAGCGGAACACGATGACATCTCCGCGTTTCGGGTCCTGAAGACGATATGTGACCTGGTCGATGATGAGATATTCACCGCTATGGAATGTGTCCTCCATTGAGGCGCCAGACACAATAAACGGCTGGGCAATGAACATGCGAACCGGGACAACGATCAGGAGGGCAATGAGCGCAAACTCCACGATTTCAGCAAACGGATGCTTCTTTTTTTCAAGGTTTTGTTCTGTTGCAGTATGCTCTTCTTGCATAGGTTGTGGTGTTTGTAAGGTGCTCATAATGTGGTTAGGAATCTATCGCTCCCTATTATAGTTCAATGGAGGAATTAAGCAAAAATTCGCATCTACTTTGGCACAACACCACATCAGAAGTGACTACGGAAAAAATAAATGCTACCTGGTATACTCATCTCATGCATTACATAGTCGGATTGGGCAACCCAGGAAAGGAGTATGAGAACACCCGGCATAACATTGGTTTCATGCTGCTGCGGAATTTTGTGGAAACAGCAGGTTTGCCGCAGCTACGGCAGTCGAGCACTTTCAGCGGGTTGATCTCAGAAGGCGTATACGAGGGCAAGGAGATAACGGTGCTACTGCCATCGACATTTATGAACGCTTCAGGGAGCGCTGTTAAAAAATTGGTTCCCAAAGATGCTGTTGAGAAGCTCATGCTCGTGTATGACGAAATTGACATACCTCTTGGGGAGATGAAAGCCTCTTTTGGCAGAGGGGATGGCGGACACAATGGCGTCAAGTCAGTGATTGAAAGTCTCCACAGCAGGGATTTTGCACGGCTGCGCATCGGCATCGGCAAAAAGAGTCTATGGACAGGCAAACTCGTCCGGCCAAAAGGCGAGAAACTCTCCTCATATGTATTGGGTACTTTTTCTAAAAGGGAACTGCAGGAGCTGGCGCCTGTGCAGGATATGATTGCTTCACTGATCGGTGTTTTTGTGCAACAGGGACCGCAGGAGGTCATGAATACATTTAATTAATATTATGATGCACAAAAAAGCTCGCCGCATGCGGCGAGCTTTTTTGTGCTGTTCTATAGAGTGCTACGCAATAGCTGAGTATTTATTTCACCTCAGCCTGATTCACTTCCTTGTAGGTGAGTGTCATGCGCTGTTCTTTTGGCTCAAAGAGTGAGATTTTGAACTTCTGGACACCTCCAAGTGGAAGCGTGTTCTTCAATTCTTCCTCGTTCTCGAACTCAGAGATGTGGACGAGTCCCGCAACTCCTTCTTCGATAGAAGCAAGGGCGCCATGCTTGTTGTACTTGATGACCACACCATTGACGATGTCGTCCTTCTTGTACTTGTTTGCTGCCTCGTTCCAAGGGTTTTCTTTCAGCTGCTTGATAGAAAGTGAGATCTTGTCGTCTTTCACTTCAATGACCTTCACCTGTACCTTGTCGCCTACCTTGTAGAGAGAACGTGTGTCCTCAACCAAGCCCCAGTCGAGTTCAGAGATGTGGACGAGTCCTTCAAGTCCGTCTTCGATCTTCACGAATACGCCGAAGTCTACTGCGCCGGTAACTTCTCCATTGAGTACGTCACCAACTTCGTACTTGCTCACTTTTTCTTCCTTCACCTCTTTCTCTTGAGGTCCTTTCTCAGAGAAGATGAGCTTTCCTTCCTTTTGGTCTGCAGTGATCACGATCACATTGAGGTGCTTGCCGACGAGGTCATTAAGCGCCGTAAGGATCTTATCTTTGTCACCGTCTGCAACACGCGGATAGTGTTCAGCTGAAAGCTGTGAAGCAGGTAAGAATCCCTGAATGCCCTGCCACTCGATAATGAGCCCACCTTTGTTTGCTTCTTTTACTTCAAGTGAAAGGATCGTCTGGTTCTTGGCTGCTGTTTCAGCGTCAGCCCAGATAAGCGCCTGCCGTGCTTCTTTGAGCGAAAGCTCGATGTAGCCGTCCTCATTGTTGGTATCAACTACTTTCGCTGCGATAGCGTCACCCACACGCACCTTGCGAAGGATGTCGCGGGCATTCATGTACTCACGTCCGTAGATCAGTCCTGATCCAAATGGATGGATGTCGATGTATACACGTGCTCGGCCGATAGCTGAGACGGTACCATCAACAAGATCACCAGCTTGAGGTGGTGTCGGGGTCTTGGTAATGAAGGTGTTCATTACACCTGCTGCAACCTCTGGGGTTGCCATTGTTGTGTCTGACATTGTGTCTATGCCGATCTACGGTGTTTGGCGAGCAGTTTCTCGTGTGCCGTGTCCGTATCGCCAGGGTTAGGCCGTATATCGGGAGAATTAATAAACCTTATGAAAGGTGCGGCGAGTGTACTATGGAAAATCTGCTTTGTAAAGTCGCCACATTAAAACCCCAAGCGTGTGCTTGGGGTGGGGGTGCGCCCTATGGGCGCACCCCGCGAAGGTCAGGCAGTTGCGGCCGCGGCGTCGTGCCCGTTGGGGCTGACCGGGGTTGCATCCGGCATCGAGTCGAAGACCTCGCTCGCGAAGAAGGCGGCGATCTGCTTGCGGGGCAGTTCGTCGTAGACACCGGCATCGAGGATCTTGTCCATGATGAGGTCGGCGTTCTGGCCCTGGACGGCCACCAGCAGGGCGTCGGTGCTGATGTGGTCGGCGGCGTTCTCGATGAGCCCGAGCTTCTGCGCGCCGCGCTTCGAGAGGACGAACATGATCGTGCTCACGTCGCTGATGTGCCGGTCGAGCACGCGGGTGTTCGACATGTCGAAGACCGATTCCAGATAGTCGTGCCCGTC
>CBFGXL010000003.1:0-75956 GCA_965652925.1 uncultured bacterium | reverse complement strand
GAGATATTGCCCTCAAAATCGCCAAGGATGTTGACAATCGCGAGTGTCCAGTTGGTACCAATGACGTTCGTGTTGGCAATATTCATCACGTTGGCACTTGCAAACGCGTCTCCAGTTTCAATGCTCCCCACAAGTCCGTCATTCTCATTCTCTCCAGTTATTGCATTGAGGGTGATGTTGTTCTCAAGGACAACGCGGTTGTTGTTGGTGAAATTAGCTGTATAGCTGTCCTGATCGTATCCGAGAAATGCGGACGGAGCGATCTCAGCGTCGACGTTGTAGATGATGACACCTTCTGGAGTCCATTCCCAGGTGAGACCTTCAGGAAGACCAACCACGTCTCCGTCCCAGTATCCATGAACGCGAATAAGAAGATAGAGAGAATCGCCACCGTAGGTGTTTTCATTGACCTTGTTGAGCACGTTCGATTCGGACTCGCCACGTCCAGTTATGATGCTTGAATCAAAATCGGTTGTAGAGGTGTTGTTGCCCGTTTGTGCATACGCTTCAACATTGTTGTCGACATCAGCATCATTGAGATTATCTACATTTACTTTAACTTCCTCAGGTCGTTCCACTTGGTTTGTACCGTTTGGACGGCTGAAGAACTCATCAAAAAGTTCACCTGTTGGAAGCACCAAGTCTCCATCAAGGTCTCCAATGGCATTGTAGGTTAGAAGCCGATAGTTGGAGTCGATGATATTCGAGTTAACCACGTTCAATACGTTTGCGGCAGCATAGGCGTTGCCTGTTGTGATCTCACCACTCAAGTCAGCCTTTGCTTCATTGTATCCGGTAGACGCTTCCACAAGTGCGTCATTGGTGATGGTCGCATGATTCATCTGTGAGACGTTGTAGATCACATCTTCAGCGGTACATGACAGCAACGAACACGTATCAGAAAGTGCTTCCTCGGCTGCTACATCTGGGAAAAAAGTATCAGTTAGGTCGAGTGATTCCCCATCTTCAAGGATCCTGTTTGCAAGATAGACGAAACCATCTGAGTTGATTACATTTGAATTCACCACGTTAGCAATATTGAACGCTGCAACTGCGTCGCCACTGCGCACTTCCGCAGTGCTTCGGCCATACGCCATGTTGTCACCTGAAGTTGAACGTGCAAGTCCATCATTGGTCACAACAGCATCGTTGGTACCGGTTGCCGTAAAGGTGTACGTGTCATAATCGCTTTGATTGACGTCTTCGAGCTCACTTCGTACATCATTTGAGTTTGCATCAGTTGAAAGCTCACCTTGCGCGGTGGCTATCCCTGTTTCAATGAGCGTATTGGTGCCCGTGCGACGAATATCTCCTGTATTCTCGTCCTCTGGCAAGTCATCAGCGCCGAGAAGTTCATCAGAAACTATCTCAACGGGAGCTACCTCGTCGTTTGGTGTAGCACCAGCCGTACCCTCTGCTCCTTCGCTCCCATCGGGGCCTTCGCTTCCCGTAGTTCCTTCCTCACCCTGGCTTGGAGTGCTGCTTGCTGTTGATGTTGCCGTGGTACTTGCAGTGTCACCATCCCCAGTGTCACCAGTTCCATCAGTACCATCTTCTCCTGTTCCATCGCCGCCTCCAGTGCCACTGTCGGTAGAGCTCGCTGTTTCTCCGTCTGCAGATGGCGTTGAAGACGCTGTCTCATCGTCACCACTTTGATCAGTTGATGTTGCAGTTTCGTCAGTTGAAGTGGAAGTATTTTGAGTTTCATCTCCAGTACCGTTGTCGGTTGAACTTGCCGTTTCTTCCTGTGTGGTTTGTCCGTCAGTTGGAACATCTCCGTCTTCAGCGAAGACCGCACTTGGAACAAAGGTCGATAGTATCGAAACAATGATGAATGCCGCTATAAAGCGGTTGACCTTCCCTGCAATTCTAGAATAATACGCTGACATACTTTACCAACATTAACTGCAATGAAAAAAGTGCTTCTTTTAGTGTCAGGGGTGAATCCTGCTGTGAAGCGGTACTGCTTGAGTCTGCACTGCCTTCTGGCTGTGCATTGGAACTAGTGAACGTATACACAAAAGCGGATGAAGATGATGAAGGTGCAGCAATTTGCGCTTCTTTCACCTGCACATCCCCTCCTACTGAGCGAAGATAAACTGAGGCAGAACTCTGGCCATCAACATTGATGACACTGCGTCCTGAGACGCCTGGCTTGCCGTCTTGTCCATCTTTACCATCCTCACCATCTTGGCCGTTGACACTTACTCCGCCTGTTTGCTGGCTTGAATAAACGACATTGGTCACAAATGGCTCAGACTGGCCTTGTGCAAAAGCTACCGCAACTGTACTAAAAACAGCTGTGATTGCAAGCAAGACGCCTATGCTGTTGTATAGTCCCACTCTTGTCATACTTTCCCTCCATAAAGCCGGAAATGATTTCTGGCCTTAAGAGAGGGCCTCTCTGCTTGCGCAGAGAGGTTCCTCTGTAAGCTGTGTCGAGATTATCGACGTACAACTCGTGTAACGTTTCGGTTTACAGTGTTAGTTACTGTGCTCCATGAGTCAGCGCGTCCTGTTCGAACAGTTCCGCCTGCACCTCCGTCTGCACCGTTTCCTCCTGAACCGCCAACACCTGTGTTACCACCTGTGCCGCCGTTTCCGCTGTCACCTCCAGCGCCACCAGCTCCGGTTGTTCCACCGTTGCCTCCTGCGCCTCCGTTACCAGCCTCCTGTGTACCGTCAACCTCAGAAGGAGCTACTGAAGTAGCGCTTCCTCCGTTGCCGCCGTTGTCGCCGTCACCAGCACCCTGAGTGTCTCCACCAGGAGCTACGTTGACGCTTGTTCCGCCGTTACCAGCGTTTGAGCCACCGTTGCCGCCTTCACCTCCGTTGTTGCCATTGCCGCCCTCTGAGTCATTGTTACCTGAATCAGCTGCTGCGACTCCTACGTTGAGGAGACCAACTGCGTTGGTGCTGCTTGTGGTTGCTGCTGTCTCATCGAGATCAGACTCGCTACCATCACGGATAACCTCAGTGTCGTTGCTGTTCACATCGTTGACGATGTCTGAAGTAGCTACAGCCTCGCCAGTCTCAATGAGACCACCGTTGCCTCCTGCTCCAGCATCTCCACCATGTCCACCAGCTCCAGTGTTGCCGCCGTTTCCGCCATTTCCGCTGTCACCTCCAGCGCCACCAGCTCCAGTGTTGCCACCATCACCTCCTGCGCCTCCGTTACCAGCTGACTGTGTTGCGTTTTCGCCGTCAACATCGCCATTAGCGTTACCGCCGTTGCCTCCTGTTCCAGCGTCACCAGCACCCTGTGTAGAACCACCAGGAGCGAAGTTTACGCTTGAACCGCCGTCACCAGCGTTTGAACCGCCATTGCCTCCGTCGCCGCCGCGTCCACCGCGTCCACCGCGTGAAGTGTTTCCACCAGTGTTAGATGTAGCGATCGAGACGTTAGCAATGAGTGCTGTGTTGCTGTTTGTAACAACTACAGAGTCATCCTCATACGCCTGTGCAGGCGCAACGAAGAGACTGAGTGTAAGTGCTGCAAGCGCGAGCACTGCTGTTGTCTGTTTTGCTGCTGCTGTCATAAATATTATTTAACGTTAAATTAATTTTGTTTGTTAATAAAAGAAACTTTCCCTCTCTTTGCTGAAACTCAGAAGAAAGGAGCTATTGTTTCGACCACATGGGCATGTGAACACATACCCATACAATGAAACCTGGAAACTGAGACTTCATTGTATGGATACGCATGTATTAACACACACAACAGATGATGAACTGATGAAGGCTGACGCATCAACTGTGTGACAAAAAAAGCTCTTTGCCGCAGACGCAGCAAAAAGCTTTTTTTGTGTGAGCACCGAGTTGTGATGCAACAGCTGGGAACCAGTTCATATAAACCTCCGCCACATGATTGGTTCCCACGCCAAACTATGGATTGAAGTGCACACTATTCTAGTACCACCCCAGCTACAGTCAAATAATTGCTCTACTGCGATACAACTCATCATAATGTCAATACATTTCTAACGAGGTGCGCATTCTTCATCGCAGCTTAAACGGAGTTGATATAATAAAAAAATAAGCCCTGTGATGAACCGGCGTATCCGTGGGAACAACTTCCCCAAAAGGGGAAATCGGGACAGCCGGTTCATCACAGGGCTTATTGCTGTGCTTGCGCAGAAATATAGGGCAGAACTCATTTATGCGCAATATGTACAAACTCTTTTTTAGTTTCACATTACTGAACTGGTAACGCAAAAAACCGCTTATAAAAGCGGTTTTTTACGGTTGGTAGGCATTATTGAACTAGAATGCCCCTCCTTCTTTGTGCCTGATCGCTTGAGCAATGCCGAATCCAAGCAACAGTACAAGTACAGTTCCGAGAAGCGGCGCCATTGCAGTCCCCTCCATCTTGCGGAGTTCGTTGCTCATACCGCCAAGACCAGTATCTGGTGCTCCATAAGGGAAAACAGAAGTCTGCTCGCCGAGTACCTGACCGCCAATTGAGGAGCCGGTAGTATCGTCATCATCATCCTCGTCTTCATCATCATCGGAGCGTCCGCCGCCACTGTCATTATCATCATCGTCGTCATCGTTGTCCCGGAGTTCAATACGGACACCATTACCGCCTCCTCCACCGCCTGATGTGTCACGGTCATTGCCGAAGTTGTAATCGCCGAGCGGTATGGTGCTTGTTGCAGTGCCGGTTGCATTTACCGTGTGCGTATTTCCGGATGGGAAGGTTTGATCCCAATCTGCTTGCGTTGTTTGGGACACAAGCCACTCTCCGCCAGTAACCAAGAGTGCATAACGGCCATTTGAATCAGTGGTATCTGTGCGGGTTATCTCTCCTGTCTGTGAGGCGCTTACTGTCCAGTTTTGAAGGCGTGATTCGCCTGAATCGATGACACCATCCTCGTTCTCATCATCCCAGACAATACCGGTGATCTCATAGAGCTGTCCTCCGCCTACATTGAAGTTATTGGTGATCGTACAGGTGGTCGTCGCCCCTGCATCAATGGTCACGTTGCTACAGTTGCTGTATGTTGGTGTGTAGTTTGCCGCTGGCACCTCAGTGACGGAGTAGGTTCCTGTGGCAAGTTCCAGGACATTCGACCCGTCCGCTTCAAAAGCTGTGTTAGCTCCGCCATTGACTGCAAAGCTGAATGACGAGGTCGCAGCCGGACCGCCATTTACAATCTTGTTAACTACCAGCATTCCCGTTGTGGTAGTTGGTGTTGATGTGCTACTGCCGGTTGTAGTTGCCGTATTGGTGATCGTACATACCGGTGTGTTGGTTGCAGTCAGGAGGATATCGTCACAGCCGGCATACGTGGTGGTATACCCGACAACCTGAGCTTCGGTAATATCGTAGGTTCCCGTCGCTAAAGTGACCTCGTTGCTTCCATCAGCTTCAAACGCTGTTGAGGAAGTTCCATTGATTAAGAAACTGAAATCACTGGCAGAAACTGTGGTTGTACCGACGATCTCTTTTTCTACAGTGATAGTCCCCTGGGGTGCAGCCTGGCCTTTGTCCTCCGCAAGCGGAGCGAGGATCATCGCGCACAACGCACATAGTGCAAATGCGATTTGCACTTTCCCTACCGCAAAAAATGAAGAATTCATATTGAGTTACGTTTATTATTACGTCTGATAATCGTCAAAGTCCCGTTAAAGTGAACTTTGCTATCTACGGTACTGCTTAGATATGAAACAGCTATGAAGAAAGCTCTGTTTTGTATTAAACAGAGCTTTCTTCATAACAAGGATATTTATTACTGGGTCTCTAAATCACCCCGCAGTTTCACTACAGACCTATTATGTGCACATACTATTGGACGGTCTTCCTGCAACGTGTTTGTTGCTTGTTGCAGCTCTGAGAATAGCAGTTGATGATGCGCATCCATTCGCCTGATGAAATCAAGCCGATCCTTGTGCATGTCTTGGAGTGTGAATCCGTGCTGAATAGGCCCAGGAAATACGGCACATCCATGAAAATAACGGTCGCTCGAAGTTGCAAGCACCCCCATGATTCGCACTGTATCACCCGAAAAGAGGTGGGTTTTGTCGATAGGGTTCAATTCGGAAGTATCGAGCGTCCATCTTCCTCCATGCTTGTCGAGAAACAGTACAGTATATCCGCTATCGTTGCCCTCTTTATAGACTCCAAAAAGGCGACCCTCTTCAGGAGACATCCACATTTTTGTCTCCAGCTCTTCCACGTTAGTGAACAGCGGAATCTTTCCTGCCTGTGCATCTATGATGTAGCCCATGCCGAAAAAATGGAATACCATACCCCCTATAAGGCTTAATACGAAGCTGCTTCCCACGATCTGCAACAAAGAATACTTGTATCCGCGTCTGGTATGGCGCAGGTTATAGTGCGACAAAGCTGCCATAAGAATGAAAAGAAGCGCCCAAGCATACGGCAGAACCTCAATAGAGAATGTGAAAACGTCCTGCTGCAGACCTTCCCTGAATGCAAACCCTGCATGCATGAATATAAGTAGCATCGCAGAAATGGAGACAGCGCCTATGAGGATTGAAAGTCCCCACAGAACCCACATACCATATTCAAACAAAAGAAACTTCCATCTTGGGGTTTGTACAACATGTTCCTGCGCAATGCGATCAAGTACCGAAACCGCAAGAGGCGTAGACTGTGTATCGCCTTGCTGTGTATGTAAATTTGTCATAAGTGTAAATGTGAATCTCTAAGCTGTGCCTTCAGTTCTTTCTTTCCGCGATGGATGAGTGTTCCTACGGTACCGGGTGGTATCTTGAGAATATCTGATATCTCCTCATATTCTTTGTGCTCAAAGAAACGGAGGATGAGCGCATCTCGGTACTTTTGGTCTATACGCGCAAATGCCCTACTGACCTCTTGTGCATTTACTCGCATATCAAAATGCTTTTCAGCATTTTCCTCAGGCGAAGAGATAAGACCAATGAGATCCTCTTGATTATCTACCAGATGGCCTTCTGGACGCACCCGCTTTCGCCGATAAAAACTGATCGCCTCATTATGAGCAATGCGATATACCCAAGAGGAAAAAGAAAGTTCAGTGTCAAATCCGTACAGGTTCTTGTAGACCTTTATAAAAATATTTTGAAGAACATCGGCACGGTCATCTTCATTATGAATGCCGAGCCGCCAGATATAGCGTGAAAGCTTGTCCTCATAACGCAGCACAATATGTTCAAAGAACGCCTTATCCAGAAGCGTCTTTGCAACGATCTCTTCATCGCTCATAGAGGAAACTTTTCCGGGCATATGGTACATCCTACGTGAGAATGAATACCTCCGCACGGATTTTGCACATTATCGACGCTACGTTAAAATATACGCATGAGCATACAATATATTTCACGTAGTCTGTTGGCGCTTTTTCTTCTTTCATGCATCCCACACGGTGCAGAAGCATATTTCACCACCTCCCAATCTGCACTAAAACTGTCAGAAAATACCGCGTTATACACTATTGAGTATGTATTTGGCCTTGAAGACCATGATCTCTACATGCCGGTTGTGGCAGAGCGCGGGTTGTCGCACGGAAGCGATGAAAAGAAGCTTGGCTACATATTTACTGAAGATACTGATGCTGTACAAACCCAAGGAACTTCTGCGGGGTTGGTGCTGAGTTCAGCACCACTTATAGACGGGATGTATAAGATTGCAAAGGGCACCGCACAAAAAATGATGTTGATTGTGATTCTTACGGCAGACCAAAGCGTCACTGAAGAAGACTTCGCGTTGCAAGTACAGCATCTTCCTTATTATGTAGAGAAGGAAAACGAGAGCATGCAGAGATTACAGCTCAATCCTTCAGAACTGCAATACTATGTAACAGAGGAGATCGAACTTAACACCCGCGCACAATAATGCACGCATGAAAAAACTGCCCCCTAGGGGGCAGTTTTTTCATGCGTGTTTTCCGGCAATAAACCCAGTGGTCCAGCATAGCTGCAGCGAGTAGCCTCCTGAAGGGCGGCTGATATTGAGTACATCTCCCGTAAAGAAAAGATTGTCATGCAATTTTGACTGCATAGTCTTCATATCAATCTCTGCAAGTTCAACACCTCCGTCTGAGACAACTGCCCACTCATAGCCCATGGTATCAGTAATCGTGAGCGGTAGCGCCTTTAGAAGATCAACGATGGCATGCCGCTCTTCTTGCGTAACGCTATGGACCTTCTTCTCAGCTGTTTCCTGTGGCAGCAGTGATGCAATGGCGCTTTGTATTCCTGAAGGGGCAAATTCTTTGAGCACATTACGCAACGTCTTATTTTTGTTGACGTTCAAAAGTTCGAGCAGACGATTACGCAGTGTACCAACCTCGGTGTCAGGATATAAATCGATATATGCACGTACCAGACCATGTTTGAGTATGCGTTTCACCTCGTGTGCCGAATTGAGAATGAGCGGACCAGTGAGTCCAAAGTGCGTGAACAAAAGTCGGCCTGTTCGTGAGAATTGCAGCTTCTTACTGTTGTGCAGGTCGGTGAATGTGATCTTCATAAATGGAAGTACCGTACCGGAAAGATTCTTCACCCATTGCTCTTCAACTTTAAGCGGCACAATATCCGGGTTCGGCTTGTGGACCGTATGCCCGAGCGATCGTATCCATTCCATTCCTTCACCTGTTGAACCCGTGTGCTTATGCGATGAACCGCCTGTTGCAAGTATAAAACTGTCACCAGAGAAAGATTCTTTGTTTGTTTCAACTCCCACGATCCTTCCTTCATGTGTTATGAATCCTTGGACCTTCACGCCTGTTTTGAGCGTCACGCCATTGCGTGTCATGAATTTCTTCAGTGTTGCGACAACATCAGGGGCACTGTGTGTATACGGAAATGCACGTTTGCCTCCTTCAACCACAAGCGGGAGACCTTCTGACTCAAAAAATGTAAAGGTGTCTTGCACACCAAACTGAGAGAATGGAGAAAAGAGAAACTTTGCAGCATCGCCATAATTAGCCAAAAGTTTCCGTACATCCGCTTCTGCATTCGTTATGTTGCAGCGACCGCCGCCGGTTATTGAGAGTTTCTTACCGAGTTCTTTATTCTTCTCAATCAGCAGCACACGCTTGCCGTTCCTCGCAGCAATGCCGGCTGCGAACATGCCGGAAGCACCGCCGCCTATTACAATAACGTCGAAATGCTGTCCAATGTGTGGTGCGGGAGTTGACATAAGAGAAAAACTATAGCAGAATCATGGCTAATTGCAACTATGGCTCAAGAAAACAAAGACATGTACCCCATGCGTCTCAATAAGTACCTTGCACAGCAGGGTACGTCTTCGCGACGGGAAGCGGATGTCCTGATTGAAAAGGGTCTTGTTTTGGTTAACGGCAAGAAAGCAGTAGTGGGACAAAAGGTGGACAGAAACGATACAGTAACGCTCTCAGGCGAGACAAAAGAGAAACGTTATCTTGCCTACTATAAAGGCCGCGGGATCATCACTCATTCTCCTGATTCAGGAGAAACGGATATCGCAATGCAGTTACAGCAAACCTACGGTATTACCGATGTCTATCCCGTAGGCCGACTTGATAAGGATTCAGAGGGTCTTTTGATACTCACCAATGACGGACGCATCACTGGCCCATTGCTTGATCCCGAAGCATCGCATGAAAAGGAATATGAGGTGACTGTCGACAAACCGGTCAATGGCTACTTCCTCCAGCAGCTTGAACACGGCGTGAATATTGAGGGCTATAAAACCAAGCAGGCTAAAGCAACAAAACTGCCGCACAAGCTTATGTTCTCGCTTGTGCTCACCGAAGGAAAGAAGCATCAGATCAGGCGCATGTGTGCAGCACTTGGCTACCAGGTGCAGTCTCTCAAACGTGTGCGTATCGCCAACGTACAACTTGGAGACCTTAAGCCAAATCAATATCGCACACTCAAAGGAGACGAGCTTGCAGCATTCCTTTCAGAACTCCGCGTACACTAAACGGGAAAGCCGCGCATCGCGCGGCTTTTTTTACCACCTATCGGGAACAATTTTCCCAAGGACTTCGTGTGGAATAGAAAGCACAGTGGTGATGTGTGCCTTCCGGTACAGGCCGAGTAGCTCGTTGCAGTTGGTGATATGCCACTGTACTAACCCATCTACAGTAAGCGCAACCACCTCGCACCCCTTCCTCGAAAAAAGATCCGAACAGCGATCAACGAGTATATTCTCATCAAGTACCGTAGTCCGCTTAGGTATTGCGTCGATTGCTGTAACGTTGGCCTTTTCTCTTCCCAGAAACATAAAGAACGGATGCATACGCTCTCCCCTTGTGTGCAGAATTCGCGAAGTAGCAAATCATTTTTATGCATGAGTGTCAATAAAAAAGTCCGACAAATATGTGGTTTTTGCCGGGCTTTTTCATTATTTAAGATTTATGCTTTTGAACCTCGTTTTCGGTCAGCTTCTTTGAGTTTCTGTTTGCGCAGACGCACTGAGACAGGGCACACTTCAAGATATTCGTCCTCGGCCATGATCTCCAGGCCGATCTCAATTGAAAGTGGATGATGCGGGACAAGGGTTGTCGCCTCATCGGTACCCGACGCGCGCATGTTCGTCAGCTGCTTTCCTTTAGTAGGATTAACAGTCATCTCCTCGCCCTTTGAAGTATTCCCCACAACCATTCCTTCGTACACCTCATCACCTGCAGTGATGTAGAGCGTACCGCGATCCTGAAGCGTAAAGAGTGAGAAGCCGAGCGCTTTACCAGCAGCCATAGAGATCATTGATCCCACTTGGCGCTTCTTGATCTCGCCAGCGTATGGCTTGAAACCAAGCACTTGCGAAGCAATGATGCCTTCACCTTTTGTATCAACAATAAACTGGTTTTTGTATCCAAGAAGTCCTCGTGTTGGACCTTCAAAGATGAGACGTACCTGATTACCATGGACGATCATGTTCTGCATGATGAACGCGCGATTTGAAAGACGATCAATAACAGCGCCCTGGAACTCTGAAGGAATGTCCACTGTCACCTCTTCAAACGGCTCCATCTTCACTCCATCAACTTCGCGGATAATAACCTGCGGCTGGGATACAGAAAGTTCAAAGCCCTCTCTGCGCATATTCTCAAGAAGGATAGAGATATGCATCTCACCTCGCCCATACACCTGGAAGACATCTCCTCCACTGAAATCTACCTGCAAACCAACATTGATCTCAAGCTCCTTCTCCAAGCGCTCTTTGATCTGGCGGGAAGTCACATACTTCCCTTCGCGACCAGCAAAAGGCGAACTGTTCACCAAGAACTGCAAACCGATGGTAGGTTCGTCGATCTTGATCGCAGGCATCGGTTGCACATTCTCATCATCAGTGAGCGTCTCACCGATATTGATATCTTCAAGTCCTGCAATGAGTACGATGTCTCCTGCAAAGGCCTCTTGTTTTTCTTCTTGCGCAGTTCCTCGATAGCCGCTTATCTTAACGAGCTTTCCTTTTTTTGTTTCTTCTCCTTCATGCTTAATAAATACTTGCTGTCCTTTAGCCATTTTTCCTTCATATATGCGCGCTACCGCAAGGCGCCCAAGGAAATTGTCATACCCGAGGTTAAACACCTGCGCTTTGAGCGCTTGCCCTTCTTCATAACCTTTTGCTGCAGGAACTTTTTCAAGTATCACATCAAGAAGCGGTGAGAGATCTTTAAGTTCATCTTCCATCTTTCGCTTGGCAACTCCTTGTCGGCCAATTGCGTACACAACAGTGAAATCTGACTGCTCATCATTTGCGCCGAGTTCCAAGAAAAGCTCAAGTACCTGCTCCTCACATTTGTGCGGATCAGCTGCCGGTTTGTCGATCTTATTGATCACGACAATAGGCTTCAGTCCTAATTCGAGCGATTTCTTGAGCACGAAACGTGTTTGTGGCATTGGACCTTCCTGCGCATCAACAACCAGAAGCACGCTATCAATCGAGCGAAGCACACGCTCTACTTCTGAACCAAAGTCAGCGTGCCCTGGTGTATCAACGATGTTGATCTTCGTCCCTTTATATTCAATGGAGGTGTTCTTTGCGTAGATAGTGATCCCGCGTTCAAGCTCAAGCGCATTGCTGTCCATTGTCTGATTTGCTTCACGAAAACCAGTCTGCTCCATAAGAGCATCAGTAAGTGTAGTTTTCCCATGGTCTACGTGGGCAATAATTGCAATGTTTCGTATTTCTTGGCTCATGTGTTCATTAAAAAATGGCGCTTCGCAACGCCGTAATAAGAGCAACAGAATACCTATAAAATATCCTTTTGTCTAGACTCCTTGTGGATCAAGAGAAGCTTCTCTTTCCGGGGAAGTTTTTTGAGCGCAGCTTCACGCTTTAAAGCTGCACTTCGGTTTTCTGCAGACTCAGTATAAGCAAGTACAATGGGCTGCCGCGCACGGGTATATTTTGCCCCCTTGCGTATATCGTTATGTTCGCGCATCCTGCGTTCGAGATCTATGGTAATACCCGTATACAGCGAAGCATCGGCACATTGCATCATATAGACAAACCATGGTTGTTTGGTTTTTTCTACGGAGATCTTTTTCACTTTTTTAGAAGCCATTGTTTCTTTTTCCAAGAAAAGAACATCAGCGCGACTGTGAAGATAATAGACAACGGTATATAGAGGAGCGGTGATAGCACGGCGCTCAGATACGATGTTCCATAAAGTTTTTTCAACTGAAATAAAGCTTTGAGGTTTTCGAAATAGCCACGGTCAGGATTTCCTACTGTAAGACGATACTTCGCATCATTATTAGGCGAGCTTACTTCCAAAATATATGACCCAGGTTCGAGCGATGCATCAAGAACCCCACCTTGTCTGAACGATTCAACTAAAATCATATCTTTTGAAGAGGTCCAGGGAGATTCTTTCGCTTTTGTTCTCCCTATTTCACTAACACCACGACGTTCCTTTTTTACAACGATGATAGATGCGTCGTTCTTCTGATCTTTGGTATCGTGGACAAAGACAACCGCTTCCAGTGGGAGTGTCTCTCTCACGTCAAACTCAAAAGTATGTGGGAATCCTTCAAGCCTGCCGAAAAGATCTGCAGAGGAAGGATCAAGCGTAAGTACATCGCTTGCTTTTTGCGGTCCAACCACTATATCGGAGTCAGCCCACACCACTATTGGGAGCAACAACACGGAAATGATCAACGCTGGCATAGAATAATAATAGCAGAACAGCCATCCAGCAAAAAAGTGATCTCTGCTTAAGTTTCCTCTATCTCAGGGACGACCTTAACGGTAACACTATGGGTGCTTTGTTGCGGACCGAGGAAACATTCTATAGTGAAGGTAGTCTCACCGGTTATCACAACATCAGCTGAACCGATAACAGAAACAGAAGAGTTGTTGAATTTTCCTCCGGTGAGCCTGCACGAGTCTGCATTTCCCCCATCCCACGTCAGAGTGGTTGTGGAGTCCTTTTCCACCAATTTAGGCAGAACTCTGAGCTCAGGTGAATTGATGTATGCGCCCTGGACATAGTATTGGCTCTGACTGTAGTACTGGCCCTGGGTGTAGTAACTACCCTGAGCGTACGTAGAATAGCTGCCTTGAGCGTACGTAGAATAGCTGCCTTGAGAATAACTGCTTGTATTGTAGATATTGGGACAGGGAACACCATATGAAGGGTCATTTGCAGGGTTGTAGTTATGGCCATCTCTATGGCTCGCATTCGCAGGAGCAGGGGAAAATATTGCTATAAATAACACACCCGCCAGTAGAAAAGTTTCCCAGGGTCCCCAATTAGCCGCATCGAAAACGTTGATTTTGCTTTTCATATTTTTATCGTGTTACCCAGTCGTTTATGAACATGAATAATTGATTGAAATCGCTCAGCGCGATCTCCAATTCTGAGATCTTCATCTTTGTTTCAGTATCAAAGAATTCTATCTTCGCTTGAGGATCTGCTTCCATTCCTGTTGCGCTTTCGGAGATCGTCTGAGCTGCCAAGTACTTGCCGCTTGGGGAGAAGGTCACCCAAAAGCCTTTTGCTTTGAAAGTGGCTTCTTCAATGAGTTCACGGTCTTCAGTTAGTGTGAACAATACGACTTGGCCATTATCGGGCTGGATCCAAGCGATCTGGTCGCCATTTGGAGAGATGTCAAAATTGTTATTATTTTGAATAATTTTGCCTTCAGGAACTTCGTAGAGTTGGACAACTTCGGAGTTATCCTTATTGCTTATGTAAAGACCGTCGTTTTTAAGATAGATGAACTCATCGTCATTAAGCCACTTTGGCATGAAACCATTGGTTAAGAACTGAGCTTTGCCGTCAACAACTGAATATATTGACCAGTCATCGACATTTTCAACAATAGGCTCCCAACTTTGATCCCAGCCAACGAAGAGCACATCCCCCGCGTTTGAGATCCTAGGATGCTGCTTGTATTTGATCGTTGACTCGTCCAATACCATGCTGTTAGCCAAAAGAGGGAAAGGCGTACTTGCCACCTCTGTTGAACTTGCAACAAAAAGCTTTGCATTTTCAGCCCATCCTCCGGACCCTTCTTCAGTCTCGTGAGGAACAGCGAAGAAGGTCAGTTTGCTTCCATCGTTTGCGAACGAATAAAAATAATCCACGATGCCTTGAGAATGGTCCGTTGCAAACGCCCCATTCTCAAACACATAAGATTTGGTCACGTTTTGATTGTTCCCGCGAAGCATGAGATACAGACGCGTCGAGCGCAATTCTTGTGCGAGTTCATCAGGGACATTTCTGACCTGATCGAGCAATTCTGAGTTCAATTTCTCAACAAGTGGCTCAGCTTTTTTGGACTCTTCAATCTCTACCCTATTAAATAGAGATAGATCGATATAGTCCCTAAATACATATGCGCTTAATGCAAGTACGGAAACAACAATAACGAAAACAAAAATTTTTCTCATGAAAACATATGCGAAAACAACATTAACGAAAACAAGAAAATTTCTCATGAAAATATATTAGGCCTTACTTCAATTTTATAGTATAACCTTCGCTTTTCTTTCAGCAATTAAGCCAATTGCATAAGTACATATATTTTCTCAAAGAAAACAAAAAACAGCCTACGGCTGTTTTTTGTATATGTTTGGCAATTATGTGTTCGTCTTTCGGCACCTACTCCGATAAAAACGGAGGATGATGACCGAAAAGCATATGGTTCATGTGTGGAGTGTGCATGTTTTTATGGAGATCATCCATACCCAGTTCGTCCATCAGAGCTCGTGCCTGTGCATGCTCCCCTTCCTTATGAAGACGGTGCGCCTGCACAAATAATTCGAAATCCGCTTCTGTGGTTACGATGTCTGCAAGGGGTGTATCTGCGATAGTCTTTTTAAAAGCAACATAATCATATGCCTCAATTGCTTCATCAATGGCTGTATGGAGTCCTTGCTTGTATGCATGCATGGCCTCGCGAACCGACTCCATGGTCTTAAGATCGATACCCGCATCTTCCAGCACTTCCCGAGCTTTTTGCACATCACCTTCTTTCCGCAACTCGCGTGCCTCTTCAAACGCACTGATCTGCTCTCGGGTAAGTCCTGCCTTTTGTAAAATATCGCTGTTAAAAGCGCTTACTCCAGTTGCTGAAAGCGCAAACGCTGCGATTGGTATAAGTAATGATTTTGCCTGCATAGGTACAATAATTACAGTGATAATGGTTGAACAGCATGAATGAAGCTGCGGTACGTTCTTTCATTGGTACAGCTTCTTGCATTACTACGGCACAGGCTGTCCTGTTATTTCATCATCATCGCAGTATTTTATGATCGCTGGTGGAAACGGTCCCAGAAGATATCAAAAATGTTCTTTTCAAATAAATCTATTTCCTTGTTTTCATCCGGATTTTCCATTGCATACCAGACACTGCGAAATACTTCTTGTAAACCCGTATCTTGTGAAAGCCACGTCGTACACGTATCCCATAAGTAGCGCTCACCATCTTTAGAGATGGTGTACATAAAGTCCACGCCATCAACATACGAAGTGCACGACGTATTTCCAACCTTCTGTGCATAGCGCTGCAATGACACGTCATCAAACACTCCCTCAAGGTCTTCACGTATACTTTTCGGCAAAATCCCTTTCTTCACTTCTTCACCAGTGGTTTCCAGGTAGTTATACTTTCTGCCATCAATGAGCCTGAAAGATGCGCATGACTCTGTACGACTGCACCCGCCATACATTTGACCCTCAAGGACGATCGCATCATCATCCACCTGGTCATCTGCAACACCTTCCTGGTGTGTGGGCGCAAAAGCAGAAACATACAAATACACACCAGCAAACACGCCCATAAAGAAGGTCGAACCAAGTATAAAATAGAGTCTTCCTGTCATACGCATCAGTATATCAAACCAACTTCGCAGAACGGCACAGGTACGGTATTATGGTGCCTCACGGAGAGATGGCAGAGCGGTTGAATGTACCGCCTTGGAAAGGCGGCAGGGGTGAAAGCTCCTCGGGGGTTCGAATCCCCCTCTCTCCGCAAAACTAGAAAATTCAGGATTTATTCCTGGTTTTTTTAGTTTCTATGTGGGGATTCCAAAAGGTTGTCGAAATTTTGCAAAAAATTTCCTACAACCTGAACAGATTCTGTAAGAATCGAATCCCCCTTCTTACAGAAGCTGTATACCTTTTGGCTGAAGCACAAAAGATCTTGCGAAGCTCCAAGTATTCTCTTCTCATTCCTACACAGCACAAAAAGGACAAATTCATTACTGTTTGTAATGGTATTATTAATGACAATATGAAAAATTTGGTCATCATTGGAGCAGGAGTTATTGTGGCATTGTTGGCATTATATTTTTTGTTGCCGCAAGACCGTGACACAGTACAGGACAAAGTAGAGGAAGAATTTCAATCTGAAACAACAAACGAAAATACAGTCCTTGAAGAAGATGAAATTCATGCAGGAGACAATCCACAATCACAAGTAAAGCTCAAAGCAGATACGTTCACTGGAACTTTGGAACAGGTTGACACTGGCTGCTTTGCAGATGGAGAGTGCTTTGCAGTGGTTGACGGCAAACACATTACCCTGATCATGGGATGGTCACAGGAGACAGCTGGCTCGATTATCGGAGTCGATGGGATTGGCGGTCTGGAAGCATCAATCGGACAGAAAGTTGAAGTCTACGCGCAGGACAACAGCGATGGTACGTACACCCTCTACGGAAGCGAAGGTTTTTACATCAAAACTCTTTAACAAATCATGCAGACAGACAAACACGTTGAACTCCTGCTTCGTATCGGCGTAGCGTTCTCTTTTTTGTATCCGCCAATCTCAGCTTTTTTCAATCCATATTCCTGGGTAGGATATTTTCCAGTGTTCATAAGTGATACAGGGTTGGATATGCTTCTTCTCCTCCACATTTTTGGTGTAGTTGAGATTGCCATAGGATTGTGGGTACTTTCAGGCAAGCGTATATTCATTCCCTCTGCAATTGCAGTACTTATGCTCGCGAGCATTGTGCTTTTGAATATCACGCAAATGGATGTGCTATTTCGGGACGTCCCTATCCTGCTCATGGCTATCGCGCTGTGCATACTCCACAGAAAATAGACTCTGGTATACTGAACGTCATGGATAATACCATTCTAGAAAAACTTGAGGAACAATCGAAGAAAATTGACGAGCTCAGCGCAACAGTTGGAAAGATGAAGAAGTACATGCTTTTCTCGCTGTGGTTTACCATCGTAATGCTTGTACTGCCGCTTATCATCGGAGCATTCGTGGTTCCTTACCTGATCAGTTCGTACCTGAGTTCGTTTGAGGGACTCCTCTAAAAAAACCGCAGCCTCCGCTGCGGTTTTTTTATATACATCCTTTACTGAACATCCATTCCTCTGAGAATGCGCACCCGATCCTCTACCGGAGGATGCGTTTGGAACCAGTTTGCAATCTTCTTTGTAAGTGACCCCTTGCCGGGACCAAACGGATCAGCAATGAACAGATGCGCGGTTGCATTGTTCGCGCGTACCATTGGACGGCCATACGTTGATATTTTCTCAAGCGCAGAAGCCAATCCTTCCGGATAGCGCGTAAGCAAGGCACCCGAAGCGTCCGCAAGGAATTCTCTTTTGCGGGAAATAGCCATTTGGATAAGTGAGGCAGCGATTGGTGCAAGAACGATGCCTACCACAGCTAGAATAAGGAAAATGGGGTGCTTGCGATCATCTCCCCCGCCAAACATCGTTGCACGCAGGAAAATGTCTGAAAGAATGGCAACAAATCCTGCCAACACAACCGCAACAGTCGACACAAGCATGTCCCTGTTTCCTACATGCGAAAGCTCATGTGCCATCACCCCTTCAAGCTCCGTTCGATCGAGTATCTGCAAGAGGCCGGTGGTTGCAGCAACAACTGCATGTTTTGGGTCTCTGCCGGTTGCAAAAGCATTGGGCGCAGGGTCATTAACTACATACACCTTCGGCATCGGCAGCCCTGCGGTGATCGAAAGATTCTCAACAACATTCCAAAGGTCTGGATATTCTTCCCGTGTTGCAGGTTTTGCGCCTGTCATGGAGACCACGAGCTTGTCGGAGAACCAGTAGCTTCCCACATTCATAACAAGTGCAAATATGATTGCAATATACAAAATACTTGAGTCACCTAAATACCAAGAAACTGCATAACCTATAGCAATGACGATTGCGAAGAACATGGCCATCAGAAACCATGTCTTTGCGATATTACTTCCCTGATGCGTATACAATGTAGCCATATGACTACATTGTAGGGCCAATTGCGATAGTTGCAAGAATCACCACGATCCACCACCGCCGCCTCCACCTCCTCCGCCTGAAAAACCACCGCCACTACTTCCACCACTGCTTGACGAACTCGAGACAGACGACGACGCAATTGAAGATGAGAATGCGCCGATGCTGGAAGTGAAATTCATTGCCGAAAAACTACCCACACTCCCACCGTCATACCAATCAGGATTTGGGATCGTAATATCTTCAAATGCTTTTGCCCATTGCTTTTCTACACCAAAGGCTATCGCAAACGGCAGATACTCCATAAACTGTTCCGGGCTTTTTTGTGGAGCATTATGAAACTTGAAACGTTCCTCGTCTGTCACTGACAAGAAAAGTTTAAATCCTTTGAGATGATCAAGTGCTTCATACCCTCTGCGAGTTCGGCGTTCGCTCATGACAAATGCAAAGATACCAGCAACAGCCAGCAATACACACACGCCAAATATAGTTAGAAGAGGATATATCTCGACGAGCAATATAAGAATGAAAAAAAGTATGGCAATTGAACCGACCAGATAACCAATAACAGGGAATGTTTGATAAAAACCATTGTTTTTCATATCCTCTTTGAGGTCACGCTTTAATTTCTGCAATCGTGTGAAATTTTCTCTTTGTTTTATGCTTTTTTGCTTAAGCTCATCGAGGGATACTATTCTTCCTGCTGTGTCATGTAATTCGAACATGAGTAATACTATGTCTCTCAAAAAATCGTTGGGTATGCTTGCAACACTGCGCATAAGTGTTATTTCGTAGTCATCGACTTCAAACACAAACAAAACCTTCCGCTCTATTCTTCGTATCTTGAGATATCCTTGTTCGGCCAGGTATACAATCCCAGCGGTAATGTCCCGAGGATCAAGCCTACCATCAAACAGCATACCCGCATACATAGGCTTAAAGTCTTCAAAAGGTTCATACTGTGCAACGATTGGATTTCCTGTTTTGTACTGTGTTCGGTATCGATACCCAAAGAAAATCATTGCTAAAATCAGAACAGGGAAAAATATAACAGCGAAAATTATCCATCGATACCGCTCAAGGATGACTTTCTCTACAGGTGCCGCGTCAAATGATTGAGCGATGGTCAGGTTTTCATAAGGAGCAAGGTTGCTGGCAAAAAAGTGCACACTACCGGTGTCTTCTGTCTGGATACTGTCACACGGGGTGTTGGATCCTTCTGGCCCTTTATAACAAGCTACGCGTTCAAGCAATGGAATGTCTGCAGTATGTATCAATGCTGTAACCTTCTGTATAGGAACATTCCACTGCGTACCAGTTACATCCCAGTAGATCTCAGCAGTACCATCATCAAAGTACGCATAATTTCCAACAACTTCATAGGTAATTATAAATTGATGAGCCCCAGTTATGGTCGAATAGGGGTCGCCAATTTTTATCTCAAGGTTTTCTTTTGAATCATGTATGTCATACGGGACCGGCTTCTGGTCCATAGTTACGTCTTCCACCGTGATTTCAGTAAATCTCTCTTTCAGGAATGAAGATGCCTCCTGTGGATGTTTCTTTTCAATAAAACGAAAAATACCGTGACGTTCCTCATTCCCAAAGTCGTATACAATTGTCTCTTCAACAACAAAACTCCCATCCTGATTGAGCTTAATATCAGTACTGAAAGATTGGATGGTCTCCGCAGAGACAAAAGACGGTCCGATGAGAAAAAACGCGGCACTGCCGCGTCAAATGATTGAGCGATGGTCAGGTTTTCATAAGGAGCAAGGTTGCTGGCAAAAAAGTGCACACTACCGGTGTCTTCTGTCTGGATACTGTCACACGGGGTGTTGGATCCTTCTGGCCCTTTATAACAAGCTACGCGTTCAAGCAATGGAATGTCTGCAGTATGTATCAATGCTGTAACCTTCTGTATAGGAACATTCCACTGCGTACCAGTTACATCCCAGTAGATCTCAGCAGTACCATCATCAAAGTACGCATAATTTCCAACAACTTCATAGGTAATTATAAATTGATGAGCCCCAGTTATGGTCGAATAGGGGTCGCCAATTTTTATCTCAAGGTTTTCTTTTGAATCATGTATGTCATACGGGACCGGCTTCTGGTCCATAGTTACGTCTTCCACCGTGATTTCAGTAAATCTCTCTTTCAGGAATGAAGATGCCTCCTGTGGATGTTTCTTTTCAATAAAACGAAAAATACCGTGACGTTCCTCATTCCCAAAGTCGTATACAATTGTCTCTTCAACAACAAAACTCCCATCCTGATTGAGCTTAATATCAGTACTGAAAGATTGGATGGTCTCCGCAGAGACAAAAGACGGTCCGATGAGAAAAAACGCGGCACAAAGAAGAAAGAAGAGAGAGTTATGACTTAATACCTTGAGGTGTTTCATTGCTTTTGTATGTTCCTTCGTCTGACCAATGCAAAAAATGCCGGAACTTGTAGAGGCCTTTTTTTGCAACATTTTCCTCGATGGCAGTTTTAATATCGGCTTCTGAGAACTCCATATGATGCGTAAGTGCATCAAGGACAACCATTAAATCGGCGTATTCTTTAAGAAATTCTTCTCGTGAAGAAACCGACGCAAGAGCGTCAGCTTCTTCTTTTATCTTTTTGAAGAGCTCTTGTTCAAACTCATCATCGTCTTCTATAACCCGCACTTCGCACGCTTCCCCATTTTTTTCTATCTTTTCCTGAATTTTGTCGCGAACAAGCTTGTTATAGAAAACTTTCTTCATATCCTAATCATCAAAGCCCTGACCTCGCTCGTTTGAGCTATATTCTGTATCCGATGACCAAGAGAGGTATAGTCGCTCATCGTATGCTCCTTTCTCATCAAGACTCTTTTGGATAGCGGCAGAGACCTCAAGATCTGAAACGCCAAACTCTTTCTTGACTGCGTCGATGGTGATCATAAGATCGGCCAGTTCTGCAACCAGGTCCTCATGGCCTGAATTGTTCCGAACACCGCTTGCTTCTTCAAACACCTTACGGACTATCTCACGCTTGTATTCATCGTGGTCCACAACCCGCACGTGACAGTCAAAGCCCTTATTCTTGATAATTTCAGGGATCTTATCCCGGCAAAGCTTGTTATAGTAGATCTTTTCCATAGATACTAGAAGCTCACCTTAACATTTTCGCGCTCGACACTGTCTTCTTCCAATTCGAAGTATTTCTCCTCTTTGAAACCGAACAGATTGCCAATAACATTTGATGGGAACGACTGCAGTGCAATAGCCAGATCACGCACATTGCCGTTGTAGAAGCGGCGTGCAGCCTGGATCTTGTTTTCCGTGTCAGAAAGTTCAGTCTGCAGTTGAGCGAAGTTCTGATTTGCCTTCAGATCTGGGTAGGCTTCTGCAACTGCAAGAAGTTTGCCGAGCGATGCAGTAAGTGCAGATTCAGCGCCCGACATTGCGGCTATCTGCTCAGGAGTGATATTTGCAGGATCAACATGTATTTGTGTAGCTTTTGCGCGGGCTTCTGTCACTTCGTCAAATACCGCACGCTCATGCGCTGCATATCCTTTGACTGTTTCAATGAGGTTAGGGATAAGATCATACCGGCGCTTGAGCTGCACGTCTATGTCTGCCCACGCCTCCTTGGTTCGCTGGATGAGCTTTATAAAGTTGTTGTAAGCAAGTATCGCCCAGACAACGATTGCTGCCAGGATGGCGAGAATAATGTACGTGATGTTCATGATGGTCGCTTTTTTAGTTACGGTTCGTAATGCCACTATAGTATACCCCCTGAAATGAGAATCAACACCTGAGATTTGTATGTAACCACAGGCAAATTGCTCTATTAAGCAGCAGGTGAAAACTGGGATATTCTTTCAAGCATTTGGAGACGCCTTCTTGCTTGACTTCTCTCAGCGAACCGCGCAGCGCCATATGCAGTTCCAACGATCATGAAAAAAATACCCGCTCCTATGAGCATTTGTGAATTTGTGTTATTAGGCTCTAATATCAAATTTAATTTTGACAATCCAGCCGTTAATCCTCCATTGATTGCGGTTATAACGCCTGCGAAATCAGGAGCAGTGAATCGCTGCATCTCCCGATACGCTTCTTCGTCACCATTGACTGCTCTTTCAAAGACCTCACGATACTCAGGCTGAAGATTCTGAACAATGTGTTCATACACATCATCAATAAAGTGCTCAAGCTCTTCATTGCTCATTGCTTTAATTCGTTCTCGAAGAGCCTCCTGTATGACCGCATCCTCCATGCCATACGAAGTCGGCAGCGATCTACCTTCCTTAATGGCATCAGCATGCCGTGCAATATCTGATTTGGTTGGGTCATCCTCGCCAACATACTCAGTCTTCACTTGCTCCTGTGTCTTTTTCTTCCAGCTCTCAAACATAGATGCTTATTATGTTAACTAATTGATCTTTTAATGTTAGCACAAACAAAATAGCGCACGTTGTCTGTCGTGCGCTGCTTTGTCTTTATAGATGATATGCAGAGGCCAACTAATACATACCTCCACCCATGCCTCCCATATCCGGCATTGCTGGCTTGTTCTCCTCAGGTTCGTCCGCTACCGCACATTCAGTAGTAAGGAGAATCGCTGCAGCAGAGACTGCATGCTGTACACCCGCACGTTCAACCTTCACCGGGTCAACGATACCCGCCTTGATCATATCGGCGACCATTTCACCTTTTGCCGCGTCATAGCCGGCATTGCCGCCCGCTTCTTTTACTTTTTCTACCACTACTGCCCCTTCATCCTTCCCAGTATTGTCAGCTATCTGACGCAGTGGCACTTCAAGCGCTTTAAGCACAATATTGTATCCGATCATTTCTTCGCGCCCAAGGTCGTTCTTGGTAAGCAGTTCTTTCTCAACCGTGTGGGCCGCACGCACAAGCGAGGTTCCTCCTCCTGGCACAATGCCTTCATCGATCGCGGCTTTGGTTGCATTGACCGCATCTTCGATCTTGAGCTTGAGATATTTCATCTCAGTTTCCGTTGCTGCACCTACCTTAATGACAGCAACACCTCCTGAAAGCTTTGCGATGCGCTCAGCGATCTTTTCCTTATCAAACTTTGACGTTGCACTTTCCTCCTGAGCGCGCAATGCCGCTACCCGATCCTTGATGGAATCAACGCTTCCCTGGCCACCGACGATCACGGTATTGTCTTTGGTTGAGACCACACGATCAGCGTGACCAAGCATTGAAAGCTCCACATTCTCGAGCTTGATACCCAAGTCGTCAGTCACAAGCTGTCCGCCGGTAGTTATCGCAATGTCCTGCAACACTTCCTTCTTGCGATCGCCGTAGCCGGGAGCCTTGATACCCAACACTGAGAAGCCTCCTTTGAGCTTATTGATCACAAAAGTAGTGAGCGCCTCGCCCTCGATATCATCAGCAATAATGACAAGTTCTTTTTTGCCCGTTTGTGCGATCTTTTCCAAGAGCGGAAGGATCTCCTGTACTGACGAGATCTTCTTATCAGTGATCAGGATCTGCGCATTCTTATACTCAGCCTCCATTCGCTCAGGATTGGTTACCATGTATGGAGATACATAGCCGCGGTCGAACTCCATTCCTTCAGTAAGTTCTGTTTCGATGCCAAATGACTGCGACTCCTCAACAGTCACCACGCCGTCCTTTCCTACTTTGTTTATGGTCTCAGCGATCTTTTCACCAATCTCCGCGCTTTCTGCAGAAATAGTGGCAGCCTGCTTGATCTCTTCGATGCTTTCGATCTTTGTTGCCATCGCGCGAAGTGCCTCTACCACGTCTTTTGCTGCATGTTCCATGCCGGTTCGAACTGCCATAGCGTTAAGCCCCATGGTTGTTTGCTTGAGTCCTTCAGTAAACAATGCCTGTGTGAGCACTGTTGCAGTTGTGGTTCCATCTCCAGCTAGTTCGTTGGTCTTGTTGGCAACTTCCTTCACGATCTCAGCGCCCATGTTCTCGAACTTGTCTTTAAGACTGATCTCCTTTGCGATTGATACGCCATCATTGGTGACCGTCGGCCCCCCGTATCCCTTATCGAGGATGACATTGCGTCCGCGCGGCCCAAGCGTTACCTTCACCGCATCCGCAACCGTGTCTACGCCCCTCTGCAGTTTCTTCTTCACTTCTTCCCCAAAAATTACTTGTTTTGCCATTTTTGATGCGTGTTATCTGTTAAATGTTATTTCAAAATTGCCAAAATGCTTGATTCTCCGACAATATAGTATTCTTTGTCGCCAACCTTCAGTTCATCATATCCGTATTTTGAAAACACTATCTTGTCCCCTTCCTTCACTTCCATGGGAATGCGCTTTTCTCCATCCTCATCCCATTTGCCCGTACCGACAGCGACAACAATGCCCTGTCCAGGCTTCTCTTTGTTCACCGTATCAGGAATGATAATGCCGGAAGCAGAAACAGTCCCTGCCTCTTCATCGGTAAGCGGCCGAACCACACAACGATCTCCAAGTGGTTGAATGTTTAAGTCTGACATGATCTCAATATTTAAGTAGTAACAACTCAGACGCAAGCGTCTGGTAGCCGCCATTATACGATAGCGCACTCGACTGTAAAGTTATAGATAATTCCACACATCACACAATCAAGAAGAATGGGGATGGATTGCATTGTGATAGGATTATCATAGATATTTCTTCAATTACTTTTTAACCTTACATCACATGTTCGAGAGTTTTAAAAAACAAGAACCGGGCGCACAAGACAATACAGAAAACGTCGACTCTAAAATGGCTCAACTGGAGATACTGCGCAAAAGAATAACTGAAAAGCGGATAGAATGTTTAGAGGTGCTTAGCGGTTCCAAATACATTGTGCTCAATGACTCCCATGACACTAGATATTGGGAAAAAAATGAACAGTCTTCGATAAATGAGGAGGATCTAAAGAGGCTCCGTGCTGATATCGAAGCATTGGTAAACGAACTCCTCGATCTGGAAATACATAACATGGATACAGGGATGATGATTGGCGACCTAACGGGATTGAAATCCCTAATTGAGATATTGATCGATTAAAGAAGTAAGTATTGCTGATGATCGTGTGCATGATTTACAAAAATGAAGCAATCTAGCGTCCTCCAGTATCCCCTCTTGCCCCGGTCCTTACTTTCTGCTACTATCTTCTCGACATGGAATTTATACAGTCAGTGGTGCTTCCAGTACTACCATTCGTACAGATCATCCTCTCCATCCTACTTATAGCAGCAATATTGCTACAACAACGCGGATCGAGTCTTGGTGGTGCTTTCGGAGGCGATAATTTCAGCGCAACATTTCACAAACGACGTGGAGGAGAGCTTTTCCTATTCCGCATTTCTATTGCGATAGCGATTCTCTTTGTGCTCTCTGCACTTATCACTGTGATCTACTAAAACAACAGCATAGACTGTTGTTTTCGGCAATTAGCAAATAACTATCGTTTTGAACGGGTGCATATGCACTCTCTTACTATGGCTTCAGAACCAAAGGGCAGACGTTTCTCCCTGTTTACCAGCTATTTTAATTTCCTGGAACGGCGCAAATTAAGTGACCGATTCCTTTTCAATCTGGCTATCATCGCGGTGGTGTGTACCTCATTCTATGCTCTAACCGAAGCCAACAATCGGTATCTCACTGCAGTGCCGAGCCAAGGCGGGACCATTGTCGAAGGTATCGTCGGCACTCCGCGTTTTGTGAACCCTGTTCTTGCTATCACGCGCGCAGACCACGACATGGTTGCGTTGGTATACAGCGGTCTCATGAAAATAGACGAGCAAGGCAATCTTGTGCCCGACCTTGCAGAGTCTGTTGAGGTGTCAGAAGATGGCAAAACTTATCATGTGAAGATCCGTCCTAATGTGCGCTTCCATAATGGAAGCGAGCTCACCTCGCGCGATGTTGCGTTCACCATAGCGCTCATACAGAATCCTGATCTGAAAAGTCCGCTTCGCGGCAACTGGGATGGGGTTGCCATCGAGGAAGTGGGTGAACACGAGCTCAATATCACACTCGAAGAAGCGCATGCTCCGTTTATGGAGAATCTCACGGTTGGCATCCTCCCTCGGGAGCTCTGGGACGAGCTGCCTATCGAACAGATACCGTTCAGCCAGAATAATACCGAACCGATCGGTACCGGACCGTACATGGTTTCAGATGTACTGCGCAATAAATCGGGACTGATTTATGCATATAAGCTCAGTGCATTCGCTTCTTCAAATCTTGACCCAAACATCACAACCGTGGTATTCAATTTTTATCAGAACGAAGACGAGCTTCTTGAGGCGCTCAATAACAAGGATATTGCCAGTACGCCAAGTCTTTCTGCCGAAAGGCTCGCGCAGGTCAACACAGATACGTACGCGGTTATAGAGACACCGCTTCCACGCAACTTCGCAGTCTATTTCAACCAAAATAAATCTGCGGCATTGCGCGACAAAAGTGTACGCAAAGCCCTCAATGCTGCCCTCAACAAGGACGAGCTTGTTGGGCAGGTACTACATGGATACGGCATTCCCACAGACTCACCTGTGCCTGAAGGATTTCTTCCTGTAGAATCGTCTAGTTCGACACACAGTAGTTCAACAAGCATTTCAGGAATACAACACGCAACAGCACTTCTTGAAGAAGGCGGATGGACCAGAAAAGAGAACGGGACGTGGGAAAAAGAAATAGACAAGAGCCCCGTTGTGCTCTCGGTATCACTCTCTACAGCCAATACGCCGCTGTTCGACCAAACAGCGACGTACATCGCTGAAACATGGAAGACTCTCGGAGTGGAGGTGAATGTCTCACAGTTTGAGCAAGCAGACTTGGTTCAGTCCATTATCCGACCACGCGACTTTGAGGCACTGTTGTATGGAGCAGAGACCGGACGCCAACCAGACCTCTATCCATTCTGGCATTCTTCACAGAAGAACGACCCTGGACTCAATATCGCACAGTACACCAATATCGATGTCGACGCGCTTCTGCAGCGTATACGCACAGAAAAGGATGCAGCAATACAGATGGAGGACTTGAGGCATGCGGAACGCATCATTATGGAGGACCAGCCTGCGATATTCCTTTTTGTCCCGACGTTTGCCTATGTTCTCGACAAACAGGTTACCGCTTCCCCGTTTGTACGAATAAGCAAGCAGAGTGAACGGTTCGCCAACATTTCGAACTGGCACACGAAATCGAACAACCTTTGGCCCATTTTTTCAAACACGAATTAATTATTTAATTTTATTAACGTATTAGTATGAACACACAACAAAACGAAAACACACAAGGAACGACTCAAGGAAAGCCACGGCAGAGCCAAAGACGGCGGTTCATCAGCGGCCAGCGGCCGAGTGGTGCACAAAGAAACCGGCCACAGCGCAGTGCAAACAGCAGTGGAAACCGAACTGAAAATAAGCCGAAACGCGGCGGACGCAATCGGCGCAACGACCGCGGACGACGCTCAATGACCAATCCGGCATTGAAACATCGCATGAATATCAAAGACGAGAAGATCGTCTCAAGTTTCCCCGAGGTCACCGACGAAGATACTGTCCGCATCATCCCAGCTTCAGGTGTTGAACAGATTGGCCGCAATATGACCATCGTCGAGACTAAAGATGATATTCTCATCTTCGACATTGGATTCCAGTTCGTATCGCCTGAAAGCAACACTCCGGGAGTAGACTATATTCTTCCCAATACGCAATATCTTGAGGAGCGAAAGCACAAGATCAAAGGACTTATTGTCACGCACGGTCACCTCGACCACATCGGCGGTATTCCTTTTGTCATGGAACGTATCGGCAATCCGCCGATCTATACGCAATTCCTCACTTCCCTCATGATCCTCAAACGTCAGGAAGAATTTCCACACTTGGAACCAGTTACCATACATGTCATTAAAGAAGGTGACACATTTATGGTTGGTAATACTCGTATCAAGACATTTCCAGTCACGCACTCGATACCAGACGCTATGGGTGTAAGTGTTGAGACAAAACACGGCGACGTTGTTATCACTGGAGACATCAAGCTCAAGCATGAGAATGGTGTTGTTGAAGTTGAAGAACGAGAGGAATGGGAGAAGGTTGGACAGAACAAGAACATCGCGCTCATCTGCGACTCAACCAACGCTGACCAGACAGGTTTCTCTGCGCCCGAAGGCGTTGTGCTGCGCAGTCTCGAAGACATCATAAAAAATGCACACGGACGCCTGATAATCGGAACGTTTGCTTCACAGTTCGACCGTCTTACGAGTATCATCAAAGCCTGCGAGGCACAGGGCAAAAAGGTTGTCATGGAAGGAAGGAGTATCAAGACCAATATTGATATTGCTCTGGAGGCAAAACTTTTGACTGTTGATCCAAAGACATTTATCTCTGCTCAAGACATGAGCGATTACCCGAATGACCGTATTGTCATTTTGTCTACGGGAGCTCAGGGTGAGGAACATGCAGCTTTAATGCGCATGGCAACCGACAAGCACAAATTCATCTCGCTTAATGAGCGTGATACGATCGTCCTCTCTTCATCAGTTATTCCTGGAAACGAGGTTGCGGTGCAGAAGCTTAAAGACAATCTCTACCGACGCAATGTGCGTGTAGTAAACTACCGCTCAGCAGCAGTGCACTCTTCTGGACACGGCAACGCCTCTGAACTTGTATGGGTGAACCAAGCAGTGAAGCCGAAATTCCTTATACCGGTTCATGGACACCACTACCACCTCAAGAGCCACATGTATATGGCTGTTGAGAACGGTTTCCCTCGAGAAAACATCGTTGTACCCGACAACGGTACCATCATTGACATCAAAAATGGAACTGAACTCACTGTACAAAAAGAGAAGGCTCCAAACGATCTGGTACTGGTAGATGGCTTTACCGTAGGTGCCCAGCAGGAGGTGGTTCTCCGCGATCGTCAGTCGCTCTCTGAAGACGGCATGTTCGTTATTATTGCAACCATCAATACCAAAACCGGCAAGCTGCGTAAATCTCCCGACATCATCTCACGTGGCTTCGTCTACCTCCGTGAAAGCCAGCAGCTTTTGTCTGAAGCGCGTGTCTTGATCAAGAAAACAGTTGAAAAGAATACAGAGAAAATGCATCCGATCGACCTTGATATCGTGAAAGAAGAATTGTCTGACACGGTAAGTGCGTTCCTTCTGCAGCGCACAAGAAAAAATCCTATGGTCATCCCCGTACTTATCGGCATTTAGAAAAAACACATGGAAATGCCGGAGGAGCGTACGCTCCTCCGGCATTTCTTATGCCCGACATACAATCCACCTGTATACTTTCATCTAGTACAATAAGACTATCTATGCTTGAAGCACTATTCCAAACATTCAGTTATTTCAGCAGAAAGAAAGAGCATGGGCTGAAAACACTGTATGTGGCTTTGGTGATCTTATCGCTCCACTGGTCGCTTGTGGTGTATATCAATGCATCATTTTTGGGAGAATTCTTTAGTGATGCGAAGATCAGCGCACTGTTTACTATGGGGGCAGTATTGTCGCTTGTACCGTATCTGTATTTGCCATCTTTGCTACAGAAATTCGGCAACTACCGGCTTGCGGTTTTTTTCACCTTGCTTGAGATAACTGCCCTGTTAGGAATGGCAGTCACATCATCATTCTTTTTTGCTGCTTTGTTCTTCCTTATCCATATTGTAAGCGTACCGCTCATACTCTTTTGCCTCGATATATTCATCGAGCGGATCGTTGGAGCATCTGAACAGAAAACCGGCAGCATCAGAGGCCTCTACCTTGCTATCTTGAGCCTTGCCTCCGCGGTTGCGCCCCTCATTACCGGCATTCTTATCCCCGCAGGAGCTGGAGGGGTGCAACAGTCATTCCAGACAGTCTATATCGGGAGTGCGGTTTTGCTACTTCCTTTTTTGTTCATAATCACCCTCTATTTCAAAGACTTTCAGGATGCTTCCTATTCACCACTCAACTTAAAAAAACTGATCGCACTCTTTCTGCAAGACAAGGTCACCCGTAGCATTTTTTGCGTTCAGATATTCCTCCAACTATTTTTTACTTGGACGGTTATCTACATCCCACTGTATCTCTCAAGAGTTGCAGGATTCACATGGACCGAGATCGGCTACATACTCTTCGTTGGACTATTGGCATATGTTCTCTTTGAGTACCCGGTGGGTATAATTGCTGACAAATACATCGGAGAGAAGGAGATGATGGCATTTGGCTTCTTTATCATTGCTCTTTCTGTCTCCTGGTTTGCTTTTTTGCCTGCAGGTGCATTGGTGCTGTGGATGATAGCAACATTCCTCACTCGAACGGGTGCAAGCTTGGTTGACTCAACCTCAGAATCCTATTTCTTCAGACACACGCAAAGTGGCGATACGGACAAAATGAGTCTATTCCGTATGGCGCGGCCACTTTCATCAATTTTGGGCACCGTGATCGGAAGCATCGGGCTATTGTATATGGATTTCAACCTCATGTTCATTCTGCTTGGAGTACTTATGATTCCTGGCATCTTCTTTACCCTGGTGCTTAAAGACAGTAAGTAATCAAGGGAGATAAAATCTTCTTTCTTTCTTGATGATCATCTCTTCTCCAAGAAGCTGATAAAGCTGTGCGTCCACCCGATCTGTTTCAAATTGCTTAAGTTTTCGCACAAGCGTCATACGCGTCTGCCCACCCTGCAAAAGGTGACGTATGATTTCTCCGCGTAACTGCCGATTGCTGCCTTTGAATGTTCCCTGCTGCGTGTAGCTGCTGCTTTGGGAGTTCGGATTGCCATGAGTTTTTTTGATCCATGCTCCGTAATCCATAAGCGCCCAGTACCATTCCCGGATACGCTTTTTGTCCATGGTGTGTTCGATAATTGGAAGAATCTCCTTGTCAGACACCTGTGTCTTCTCCTTAAAAAAATGATGCAGGTAAACTGACCGAACATTGGTTTCAATAAGCGGAATTGGCTCATTGAAAGCAAACGCCATAACTGCTGCGGCAGTGTAGGGACCTACCCCAGGAAGCGCTTCGAGCTCAGAAACTGTGCGGGGAAATTTGCCCTTATGTGTATTAACGATCTCTATAGCGCACGCATGGAGCATTTTTGCTCGACGATTGTACCCCAACCCTTGCCACACAGCGAGCACTTCCGCCAAAGAGGCCTGCGCCAAGATATCAACCGTCGGGAAGCGCTGTATAAACTGCTTATATTTTGGCAGCACCCGGTCCACCTGTGTTTGCTGCAGCATTATTTCGGACACAAGAATCCGGTACGGATTGCTAGTCTTTCTCCATGGAAGCGTGTGCCTCCCCTCTTTCGTGAAGAAATCCCATACGACACGGACGAACACTGCCTCTTTTTTATTCATCTTCAGATACTGTGTAGTTTCCTTTTTGGACCGGTTCTATAAGCGGACTTTCAGGAATGATGATCCATGCAATGAGATACACAAGCATAAACGGCATAAGCCCGGTAATAAACAACACCACAATGAATCCCAAGCGCCAGAGTGTCGGGTCCTGGTTGAAGTATTCAGCCAAGCCTGCAAGCACGCCGCCGAGTATTTTATTAGTTCTGCTTCGATATAAACGTTTCATGACCCTTATTATAATGTATAGATCACATCTTTGCGCTCAACCACAACAGCCCAGCCCATACGTTGTGCATGTGTGTACAGTGCAAGATTTGGGTTGAAACAAATAGGCTTTTCTACATTTTCCAGAAGGGGTATGTCACCTTCAGTGTCTCCTATTCCCACCGAGCCTTCAAGCGTCACATCCTCTTTCTCCACCACCCGGGCTATGATATTTGCCTTATTCTCCACCAAATGCACATCGGTCATCTCACCAGTGAAGCGATCCTGGGGACCGATCTCATAGATGCGTCCATACACCTTATCAAATCCATACGCTCTGCAAAATTCATCAAGAATAGTCTTGGGGGACTGTGATATAGCAACAATATAATACCCCTGACGCTTAAGATCACGGATAAGATCGCGCGTGTACCGATACACATGCTTGCTCTGTTCCGCTATGACGATCTTGCCGATATCAGCAAGTTCCCCATAATGTACTCCTTTGATGTTTTCCATGTACGCCGCTACCACTGCCTTGATGTAATCTCCATAAGACCCCTCGCGGTCACGCCATTTTCGGTATGTGTCGACATATCCATCCTTTGTCTGAGTTGGGAATACCCCTTCATCGATGAGCTTCTCAACAAGTTCAATAAGTAAACTTGATCGAAAGACCGTTCCATCAATATCAAAAAATGCAACTTTTTGTTTCATATCATTAATAAACCTCGATAAAAACGGGCCGCAGTTCCTTCCACTCATCTTTACTGAGCATTCGCTCACTGTACATGCCATCTTCGGAAAGACCGATACCGCTTACTTTGATCGAATCATCAGGGAACACCGCCTCGACAAACGCAACAAACCCAACATCATCTATACTGTATTCCATAACGGAGTCTGTTTTGGGATGAATACCCAGATGAACACTGTTGTTGCCGCGTAGTATCTTCTGCCATGTCCCAGGTGTACGCGGACGTTCTGCACTCCACACAATGGAATGGCCTTTCTTGTGTAATCTGTAGGTCACATACTCCGCATCAGTGAGTAATAAAGATGCTTTGCCACCGCAGAATATATCGTGTATCTGCAAACGAAGTTTTTTGGTCTCTTCATTTTGTGCATCGTACACGATCCCCTCTTCAAGAATCGGTGACACATCACGCGACTGATCGCGGAGCACGTCCTTGAATACCCAACCCTCAGTTTCTTTATAACGAACGTTCCCCCATCGACCGCCAAGTTTTTGCAATCTCACTTCTTCTCCGTACGGGATATCCATGATAACAACATCAAATGCCACCACCGGGTCAGCATAGAGCTGAACGCCCTCCTCTCCAATAAAATATATTACTCCTGAGGAATGGTCATGCGTACGTGCCGAGTCGTACGCATGTGCATCAAAGCCGGGCAGCAAAGGTATTTGTGGTGTTCGTGTTCGAGCCGGCAACACGTTGAGAGAATTTTTGTCGTTCTGGAACAATGAGAAAAGGGGTTCTGTTGCAAAATGGTAAAGGTCCTCAATGACTGCCAAGAATACCCGCATATAGATAACTATACCATTTGAGAGATGTGAGAAGTAGCGATTGAACAATAATCACTTGCTTTTAGGCCATATTTCATTTGCTTCAGGATAGACATGCGTAAGCGGATGTTCCAAACAGTCATGCCTATGAGCCTTACAGATTTCCCTGCCATAATGCACCAGTCTGTGGTTGAACCCCCACCATTCTGAGCGCGGCATGATCTCCATCAAATCTCGCTCAATACGGGTCGGATCCGTGAAATCGCTCAGATCAAACCTGATAGCAAACCGGCGTACGTGCGTATCCACGGCGATTCCTTCATGAATGTCGTAGAGCGAAGAAAGAACGACGTTAGCCGTCTTACGTGCTGCCCCAGGAATGGTCGTCATCTCTGCAAGGGTATGAGGGAGTTCACCATTGAACTCATCCCGCACCATCTTCGCTGCGGCAATGATATTGCGTGCCTTGTTTCGATAAAAGCCGCAGGCAAATATGTCTTTCTCCAGTTCAGACTGTGTAGCTTCTGCGTAATCATCAATTGTTTTATATTTTAGAAAAAGATCCCTTGTGACGAGATTAACGCGCTTATCAGTACACTGAGCAGAAAGCTCAACAGCAACGAGGCATTCAAAATCGTTCGAGTAATTGAGTGCAATCCTTGCTTCAGGATACAGTTTTGTGAGGATGGCATTGAGCTTCTTTACACGAGCCACTCTTTCCTTTTTCTTTGATTCCGTCATCTTAAGAGATGAGTCTGTATAGAGAAAGAGCGATAGTTCCAAGCGCCATCACAAAAAGGGTCATGTACAAAAGCGTGCCTGCAATAGGGATATAAAGAAGAGCGTATAAAACACACGTGCCCACTATAATCCACAGAAGAGAAACTTGGATCTTTTTTGTCACAAGGCGCGATATAAATGCCCCAAGGACAACGCCGCAGAGCGAAAGCGAAAGCGCATACATAAGCAGTACAAAGAATAATCCGGCTACACCAACAACAGCACCGAGAACTGTGAGTATAAGAATAATAGACAGTACTGGACCCAACACTGCAATACTCAACCCTACTGCTGCACTTTTAAGCGGATGCAACAGAAGATACTGCACCAGCTGTTGCAGCTCCTTGCGGAACAAAAGGTACAGGGTCAAATTTGCAAAAAGCACAACGAAAAGTGGGATGAGCACCGTGCGTAGATTTTGCGGTTCGGTAGAGGAAACTGATGAGTATTTATTCTGCACAACCTCACCTTCAATGCTCGCGTTTTGTGCTCGGACCAACGGTTCAGGGCTTGCATATTTTACCGAGCCGGCAATAGCGGCCTTCTCCCCAAGAGTAAGCGTTGTTGCTGTTTTAATATCAACATTGCCACCGACATTGGCATCAATGCGGATACGTTCAGAGGTACCGAGTATGGAACCCTTGACCATGCCGTTTATCTCAGCGTCTCCTCCAAAGAAAATAACATCTCCATCAATGGTTGCGGATGAAAGCACATGGAGTACGCCACCGATCACGAAGAGATCTCCCCCCACATGATCAGCAATAGTGGCCTCGCCAGCGATAATGCGCACATCGTCAGTTACCGTCGCATGAAGCTGAGTGGTTCCTCCAACAATAGTCAAGTCGCTTCCTATTGAACCGTTAGCATCCACAGAACCGCCAAATGCATACATATCACCCTTAACAGAACCGGACATTGCGGTGTCCCCGAACGGACCTACTGAAACATAATAATCCCCTTCTACGATCTGATCAGCGTCAACGGACACATTCTCACCAATACGCAATACCGTTTCTGCCTGTGCGCATAATGGGAATATAGCCAACAATAAGACTATTTGAGCTATCTTTTTCATACAATTAATTCATTTTGCGCTTTTTTCAGCATTATGTCCACAACCTCATCCTCCTGTACGGAGAAGGACTGAACGAGGATATAGGTACCAAAAACCAGACAAAGTGAAAGGCATAAAATCAATGCACTTATCAAAAGAAAAAGTTTTTGATCAGCGGACATACTCAACAGGTGTTTGGAGGACACTGGCAATGGCGATCCCGAGAAGAATCAAAAAAAGCATTGCTGAAAACAGGGCCACACGCGGCAATGACAGCTCAAGTTCCCCTGAATACCAGTTGCGAACATACAGAAATGAGAAAATGAATTGAAAGAGTGTCATTATAATTTTTTATAGAGTGTCCCTGTGATAGCAAGCACGGCGATCCCTACCACAAGGATAAAGAATGGTCGCTCATTGAGAAACGCAATATCCTCCAGAAGGCGTTCAAAGCCAAAGAATACAGCTGCAACACCAAAGGTAACGAAAAGACTGAAGAACACGGGAAAACGTTTCAAAATATTTTTCCGCATCGGTTTGGCATACGACTCAACGGTACGTTCAACCGTTTTGATTGTCGTTTCCACTGTATCGAGTGTCGATTGTGTAATGTCCTTTTCCATAGTGTTCTAATTGCATTGGGGATGTTTACCTGAAAAGTGTTTCCCCCCGCTCCCATATTTCTGAATGCCCTCTTTCTTTCAGCCAATACCACCATTCAGCTCCCCAGAGATATTGCCGTTCGAAACGAGTAGCTTCTGCATATGCAAGGATATCATCTATCTTATCAATATCCATGCGCGAATATTGAGTTTCAATGTCAACATCAGTGATTGGTTCAAGCAGCCATGGTTCAGCAGACAATTCAATGAGGAATGTGGGTTTTTCACCATACATAAGTTGCATCAATGTCTCTTTCACACGATAAGCCCAAGGAGGAAGAACTGTCCTGAACTGCCCCAGCTCAGGATTCCAGAAGTGAATGTAAACACTTGTCCCAAAAACATCGCCATGTTTGTAAGGACCTGCCCATGTTCCCATATTGCCGCTGTCAGTTATCAAGAATGGACGGGAATCATCAAGGCTTCTGAAATGTGCAACTTCCCGTTCGAAAAAGGCCTCATCAAACTCCCCGCAATGATCCTTGGCAAAGACCTCAAGGTAGGGCTCGTTCTCAATCTGCCAATAGGCGATTGCTTCACTGTCCTTATAGCGATTAATGACCACGGTACTGTACTGCAGTATTTCCTCCTGTTGTTCTTCCCACGTCAGTGACTCCGCCCACTTTGGTACATGACATTCAGGCCAGCGTGGCAGTCGTCTTCCCACAGCTAAAATGACCTCTGCTCCTTCCTCTTCGGCGCGCCGGATTTGATAATCAAGTTCTGTGAAGTTATAGATATCATCAATTGGCTCGACCATCGGCCAATGTGCTGCAAGCCGAAGGTGTCGGACCCCCAAATCGCCGAGTATTGCCTCGTAAACTTCTTTCCAATCCAGCCCTAGTTCGCGTGCGTACACTGTATTGAACGACATTCCGTATATGATCTCCTGCGGTTTCTCTTTTCTCGCCATGAGGAACAGCAAAAACGCCAGCAATACGAACAAAAGAAGGAGCCCGAGCAGCACTTTTCGCAAAAGACTCATTAAATAAATAGTATCACGAAGCCAACAGCTATTATTGCCACGTACAGGCATTTTCGGATAACTGTCTTGAATCCAAAATTATTTTCGCCTGCCTCATGAGGTATGAATCGTCCAAATAAAAGACTGATCAGGATAATAAATACAAATTTAAGACCATCAAGTGCCTGCACTACAGTAACATCGCCCCAATCGGTTGCTTTTAAGAGCATAAATGCTGCGATACCCGCAAGTATCTTCGTAAACAAAACGAGCAGACCTGTTTTTTTGCTTGTGCTTTTGGTCTGCTGTGTGATCTTTTCATAATAGCTCGGAACCAGGAGCAAAGAGAGAGCAAACAGCACCAGTGCCAGGCGCGACCAAAAGAATCCATCATCGAAACTGGTCTCTGTGAATAGGCCTTTCATTGCTATGTAGTGGAGCGCAAAAAATAGACCGCTGTGAAGTATCTGCAATACTATGTGACGGGTAAAGCGAACTTTGGAAAGAAGAAATGTACCGACACTTAAGAAAGCTACGCCCCAGATGAAATTTGCAGTCAGTGTAGAACCCAAAAAAGCATACGATAAACCAAATGAAGAGATGGCAGCAATCGCCCCGACAGCTGGCATAATGTCAGATGCATCGGCGCTTTTTAATGAGTCATACATCGAAACAAGTGCCATGAAGAAGGTATACGCTGCAAAGAACGACATCGCCACGACTTCTATACTCGGCATCTGTACATTTGAAAAACTGGGCACTCCGAGTGAACTCAAACCAGGTATGAACCCGGCAATGAATATAACTACCCAAAAACCTGTTGCCAAACAGGAGTAAAAAGCATACACAAAAGGCCGCGGCAATGCTTTTTTGTCCGTGACGATATACTTATCAAGAATCGCTACGATCGCATTGATGAACTGTCCAGCAGTAGCGAGCAATATCCAACCCATACGTAATGCCTACAGTATTGCATTCTTTTCTATGATTTTCTTGTAGTAGTGTGCAGAAGGACGAATCGTGCGCTTAAGTGTCTGGTAGTCGATTTCCACAAGACCAAAACGTTTTTCAATGCCAAGAGCCCACTCGTAGTTATCAAGGAGTGACCAGTACATGTGGCCACGGACATCAACGCCGTCTTCAATAGCTTTGTGTACAGCACTCACCTGCAGTTGGATATAATGAGCACGAAACATATCACTGCGGTCTGCTATGCCTGCTTCTGCAATTATGATTGGCTTCTTATAACGGTGCAGTATCATAAGTGCACCATATATCCCATTGGGATGAATGTTCCAGTTCATGTCGGTCAAAAGATAGTTGAGATTATCGCCATATTTTGTATGACGATAGTAGTTCAGACCGATCATATCCAAGTGATGCTGTACTTTATTCATGAAGGCATAGGTTTGGAAATATGTCATGAGCTTTGCACGCACCCGGTTTAGCAGTTTGCGATTGGTATCAAAATGGTGCACGTGCTTTACCACACTCACCTGTGCCTGAGGATTGATTTTCTTTATAGCATCATAAGCTGCATTGTGAGCGCGCGCGAGGTTATTGACCACCCGAAGATACGCTAAAATATTCCAAAAGGAGGCAACAGCACCAGTGCGTTCAGAGGTGCCATCTTCCTTGCCTATCTTCTTCCACAAAATTGAAGCGCGTTTAAATGGCGGCCACGCGCCGTACAAGTAACAGTGTGTGGCGTATACGTTCGGCTCGTTTATAGTCGAGTAATACACGCACAGATCGCCAAACTCCGAGACAAGTTTTGCACAATAACGTGCAAATATCTCCGGTATATCATGCCGTTCAAATCCTCCCGACTGTGCGAGCCATACCGGAAGGGTGAAGTGCCACAGTGTAATAAATGGAGTAATGTTTCTTTTTTTAAGGGCGCGCAAAACTTGCTTGTAGTGCTCTATTTCATCTTGATCGAATACTCCTTCTTTTGGTTCGATCCTGCCCCATTCAATAGAAAAACGATGTGCGGTATGCCCGAGTTTCTTGGCGATATCAAAATCCTCTTCATAGCGATGATAGTGATCTGCAAGTCGGCCCGCCTGAGGAACCTTTCCCGAACGTGCAGCAAGTGCCCAGTCACAATTCTCATTGTAGCCTTCAACCTGGTACGAGGCTGTGGCCGCTCCCCAGAAAAAACCATCAGGGAACTTTTTAGATTCGTTAGCTTTTTGTGTTTTTTTCATATGCTCATCCGTTTTCTTGTTCGCTCAGAGAGTGCGTCGTGAATCTTGTGTGTTGGCCATTGTGACATCCATTTAGTATACCCAATAACAAAGAACCCTCCTCACACGGATGTGAAGAGGGTCAGGATCAGCACGAGCACCCCTATGCTAAAGATGGAGTACTCAATGACTGACGCAGGCGTGAGTCGAAGATAGATATCCTGTATCCAATGCTCATTGCCATGCTGCTGTATTTTTTTAGTGAGTTCATGGGGATCCCACGTACGCACCCAGTCTTCTCTGCGCAGCGATTCATGGTTCGACTGATCGACAAAGAACTTGATGCGGGTGCGGTTCCAAGGCGAAAGCCAGGGAACGCCCCAGCCCACAAGCACCGAATCATGGAGAAAGTGAGCAAGGAACAGAAAGAACAGCAGTGCGCCGGGATATCCAAAGCCGATCCACACAAGAAGCGCTGGCACGAGCCAAAAAATCGGCTTGTGCAGGAACTCCCGGTGGTCAATTGGATCCTCTGCACTCGCAGCCACATAGCCTTTGGAACGCAGTTGCGAAAGAGAGTCCAGATCTGGCAGGAAGATGCAGAGGATGGAAAACATCCAAAGCGGTTCATCCACACCATACACGCGCGACACGACAATGAAAACGAGGATGCCTAAACCGGCATCGCACAAAAGTGGCAAGATGCGGTACATGCGCAATCTCCTTTTTCAGTCAGCATACTATACCACAAAATACCTAAAAATCAATAGTTAAAAAAGACTGTGGTGCAAGATACGTCAGCCATTTTTCGTACAGTTGTACTGTTGCCTCTACATCACGGGCATTATACAAAGCAATATCGCGGAATTTTTTGCGCGCAAAAAGTTCCGCAATATCATCTCCACCCACCCCATGCACTTTCGGACTTGCAATGCCGTAGGAACGACAAAACAAATGGAGGCTCGGCCTGCGGCGCACTGCCCCGTAAAAAGTGAGCTGGTCCTGAAGGTCCACATGACGTACCGTCTTCTGCTGATGGAGGTACCTCCCTTCCATCAGCGGACAAGTGGGCACAACCCCCTGAGCAACTGAGCGATGCAATATAAACGGAACATCAAATTCTCTGCCGTTGAAAGTTACAAACGTATCATAACTTTTTGCACCCTCCCAAAATTCCTGCAGCATCTCCTTTTCTGAACGCTGTTTGAAAACGAAATCATCATGGGGAATATCTCCTTCGTCGGACGGGCCAATGTAATACACAGCCCCTTGCCTGCGCTCCAGATCATAGAGACCCAGAGCTACGATCATCCCTGTTAGCGGTGAAAAACCTAACCCTTCTTTTAAATCTTGAAGTAACGACTCCTGTTCAGTTTTGTCGCGGGCATTTTTACGTATCCAGCGCGTAAGCGACTCCTGTGTGGTCGGATCAAGTGTATTCCAATCCTCACCGACCGTTTCAATGTCAAAGATGAGTGTAGCCATGGATAGTCTATAGTCCGCTAAAAGAAGCCGGGGCAGCTGTAAAACAGCTCAGCAAGTGATCTTTGGTTGCTGAAACCGAATAGCGGTATCCCTGCGCATGCATGTAGCCTCCGCAGTTATCAAGTACTCCCTCATAATAGCCATAGATTGGGTAGCCATCCCGCGCATAACCAATAAGATACTCAGAGCCGTACCCACGATAAAAAGCAGCGTCATTATTGAACATAAGTGAACCTGAAGTGGTAACACCTATTATGTCGCTCGGCACACAGTGGGGCTCGGCTGATGCATACGGGGAAACAGGAAGCGTAAGCAGTACGGTATTCACCGATGCGGCCGTAGACGAACCAGTGGAAGAAGCGGCCGAAGAAGATGTCAGACCGATATTTGTTTCTTCGTGAACAACCGTACGTAAAGTCCCGTTTTGTTGGACAGAAACCCCGGCAAGCGGCCACGATTTAGCATAGGCAACCGCATCATCTCCTCCGGCACAACGTTCTACACCGATAGATGTAGAGACCTCACTCATAATCTCAGTTTCTTCAACAGCGTCCTCTTCCACGCTCGGCTGCGGTTCGATAGAGCTCTCATGCAAAGCAAGCGCATTACGCAGGCGTGAAATAATATCTTCTCTGTTGATTTCTTCCTGCGGCGCCTCAGCAGTAAATTCAACACTTTCTTCGCCTGGAGCAAAGAAAGTCGCGACATCTTGGGACATCTTCAGGATATCAGAAGAGAGCGTTAGGGCGATACCTACCAAAAGCGCAAACAAAGTTGCGATAAAAACAAAAAGATCCCGGGTCCGTATCATTGGTGTATCATACCAAAAAGCAACAGAGAAAAAGCGGGTGTTTGAAGGAAAACGGGGCTAACCGATCTTTATCTTCACAAGCTGTTCCACCCGGCGGATGTCAGCAAGGAGTTTCGAGCGATCATTGTTGTAGAGAAACAAGTTAAAGATGGAGATGCCTCCGTTTTTAGCAAATGTTGCCCGGTCGCCGATCTTTTTGTTCATCGCTATGCTGTGAAAAGATTCCAATGACTCTATTTTCTTAATTCCTTTCATTTCCACGATCTTCCCTTCCTTGTCAGCAAACCACTTCATAGCCGTTGCAAATCCCTTGCACTTTTTAGGAATGATCGGTTTGCGTGGTATGCGCACAAGCACATCATTCAAAGAATGGTCGATGTCACAGCTGAGCTCATACAAAAGCGGACGGAAGCCTCCTACACGAGGGCCGACCTCGATGATCTTCCAATCATCATCCATTTTCATAAGTTCAACGTGTGCAGTGATACTACGCAGACCAAGCGCATGTATAGCAGTCTCAGCAACTTTCTGTGCCTTTTCTATCGTCTCTTTCTTAAGCAAGGCTGGTGAAGTCTGCTTGTAGTTATAGAAATCTTCTCGACCAATATTGCGTCCGGTCATCACCCGAACCAGCGGGCAGTGAAATATCTCCCCGCGGGAATTAACGTATGAGTCAATGGAATACATATCACCCTCCATAAATTCCTCAGCCATGATTGTCGGCAACTGGGAACGTCCTATACGCTGGTATTCTTTGCGGAGTTTACGAAAAACATTGCCGAGTGCTTTTTCAAATTCTTCTGCGTGGAAGCAGATAGTCACCAAAAGGCTTTCCTGCAGATTGGCAGGTTTGATCACGAGCGGAAAGCCGACCTTTTCAATAACGCGGTTTCGCTCTTTTTTTGAATTTTCACTAATTTTGGTGAAACGAGGAGTGTTCTTCGGATCGAACAGCTTCATGCGCTTGCGCATCTCGTACTTGTCGGTGGCCCAGTCAAGTGACTCGCGGGTTGGAGTTCGCAGGTACGGCACATGGGGAATTACTTCCTTGAGCTTATTAGCACCCCCCTCGCCTCGCGCGGTTATGCACAGCAAGCGTTCTTGAAACGGCAACAGCGCCTCCGCAATCTTCAAGGGTTTGTTGAAATCAACATAGGCAAGGTGGTCGACACTAAAGACCCTCCCATTATCCTTGGTCTTATCCTTGATATCACGCAAAAGGAGTACCTCAACATCCTTAAAATGTTTCCGTACGCTTTTCACTGCCTGTGGTATGTACTGCTCCACAAAGACAACGATATTTTTCTTCTGGTGCATAAGTAAAGGTTTGGACAAAAAAATGGCGTCATCGCCAGGTAGTGCGTTCTGAATGGTATCTGTCAGAATCTAATATGTTGGTATCATACTAAAAATAGCTCCCATTTTCAAGTCGCAAAAGAGAGCCTTCGAAATAGTGGTATACTCTATTTTTATGAAAATCAGTTACATTCCCGAACATGCTTGGTACAAAAAAGTGGTTGAGGACCCCTTATTGCTGATGGGGAAAAGCAATCAGGCTCAGTTGCGTTCAACACTCAGGCACGAAGACCTTTCTTGCATCACCTACAGCATCGAAGTGCTCACCGAAGATATTCTTCAGTGGTTCACTCCACTCTACACACAGGAGATATCAAACAAATCAAATCCAAAAGTCTCAGATATCTACGGCACCACCCTTGGGAAAGAATCTCCATACACCTATTACGCTTTAATACTGTACGAGAATGGTGAACGTATAGGTGCAACAATATTTTCTGAGCGAAAAACAGTTCTCTCTATTGCGTACCGTATTTACCCGCACAAATGGTCTACAGTAGTGCTGCAAGCAAATCCATCACTTTATACTGAATATCTCATAAATAAGCACGCGCACCAGCGTGGACTGAGCAAACTCTCACACGGTAGAGATCGCAACCCTTACGGCATCAATTCCTATATCGGACTCGCAGCATTCAAACTCTCAATCGGATGCAGTGCGATGATTCCCTCTGCCCCATTGGAAACACTGACGTTTGATACCGACACCGCAACACTCGACGCATTCGTGTTGGAGCAGCCTCAAGAAGGACGGGCAATAACACAAGCTTATCTTATCTGTACTGAAGCTTCGCTCGGAAAATACATCCAAGTTACAAAATATCCGCACTTGTTGTCAGTTGAAACGATCTTCCGACCATCAGGCGTGTAGACGCTCCTTAAACTGTATCCGCAGCGATTGCTTTCCACGGATGCTCAGGAAGCAAACCGAGTTTTAGCAGCGCACTGATATGCGATTTTTGCGTCGGATCAAAGTTCCCCACATCAAAATCAGCTTCCGCTTGAGGATACGTATGGAGCAACTGATGAATGAGAATATTGCCTTGTCTGTATGTGGCATCGCGCATGAATACAACTCCTTTTTCAGAACATGTAGTTCCTCTAAAAACCCTCCAGCAGGCGTGCCATGCACGCTGATGCGCCATCTGTTCTTCAAACCGACCTACCAATAAAAAATACGCGTAGAGAATCTCATAGAGTCCTGCAAAATCTTTCGGCTGGCCGTGTGGTTCCATTCCAAGCGCCAGCCCGAGTGAAAGATAGCCCAAGAAACCAGCAAATGAACGGGATCCTTTCTCTCTCTGAGCCCGATACGTAGCAATACCCTCCTCACCTCTGTGATAGCGATCGAGGCCTGCTCCGAGCAAACGGAGCTGGGATCTTCTCCCATTATGTCTGCGGATTATATGTGTATCAATCTCATGCGCAATCAAGCCATTGAGTTTTGCAAGTGAATATCCTTCATGCATTTCCAAAAAGAACTGCTGTCCAGGAATTGCGATAACCTGCTCGTGATTGATCACTGAAAATGTATGCAACTGTCCTGTGGTGTCTACCCTGACCTTCCACCTATCCGCCAGCCCTCGTTCCAGAAGCGCCTTCTGGAACATATCTGTTATCTCAACAATGTCTTTAATAATCTCTGTCTGTTCAACTGGGTGTTTCTCTATCGCAAACACGTAGGAGTCGCCTTCAGAAGGAAGCTCGCGCACCAAATATTCAAGACGCTCTGCCGCCTCTGGATGCTGGGTCTTTAACTCTTGCGGAACTTTTTGAAGTTTTCTACGAAGCGTACGGAGGGTGAGGTTGAACATATCTGGATTTATTTCCCCGTACAGATACGTGTTCACCTTTTTAAAATCAGCCATCGCAGCAGCCGCACGATGCGGTGCAACCGAAGCATCATAAGAAGACTGCAACAATAGTGCATTCGCAAGATATTCATCGATCTTCGCCGTATAGAGTTCGGCAACCACAGCAAGCTCCTCCTGTGCAATAATTCGCTCGCGCAAGCGCTGCAAGCCTAGGACCTTCTCTTTGATCTGTTCGATCTCTATATGTGCATAGTTGAAAAATGGCACACGAGACTCGCCGGCAAAAAAGGAATCTTTCTGCTGTTGCAATCCCTGAAGGTCACTCTTAAGGTACCGCAGAACTTCTATGCTCAAAGGTGCAAGCTGCCGGTACCAATCCGAATCGATGGATGTACTCATTACGTGCTTAGATGCCAAACTCCACCTGGTTCTGTGGACTTGTTGTTGCTGTAGCAGGTGTCAAACCGAGAGCCGCATCAAGCGCACCAAAAAATTCCTCAAATGTCTGAAATTCAAGCCTCTCCCCATTGAGATAGAAAGAGGGTGTCCCAGTCAGGCCAAGCTCTTGAGCTTCATAAAACTGCTCTTCAATACGGTCCTGTAAAAGCGAGGACTTCATGTGGGTCTTGAAACGGTCAATATCGAGACCTAGTTCCTCAGCATATTGGATAAAATATGCCTGTGGAGCTGATGATCGCGACCAGGTACTCTGATTCTCAAACAACTTATCATGCATCTCAAAGAATTTGCCCTGTTGTCCTGCCGCCTCAGCAGCTTTGGCCGCAGGCATAGCAAACGGATGAATGGTCACGAGCGGAAAATGCTTGAATTCGATCTTGATCTTATCTCCATACTGCGTTTCAACTTCTTTCATGATCGGATAAAACTGACCGCATGCCGGACACTGAAAGTCAGCATATTCCGTAAGGGTGACAGCGGCGTTCTCATTCCCTTTTGTATACTCTTTGATAACAACCCCTTCATTTGCTTTATTGCTCGCATAGTTCGCATAGAAGAATGAAGCTCCCATGAGTAACGCCGCAACAACAAAGACGATCTTCCATGTGTGTTTTTTCATATGTAATGTGGTGGCTTTGGTTACTATTATTATTCAACAATGAGTGTGCCTACCATTCCATGCGATCGGTGGCTTCCCACTGAACAGTAGTATTCGAATGTGCCCGCTTCATCTGCGACAAAAGTAACCGAGGTCTTTGTGCCAGGCTGCACACGATCTGTCTGCACATCAAACTCATCAATTACCCAATCATGAAATCCATCAGTACTTTCAAAATTTATGACCACAGTTTCACCCTTCTTCACTCGTATTTCCTTTACATCATACTCATAATTGACCCCACGTACTTCAAAGACACGGGCATTAGGGTCGACGGCTGAAGAAGTGTCTTCCTCTTCCGTAGTCATCTCATTTGCACGAATATCATCAAGTGCTCCCATGCCTTCCATGCCCATATCATTCCGCATGAGTGTTCCATCTTCCATGCGGTGGTAGCCATCTGGAATTGACTCTTCCTGTGGAGTGTTAAAAGAAAAATATGCAAATGCACCCCCACCCATAAATAGTAATACTGCAATAAGAATGTATATGGTTTTCATGAAATCATCATTATGTTTACAAGTCCTTTGTATGGTATCACAGTTCATCCCGGCACAAAAAACCGCCACAAACCCGCGGACCTTTATGTAGTGCAGCCCAAACTAACTGCCTCAAACTCTCACGGGGTCTTTATAATAAGAAAATACCTTAGGCTGACCCAATGAAGCATAAAAACAAATCATTCAAACCTCACGGGTATTTCTATAGCATCATCATTTTCAGGGATTCCTGAAGGATTGTCTTTCCTCAAAATAAGCGAACCTGTCTCACCTTGTGGAGGCTTGGTAAAGACCAACTCTCCGCTGAATGGTACGAAGTCTTCAGTCATCCACTCTTCTTCTGCAGTTGCAATCCCTTCAGCAATGATCTTTCCGTCCCAATCCACAAGTGTCATAGGAAATGATGCCTCAAAGAACCAGAAGCCGCGCGCTTCCCCCTCTATGGTAAGTGGTGAAACAATGACTGAATTTGGCTCTGGTGCACTGATGCTTATATCACCGTGTGCAATGCTTGCCAGTATCTGTGGAGTGCTCCACCTAATGCTTTCAAGCAATCTTTCCATATCGAGCTTCATAGCGCTTTCAGGGTTGTCCCACATATTTGCAAAGACATAGATATACCCGTCTTTGCCATAGACATATGCGTCAGTCCTGTACAGTCCGTCATACTGATATGTCAGAAAATCAGTAACACCTTTTTTTACTGTCGAAATTGTTCCGTTAGGGCTCAGATGATAATTCGAACGTTCTTGGCTTGTGATCCATTCCCGGACATCCTGATTCAATGGATTACGGTATACTTCCATAGTGAGCGAAGCCGGTGCCTCCCGGGGAACATTCCCTTCCTGCAAGTCTGCATAATCAGTACTGTCAAAGACTGATTGGGTAAAGACGAGATCTCCTCGCACCGCGTCAGGTGGTATGTGGAGTGTATAACCATTTTCCCCCATCTCATACTCATATGAGAAGCCGTATGCGGTCTCTTCTTGCTTCGTAGACGTTTCATCGTCCGTTTTTATGTCTTCAGATGGTACTGCTGGTTCCTGAATATTCCGATTAACAAAAAAATACACTAAAGCTAGTGCAACAATGAGCACAGCCCCGACAAAAACTATTTTTTTCATATCACTATAATACCCTATTATTATTGAGTTTTTATGAAGAAATCATATTCCTCCTCATCTGCAAAGTGGTAGTGCCCATCGTGAACGGTGCAACCGAGGACAGCATTAGGTGCAGTGGCTTCAAAGTCTCGGGCAGGAAACGCCTGGCGCCAGGCAAACCCATCGTCAACACACTTCCACTGGAAAGCACTGATTCCTTTCATTTCCAAAGCCGATATGCCAAAGATAACAAGAGCTGCGGATAGAGAGAATGAAACGATTGCCCATTTTGGTGCACATGGCACGGACGCTATAGCTGCAGAGGCCACACGCTTCCAGCGCATTTTACTAGACCAGAACAGCGTAACTGCGAACACGAGCATGGCCAGCCCTACTGCAAAGACAACACGTCCAAACGTATCGAAAGAGCGCACTTCATCAGACCCTTTGCTCGAAACAATATCTTGAGGGTACGTAAAGGTGAACTCAGCGTGTGCATCATAGCCTTCTGTCTGCCCGGCGCTTACTCCGATCTCCCAGCGGCCCGCAGGAGCCAGGTCAGCGAGTGGAAATACGTATCTGCCTTCAGAACGTTGAACAAGAACCAACTGGTTAGGACCCACACCTTTTTCTTCGTTGAGCGCTATTACTGTCAGATGCTTTGGATCAAACGGTTGCCCTGTTTCAGCCTCAACAAACGAGATAAGCATTGCTGAGTGTTCATGCGGATGAACCTGTACAGCAATCCGAACACCTTCCGAAATCTGCTCCTGTGCAAAATCATATTGCTCTACAGTAAATGGCGGGGTCGTAAGTGAGATATACCCGGAAAAGAAAAGGACACACAAAGCAATGACTACTTCAAACGGCAAAGTGAAGAACATCGCCTTCTGCAAGGAGGGCTGTGCGATTTTTGGCACGGCAATAAACTGGTGGAATAGTCTCAATGCGCCAAATAACATGGTTGCGCCAAGTAATGCAATAAACCGCACTCCCCACTCGGTTGCCAAAAGATTGGCCCCGTGTTTAAGGTGAAGCCACGTGATGAATGCCCCTGATGCAACTGCACATCCCAGGGCAACGGCAAAGTAAAGGTCGAAACGTGAGCTCAAGGCAGAAAACGCGGCAAGTGCTCCCTTTTTGTACAAAATAAAGAACAATACCGACAACAAAATGATCGCTCCTACGATAAATTCTTTAACGACGAGGTGAACAAGTGTAACGGCAATACTCAATTCTGGAAGGAACAAAGAAGCAGCAGCATGGCTGATGTAGGATTGCGCATAGAGTATTGAAGCAAGCAATACACACAGAAGAATAATGTACACACGTCCAATTGGTTGCCTTCTTTTTTTCAGAATTAGTGCGAAGATCAAGAAGAACGCTGTGGCAGCAAGTATCTTCAGGAGCGCATAGGTCCCAACCGAAGAAGCGAGATAGACCATGATGCTCTCAAACATCTGGATGTTTTGCAAAGCAGCCAGTTCTGCGCTTTTGCGGAAGACCGCAAGAACTCCTCCAGCTATAAAAAAGAGGTACCCGAATGTCAGGAGGTGGAGAAACGGTGTCTTCAGATCAAGCGCGGTTTCATTCAGTACAGGTAACTTCTTGCGTACACTCGGAACTAAAAAGAACAGAAAAACTAAGACCGCAATAAAGATACTTTCACCCACAAGATTGAAGAAAGAAAAGACTGCATCAGGCATTTTCGAGCTGTATGATATCTCTACTCCCCCCTCTCCCCCTTCGTACTCTTTTCCAGCTGCATCCACGAGGAACGAATAGGCGCCTTTGGTAAAGTGTCCATCATCTACTGACACCACCTGCCATGACACCGCGTACACCCCTTCCCCTTCATCACGCACTGGCACAGATAGGACACGCTCGTCTGAAGGGTCAAGGGTACCTTTGCCTTCATTTACCTCCGTGCCATCTGGTGCATATACTTTCAAACTGCTCGCACCCACCTCAATACGCTCCGTAAAGCGTATTGAAATCGATGTAGGAGTTTCCAATTCTGTGGCAGAAGCAGCAGGAGTATATGAAACCGGCGTTGCGTGAGCAAACGCAAACATCGGCAGCAACATAACGACGCTAACTGCGGCGGCATATACCCCTACTTTTCTGAACCACATAATTGTTTGATTATATGCTGTTATTTTTTGCGGAGAGTGAACACTGAGATCGTGCAGGCCAACACAGAGAGTAGTACCGCTAGTGTGGTAAACGGAAATTCGTCTGTTTTTGTTTCGCTTTGATCTTGTGCTGTTTGTGCAACTGCCTGTTGTATCTCGAATGAACTTGGTGTTTCTTCAGGGAATCCGTACGCTTCTTTAGGTTGTGGGCAGCCAAATGAACCGCGCTTGAGTGTCTGGAAGACATTATCACTTATTTCTGTACGGCTTGTGTCTTCTTCAGATTGCGGATGGCCGGCAGGGTTGCAAGTGAACGAAAGATCAACAGGAGTGTTCTCAAGAGTTCCGAATACTCGATACGTAAGCGTAGTTGGAACTGTTGCAATGAAATTTGACTTATATTGTCCTTCGTATCCGTACACTGGGCTGAGACTTACTACTTTGCTTTTATCGCCTGCTATCATTTCAACCTGAAGCATGTCCTGCGCACCAACAAGAAAAGCTCCATCACGCACAATTTCAACAGACACACCCGTTTTATCATCAACAATAACCGGCTCATTAAGTGAGCCAACAACAAACTCATACTCCACACCGTTGATATCGTACATCCGAGTCTCATGTGCAGACGCATACATCGGCAACAGCAACAATAACAGGAGAATAACGGGTACGGTTCTCAAGAAAACTACTTGCATATTATTTTACTTCAATTACAACTGAATCATCTATCTTCTCTCCATCATGGCCATACGCATGGTGGTCATTGGTCGAAAGTTCTACACGCACTGTATGAGCTCCTTTTTCTTTTATCTCTCCGAGATAAAACCAAGGTCCATACATTCGGCTGATCTTAACGTCATCGAGATAAATATGCGCATGACCCTCATTATCTACATGAGTTCCATCCGCATGTTCGGGAGAAAAAGTGAAGTTTGTAGTCTCTGCGTGCACCGCATAGCCAACTTTACCGGGAATGATTTCTATCTCAAGTGTAGGGATATTTTCATCCATTTCGTACAACTCATCATGGGAATGTTCAGCTTCGACTGAGCTGTTACCTTGCGCAGCTGCAACAAGCTGTGCGACGACCTGACGGAGGACTTCAAGCTGAGCCTTCATTGCAACAAGCTTTGGATCACTATCCTCTGTCTCATCTTCGTCATGATCGTGAGCTGTTGTCGCATGACTTACAGACTCTTCAGTATCACCATGGTCAGCAAAAACTAAAGGTACAGTCACGAGAAAAGCAAAAGACAAGAGTAAAGTTACAGTTAAAACACGTAAGGTAAGTGTGGTAGGCATATATTTAATTGAATTATTTTAACGATTATAAAGAAACTTCTTTCTGTGGAGAGTTTTGTAACGTTAAAATAGTTTTGGATTCAAAATGCCACGCATGAGGAGAAGACGGAAGTAACTGAAGAGTCGCAAGCCAACAAAAACAAGGAATCTATATTTGAAGACATGAAGCGTTATAAAATGTAACATTGCCTTCGCATTGCTCTTTGTATCAGTAAGTAAAAACGTTCCAAAAAGCAAGAAGCCCAAAATCGTATAGAAAAATAACTTTTTCTCTGCTACGTGCATGTATTCCCCAAGTACCTCAACCTTCCCCTGAGTATGAGCATCTCCGCCTGGATGTATGTGTTCTACTTGAAGTGAGTGCACACTAAAAGAAAGAACCAGCATGCAGGCTGTAATAACAAGAGCAAGTGAAAGTATTTTTGCTAGCACATTGCCGATCATGCCCTGTATCAACGTGTTACGCTTATATCAATATTTCCGTACGTTGAGGAAGCTGAAGCACATACTGAGACCCGCCCACTTCCATTCTCCATGATGTAATAACCAGTTCCTTCATCGGTTGCCCCTGACGGGTCCGTCGGAATGCTGGTGAGATAAATCTCATCATTGACTAGTTCATCAAGACTGACCCCGGCACAGCTAATGTTGGCGATGCATATTTCTGCTCCGTCAACAGAACAAGTGCTACCAGATGGGATCTCCTCAGATGGCAGTGATCCATAGTTATCAATACTGTATTGGTGCACCGCATCAAGTATTGAACGGACATCGCTTCTTCGCTGTGCATTCTGAGCTTCTCCGAATTGTTTTGCCGGATTTATAGCAACAATAACCACAGCAGCTAGAATGGCCAAAATAGCGATCACCAAAAGCACTTCAATAAGTGTAAATCCTGATGATCTGCGGGCTAAAAACGCACGAGGTGTAGTCATGTACATTTCGAGTAAAAAGTAACTATTGAAGTATATAAGCTCCCGCGACCTGAGGCAATGAGCATTATCCCCTTATTTAGCGAGTAATACTTATATCCCCATCCTCGGCGCCGTACGCGCTGACCGTTACACGGCCTCCGTCTGTAAGGCCGACAAAATACCCCGTGCCGTTCTCCGCACAGTTGGCGCTTGAAGATGGACATTGCGGGTCAAGTGGCATCGAAACCAGATAGATCTGACCATCAGTAAGTTCTGAGAGATCATACAGGTCTGTGCACGACTCACTGTCAGTTCGACAAATCTCAAGTTCCTCAGTAGTAAGGGCATCAGGAAATGCTCCTTCATTATCGAGCGCGTACTGATGAAGCGCATTCATAATAGAATAAACGTCGCTCTGGCGCTGCGCATCACGTGCGCTCGCAAACTGTTTTGCAGGATTAATGGCAATGATAACGATAGCCGCAAGTATTGCCAAAATAGCGATCACCAAAAGCACTTCAATAAGTGTAAACCCTCTGTGTGTGGATATTGGCATATGCATATATTTTACATGTAAGTGAGCATAACCCAACCAAGAAATACGAGCGTTGCTGCAAGAAACAGCAGACTCAGTATGAGCTGAACAGGTATAGTGACCTTTTTTTTAAATGAATCACTCCGATCATCGAGAAAATTCCTGATATTCTGGATATTGCTATACAAAAAATAGTACAAATCACCCAAGGATCGAATATCCTGAATGCTTGGCAGTTCCTTTTTTGCTTCCCCTTCTTCATACCGGTAATTTCCAAGAAGGTTGATGTCGCCTCTTCGTTTTTGCTTTGCATAGAGCGCCAGACCAATGACATTTGCAAAAAGAATGCCTGGGGTTCCTGAACCGAGTACTTCATGGCCTTTGACTTTCACTAACGGATCAGCCAAGTACGACGCAATCCCTGTCTCTTCCTGCATCAGCTCCACAATTCCCGGCAGAAGGGCCGAACCTCCCGAAAGGACGATATGATCAATTGACAATTCATATCGTTTTTCAAAAAAGGATTTCATAGCCTTGACCTCATCGGTAATCTGCTTGAGGCAAGTGCGCAGCTCACCAGGTACGCCAGTTTTCTCATGTGCACTGAGCACCCCGTACATACGCTTCTGTTTCTCCGCTTCCTCCATACCCACACCGAGTTTTGTTGCAATCGCCTGGGTAAATGAATCTCCGGCACACGGGACTACCACCGACATGTCTGGCATCACATCTGCTGCAAACAAACCAATGGTTGTACTGTGCTGACCCATATCAACAACGATGCAATTTCCTTTGAACTGATCCTCGAGAAGAGCGTGTCCGAGCGCAAACAATTCGCCTCCAATAAACGCAGGCTGTGCATGGGCAGAACTGAAAGCTTCAACAAAGTTATCAAGATCAGACTTTGCCACTCCCACAAAGGTAGCGAAGGTCTTCCCGAGTTTGACTGCAGTGTGGAAATCCCAGTACATCCGTTCTAATTCATATGGAATGATCTTCCGTGCCTCTTCTTCAACCACTCTGCGCATGTCATTTCTTTTTGTTCCTTCAGGTATCACAAGTGAATGCGTAAACAGCTTTGACTCCGGCAGACACAAGACGGTGCGGATAATACTGTTTCCATCGAGCAACACATTTGGTTTGGTCTGTTGAAGCAAGCCCTTCAGCGCTGCTGCGAATGCTTCTTTATTGACGATACGTCCGTTCTCAATCACCCCTGAAGGAACCAAGGCAGTACCATATGCAAGTATGACTCCATCATTGCTCAGCTGAAGAACCTTCAGTGATGCGTCGCTTATATCTACTCCGATCAACCGTGTATGTTTCATATTAAAAAGTCTCAACCCGTTCAATTGAAGTGACATATACCTGTGGTGCCACTTCAGCAATATCTGCCTCTAGCCGGTATGTATGATTCCCCACAGTACTTTCTACCTGTACAGTCCGAGGCTGGGTAGCATCCTCTGACAGAGACAGAATATTGCAGGTACCGTTGCCCACCAGTATACCCTCATCACCCACATATTCGAAGGTCCGTTGCAATTCCATTAGTGCGTAAGACAGACAGCCTTCTGCATTATATTTTGCATTGTCGCGTTCTTGGAATGCGATCTGTATTGATGAAGATGATATTGCTCGCGAAGCAATACTTATAGTGATGGATAGGAAAATTGCAGAGAGTATCAATACCGATGTAAGTGCTATGAATCCGCGAATATTGCCCATGGTATTTATTCTATACTAAACGTCGTATAAAACGTTGAACTGCCGAATTCTGCATTTCTGTCACCTTCACCAGAAGTTTCAAGCTGCAGGAATAGTCTCACTGCGCCAGCGCCGTCTGTGCGAGTAACGTTTGTAAACGTATGCGCTGCAACAAAGACCGATCCATCGATAAGGGGCACTGGGTCTGAAGCACCTTGTTGTACATACAAACGAGAATTCTCCACATATACGATTGTTGGATCAAGTGCCGTTTCTGCAAAAGAAAGTGTAAGACTTTCCCCTTCGTTTCCCACAGCAGGGTCATTTATTAACTCGGAAGCAGCGACAAGCGAAGCTAATTCTTCCATAGCAAATTCCGCACTGTATTGGAGTTCCACCTGTGCATGTGCCTTCGCGCGGCTAGCAAGAACATGCATACCGATACCGCCGAGCACAATAATCATCAAGGATGAAAGCGCAATATAGAGCAGAAACTCAATAAGCGTAAATCCTTTTTTTTGAGGTACTCTGTGCATGAAACTTACCATACGACAAATGCGTGTTTTTTACTGCCGTCAGCGAGTATAAATGTCAGAAGAAGATTAGTCTCCGACATGTCGCCACTGAAGACCATGCTGTCGATCAAATGATACCCTGTGCCCGAACCTACCACATAGTCAGTGATATTTACGGTCTCATCTGAAACCGCTGCAGGAGAGGTTGAGGCAGACATGACGGTTGTTCCTCTGATGACTATGTCTGAAAAAGTCTCCTCATTTCCCCATTGTGCTTTCATTTGTGTAACAATGACATCTTCTGCTCCTGTATTGCGCAAAGCTACCCCTGTAAGCACAGTGCTTGAGGAAATAAGAGAAGCATTGTTTATATCAACTTCAAGAAAGGCCGCGTCTTCGCTTTCTTGTTCCCAGTTGGTAAATATAGTTGACAGTGCAAAACTTTTTTCTCGTGGGGCCTCTCCCCATGCAACCGTTGCTGTAACATCTCTCATTTCTTGATCTCTTTCTGTGATAACAATTGTGCGTGTAAAAATACCGATCTCCTCTGTTGAGGACGAAAATTCCCAAACACCATTTTGGAGTGCAAGTCCATACGTCCCACTCTCAAGCAGCGCAAAATCATCTTCATAGATCGTGCGCACCGCTTCAAGACCCTCACTCGCCAGAAGGCGTGCCTGCATCGTTTCTTTCCCGAAGCGTAATGAAGTAAAAGAATCAAAGACGAGATACCCAATGGTCACCACCCCAATGGTGAAGACTGCAACGGCAAAAAGCATTTCTATAAGTGACTGTCCGCGGTTGTGGCGTTCATAAAGCATAACTATTTATTGCACAATAAAGCCTGAATCCTGAACAGTCACTGAGGCTTCAGCGGTATCTGTCTGCACAGTAAGGGTGCCGGTTGCTGAGGGATTGCCGGTAAACAGTTCAAATGACACCTCCTGCAACCCAGTGATGCTTATAGTTGCGGGGAGCGAATGTGATTCATCTTGGGTGACATCTCTTGAATCATAGGTCTCGCCAGAAAAGAGCACGTAGCCGCCATCAATCACACGCACGCCGAAGGTACTGTCATATGCACCTGTTCGAGATAGATGCTGAGCGCGACGCAATGCCGAAGAAATACCCTCAGAACTTTCATTGAGCATCTGTGAACGGTAGAACTGTATTCCAAGCGGAAACATGAACATGCCCACAACAAGCATAAGCGCAACAACCACAAGAAGTTCGGCGAGTGTGAATCCTTTAACGTGAGATATTTCCGGTAAGCTCATAGATTGGCATGATGATCGCAAGCGCAACAAAACCGACGATAACCGCAATAAAAATAAGCAACAGCGGCTCAATGATGGTCGGCAGTTTGCGTGCCTGCACATTCACCTCTTTGGTATAAAAATCCGAAAGATAATCGAGTGAATTCGATAGCGTTCCACTTTTTTCGCCAATGGCAATGATATTAACAGCGATCACCGGAAACATCTGTGGGAAGTCACGCATGGTCTCTGACAACGTCGTCCCTTTTTCAGTTGCAGACTTGACCTCACGGAGCGCATTTTGATAATGCACATTCGTTGCTGCTTGAGAGACGATCTCAACAGACTCATTGAGCGATAAGCCACTTTTGAGCAGTGTTGCAAACAACTGTGTGATAAGTGCGAGCTGATACTGGCGCATGAGTTTCCCAAGGAACGGCATACGAATATATAAAAGATGAAAGAGGAATTTCACCGGCGCAAAGGTATTGCTGTAAATGAGCGCAGCGATCGCGGCAATTGTGCCGACAATGCACCAGAACCAGTATTCCTGCACAAACAAAGACAAGGCAAGCAATACTCGTGTAAGCAGTGGAAGCTCCACATCAAGACCGGTAAACAGTGGCACAAGCATGGGAAGTATGAATACCGCAAGCCCCCCACCAAGGACAACCGACGCGCCAAAGACCATTTTTGGATACAGTGTCGCTGCTGAAACCTCACGTTTGAGATCTGCACTCCGTGAAAGCCAGTCTGAGAGGAATTGCAGATTCCCTTGCAGCGTACCGCTCTGCTCTCCGGCTTTGATCATACTGACAAATATCTGCCCAAAAACATGCACCTCCTTCGCGAAGGCGGCAGACAGCGATGTCCCATTTTCGATATCGTCACGAACCTTAAAAATAATCCTGCGCAGGCGCGAAGATTCACTCTGCTCTCCCAATGAAGTAAGCGCATCATTGATGGCTATACCGCTACGAAGCATAATTGCCAAGTTTTTGGCAAAATCGACGCGATGCTGAATAGAAATTGAACCGAGCATATGTTATGTGCGTGCCACCTTCATTACCTCTTCAAGCGTTGTTGTACCATTAAGGGCTTTAACAATGCCGTCGTACAACAGCGTGGTCATTCCTTTTTCTATTGCCTTTTGATTGATCATTTCTGCCGATGCCTTTTGCGTTATAAGGAGGCGTATGTCCTCATCAACTTCGAGTACCTCGAAAATACCTCCCCGCTCGCTGAAGCCTGAATTGCGGCACATCTTGCAGCCGACACCCCGGTACAATCGTAGTTTGGTCAGATCCTTGCTACCGCCAATACGAGTGATGAACTCCACAATATGGTCATCAAGCTGCAAAAGCTGCAGCTCTGTTTTAGTCGGCAAGTAACTCTCCTTACAGTGAGTGCATATCTTTCGCACCAGTCGGAGCGCAATAATGACATTAACTGATGACGCAATGAGGAATGGCTCCACATTCATTTCCATAAGTCGCGGAAAGGTAGTTGCAGCATCATTCGTGTGCAATGTTGAAATGACCAAATGTCCGGTAAGCGCCGAGTTGATTGAAATGTCAGCTGTTTCCTCATCACGGATCTCTCCCACCATGATGATGTCCGGGTCTTGCCGGACGATCGATCGCAAACCGGTTGCAAACGTGAGATTCTTTTTAGGGTTGACCTGTGTTTGTTGCACGCCTTCGATATCGTACTCAACCGGGTCTTCAATGGTCATGATATTGACCTCACTGCTGTTGAGTTTCTCCAGTATGGTGTACAGCACAGTGGTCTTGCCGGAGCCGGTTGGTCCTACCGCCATGATCATGCCATGAGGCTTTTCAATAGCATTGATGATCTTGTTATAGTCACTTTCACCAAGACCAAGATTCTCAAGCGAGTAACGATGTGTACGCGAGTCCAAAAGACGCATAACCACATTTTCACCGTCTGTTATAGGCAATATAGAAACACGAACATCAAATATACTGTCAGCACCTTTGTATTCAAAACGTCCGTCTTGTGCTGCAGCATGCTCGTCTGTCTGCATATGTGCCATAATCTTGATGCGGAAGATGACCTTTTCATGCAGCACTTTAGGATACCGCACAGCCTCGTGCAATATGCCGTCAACACGGAACCGTATGAGTATCTCCTCTTCAAGCGGCTCAATATGAATGTCTGAGGCGCGATTGTCGCTTGCGTATTCAAGGAAAAGATCCACGAGCCGCACAATATCTCCATCCTGCTGGTCTTGTAAACTGGTCTGTATAAGAGAAATGATCTTTCCATTGAGATCACCTTTATAATGCTTAAGGGCGCGATCTAACCCACGAGTGGTTGCGTAATACACATCCACCTCTTTTCCTGTCTTCTTCTCCAAAAGTCTGAAGAACTCATAGTTGTCGATATTCTCTGTAGCAACTTGAACAGATGTATCAGTCACACCGAACACGACAGCTCTTTGCGCACGAGCAACTATTTCAGGAATATACGGCAGATATTCATCTTTCAGCAAAAGTTCAGCAAGGTCGATGAACCGACAGTCGAAGAAATCAGCAATGGTTCTCCCAAGATTAACATCCGTGACCAGACCTTCTTCAATGAGCTCTTCCTTTAAGGGAATACGTTTGTACTCCGAAGCGGTCACTGCAGCAAGAAGCTGCTCTTCAGTAATATGTCCCGGCGGGACAAGCATTTCTTCTAAATTATCAGTGGAAATTTCCATGACGACTACTTTTTTTGCGCAGGTAGATGCTCCTGCACTTTTGCCACAAGCTCCTTCAGCGATATGTTTGATTTAATGAGGAAATCAATTGCACCGAGCGAACGTGCGGTATCAATATCTGTTTTCTGACCAAGATTAGATGCTACAATAATCGGCAGCTTTTTCAGCGCTTCATTTGTTCCTGATTTTATTTCTTGCAGAACCTCAAACCCAGTTTTCACCGGCATCATGAGATCAAGTATAACTAGGTCCGGTTTCTCAACCTCCATAAGTTTAAGGGCCTCTTCTCCATTGTGCGCGTGCACAACTTCATAGCCCTCTACCTGGAGTTTCCGGATGTAAGAACGAGCAACAAACTCTTCATCTTCCCCCAATAATATTTTGTGTGGTGTACTCATAGAATAAATTTATTGGGTTTTTAACTCTTTAGGGAAATATGCGCTGATACAGTTCACTATCTCGGTAAGCGATATCTCATATTTGCGGAGCACATCCTTAACCCCTGCCCTTTTTATATCTGCAAAGCCATCACGATTCTCATTCATGGTCGTATTACTGAGAATAATAACTGGCAATTCCTTCAACTTCGGACGCTCGCGCAGTTGCAGCAGCGTCTGGTAGCCATCAAGTCCAGGCATACCGAGATCAAGAAGCACAAGATCGACCTCTTCTTCGTCAAGCGTACGCAGCCCTTGCACACCATCGTGCGCAATCAGAATATGAGCTCCAGCAGCAGTGAGCCATTTTTCATAGATTCGTGAAATAAAATGATCATCCTCAACGATGAGTATCTTCCTGTCTTTCAATGGCTTTGATTCTGTGATTTTTTCCATACAACTATGCTTTATGTTTAGCAAACAATGGCAAGGTAACAAAGAAGGTTGTCCCTATTCCCTCTTCAGATTCGAAACGGATGTCTCCACCAAGCTGTCGTGCAATTGATTTTACAATATAGAGTCCTAAACCTGAACCGCTACTTGCAGTCTTTGCCGTGTTTGAAGCCCGATAAAATCGTTCAAAGAGCTTCGGCTGTTCATTTTTAGGAACACCAATGCCATTGTCTTTGAAAACGATCTCAACCATATCAGATTGTACATTGGTTGATATGCGGAGCAGACCGGGATGATTGCTGTATTTGATGGCGTTATCAATAAGGTTCTGGAAGATCTGCCGTACTCGCACTTTGTCTCCTGCAATCATGACGTTGGCAGAAAGATCGCTCCGGTCAATGTCGAACTCGTGCCGTTTCGCATAAGAACTAAGGTCATCAATGACAGAGTCGACAATCTCTTTGAGGTTAAGTTCCTCAATCTGCATCTCCAGATCACCTTTTTCTATCTTTGTTATATCAAGCATCTCATTGACCATAGTAATGAGACGTATGGTCGAAACCTCAACATCATCAAGAAGCTCATGCTGTTCTTTGTTAAGCTTTCCAAAACTTTCGTCAATAAGCATTTCTACGTTTCCGCGCATAGCGGTAAGTGGTGTACGTAACTGATGTGATGCAACAGCAACCAGTTCGCTTTTTGAGCGTTCGAGGAGCTTCGCGTCAGTTATATCGAAGAACAAGATAAAGTAGCCTTCTGATCCTTTCACTTCATCATTCTTCAAATAATGGAAGAACATCTCGTACACCCTGCCATGGCCGCTGATCTCTTCCACATGAAAAGTTTCCCCCGCGATGCATCGCTTGAAGTACTGTCGGATAGAAGACTCATCAAAGTAAGAAAGAAAATGCTCAAGAATCTCTTTGGAACTTACTCCCTCTTTTATGTCGAGCATTTTAAATGTTGCTTCATTAGTGAATACAACATTGCCTTCCTTATCAAGAAGGATACCTCCTCCTTTCATGTTGCTCGTCACTTGGAGAAGTTTATTTTTTTCACGCTCAAGCTCTTCAGTTCTGTCCTTGACTCTTTGCTCAACAGCACGTTTCTCCTCCTCAAGATCTTCCAAAAGGTTGATGGTTGCCATCTGCGACTTTTCAAGGTCGTCATTTTTCGATTCAAACTGCTGAAGTACCGAAGAGAGAGCATCGGTCTTATCTTTAACTATCTTCTCCAGATCGTCATACGATGACTGAAGTCTGCTTGCGAGTTTATTGAATGTATAACCAAGTTTTCCAATTTCATCCTTGGATGTGATTTTCACTCGGCGTGAAAGTTTCCCTTCAGCCATCTCCTCTGCTGTTTGTGTGAGTGAGCGTAACGGTCCGAGTATTACATGGTTAGAGAATAAAAGCCCTCCAAAGAGCGCTACAGTTGCTGCCAATAGCACGACAAGAAAAACAAGAACTACCCTGGTTTTATTGTTTTCATTTACTTGTTCGATCCCTGTATTAATCTGCGTATCAAGCAAGGTCTGCACTTCATCGAGAGCCTGAGCGATGCTGTCGGTATGTGAGGTAAAGGCAACACGTTGCAATTCGTAGGTATCCTGCTGCAGCAGAGCACTCGTAGTTGCCTCTGACGCATCCGCCGTAGAAGCCTCACGAGCAGTTATTGCAGTGCGCAGTGACTCTTCGAATTTTTCGACTTCCATCTTCACTTCTGTCACAGATTCAACCAGCTCTTCTGAAGGATTTACTATACTGAGTGATTCAATACCCAGATCATTCATATCCCGTCCGTGCAATTTTTCAAATGTTTCGGTCTCTGTGCCATAGATGAGCGCGTCTAAATATAGATGTGCCCTCTTGAAACTTTCCTCAAGCTCACGCGTGTACTGATCTTCTCCACCGAGTCTGTCCTGATCATTAAGTACAGCAGCACCATATAGACCTGAAGAGAAAACAGCTGAGTATATTTCTTGGACGGCATCGAGCTTTGGCAATCTGTTCTCCACAACACTCGAAGAACTCTTCCCTGCATCTGTGATCATGTAGATACAGAATGCTCCAAGCAGGATGATAATGAGAGTATTAAACAACCTGAAGAGGATAAACTTCAGTTGTATTCCGTATGTAAAACGTTCGCTTTTTTTCATAAGGTATTGTCCTTCGACAATTCTGCGATCTTCTTCTTGAGCTCAATCATCTTTAACTCTCGATCAACCATCGACTTGTTAAGTAATTCAAGAGCTGCGAGCTTTGCTTTCAGATCTTCTTCAGCCTTAACACTCTGGGTGATGTCACGAGAACTCCAGATCGTACCCGCACTCTCCCCGTCAAGAAAGTGTGGCTTGGATCGAAGTTCTATTACTCTCCCATCCTTAAAGTGTACAACATACACAGTCTCTTTATCGTTTTTATTCAGTGCTTCTTCCACACTCTCGCGGAACGGCACCGGATTGAGTACAAGCTGCATAGCATACTCAAGTGCCTTTGTTGCATCATGGGTGTTCATGATGTCATCAGGGATGCTCCAAATCTCTGTAAATCTTTTATTGTGATTAGCCATCCTTCCTTTGTCATCCATAACAAGAATACCTTCATTGGTGGCATCAAGTGTCGCCTGCAGTGTGGAAATGAGGCGACGCAGTTCGTGTGAGCTTATTTCAAGCGAACGCTCAATAAGCTGTTTATCCCGGTCAAAATCATCATAGGTAGTACTGACCGCAGACAGCAACTCTTTCCATGGAGACACAACACTCTCTGGAGTGAGGTCAGCATACTTATCGAGTTGTCGAACCAGGGTCCTATGCATGTTACTTTTCGCTCAACGTTGTTATGGTCATGGTCTGATTGTGCAAACGGCATTGTTTTTCTGTTGGTGCAATAGGGCAGATCTCTCCATACGAATAGAATCCTGCCATCACTGTTTTTTCCCCGACAACCGACTGGACTGCTTCAGTCTCCTCTTCAATTCGTTCTTTAAGAACCAGCTTCCTTCCCACACAACTGATAAGTAAAGCGAATTCAACCTCTTTTCCACTGTTTTCAATACTCATCTTCGCTGCCCCTTGTGCTCCATCAACTAATCGTTCGAAGTTTGCCCGCATAAGGGTAGCTGTAACCCCCTCCGGCATATCACCGGCAAAAGTCATGCTTTGATCTTCTTCATTTATACCCAAAAGCGTACGAACCACCTCGACTTCTCCATTTTTAGAAATGTACTGCAATCGCATCGGGAACAAGAGTCCTGACCCAGGAAGCTCTGAAGCAAGTTCACCTAAATATTCCTTGTAAAGCTCAAGCGCAGGTTGTTCATCGAGCTCATAGAGCACATTTCCTTTTGAACGAGTAATAGTTCGATCGGGACCGAAGGTATCCCATCCTCCGAGCGATCCGTACCCAACGTTAATGTCGGTTCCATACAATCCAATGAGAATAATGTTATTTTCCTTGGGAGCTTCATTGAGCCCCGCAACAGTATGTTTAAAATCAGCTCCATCCCCCACCAACCCGCCAGTAACAGAAATAGTGCTTGGCAGTGCAGCTGTCAGACCATCAACTAACGCAGTGCCATTTACTATAAGCCCATCAGAAAAGACCAGCACATGAGCGAGATCGTCATGCGGTAGAGATTCAGCAAGTATCTTCCCCTTCGCTTCACTTTCATCAGTACTTGCAATAGTTGTCTGAGCAAACGACACTTTTGTTTTTTCAAAGTGAATTGCAGTAACGCACAAAGAGTGGTCATAGACACGTGTTCCCAGAATTTCACCCGAAGTAGAACAGGTGAGAATGTTCGAGTCGGGATACATTTTTTTTATCTCAGCAAAATACTCCTGCTTTTGGACCTCTGCTCTGCCGCCAAATACAAACACGAGCTGTGGGGTGTGCTGGAGAGGCTCACTTTTGCTTTGCCATCCATCGCGCTGTGTCCAAAGTTTCTGCTCAATATGCATAACAATATATAAATTACTGATTGCAGAGATCATTCACACACCTCAGATATCTTCAGTATATCTTGAGCACAGTGCGTATACATATCTTGTGCAGTAGATAAGTAAACTCATCTGTATGCTAATGAACTTGCATATACATGATTGCAAATTTAAGATAAAATATTTATCAAGTATTTGTACTAAAAAGATATATTCTCAATACCACTGTCCCTGTAGCTCATATGCGCATCCTTGTAGTTGAAGACGACCCAAAAATTAATGAATTTCTGAAGATCAGTTTGGAATCAGAATATTTTGTTGTCGACACAACATTTGATGGTGAAGAAGGAGTATATTTGGGTACGACCAATGATTACGACGTGATCATTCTAGACTTCATGTTGCCTCGCAATACAGGACTTGATATATGCAAAGAACTCAGAACACGCAACATTAAAACGCCGATAATTGGACTTTCTGTTAAATCAGAAACCGTAAATAAGATAGGATTCCTCAATGCCGGTGCTGACGATTACCTCACAAAACCGTTTTCATTTGAAGAGCTTCTTGCGCGCATTCGAGCACTCTTGCGCCGCCCGAAAGAACTCCAGTCAGACATTCTTGAAATTGGAGATCTTGAACTCGACTGCAAACGACATATTGTGAAGAAAAATGGACAAGAGGTATATCTCACACGCAAAGAATTCCTACTCCTTGAGTATCTCATGAGAAATCGCGGCACGGTTCTTTCACGCGGCATGATACTGGAGCATGTATGGGACATGAACGCCGATCCTTTTTCAAACACAATAGAAACGCATATCATGACACTCCGCCGAAAGCTTGATTCAGAACGCCATGCACGCCTTATACAGACAGTACCGGGGATTGGGTATAGATTTGACCACTCATAAGCTGCACGCTGTACAGTTTATTTTTTTGTGAAATAAAATTTAATTTTTCTTTGAGGGAAGTTTATCCTCTGTTTTGTAGACTAAAAAAGTTAATCAATAACTTTTTTAAGATGATCCAAAACAAAAAATTTGATGACATACGTGAGGTTACGTATCAGTCACGACGTGATATCGGTTTCTTATCGGATTACCACATGTGGAAGCAGGAAAAAGCAACGCTTACGCAAGATGAATTGGTGATACAGGGACATCCAGTTATGGAACGCTGGGAAGACCCATACATGCAAGAGCTCGCGAGAATCGCCGCTTCACAAGGAGGAACAGTGCTTGAAGTAGGCTTTGGCATGGGTATCTCAGCGCAATATATTCAATCGCACGCTATTGATTCACACTACATTATCGAGGCCAATAATGATGTATTCGATACTCTCGTGACTTTTGCACAGGAAAGTGCTCACCCGATTATTCCCCTATACGGATTCTGGCAGGACATTGCCAAAGTTATCCCTGACGGAAGCATCTCAGGGATATTATTTGACACCTACCCCTTAAGCGAGGATGAGATCCACCAAAACCACTTTACATTCTTTGAAGAAGCCTTCCGCATGCTCAAAGATGGCGGGGTGCTCACCTACTACTCAGATGAGATAGATTCTTTTTCTGATGCACATATGCACAAATTGAAGCAGGCTGGGTTTAGACATATCGACCTCAGTATCTGTCCGGTGGTTCCCCCTGAGAATTGCCAGTATTGGAAGAGCAACACGATCGTTGCTCCTATCATCACGAAGTAATATGGAAAAAGAGAAAAATACAGCCTACGGGCTGCAGCTGACACTCGACGGATACGCAGCGAATGCAAAACTCTGCGGGAGCGTCGATAATCTGTACAAATTGCTCATGGAACTCCCGGCGCACATTGGTATGCGCAGAGTTGGTTTCCCTCACATCATTAAAGTTGATGAGCCAGGAATACGCGGCCTTTCAGGATTCGTCTTTATCATGGAATCACACATCAGTATCCACACCTATGAAGAACGGGGGTTTGTCACTGCGGATGTGTATTCCTGCAAAACCTTCGACGCTCAAAAAACCACAAAACTCATAAGTGAAGTATTCAATATCCAAGCTTTTGAAACGAATCTACTTATCAGAGGAAAGCGATTTCACAACACCTCACTCTCATCTCTACAAAAGAATGCCCGGACATACGTCTAGGGCATGCAGAGACGAGTTCCTTACATAGGAGAAAGAAACAATGTTCGACTGCTACACAGTCCGAAATGTCAGAGAAGAAGATTTGCCAACTCTCGTTGAGATCGAACAGGCCCGATGGGAACGTGAAGGCACCGAGATCCTCACTTACGCCACTCTCAAAGAGTGGTACGACGTTCATTCTCCCTTTTTCCTCGTAGCCGAGAAAGGAGGGCGCCTCGACGGCTTCTATTATGCAATTCAAGTGCATTTCTCCTTCGATGAGATCAGTAAACACACCGCGCCTGAAGCACAGACAGGACATGGGTGGAGTATCCATACTCATGATCCATCAGCAAAAACCGTCTATGCCGTGAATGTGGTCCAACGTTCATCGGAAGCAGGAGCTGCACTCAACAAAGAATTGCGGATACTGCTCCAAAAACGAGAAATGGTATACTTCATCGGAGCTCCGCGGTTGGTCAATCTCGACCGTTATCTACGCACGGTTGAGAGAGAGAATGGCGGCACACTTCCCTACAAAGAAGAGGATATTGCACTCTGGTATGCCCATGAGAGCATGAAACTCCTCCACCAGACAACAACATGGGAAGCATCTGCCCCACAACCGGTGCTTGATCTGCCGAAGCTCCGCCGGCCGGACTCTCTTTTGAGGTTCAGCACGGAGTCTTTGCGGGCGGGGCTTATATGCGTCATCCCCAACTTGATGAAGGATCCGAAAAGCCGAGGGTATGGAGCTTTCCTTGCTTCCGACTTCTCAACGATATAGACATATGTTTCTCTTTACCTACACAGCTGCAATACTGACGGTCCTTTCGGTCGGTATTGCAGTTTTTCTTTTCGTAAAGGGTAAAAAAGATCCGCTTACCCATGTCTTCATTCTCTACATTCTTGCTGATGCTTTATGGATAGGAGGGAACGCCGCCGCTGATATCTCAACGTCGCCTACCCCGCTTATTATATGGAGCGGCATTGCATTTACTGCAAGCGCATTTATAGTTACCTTCTTTCTCATATTTGTTGACACATTCGTCGACGGGCGTCTGCCATCTTTTCAGCGCCTTGTTTTTTATGCCCTCCCAAGTGCCTTGTTTGCCATTTTTTCTTTCTCTGACTATGCGATATTAGGCACTGCATTCCCCGAAGGCGAACCAGCGCAGATCATTCCTGGAGTTCAATATTATTTCTATCTCGTTTTTCTTTTCGGCGGACTGCTGTATGTTCTATCACGGCTACTACGTCTCTTTAAAAAGGCAACCGGGGAGAGAAAGCTGCAAACTCTCTATATCACCATTGGGTTCCTCGCTTTATTTTTTGGTGGGGTTACGTTTGGGATCATCCTTCCGCTTCTGGGTGAATTGCGTTTCTTTAACGTCGCGCCACAATTTTCAGTGATCTTAGCAATTACAACCGCATACGCGATCCTGAAACACAAACTCTTCGATATTCGCATTGTAGTACAGCGAGGAATTATTTATTCTCTGCTGTTTGCCTTTATCGTAAGTTTTTATCTATCGATCATCACACTGACAAGCTTTTTCCTGCAACAGATGACTCTTACGGCAATTATGGTAAATGCCGGTATCACCACTGTGCTTGGTATTTTCTCCGTCCCGCACATAGACCGGTATCTGCGCAAAAAAACTGACAGGTTTTTCTTCAAGGATACGTACAACTATGCTGATGCTCTCTACGAGCTGAGCGAGAAGATACATAAGAGTGTTCTTCTTAAAGACATTCAACAACTCACTGAAGAAACCCTTGGAAGGATCCTTAAAACCACCCTCGTGAGAGTCGAGTTTGTAAACGAAAATGAACTAGATCAGTTCAATGACGACACAAAAAACGAAAAGAGGGTCACACTCAATGTCCCTATTATCTTTGAGGGAAATGCCATTGGCGGGATCTTCATGGGTACGAAAAAGTCAGGCGATCCGTACACTGATGAGGATTTGGTCCTTATCAGGACCTTTTCGCACCAGATCGCATCAGCATTCCAAAAAGCGAGACTCTATAGCGAAGTGCAGGCATATTCGAAAGACCTTGAGGCGCGCGTTGCACAGCGTACGCAGCAAATACGCGACATGCAAGATCATCAGGCGCAAATCTTACTCGATATTTCACACAAATTGCAAAGCCCCTTAACCGTGGTTAAATCACAGCTTGCATTGTTGCGGAAACATTTGCCCCAAGATGACACATTTAATTTATTTGAGCGTACTATTGATGACATATCTGCATTTGTATACGATCTTTTGCATCTTGCACAGCTTGAAAATGCGGGTGAAAAAATAGTAGCGAAGAAAAAATGTAATCTCAGTGATTTGTTGCAAGAACTTGTTGAATACTTTGAAGTGATGGCACAGCATCAGGGCATAGCATTTGAAAAAAATATCGAGCGGAATATTTTCTTTTCATGCGATGTACCACAGATTCGTGAACTGCTTACGAATCTGGTGAGCAATGCGGTCAAATACAGCGATCCCAAGAAAAGCAAACCATTTATTTCTCTTTCTCTCTCCATGAAAGATGACGCGATACAAATTCAAATTACAGATAACGGACTCGGTATAGACACAACTGACCTGCCCCACATTTTTGAGCGTTTCTATCGGACGCATACCACAAGCTCAATTAAGGGCACAGGTCTCGGATTGGCCATCAGCAAAAAAATCGTCGAGCTGCACAATGGAACTATCACCGCAGCCAAGAATGAACACGGCGACACCACTTTTGTCATTCGCTTTTTAACTTCGCCTGATCGCAATCTTTGAGCTTCTCTTCAAGTGTTGCAATACGTTCTTTAAGCTCGATCATTTTCAACTCTCGGCCAACAACCATACGATTGAATTTTTCAAGTTCTTGATTACGCACTGTTAGGTCCTCTTGAGTTTTGAGGATCGTCTCATTTGCTGTCTCTACCTGGTTAATTTTGTGGTTAAGTTTCTCGAGCATAACGTGAAATGAGCGTGCAAAACCTCCGACCTCATCAGAACGGCTGAGAAGTTCTTGTGGAATTTGCTGATTGAAGTTGCCTTCAGAAACTTTTGCAGAAATATGTGAGAGCATATTAACCGGTGAAGTGATCCTGCGAGCAAAGATAAGTGCATACAAAACAGCACCAAAGACCAAAAGGAGTGTCCACAAAGCTGTTGCCCACAGCTGTTGGCTGTAACGCTTCTCTATCCTCTCTTGCACCTCATGCAGGTGCTGTATCTCGGTGAGCAAAAACGAGGTGGTATTTGAAAGGACGAAGCCAAGCTTGTGCTGCGCATCATTGTAATATTCGAGCGCAACTGTCGTGTCACCACTTTCAAGTGCGGTTATACCATTTTGACAATCCTCAAGAAGAAGGAGCACAATGCGTCTGAGCCCAGCATACGCAACTTTACTGTCTTCACTTTCAACTGCCTCATCAAGCGTGCGTATGATACGAGCTATATCTTCGTAATTGGCCTTATAGGTCTCCTTCCTCTCCTGACTTGATGGGGCAATAACAATGGCATTGTATGATTCAACAAGTACATTTACTTTTTGTGCCAATTCATTTTCAAGAATGAGATTCTCGGATATGGTCTTATATTCGACAATGGCTACACGGTGGAAAAAAAAGAAGCTGGCAAGAGCAATAAACATCAGGAATACAACAACAACAGAAGAAAGGAATATTTTCTGTCGTATGCTCATACAGTTCTATTGTCCAAAGTAAACTTCTTCTCGCTTGTGGAAACCATCTTTGATGACGGTTTCATCGATATTGTCCTTTGTCACCGGAACTACATCCAGTAGGAAAGATGGAGTGGTTGAATCGCCATTTTCAGTATGATAATTCACCATAAATGGCTCCTCCTTAACAACAGCAACTGCGATTTCGGCAGCCTTATAGGCAAGTTCCTTAATCGGCTTGTAAATGCTGACTGTCTGTTTCCCCGCTACGATATTCTGTACTGCACCAAGCGCTGCATCTTGTCCCGACACGGGAACTTTTCCTGCAAGATCCGCCTCTTCCAAAGCCTGTATGACTCCCGCTGCCGTAGAATCATTTGCGGCGATAACCGCGTCAACGCTTCCACCTTCAGTGAGAAATTCTTTTATATTCTGATATGCAATTTCCTGCTTCCAGTCATCACTAAACTCGTCAAAGACAAGGTTGACCTTCCCTTCGTCGATCAGTGGCTGTAATACGTTCATACTACCCTCCTTCACCAGATATGCATTGTTGTCAGTTGGAGATCCACCCACATAGGCAAAATCTCCTTCCGGCACCACGTCCAAGACTTTCTGTGCCTGGTATTCGCCCACCTTGACGTTGTCAAAGGTGACATAGTAATCAAGAGACGGATTTTGGATCAGTCGGTCATATGCAATAACTTTAATACCAGCTGCATGTGCGTAATCTACTATTACAGAGGCTTTCTGTGAGTCTTCTGCAACAACTACGAGCACATCAACGCCTTGGAGAATAAGATTTTCAGCCTGCCTGTTCTGTTCTTCTGGATCCTCATTAGCTGAAAAAACAATCACCTCTGCACCCAATTCTTCGGCGCGAGCAACAAAATGATCCCGGTCTTGTACCCAGCGCTCAGAGCGAAGTGTCCCCATCGAAAGGCCTATTACAAGCCGGTCCTCATCCGCTATCTGTGTCAAACCTTGATCAGAAGGCTGTAGGAACAAAAGTACGTATGTGGCAACACCTCCTGCCACTAACAGCACAGCGATTAAACCCAATATCCATTTCATAATTTTAATTAAACTTAGCTTTCACTCATTATCACACGCGCACCATAACAAAGGACTGTCACTATACACACTGACACTCCAGAACTTCTTATCTCATCCATTATAGAATGTACGTATACCATGATCAGACTTAAAATCATTGCTGTAATTATTACCAGTGTCCTCCTTCTTGCAGGGGTGATATATACCATCTCACAAGTCGTGCTTCTTAAAAGCTTTGAGAAAATTGAAACTGCGCAGATGGAGCAGAACCTTACCCGAGTACACAGTTCGTTCGACGAAAAATTAGTTTCACTGCAGATAAAACTCGCAGACTGGGCACAATGGGATGATACATATCAATTTATAGGCGACGGCAATACTGAATACATTGAATCCAACCTTTCGGATGAAACACTGATAAATTTGCAGATCAATCTGATGGCCTTTATCAACAATAACAATGAGGTTGTCTTCTCAACTCTGGTTGATCTTGCAGAAGAAGTGAATGTTCCATCCTCATCAATCACGCAACAGATCTTAAGTTACCCCTCCCTTCTTTCTCCGGACGAAGAAGGGATGCAAGGACTCATCAGTTTACAGGAGGGCACGATGCTTGTTGTTTCCCAGCCAATTACATACAGCGACGGCTCAGGCCCAAAAGCTGGTACGCTGATATTTGGCAGATTTATCGATGACGAGCTTATGGAAGGGCTTGAGGATGTCACCCAATTATCTATTGAGACATTTACCCCAGATCAGGAACTCCCCGCAGATGTTGGATATGCACAACAACAGCTCGACGTTACCCCTTCTGTTATACAAAAACTTTCGAAGGACACGCTTGCAGGATATTTTAAGCTCGACAACATAATGGGTGAACCTGCACTTATCATAAAAATTGATGTCCCCCGCGAAATAACTGCCCAGGGAGAAGACACAATACGCGCATTTTTATTGATCTCAATAGTCTCCATCCTGCTACTTGGCGGAACAATACTGATTCTGCTTGAAAAACTCCTCTTGCGACGTTTTGCCCAGTTAAGTAAAGAGATGCGGGCTATTTCGATGGACAACCTCAGTTTTGCTGAAGTGCATATGGGAGGAAAAGATGATGTGGGAAAGCTTGCAGAACAGATAAACCATTTGTTTGATGAACTTGCTAAATACAAGAAGTTGGAAGAACGAGAACTTCAGAAACAGCAGGAGCTCAATCAAAAAGAGAAAGAATCAAATGAGAGCCTGCGCAAGAGCCTCGAAGAAAAGGCGGGAATGAATAAGCTCATGGTAGAGCGTGAACTGAAAATGATTGAGCTCAAGAAAGAGATCTCCCGTCTTAAGGAAGAATTGGCGCAATATCGATAGACGCTAATTCAGGTAACTATCGAAGTATATGGCATGACATGTGTATCCGCCTGGATGCTTCTGTAAATAATCCTGATGATATTCTTCAGCTTTGTAGAAACCGCTGAACGGTTCGAGTGTTGTAACAACCGGGTCTTTCCACCGCTTCGATGCATTCACAATAGTGATCATCTCTAGTGCAATATTTTTCTCCTCCTCATTTGCAAAGAAAATCGCAGAACGGTATGAGCTCCCTATATCATTACCCTGCCTATTAAGCGTGGTGGGATTGTGAATCTGAAAAAAGAAATCGAGCAGCTGCTTGTATGAAATTTTATCTGCATCATATGTAATGCACAAAGCTTCAGCATGCCCCGGGTGATGCTCGTAGGTTGGATTATCATTTGTGCCGCCTGTGTATCCCGCCTCGGTGTCACTCACTCCTGGAAGCGTCCGAAACAGCTCTTCGAGTCCCCAAAAACAACCTCCAGCGAGATATGCTTGCTTTGTCATACGTAATCATTCTTCTTTAAGGACCAGCGACACGCTGTTGATGCAATAACGGTCGCATGTCTTGGTGCCTTTCACTGGACCGTCAGGAAACACATGCCCGAGATGTGCGCCGCAGTGCGCACAACGTACTTCAGTTCTAACCATGCCGTGGGACTCATCAGGATGGAGCGTTACCGCGCGTGCAACAGCAGGATCTGTGAAAGAAGGCCATCCTGATTTACTGTCAAACTTCGAATCAGACGAGAATAATGCCGCGTCACATACTGCACAGTGATATATGCCGCTTCTTTTTTCCTCTACATACGCACCTGTAAAAGGTGCTTCTGTACCCTGCTCTCGCGCGATTCGGTATAGTTCGGGGTTCTCCTGTTTCAGTTCTTGATCGGATTTCATATTGATACTATGCACCTGTTGCAAGTTGTATGCAATTATTTCCGGGGATATTTTCTCTCAAGTTCGGAGATGATACTTTGTGCTTTTTCCCCATATGCTGCACGGAGAATGTGGTCAAGTTTCTCTTCCTTACGGTCATCCCCTTCTTTTGACTGCGGCGATCCCACATACAAGAGCAGTGCCAACCCAGCAACTTGCCATATGAGCTGTAAAAATTCTGACTGCCAGTTCTCGAAGGTATCGCGTGCTACCTCAACAAAGTAATCCCCGATATCAGGTTGTTGTCCTAAAACTGCCTGTTCATTCACGAATGCGAGCCAAGCAAATGACCAATGTCCAATGAAACTTCCGAAGAAAAGAACGAGTGTCACCCAAACGTATCCATATTTGTTCAGTAGTGTCGGTTTCATGTTTCTTTAGAATTCTTCTGCTCTGCTATAGTGTCCTACCGTAGTGAAAGAAGTATGAAGCTTTGAGTGAAACGATCATTCTGAGCAGGAACAGGCCCAAGATACGCCAAGATAAAAAGCGCAAGAACAAGGAACAGAAAGAAACCAATAACGACTTTCAAAAAAATTGCCATATCATCGTTTGAATAGAGAAAACAGTACCCGTATACGCCTATAAAGCGTGTACGCAACAAGAAGGATACTGAATAATGCTTTCATAAACTGCATCAGTACTTTTATACATAAGCAAGATGAAGATATAATAAAGACAAGCTCTTCATTATGTCTTCATAGAAATAAAGTAGAGTTCAACACTGAACTGAACGGATCAGGCATTCAGAGATGCAGTGTGAAGCAGAAGATAATATTTCAGCTATTGTATGGATAATCAAATACACACAGATGGAGAAACAACAAAGGCAAAATCTCCACAGAACAACCTTATTGCATGGTGGACACACGGGCCGCTTACTGAACAAACAAAGAAAGCTGCACTAGTAGCTGTCATATTTTTCCTCGTACTTCTTGCAATCGGTTTTATGGCTTCGCGAAGTCTCCCTGGTGAAACGCTGTATGGCATGAAAACAGGATTCCTTGAAGGTTTGCAGGAATCCGTCCAGTTCGATGCCAAAAGTAAGGCAACCTACCAGGTAAAACGAATGGAAACACGCCTTGCTGAGATCAAGAAAGTCTCTGAAAAGGAAACCGTTACACAAGAGGAGATTGATGCCTTTAAACAACGTGTATATATGCACCAGGCAAAACTCACTGAACTGGTCAATCTCCCCGACAACAAGATGACATCTCCGGACATTCTGTTTGTACTGAGTTCATTTGCAAGTGTTGCTGCTGCAATTGAAGGTGTGACCGAAAATACACAAGGACTGGAATCACTCGGGGAAGAAATGGAGGATGTGCGCCGAGAGAGTGTAAACCTCTTCAGTGACAGAGTCGACCGATTCGTTGAGCGCGAGACCCCGGAGAATATTTATGCATTTATAACAGAACAACTGCAGGAAGTCTCACGGAAGCTTGATAATGCGGAACTGGACGATGAGGTTGTTGACGATGCGCAAGTGTATATCAACCGTGTGGCACCTGCGGTAGAAGAGAACGACTTCCCTCGGGCAATATTGGCTGTAGCTGAAGCGCTCCGTTTCATCGAGGTTGAGGAATATGGCGGAAGGAGACAAGCAGAGAATGTTCTCACTCCAGATACTGCCCCTTCAGAGAGTACGGGAACCTCATCAGAGGAAATAGCAACGACCACGCCAACAGATGGAAACAATGGCACTTTCTCTTTTCCGCAATAAGTACATGCTCCTCACTCCTGAACTTGGATTGCTGATCCACGACTATACACCCACAGCCTTGCTGTGGGTGTTCTGTGCTGCAGTTGTGCTGTTCCTGTTTGCTCTTAAGAAATATAGAGATGCGTTTACGGTTTTATATGCTTCTGGTGCCACAACAGCAGCGGTAGTGTTGCTTAAATTTATTTTTGCGGTACCCCGTCCCGAGGGAGCGCTCGTTGAACTTTCGTCACATGCATTCCCGAGCGGCCATGCTGCGGCAGGTATGTTTATTGCGGTTTTGTGCTCATGGCTCGTAATAAAGTACGCCAAAGAAAAAACGATCCTCCTTGCTATTTGTGTCACGCTACTTTTTATATTTGGATTACTCCTAGGCTATTCACGTCTGTTGATCAGCGTGCATACAGTATCCCAGGTTCTTGGAGGGTTTGCAGTCGGCGTGCTGGTACCGCTTACGGTCATTTTTTTGCGTCGTTGATGTTACCCTTTGGGAAATATCGCCTGCCTTTGATTTTATCGGGGAGTAGATCTTCTTTGGTATATTTTTCATATCCCTTTTTATACCCCAGTTCTTTCATGAGTTTGGTGGGGGCATTTCGAATCATAAGAGGTATGGGTAAGTTGCCGTATTGCTTCACGTCATTTGCAGCAAGCGCAATGGCATCATTTGCTGTTCGGTCTTTTTTTGCCTGTGAGAGATAAGCGACTCCATGGGCAAGATTGAGTGCAGCTTCTGGGAGGCCAACTTTCTCTACAGCTTCGAATACTGCATTCGCCACCACAAGTGCCGTGGGCTGTGCCAATCCAATATCTTCGCTTGCAAATATAATCATTCTCCGTGCAATGAATTTTGGATCCTCCCCAGCATCAAGCATGCGCGCCAGGTAATACATCGCGGCATCAGGTTGTGAAGCACGCATACTCTTTATAAATGCTGAGATGGTGTTGTAATGTTCCTCACCTTTTTTGTCATAGCGGAGAAATTTCGCCTGCAATGCCTGTTTAAAATGCTCAATAGTCAACGTGCCATATAAATGATGCGTCGCCTCAAGCATTGACAGCGCCTGACGAGCGTCCCCATTGGCAAGCTCAGACAGCCAAGAAAGCGCCTTTGCACCTATCTTCATATTTGCTTTCTTTGCCGCATTCTTAATGATGAGACCCATCTCTGCAGTAGTGAGTTCATGGAGGACAAATACGCGTGCACGTGATAAGAGAGGCGAAATGACTTCAAAGCTCGGATTCTCAGTTGTAGCACCTACGAGTGTCAGCTCACCGGACTCAACATACGGAAGCAGAAAATCTTGTTGTGACTTGTTGAAACGGTGTATCTCGTCGAGAAACAGTATCTTCGGTTGCCCCGGCAAGGATGGCCGCTCTTTTACAATTTTGCGAATATCATCTTTCCCTGCTGATACTGCTGAGAGTTCATAAAACAACGCATTGACACTCTGGGCATATATCCGAGCAAGCGTCGTTTTCCCAACACCCGGAGGACCCCAGAGGATGAATGAAAAAAGGTGTTTCTCTTCTATGGCAATGCGAAGCGGCATGCCCGGCCCAACCAAATGGTCCTGACCCACAAAATCATCGAGGCGAGCAGGCCTCACTTGGGATGCGAGTGGCTCCATTGCCCCAGTATACCAAAACTAATCACGTCGGGTTTTTTAGCGCAACGCCGCAAATG
>CBFGXL010000002.1:0-79222 GCA_965652925.1 uncultured bacterium | reverse complement strand
AACCTAGGGCCTTTCGAGTATCAGTCGAATGCTCTAGCCAACTGAGCTAAGCGCGGACAGACAAAACAAAAATATCCAAATGGTGTACTGCTTCTGTAAGAAGTCAGGAGAAGGCTCTAGCCAACCCTATCGCCTCGTAAACATCGGCGATTCGTTTCGCGACCGGGAAAAACTTGAAGCAGTTCAAGTTTTTCAGACACGCGCGGACGGTAACATTCAAACAGTGGCCAAAACTATAGCAGAAAGTGCAGTTTTGAGCAATTGACCATTTGTGCCGCGGAGAAGACTTGAACTTCCATGGAGTTGCCCCCACTACGACCTGAACGTAGCGCGTCTACCAATTTCGCCACCGCGGCAGGAGGCGTTCACTACTATATCAGCTTTTAAGTGTATGCAAAATTGAGATGTAAGTCTTGATTCTAAAGTCCTAGTTATTTATTTTGATGCCTTTCACTGCCGTTACATTCTCAAATGTTTTAGCTTCCAGATACTCCGCAGTTTGCTTAAGTTCAAAAGTAAGATAGAGCGTTAATCCTATGAATGTGACAAATGCTGCCCATGCGGCAATAGGAAACATTTTATTACTTTCAATCATTCTCATATACAAAACAGTATATATCCTTACACCCCGCTACTGTGGCTAACATGTTGTTAAGTCGAGCGCCCACTTACCAACAAGACAGTATATAAATAAGCTCAGCCAGAACAGATGAGTGATATATACTTGAACCTATATAACTAAATCTCATACATGTCTCAATATCCTCAGTTAGACGCGGCCTTTAAAGCGCTTCTGCAGCAGGGAGTGTCAGAACATCAGATCAAAGTGGATGCTCGTGCGCAGGGATGGAACGATGTTGAAATAGACGCAGCATTAGCGAGCGTTGCTGTTCCGGCTTCATCACCTATACCTGAAAGTCCAGTACAAAAGCCGTCGACACAACAAACCAAGCGCAGTTCAAAAGTAGGTGTGATCATCGCATTGATCATGGTGCTGATACTCGCGAGTGCTGGAGGTTTCTTGGCCTGGGCGTACGTTACTGCGTTTAATCCTTTTGTAGAACCTCCGTATACAGAAGATAATCTTTTGTCACAGTATCTGGAAAAGATGGAATCAATGCAATCAGGGGAGTGGACAGTACGGGTTGATGTACATACCGAGGATAGGGATGAAGGGGCGCTACCGTTTAATATTGAAGCGCAGAATTACGAGGAATTTGTGGAGCGCTACGGACGTGACTACGAGCGTTTGAATACGCTTACCGACATTCTTTCTTCACTGCGCTATCTAGAAACAGAGCGATATCCGTCCTCGCTTCAGGAACTAATCAGCGTCAATAGTGAGACATCTTGGACTACTAGAATCGATCCTGATCCCCTCACGAAGCAACCGTATGTATACACCGCGAATGCTGACGGGACAGACTTTACACTGACCGCGACATTTGAAACAGATGAGGCCATCCAGGAAATGAAGTCCTCTTTCTTCTATGATCCACAGACGCTTAAGATAGAGGGAAAGAAAGTGACGTTCACAAAAGATAGTTCTGGTTATTACTATATTTCATATACTCCGCCAAAGCCGTTCTTTGAAACATTGAGAGACGCAGCAAATATGATTACTTCTGACTTTTCTGTTTCCGGGAAGCTTGGTGTACTTCTGACAAAACCACAAGAGGATGATGCGCGCGATACTCAGGTACAGGTAGATGCGCAAGGTGACCTTGATGACCTTACGTATCATGTGAATGCCGAGATGCGCGTTGTCGATGAATCGTTTTACTTCATTATCAATAATCTCCCCGGACCATTTACGTCACTCCTGCCAAAGGATCAGTGGATCAGCTGGAAGCCGGGGGATGAGACTGAACTTGGCATGTTTGATCTAAAGACAGCTGAAGAAGAGTTCAAGCAACAGGAAGAAAAGTTTCGCGAATATCGGCAACTGTTTGTACAGATCGCCGATGAGGTCGACCTCATACGATTCATTAATAAACCGAAGCGTGAACGGGTTGATGGGGAAATACTCTACAGATACGAATTGCAGCTTCATAAAGCCTCATTCCTTGCGTTCTATAGCCGTTTAACTCAAGAGGTTCAAAAGGACCCAGAACTTGGAGAATTTCTGCCATTTGTCAATGAAGCCACACAGCAGCTCCTTGAAGGAGAAACTTTTTCGGATACATTTGATTACTACACCAACAACACTGCATTGACTGTTTGGGTGAGCGAAGAAGGGGTTCCCACGAAAGTGCTGTACAGCCTGAGAGTAGTTCCTCCAGACACTAATAAGAAAATGGCAGACAAGCAAGTGAAAGTGATACTTGAGCTTGGGTATGACCGGATTAATGAAGACATTGTGGTTTCAGTTCCTGAAGGAGCGCAATCGTATGAGGAGTATCTGGATGACCCTGACAATCCTCTTGCGCAAGCGCGCATGGCGGGTCAGGACGCCGTGGTGCAGGTATCGATAAATAATGCCCGTGCTCAAGCAGAGATCTACGGCAGCCAGATCGATGGAAGCGTGAATTACGATGGCGTTTGTGCAGACGCAATGATGGTCAGTATTACAGACTCAATAACTGAGTCAGTGAGTGCGCCATATTGTCATAGTACCTCAAACACCTGGGTGCTGGCTGCTCCACTTAAAAGCGAAGGCTACTATTGTGTTGATAGCAGCGGATATTCAAAGCGCTACCAGGGAGAACTTATTACTTCCGGTGAACAGTGCCCATAATGCTGAAGAATCTGGCTTTTGTCCTCGTTGCGGTGTATGCTCATCCTGATGCAAACGCCGCAGAGTGCCACAGTATTTGAATTTTTGAAGAGGGAATACAAAGAAGGGAGTCCTGAGCTTGTATTCACGTATCGGGTGCATTTTGAAAATGCAGAGCCGATAGATTTTACTGAGCGGATCCTTCTCCCTGATCCGCAGTGGACGGCGAAACTTCCCGGCTCATTCATCGAGCATATAGTGCAGGATCTTCATTTGGTTTTGGGGGTGAGCTATTACAAACTGTTTTGTCCGCGCGAGTTCAAGAGCAATATCCGGCTTTCAAAGGCTCAAGCAGATTTTTGGAACATTCTCTACAAAAAGGGTCTGGGAGAATTTTTGTATCGTAACAACCTAAATCCTGACAGTATCGCTGTGTTTTATGGAAGTGATCATGGAATGCGTATTGCCTCGACTTTGGCAACGCAGAGAAGGTCAGTCCTTGTAGGAATAGGTGGCGGCAAGGACTCCGTGGTCTCACTTGAGCTCTTGAAAGATTATAAGAGAACGGGATTTGTTGTCGAAACAGGGAAGGGCCACGCAATAACCGACGATATCGCTTCCATAGCAGGGGTTGAGGTTTCTAAAATTAAGCGGATGCTTGATCCGCAGGTGATTGCGGGCGTAGTCGACAGTTATAACGGACACGTCCCCGTTTCAGCAATCTATGCGTTTTTGGGTGTGCTGCAGGCATCTATTGAAGGACATCAATACATTGTAGTTTCCAATGAGCACAGTAGTAACTTCGGCAATCTCATGCACGAAGGAAATGAGGTGAACCATAAATGGAGCGGGTCTGTGGAATTTGAAGAGCATTTCCAGACATATGTACGCACCTGTTTGACACCGAATGTGACGTACTTTTCTTTGACGCGTCCATTTTTTGAATTGCGTGTTGTTAAGCATTTCACTGAAGTCGGCACAAAATATTTCCATGCGTTTTCCAGCTGCAACCGCAACTTCACCCACCACCACGATGGATCACAAAAATGGTGCGGAGAGTGCCCTAAATGCGCTTTCGCATTCTTAATGCTCGCGGCATTTTTGCCCCAAGAGGAGGTGGTGAACATTTTCAAAAAAGATCTTTTCGAAGACCGAGCGCTTTTGCCGCTTTTTAAAGATCTTCTTGGATACGGTGACCTAAAGCCTTTTGATTGTGTGGGGACCTTCGATGAGTCACGCGTGGCGCTGTCTATGGCGAGTAAACAGTGGAGTGGCGCAACAGCTATCCGCGAGCTCATGCCGTTGCTTGATGGAGAAACGCTTTCAGAGGAAGTATTCAAGACTCAGCAGGCAAAAACAGTGCCGAGTCGCTTTCGGATGCTCGGTATGGAATCAGCACTTATCCTCGGGTATGGCAGGGAAGGCAAAGCAACAGAGCAGTATCTGAAGATGCGCTATCCTCATGTACAGATTGGTATTACCGATCAAAACGACGGCGAAGATTATCTAGAAAAGCAGCATGAGTACGATATCACCATCAAAACTCCGAGCATTCCAAGCGAGAAAATCGCCCGCCATTACACAACAGCAACCAATTTCTTTTTTACGGAAGTGCCGCTCGAACAGATCATTGGGATAACCGGCAGCAAAGGGAAGAGCACTACCGCAACACTCATCTACCTCCTGCTTAAAAAAGCGGAGAAGCAGGTGCGGCTTGTCGGCAACATAGGAGTACCAGCACATATGAATCTTCTTGAGCAGCCAGTAGGCAAAGACGAATTGTTTGTTTTTGAGCTCTCAAGCTATCAGCTCCAAGATCTGGATGTTTCTCCGCACATTGCGGTGGTGACGTCACTTTTTCCTGAACACCTTGATCATCATGGTTCGCTTGAGCGGTATTTTGATGCGAAGAGAAACATCGTCCGTTTCCAGGATGGACATGACGTGTACGTGCATGCTGAAGGCTTCCCGCTCCTTACTGTCTGGGGCGCAGAAGCACAGGCAAACGTAGTTACGCAGGAACAATTGCCGTTTGCTGTAGAAAGTATGTCATTGCGTGGAGCACATATGCGTTCAAATGTCGCGTTGGCGTATACGGTAGGCAAAATGTTTGGAGTAACCGATGCTGATGCGAAAGAAGTCGTGAATACATTTGCAGGTTTGCCGCACCGGCTTATGCACGTGGGAACATTCAAGAACATCGCGTTCTACGACGATTCGATCTCAACAACGCCTGAGTCAGCTATTGCCGGCATCCGTGCGCTCGGGGACGTTGATACGATCATTCTCGGCGGCGTTGACCGTGGATATGACTTTGCCTCACTTGAAAGAGAACTGCATGAGGCTGGTATCAGCACAGTCATACTCTTTCCCGAAAGCGGCGAGCACATGCTCTCCTCAGAGAATGGATTCACTATCCTGCATACTTCATCAATGGATGAGGCGGTGCAATTTGCGTATGCGCATACGCAGGAGGGAAAGTCATGTCTCCTATCGCCGGCTGCTCCAAGTTATAATCTATTTACAAACTTCGAAGAACGAGGGAAGGCATTCATTGACGCAGTTAGAAAATATGGAACAGTTTAATCGCGTACATTTCATAGGAATAGGCGGCATCGGCATGTCAGGGCTTGCTCGGCTTTTTCTACATGAGAAGAAAGAAGTAAGCGGCTCTGATGCTAAAGAGACTACTCTTACACAGGCGCTTGCAGCTGAAGGTGTTGCAGTCTCATATGCGCAGGTGCAAGAAAACATCACCTCGGATATTGATCTGGTTGTATACACCGAAGCTATGCCGCATGACCATCCAGAACTGATCGCTGCTCGTGAGAAAGATATCAAGACCGTGAATTACTTTGAAGCACTCGGGATGGTCGCCAATGAGTACTACCTCATCGCGGTTTCGGGAACGCACGGCAAGACAACCACCACCGCAATGCTCATCGATATCTTCGAGGAGGCGAGCTTTGACCCGTCTGCGATCGTCGGAAGTCTTCGCAGCAAGACAAAAAGCAATTATCGAGCAGGGAAGAGCAAGTACTTCATTGTAGAAGCATGCGAGTATCGCAGAGATTTTCTGACACTCAAACCGGACATTTTAGTGATCACTAACATAGAGCACGAGCATGTCGATTATTATCCTGATCTGCATTCTGTACAGCAAGCCTTTAAAGAATTAGCTATGAAGGTTCCTGAAGATGGAGCAATTATCACCAATGCCACTGACCAAAACATAATTCCTGTTCTCGATGGGGTGGAAGCGCAAGTGATCGATTATCGGAAAGCACTCGATCTCTCACTGAAGTTGCGTCTCCCTGGATTGCATAATCGTCTCAACGCTGCAGCGGCATCAGCTGCTGCACGGTTTGCGGGAATTGAAGTACAGAGCATCACGCAGGCGCTCGAAAATTTTTCCGGGACAACCCGGCGATTCGAATACAAGGGCGATTGCAATAATGCTCCTGTCTATGACGACTACGCCCACCATCCGACTGAGATCGCTGCTTCTATTGCAGGAGCACGCGAGCTCTATCCCGACAAGAAGCTGACGGTGGTCTTCCAGCCGCATACGTATTCGCGCACACAAGAACTGTTTGATGATTTTGTTTCGGTTTTGTCAAAGGCTGACACTGTTGTACTCGTTCCTGTGTATGCAGCTCGCGCAGAAGAAGGCTACACAAAGACAAGTGAAGATATTGCAGAGGCGCTTTTGAAAGCGGGGATAGATGCAAAGCATTTCCTGACACTTGAGGCTGCTGCACTCGAAGTCTCGGAGTCGGTTAGGGCAGATGATGTGGTGCTCGTGATGGGGGCGGGGGATGTCGGTACTATAGCAAAGACATTGACTCAGTAGTAAAATCGTTGTATTGTTTTGTCGGTTGAAACATGCTCTGGGAGGCATGATTGTTCACTCGTCACATACTGGTGCTTGGAGGCGACCTTGTAGATGCTCAAACTCTTGGGCCTCTGACGCAAAGCCGGGTCCAGACAGGCGTTGCTTATGCCAAAGCGCATTCAGAAACGCTGTTGTACGCCGCCGCCGGCGTGTACTCAGAATTTCCTGATATGCGAGAGCCGATGGCGTCGCTGATGGCGGAAGAGGCCCAGAAACATGGCGTGCACATCACGGTCATCGGGCCGGACCAGGATTTCAACACGCGCGGAGAGCTGCGCGTGTTCAGGGACTTTGTCCCCGCTCACGAGAAAAAAGCGGTGATCAGCGCATGGTGGCATTTGCCACGAGTGCGTAGGATCATCGCCAAGGAGTGGGGGCACGAAGAGTCAGTCAGTTGGGAATATTTGCCAGCACCCGGGAAACTCGGTTTGCGGCTTGCATTCCTCGAACTGCTGAAGTGGGTGCTTACCTTTGCGCCGGAATCGGTTCGGTCACTCTTGGTCAACAGTTACCGAGCTTTGTTTGGGAGATCATCATGGTGAAAAGGGCGGGGTTTGCACTCCGCTCTTTCTTTTTTTACTGTCAGTGCTATGTTTGTAGACATGGAACAGCAGGGAATACTGTATGTGGTGGCGACACCAATTGGAAATCTTGAAGACATAACCCTACGGTCGCTTCGGATACTGAAAGAGGCAGACTATGTGCTCTGTGAAGATACGCGGGTGACAGGAAAACTGCTCAAGCACTACGATATCAAAACTACTCTTAAACGCTATGATGCACATACGCCTGAGCATGTACATACCGAGATTGTGAAGGATCTCGCTTCTGGCAAAGTGATCGCACTTGTCTCTGATGCAGGCACCCCAGGTATAAGCGACCCCGGGGTGTTGCTTATCGCTCAGGCGCGTGAAGTGGGCGTGCGGGTGGATGCTATCCCGGGAGCATCCTCACTGACGGCCGCATTCTCTATAGCAGGTATTCCTGGCAATCAGTTTACCTTTCTCGGTTTTGTACCCCAGAAGAAAGGTCGGCAGACTTTTTTCCAGGAGCTTGCAGAAATGGATATCCCCGTTGTCTTTTTTGAGTCGACACACCGTATACTTAAAGCCCTTGAGTCTTTAAAATCAGTGACGTCCAAGCGTGTGGTCATTGCACGCGAAATAACCAAAATGCACGAAGAGGTGGTTGCGGGCACTGCACAGGAAGTTCTGGAATATTTTCTTGCATACCCAGATCATCAAAAAGGAGAATTTGTGGTGATTGTGTATTAACGCCCCAATTTTCCTCTTTAGAGTGACGTACGTTATACTGAGGATAAGAGGTGTATCCGTCCAGCAATTTCCCTAGGGGAAAGAGGAAATGGGGACGTAAATTCAAGATAGTCGTTACACTTCTTATTTCATTCAATGTCACGAGAATCGATTGTTTTTACCCTTGGAATTATGCTGATTGTCATCCCAAAACTTGGGGTCCCCGATACGTGGAAGTTATATTTTTACATAGGATCAGGCATTGTGCTTGTGCTTATTGGTTATAGTCTGCGTCGTTCTTCGTACCTGCGGAGTATCAAAAAGGCCAACGGCGAGCATGGTACAGATTCGTTTGTTGAGCATGTGGGTAAAAAAGGCCATCCGGATCGGTATGTATAAATATGCGTTTGCTGGTATAGGATTGGTTGCTGCAGTTGCGATTCTTCACGTGGGAGGATCACAGCTTCTTGCGGTGAAGTATGACGCTCAATCTGATGAGACAAATCAGGTTTCATCTGAGCAGGAGATTTCAGAGGAGACAAGCATACTGGATTCTCGAGAAGTGATACACCATGTGCCGCTTCCTGTTCCCACCAAGACCATCTACATGACCTCGTGCGTTGCAGGGACTCCATCTTTCCGCGAAAAGCTTGTGAAGCTTATCGAGGATACTGAGATAAACTCAGTCATCATAGATGTGAAGGATTACTCGGGGACGATTTCTTTTCCGCCGCTTTCTGAATCATGGGAAGGGGCATGGGAGAATGCCCGATGTGGCACGAGCGACATGAAGGACTTCATTGCAGCACTTCACAAGAAGGGCATATATGTAATCGCAAGGATCACGGTGTTCCAGGATCCGTATTACACAGGTATTCGTCCTGATCTGGCAGTGCGTTCAGCTGATGGTTCCCGTGTATGGAGAGATGGCAAAGGATTGTCATTCATTGATGTTGCTGCTGTGCCGTATTGGGATCATATTGTTGAGCTCTCTAGGGATTCATACAATATCGGTTTTGATGAGCTCAACTTCGACTATGTTCGTTATCCGTCTGACGGCAACATGCAGGATATTTCTTTTCCACACACAAATGCAAGCGAATATGGACCTGATAAGCAGGCGAATTTGGAGGCATTCTTCAAATATCTGAACGAAAAACTTGATGACGAGAAGCTCTTCGCTGAGTACAGGCATGAGAATACTGGTCGCGCTTCATCAACGCCTTGGACTTCTGCCGACCTCTTTGGTATGACAACGACGAACTATGATGATCTCTCCATAGGACAAGTGCAGGATCGTGCTGCACCATACTTCGACTTTATTGCGCCCATGGTGTACCCATCGCATTATCCTGATGGTGCATTTGGGTATTCCGATCCGAACAATTATCCTTATGAGATCGTCCATTACGCTATGAAACGAGGTGTTGAGCGTATGGCTTCTGAAACCACACCGATGCAGGGTTTCTTGCATGAGCGGGTTGGCACATCCACTCCGGCAGTCTATTCAAAACCTGTATATACTGCAGATAAGTTCCGTACTTGGATACAGGATTTTGATTATGGAGGGGATTACGACGCAGCAGATGTGCGTGCACAAATACAGGCGTCGGTAGATGCGGGCGTTAATTCCTGGATGATCTGGGCGCCATCGAACATATACACGCAGTCTGCTTTGAAACCACAAAGTGCTGAACTAAGTTCTACTGAGTAACTATGAAAATATTGGTAACAGGCGGCGCAGGCTTCATCGGAAGCGCAATTGCACACAGACTCAAAGAGCTCGGACATACAGTAATTGTTATTGATAATTTCAATGAGTATTACGATGTGGACCTCAAGCGTGCACGAGTATCGACCTTACTTAAAGATGTGGAGGTGATTGAGGGCGACATCACCGATAGGCTCTTGCTTGAACAGCTGTTTGATGCTCACTCATTTGATTGTATTGCGCACTTGGCTGCTCAGGCAGGGGTACGGTATTCGCTTGAACACCCTGATCTATATGTGGAGACCAATGTTCTCGGCACGCAACTTCTTTTAGAGTTGATGAGGAAACGCGGAGTGAAACATATGGTCTTTGCGTCCACTTCTTCCGCATACGGCAATAGCAAAGACATTCCTTTCAAAGAAGATGCCTCGGCAGATCGCCCTGTTTCTATCTATGCAGCGACCAAACGCGCGTGTGAATTAATAGGGTACTCGTACGCGCATCTGTACGGCATGGACATGACATGTCTTCGTTTCTTCACGGTGTATGGTCCGTGGGGCAGACCTGATATGGCACTGTTTAAATTTACCGATGCGATGCTCAAAGGAGAGCCAATTGATGTGTACAACAATGGCGAACACAGGCGAGACTTTACGTATATCGATGACATAGTGTCTGGATTCGTTGCGGCAATTGAAAAGCCGATGGGATACCAGATCATCAATTTGGGCAATGGTGAGGCAACGCATCTCATGCAGTTCATCGAGATTCTTGAAAAAGAACTTAACATGGTAGCAAAGAAGAATATGCTGCCTATGCAGGACGGCGATGTGTATGAAACGTATGCAGACACTGCTAAAGCAAGGGAACTGTTGGGCTTCGAAGCGAGGGTGTCGGTTTCAGAGGGCGTACAGAAGTTCGTCCATTGGTACCACAGTTATTTCCGGCAGTGATTGATGTTCGCTGACTATACGGCGCTTACTTTAGTGCACATTCTGTTATACTTTTGGTAATGAGTTTTGATCCTGAACAGATCACTTTTTTTGCACAGACCGATGCGCGTGGGCAAAGCGTGCCTTTTGGCATTAAGGCGAAAGACCGTACCCGGCACGTTTACGTGATTGGAAAAACAGGAATGGGTAAGTCGACCCTCCTTGAGAATATGGCCATCCAGGACATAAAGAATGGCAACGGACTTGCTTTCATCGACCCGCACGGCCAGACAGCCGAAACGCTCCTCGACTACATCCCAGAAGAACGGAAAGACGATGTGCTCTACTTTGCACCGTTTGATATGGAGTATCCTGTGTCATTCAACGTCATGGAGGACGTTGGGCCCGATAAACGCCACTTGGTGGTGTCGGGTTTGATGTCGGTGTTTGAGAAGATCTGGGTGGACGCATGGAGCGCGCGTATGGCGTACATTCTTCAGAATACGCTCATGGCGCTGTTGGAATATCCTGACTCAACCCTCCTTGGAGTTAACCGCATGCTTTCTGATAAAAACTACCGCAAGAAGGTGGTGGATAACATCAAAGACCCCTCGGTGCGGTCCTTCTGGGTAGATGAATTTGCAAAGTACAACGAGCGATACATGCAGGAGGCGGGAGACGCGATTAAGAACAAGATCGGACAGTTCACAGCAAATCCGCTTATCCGCAATATTGTCGGCCAGCCGAAGTCGAGCTTCGATATCCGCAAGATAATGGACGAGAAGAAGATTCTCATCATGAACCTTTCCAAAGGCTTGGTGGGCGAATCAAACGCGAATCTTTTGGGATCAATGCTCACCACTCGCATTTATCTTGCGGCAATGAGCCGGGCAGATATGGGACAGGAGGCACTGCAGGCTGCGCCGAACTTTTATTTCTATGTGGACGAGTTCCAATCATTTGCCAACGCCACATTTGCTAATATCCTTTCTGAAGCGCGCAAGTACAAACTCAACCTCACGATCGCACACCAGTACATTGAACAGATGGAGGAAGAGGTGCGCAACGCGGTTTTCGGAAACGTCGGTACAATTGTGTCATTCCGCGTCGGGCCTTTTGATGCTGAGGTGCTTGAGACTATTTTTACCCCAAAATTCTTGGCGCCTGACATCGTCAATCTCGGTTTTGCCCAAGTCTACCTCACGCTTATGATCGACGGGATTGGGTCGCAACCTTTTTCGGCAACGACGCTACCGCCCATCAAGCCGGCGCAGATCTCCTACAAGAATGTCATCATCCATCAAAGCCGCAAGCAATTTGCTCATCCTCGGTCGGAAGTAGAACGTATGATCTATCAATGGCACGGCATGCAGGAGTTTCTTCCTGGAAATGAAGTTAAGAAAGAATCGCAGACTACCGCTGCTGAAAAAACTGACGTACGAATGCCTGATTCACCCGCGACTGCTGGTTCTATTCCTGCAAAAATTGACACAGAGAAAAAAATAGACAGCACAGATAGCAAACCGCAAAAGGAGCAGCATTATGAGAGACCTCCGCGCAAAGAAAACCCGGGCAATAAAGACGGACAAAAACGCCCCCGTGAACACGCAAACAATCATGGGACAAGTAACTCCGACCGTCGTAATGTGGAACAAAGCAGATCTACACGAAGTCTTGATGAGTTGCGGGAAGTGCTTCGATCTATATCTGCACATGAACCGAGAGATAAGTCACATGAGAGCGACAAGAAAACAAAAAACGTAGAAACCTCTGAGCATAAAAAAGATATATCTAAAGAAGTGCCTAGTCCTTCCTTGCGCGAGGCACTCGCTTCGATTGTGCAACCCGAACACAGTTCACAACCAGCAGCAACTCCCCAACAGCCGAAGCATCCAATAGCAGAAAAGCCTGAAAAGGCAGCGGTACCGGAAGGTGCCCAGGAATACGCTGAAAAAAAGAACATTGACGATCCGTTATCACCGAAGCGTCTTGAAAGGATGATGCGCATCAACACGAGTGACAGATCGCCACTTGCATAGAAACATGAGATTCCTTGCCGCGTCTATCTTCCTGGTTTTCCCGTGTATTGCGCATGGCGCAGTTATCATCAGTGAAATTGCCTGGATGGGAAGTGCGGTTTCACCCAACGATGAGTGGATTGAACTGTATAACACCGGCGATGCCCCAGTATCGCTTGATGGCTGGACGCTCACTGATCATGCAGATTTTTCCATTGAGCTGATGGGAACGATTGATCAGAAGGAGTATGTGGTGCTTGAACGCACTGACGATGCGACTGTAGAAGGGAAAGCCTTTCTTATCTACACTGGTTCGCTTTCCAATGACGGTGCAACGCTGTCTTTGCGCACGGCAGATCAGACACTTGAGGATCAGGTCGCCGGTGGTGATGCTTGGGAAAATATTGGTGGCGATAATACGACAAAAGAAACTGCGCAGAAGACCGATGCTGGATGGCGTACTGCTGTGGCAACTCCCGGTTCTGGCCCCGATGCTTTTGTGGTGCATACAGAAGAAGAGGAGGAGGAAGGTGCGGAGCATGATGCCAAAGAGGATGAAAAGATCATTGAGCTGCAGTTGCCGAACAATTCACTCGATCTCTCGCTTCGTGCTCCTGATATCGCGTATGTCAACCAGCCGGTTGTGTTTGATGTAGAACCGTCTGGGCTCGGGAAGACATTCCTTGACTCGCTTGAGTACACGTGGAATTTCGGTGACTTCACCACACATGCCGGCAAAAAGGTAACACATGTGTTTACACACCCTGGAGAGTATGTGGTCACACTCCACGGCACTTATACACGGCATGAGGCTGTTGAACGCACGACGATCACAATACTTCCGGTGACTTTTTCTTTGTCGCGTAATGCCGAAGGTGATGTACTTCTGAAAAATAACGCCAAGTATGAGGTTAATGTATCGGGTTACACGCTCAAAGGAAGGGAACGACTGCAATTTCCATTGCGCAGTATCATTTTGCCCAATAGTACGATCACCATTGAACGCAAGCGACTCGGAGGCAGCTTCGCTTCGGTATTCCTGTATGACCAGGAGGGTGAGCTTGTGGCAACCCTCGATCAGAATGAGCCAATGCCCGCCGTTGCGCAGGATACGCAAACGAGTGTGAGAAAAGAAGAATCGGTTGCACGCAATACAGAAGATGTGACACAAGAGCTTATGTCAAGCAACTTTTCATTCACAGAGGAGGTGACACGGGTGAAGGATGAGGTGGTGAGGAAGACACCCTCATCAACAGCTCTGGCCTTGGCTTCAGTTGAGCAAGCTGCGTCTTTCCCCAAAGAATCCCTGCCGTTGCTTGGTCTCTTTGGAATTGTTACATTAGGGATTATTGCTGTGTTGCTGGGTAAAAAGAAAGCGGAATAGATGATTGTATGGCAAAAACTATTTTGGTCACAGGAGGAGCTGGATTTATTGGATCGCATTTATGCGAGCGGCTTGTTGGTGATGGTCATACAGTCATCTCACTCGATAATTATTTCACCGGTACACCCAATAACCATGTTGAGGGAGTAGAGTATCGAACTGGACATACGAAGGATATAGCAGCACTTATCCCTGAGACGCCTGACCTCGTATTTCATCTTGGAGAATATGCACGCACTGAAAAAAGCTTTGAAGACATAGAACTGGTATGGGACCTCAACAAACCAGGGACATTTGCAGTGCTGGAGTTCTGCCGCCGCAAGGGATGCAAGCTTGTATACGCAGGGTCGTCAACGAAGTTTGCCGATGGAGGCGACGGGCGCAACCAAAGTCCCTACGCATGGATGAAGGCAACGAACACAGAGCTCGTGTGCAACTACGCACAATGGTTCGGCCTTGAGTATGCCATAGCTTATTTCTACAACGTGTACGGTCCGCGTGAGATGTCGGGCCCATACGGTACGCTCATACGCATTTTCACCGAGCTTTACCGCAACGGACAGCCGCTGACGGTCACGAGTCCAGGTACGCAGGAGCGAAACTTCACGCATGTTTCCGATATCGTCGACGGATTGCTCCTCGTGTCCGAAAAAGGGCAGGGTGATGGTTATGGGATCGGTGCTGATACTGCATACAGCGTACTTCAGGTGGCTTCCATGTTCGGCGGGGAAGTGATCATGATGCCTGAGCGCAAAGGGAACCGCATACATGGCGGAGTCGATAACGCGCAGACAAAAGCGCTTGGGTGGGAGGCAAAGCGCGATCTTCCGACATATATACAGGAGATCAAGGCCGAAGTTGGTTCTGTGCAACAGACCGAAAAAAGAGTACTCGTCTTTTCAACCACTTTTTTCCCGGATGCAGGAGGGGCCGAGTATGCACTGTGCGACCTCATGTCCGCAATGCCCAACATCCATTTCGATGTCATTACGACAAAATTCTCCAAAGGCGCAATGGCTGATGAATGCGCGCTTCCTAATGTGAAGCTTTACAGAGTGGGGCGCGGCCATGTTTCTGATAAGTTCCTACTGCCTTTTGCGGGTGCGCGCATAGCTCGACAGCTGCAGAAAGAGCACAGCTATATGTTCAAGTGGGCGCTGTTTGCAAGTTACGGAGCACTTGCTGCACTCTTTGCGCGGGGAAGAGAGAGAGCTCCTCTCCTCATTACGCTTGCCGACCAGAAGCTCGGCAATATACCTTGGCATGTACGCTTGGTACTGAAGCACATTCTCGGCCGGGCGGATCAGGTGTACGCCGACGATACGCACGAAGCGCATGCTGCCATCTCTATCAGCAAGCGCACAACGCTGATCCGTTCGATCGGACAAGGGGACGCGTTCGCAAACCAAGTCCGTTTTGCCTATTCGAACATGCTTCGGAAGCGAACACAGAGTATTGACAAATAAGCATTTTTGTAGTATCATATTAGTTGAATCTGTTCAAAGGAGGTAGCAGTGCCTAAACGACTGATAACTGACCCACTCGTGAAGTGGCCGGAGGGAGTGGCTCCCAAATGGGTCCCGACCCCAGAAGGCTACGACGGCGGCCGTTATGGCCGCATCGAGCACGCAGTGGTGTGCAAACCCGACGGCACAGCCATCTTCGACCGTCTGATCACGGTTGAAGGGCCCCACGTCATCACCGTCCTCTATGGCCATGACCCCGTCGACTTCGGCATGAAGATCGGCTTGGTGAAGGAAGCCAGGGACACGGCGGCGCCGGCAGACGGGGAGACTTCGCTTGCGTTCTGGGGACCTCCGCGGGGGTTCGTCAATGAAGGCGAGTCGGTGGTGGAGGGCGCACTCCGCGAGGCGGGCGAAGAAGCCGGTGCAGGGGTCATCAAAGAGACCCACGATCTCGGCAAGTTCATCACGAACGAGACGACCACAGCTTCGTGGAGCCCGTTTGTCGCTCTCGAGGCAGACCTGTCCAAGCTCCAGGCGATCGCGCCTGAGCGCGGGGAGAAGATCTACAAGGCCAAGTTCTTCTTCCCCGAAGAGATCGAGGAGATGATCAAGGCCGGATCATTCGAGGATGCATCAACCAGAAGCATGGTGCTTATCGCCACGCTTTCGGCCTACCGCCTCTTCTCCAGCGATTTCTGACCTTCTGCCAAACCTGATGCGGGCTTAAGAGCCCGCATCCCAACACCGCGATACGTCCGTATCGTGGTGTTTTTCTTTTTATGCTAGAGTTTCTCTATGGCAAAACGGATACTTATTTTCTCTACTGACGACCATTTGGTCCCAGCAGGCGGGGCAGAACAGGCGTTTGGCAATATCACACAACGCCTGCCGCATATCGAATTCGATCTTATCTGTGCAAAGCTCCGCAAGAACGTGAAGGATTTTGAAAAAGTAGGCAACGTAAACATCTACCGTATGGGATTTGGTATCCCTAAAGTTGATGGTTTTATTCTCGCGTTGTTCGGACACTTCTGTGCTTACAAGCTTATGCGAAAACAGAGATACGATCTCTTGTGGTCTATCATGGCGAGCTATGGAGCATTCGCTGCAGTTCGTGTCAAGAAAAAGACCGGCGTCCCGCTTTTACTTACGCTTCAAGAGGGTGACTCCTTTGATTATATTTACAATCGAGTTCGGTTTGTACGGAAATCGTTCAACAATATCTTTGCTTCAGCAGATGGCATTCAGGCGATATCGAACTACCTCTTGAACTGGGGTACACAGATGGGTTTTAAGGGTAAAGCAGGAAAGGTGATACCCAATGGCGTTGCTGTTGATGCGTTCACACGGTCATTTTCCCCTGAAGATATCCAGGCAAAGCGCTCGTCTTTTGGTTTTCCAGATGATGCGCTTATTCTCTTCACAAGTTCTCGGCTTGAGAAGAAAAATGGCATAGGTGATGTCGTCTCTGCTCTGGCTCTGTTGCCTGAAAATGTATGTTTTGTGGTGTGCGGAAGTGGATCACTTGATGGGGAGATCAAAGCGCAGGTGGAACGCATGGGTCTTACTCGTCGGGTCAAGTTCATGGGCTTTGTCGACCCGAAAGAACTGCCACTTCTAATGAAGGCATCTGATATTTTTATTCGCCCATCTTTGTCAGAAGGGCTCGGCAACGCGTTCTTGGAAGCCATGGCTGCTCGTATGATAGTTATCGGAACCAATGCAGGTGGAATCCCAGATTTCCTCACGGATGGCAAGACTGGATTCATGGTCGAGATTGAAAATCCAGAGAGTATTGCTAGCGCAGTGCGAAAGATACAGACTCTTGATGCACAGCATAGAGAGAGTATGTTGAGTCAGGCACAAGAAATGGTAATTGCAAAGTACAATTGGGATATTGTTTCAAGGGACATGGAAGACATGTTCAATGCTCTAACGCAATAGATATGACGGCGATTGTTCTCGATGGTCAACTCAAAAGCGCGCTCTGTGCTGTTCGTTCGTTGGGGGCACAGGGCGTTAGTGTTGTGTGCGCAGCTGAGCGTAGTACAGCCATGGCTTGTCACAGCCGATTCGTTCGTCGTCATTTCATATATTCATCAGCAAAGACTGACCCAGTAGGCTTTGTAGAAGACATCATCGCCCAGTCCAAGAAGCTATATGATGAGTCTGGAGAAAAGCCAGTTATATTTGCTTTTAGCGATGCTACATCTCTTTTACTTGCAAGGGAGTATGACCGTATAACTCCGTACGCGGTTATGCCCATGCCAAGCCTCGAATCAGTAGAGATCGCTGCAGATAAAGAAAGAACTTACGCACTTGCTTCAGAACTTTCTATACCCACTATCAATATCTACAATAAGGAGGCATGGGACACAATTTTGTATCCAGCGGTTGTGAAAAATCGGCACAGTCTTGTTTGGAAAGAAGAGAAGCCGGTTTCTGGTTCTGCTGCATTCGTGTTTTCTCGTAATGAACTTGAATCAACATACAATACGGTCTACAAAGCAACCGGAGAAGCACCTTTGGTAATGAAATTTGTGGAGGGTGATGAGTATGGTATTGAGGTGGTGTGCGATCGTGGGGAAGTGCTCGCTTCGTTCGCACATAAACGTATTCGAAGTCTCTCACCACGCGGGGGCGCAGCAGTGGTGAAGGAAACGGCGTCTGAAACTGATGAAGTGCGCATGATGCACGAATATGCATATGCGCTTATGCGTCGTTTAGCATGGACTGGGCCAGCAATGGTCGAGTTTAAGATCGATACGGAAACAGGGCAAGTACTCTTGATGGAGATCAATGGACGGTTTTGGGGCTCTTTGCCGCTTGCTGTTAGAGCAGGCGTCGATTTTCCTTTGATCACCTACGCGCTTGCACGCGGTGCGGTAAGTAAGCTGCAGACTTCGTTGCCGCGCCGCGTTCGTACCCGTCATTTTCTTGGCGACTGTAAATGGCTTATTGCCGTTCTTTTTGCTCGCGATCCGTTGCGAAAAATACTCTATCCATCACGCCTGCGGGCACTCTATGATTTTAAAAAAGAATTTTTCATTTCAAAAGATGATATTTTCTCGTGGTCTGACCCGGTGCCCGCTCTTTTTGAATATCTTGATATACTGAACAAATGGAAATCAAAGGCGTAGCGCATGTGCATTCAACCTACTCATATGATGGGAAAGAGAACCTTTCTGCTCTGAAATCCTTTCTGCAGAAAGAAGGTATAACATTCTGTTTTTTAACAGAACACACAGACAAACTGACCATAGAGGAAGCTCAGCTGTTTGTGCAGGAATGTAAGTCGCTTTCGGGAAGCCAGTTTGTTTTTATTCCTGGATTTGAGGTACCGTACAAGGATGCGCATGTTCTGTTTTTGGGTACGGAGACATTTCTGGGACAAGTTGCTGATGAGTACACTCTTGCTCAATGGGCAGAGCGCGCGGCACTGACCGTCTTGGCACACCCGGTTCGTAATCGCTTTGTAGTGGATCAGGTACTCAAAGATGTGATTGATGGAGTTGAGATCTGGAATCAGCAGTACGATGGCAAGCTCGTCCCTCGTCCACGAGCTGCTCAGCTTTTACGATCCTTGCAGGAAAAGAACGAAGGGCTTTTCGCAACGGGAGGTTTAGATTTCCATCGCAGAGAACATTTCGGTGCCCCGCTTATTTCCATAGATGTAGAACACGTGACCTCGGATGCTATCATCAGGGCGCTTAAAGAGGGGCAATATGTCTTTGGAACATCCAAAATAGCGGTCTCGCCAACAGGGCTGTGGAGAGGTAGTGGTAGCATTCAACATAATCTGCTCAGTTTTATTTCGCTCACTGTTATTGGGCTGGGTAAACGAACCAATGCCTTCTTGGCTCTATTCGGACTGCGGCTTCCTAAGAAACTGAAGCAGCTGATTCGTTCGCGCGTGTAGCAACCTCCTGCATAGTTGCGCTCTCCATACCGTACAAAGTTTGTAGGTCTTTAAAGTGTTCCAGGATCTCAATGAGATTTGCGAGATTCTCTTTGCGGTTGGTTCCAAAGTTGTGCGGGTGCCACCAGAGATGAAATACCTCACCATGTGTTGCAGCATAAGTCATGCTTTTCTTGATGCGCGCAATGCGCAGGCGCTCTATAAGACGCAGCGAATGTGAATACGGCCGCAGGAATCTGCTGCCGGGCACGTTACTGAGAATTGGTTCACTGACGCTGTTAATGGGATAGCTGTGGTGACCGCTGATATTGATGTAAGCGTCGATCAAGCGCAGGATCCGCAGGAAAATATTTGTTTGTTCTTTTTCCTTTTTGCCGGTGTAGAGGAAATGATCAGGTGTGCCTCGGTAGACCTGATAACCGAATTGTTTACAGACACGAAGCGCCTCAGGACTTGTCTGATTGCGAGGGAAGACAATCGAGGTGATCTTCGCGCCGAAGCGTTCCGAAACGTTTCTGAATGCTGCGCAGTCGGCAGCAAAAATGGCTTCGCCATTATTGCTGCCATCTTGCGCATAGTAGTGCGAAAAGGTGTGACTGCCGAGTTCTTGGTGTTGCGTACGGAGGATCATCTCAACCAATGAGTGTCCGTAGTGATATGGGTCGTTCTGTTCGTTTTCGCCGATGTTTGTATGAAGAATATGTTCATACGCCGATAACCGCATATCGTCGTACTGCGGACGCAAAGAGGGTTCGGGCAAAAGGCTCATCAGTTCGTCTTTGCTTCTACACATGAGCATGCCAACCACTGCCCAGGTGGCGTGCACACCGTATTTTTCGAAGAGCGAGAGAAGCTCAGGGATAGCTTCGTGGACTCCCTTGATGTTCTCTCCGTACGTATCGAGTGTCACCTTGTCGAACATGCCCCAATACAGTTCAAAATCAAGGGAAACCACAAAAAGCGGCCTATTTGACATACAGAGAAATATACAGTGAATAGACCATTCTGTATACGGTCTGCGTACCTTTTATCTCAAAGATATGGTTAGATTTATGGTATGCAAAAATCGGGTGGGAAGAAATCAATTGTCGTCATTGGGGGTGGCACGGGGACGCACCCTATCCTCCGGGGCCTCAAGAAATACGCTGACACGGTCGATATCACGGCAGTGATCACCATGGCAGACTCTGGAGGTTCAACGGGACGCTTGCGGGACGAGTTTGGACAGTTGCCCGTGGGGGACGTCCGGATGGCGCTTACTGCACTTGCAAGCGAGGTCAATGAAGACGACCTTTTGTTGCGTGAGCTGTTCTTGCATCGCTTTGATAAAGGGGAAGGGCTTAATGGTCACAACTTCGGCAATCTCTTCATGGTGGCGCTCACTCAAATACTTGGCAGCGAAGCGGAGGCGGTGAAAGCTGCTTCGCGTTTGCTCCGCATTAAAGGACGGGTCCTGCCCGTTACTGAAGATGATATCCATATTGTCGCAACGTACGACGATGGTCTGGTAATTGCAGGAGAGCATGAGATCGATGAACCGCCAGAAGATCGCTACGAACGGAGGATCGTTTCGCTTACAACGAATCCAAAAGGCCACATCACTAATGATGTAAAAGAAGCACTCATCCATGCGGACCTTATATTGCTTGGTCCTGGAGATCTGTATTCAAGCTTGCTCGCAAATTGTGTGGTCGAAGGTGTGCCGGAAGCAATACAGGCCTCACAAGCAAAATTCGTTTTTGCGTCCAACTTGATGACGCGTCCCGGACAGACGTATAACATGTCCGCGTGCGACCATGTGAAGGAAGTTGCGCGGTATGTCGGACGCACACCTGACTGTGTGATCGTGAACACCGGCAACGTGCCGAAGCACCTTCTTGAGAAGTATGCACAGGCATTTCAGTACCCGGTTGTTGATGACTGCGATGAGTGCGAGTATACAGTGGTCCGCGCTGATCTTCTGAGTTCCGAGGAGGTCATAAAGCGGAAAGGAGATGTGTTACAACGAAGTCTCGTGCGAGGAGATGGAGACAAATTCGCGGCACTTCTTCTGCAGCTTCTTGTATAAGCTATGAGATACCTTCTTGATTTTGACGGAGTCATATTTAATACAGAAGCGCTCAAGGGGCGAATGAGTGCGCTTCATTTGGAAGAAGCAGAACGTTCAGCGTCGCTTTTTGATGAGCTCACTGCACATGACCCGCACTTTGATGCGACTTTGCTTGTGTATCCTGACGCGTATGCCTTTCTTCTACGTCATCGAACTGCATGCGATATCGTTTCCTCGTATATAAGCAGCAATCCGCTTAATAATCAGGCAGAAGATGTACAGGAATTATATCAGCGACGAAAGATAGAAATCTCAGGAGTTATGGATATTGTGGGTGATGATCGGGTGCATATAGTGGGTGCTTCTAAGTCACAGGCGTTGCAGATGCTTAAAGATGCTTGTACAGAACGTCAAGAGGCATGTCTGTTTATCGATGATCGGAAGGTCTATGTGGAAGAAGCACTGCAATTGGGGATCAAGGCTGTGCTTATGGATCGATATACGCAGATGGATGAGGCTGACGATTCCTTTGTGCGCGTCCGTTCTTTTGATGATGTCGAACAGCTACACATATGAAAGACACTACAAACATACGAGTACTGATAGCTACCGGACTCTACCCGCCTGAGATCGGCGGTCCCGCTACGTACACACGTATGCTTGAAGAAAAGCTTCCTGGGCTCGGTTGCACTGTGGAAGTTATTGCGTTCAGTTCGGTGCGTCACCTGCCGAAGATCGTGCGCCATGCTACATTTTTCTGGTCTGTACTGAGAGCAGGTAGGGAAGCCGATGTACTGTATGCACTTGATCCAGTGAGTGTCGGTGTGCCTACCTACCTTGTAAGTGTGCTCCTGGGCAAGAAATTCATTATCCGTCTGGGGGGCGATTACGCATGGGAGCAAGGGCAGCAGCGTTTTGGACTCACACAGACACTCGACGAGTATACGCACGTACGCAAAGAAGCGCCGCTGCAGGTGAGGCTGCTTGCAGCCATACAGAGCTTTGTGGTTAAAAGAGCACGTCTGGTGATTGCGCCAAGCGAGTACCTCAAGAACATCATTGTAACGTGGGGAGTAGAACCCTCTTATGTACATGTGGTATACAGTGCACTTTCGCCTCTTGCTATCCCTGAGTCAAAAACAGCTCTGAGAGAGTCATTGGGGTATGAAGGTGCTGTTATCACCTCAGCAGGCAGGCTTGTGCCGTGGAAAGGTTTTGCTGAGCTTATGGATGCGTTTTCATTCTTGTTGCGGGAGCGACCTCAAACTACACTTCTCATTATTGGCGACGGTCCAGAGCGCGAAGCGCTTGAAAAGAAGGTACGCAATTTGCATCTGGAGGGTAAGGTGCGTTTCTTGGGAAGATTAGATAAAAAAGCGCTTGGTGAGTCCATCAAGGCGTCAGACCTCTTTGTGCTCAATACATCATACGAAGGTCTTTCACATCAGCTGCTTGAGGTCATGGAACTGGGGGTTCCTATTGTGTCTACACGTGTGGGAGGCAATCCTGAACTCATACGAGACGAAATTTCAGGTATTCTTGTTGAACCATGCGACACTGAAGTGCTCTCTAAAGTAATAGCCCGACTTCTTGATAATGAGCAGCTCCGCCAACGGATGGTGCAGAATGCCCGCGTGCGTCTTCAGGACTTTACACAGGAACGGGAAGCTGCTCATTTTGTAGAGCTGCTTTCGCGTATAGTTACTCACTAGCATATATGAAAATACTCAGCTTCAGTCTAGACCCGCAGATACTCAATAAAGACAGTGTTGTCGCTGCACGTAATGTGCGGTACGGAGAAGTGCTTGAATCTCTTTCGATTATTGTTCCGTCGCCTGAGAAGAAGCATGTGCAGCTTTCTTCGAATACTACAGTGTACGGTACCGGCGGTCGCACTAAGATTGCTCAGTTTGTGCGCATGGCTGTGCTGGCGTGGCAGCGCGTGCACGAAGAGAAGTGTGACGTGATCACTGCACAGGATACGTACTTCCTGGGTCTATTAGGAGTGTTGCTTTCCCGATACTTCCACTGCGGGCTTGAGGTGCAGGTCTTGGGTATTGAGAAGCTCAACTTTTTCCGCAAAGCGCTATCCCAATTCACTCTCAAGAGAGCTGGTTCCATACGCGTACTGAGCAAAGGACTCTGGAAGCGTCTGGTAACCGAGTTCGGCATATCAGAAGACCGTATGGTGCTTGTACCAATCTATGTTGATGTCTCTTCGCTTGGATTGTCCGGAATTAAAAGTGAGGAACAGAAGGCAGAGCTTGTTCATTACACATCACACTTTGATCAGCAGTATGGATCGCGCTTCAATATTGTGAGCGTCAATCGGTTGGTTCCTATTAAGAACATTCCTATGCAGCTGTGTGCGATCAAGGAGATCGCGCAGAAGCATCCTGAGGTATTGCTTCACATAGTCGGTGATGGGCCGGAGAAGGAAAGTTTGGAAAAAGAGATCAAAGAGCACGGACTTTCATCACATGTCATACTCCACGGGGCAAAATTCGGTTCAGAGCTGAGTGCATTCTTCACACAAAGTGACTGTTTCGTCCTTACCTCGGACTTTGAGGGCTTCGGCATGGTGGTTGTTGAAGCGGCAACAGCAGGCACTCCCATTGTGATGACCAATGTTGGTTGTGCAGGTGAGGTAGTGGAAGATCGGGTGAGTGCGCTTATTGTGGAGCCAAAAGACGAAGAAGCATTCACGCAAGTTCTTCTGCATGTAATAGAGGATGAGGAACTTCGCACTCGTCTCGGGCAGAACGCCCAGCGTTCCATTGCAGAACTGCCGACTTTTGATATGGTTTTAGACAAGTACCGTGCCTCGTGGGAGCAGGCATTGCGGAACAAACATTAATCATTCAGTACAGCACATGAAAATACTTATAACCGGTGGGGCAGGATTTCAGGGAAGCCATCTTTCGGAACGCCTTTTGGCAGATGGACATGATGTGACCGTGCTCAATACGTATTCCAAGGAGATCGAACCCAATGTTGAGGCCCTTAGTGGTGCGCGGATGGTCTATGGTTCAATTACCGACAGAACCGTTGTGGACAAGGTTGTCCGTGGACAGGATGTTGTCTTTCACCTCGCTGCCAACATCAATGTTGATGAGTCACTTAAAGACCCTCTGAGCTTTCTTGAGGTAAATGTGATGGGTACGCATAATATCCTTGAAGCGGTGCGCGAAAATCATTGCAGAATGATATATGCCTCAACCTGCGAAGTGTACGGTGACGGACACACATTGAAGGAGGGAGAACTCCTTGATGAGACTGCAGAACTTTCGCCTAACAGTCCCTATGCCGCTTCTAAAGCAGCTGCAGATCGTTGGTGCAATGCATATTATAAATCGTTCGGCGTGAACGTAACGATCGTCCGCCCATTCAATATTTATGGAGAACGGCAGAAAAGCGGCAAAGGCGGAGCACTCATACCTATTCTTGTCCGCAGGGCGCTTGCTGGAGAAACTCTCACTGTTTTTGGTGAGGGGACAGCAACCCGGGATTATCTTAATATCGATGATCTGGTCGATGCATATGTTTTGGTGCTTCATCATCCAGAGCTAGCAGGGAAGGCGATCAATTTTGCCAGCGGAACAAATACTTCCATAAAAGATATTGCACAATATATTGCAAAAGCATTTGGGGCAAACATTGAGCATGGGCCAGCTCGACCGGGCGAAGTCTCCCGTTTCCCGGCTGACATCTCTCTTGCGCGAAGTATTGGTTTTGAACCCAAGGTTGGCATATGGGAAGGTATCGACCGCTACATAGCATGGGCGAAACAGCAGCCTTTGGATAAATAGCTTCCGTGCGAGTCATTATGTGCGATACAATAGGCACATATGGCTGTTCCTTCCCCGAAGTCCTCATGGATCGATCCCTCCAAAAGAGCGGAGCATGTTCTTGATGAGGTGCTTGAATCAACTACTGAAGAATCCCTCAAAGAAAAACTGATGGAGTCTTCGGTTGAAGCTGAGCTTCAAAAGGACCCTATTGTGATACTCGAGTCTGACCGTTCAGAGTCCCGTGTTTTGTTTGTCACAAAAGACGCTTCCATACTAGAAAAGGGTTCTACTTCACAGCTTCATTTTTTTAATATCAGTGAGGTATTTAACGAGATTCATATCATCATCCTGTGTGAGGCTTGGCAGGGAAAGCCACGCATTGAGCGTTTGCACATCAATGTCTGGGCATACACCACGAGTGTCCGATTCTGGCCACTGCAGACGTATGCGTCGCTTGCGCTCGCAGATTCCCAGCTACAATTCTCAGGCGGGTTTCGGCCGGATATTGTCGTAGCGCTTGATCCTTTTGAATCAGGCCTTTGTGGCTTGCTGATCGCCGAAAAGTATGACCGTGAGTTTCAGCTCCACATCACTGAGGATTTTACCACGCCGGAATTTAGAGCAAAATCACAAGGCACTGCCTGGCGGCTCCGCATCGCTAGACATGTACTGAAGCGTACTGGCAGTGTGCGTGTGGCAACTGAAGCAATAAAAGCGCAGATCATTAAACGATACCCGCGCATAAAGGATCTCTCATTGCTTCCTCGACATTTTGATATTCATGCGATCTTAAAAGCGTCCGAAGAGAGCTCAGATGCGGATGCATTTCCCCAGTTCTCTTTTGTGGCACTTTTTGCGGGAAAGCTTGACCATGAGAGTACGCTGTTTCGTGCGATGGATGCATGCCGGACCATTCTCAACTCACATCGTATTGGTTTGGTTGTTTTGGGTGATGGTCCAAATAAAAAGGAATTTGAGAAGCGTGCTGAGATACTTGGCATTCAGCAGCAGGTGCTCTTTCAGAAGGATATGTCGTTTTTGATTTCCTATATGAAATCCGCAGACGTGCTCATCTGCACAGACACTACTGAGGCAAGCGACGAGCTGGTTATAAAAGCTGCAGCGGCAGGACTACCGATTCTCGCTGCACAGACCGAGCTCAGGAAAGACCTTTTTACTGATGGGGAGTCGGCCTTACTGTGCCATGCTGAGGATGTCGTGAGCTTCAGTCAGAAATTGGTAGATATTCTCAATGCAAATTCTTTGCGCATACAGCTCTCCCGTAACGCACGGGATGTCATCAAAACCCGCCTCCACGAAGATCCCAACGCCTATAAGCTGGCCTACAGGGACTCCATCGAGGTCGTTTTTTCGGAAGATAGCGAGCCAGCAACTGCAGCTCCCTTGAGCGCACCCCAACAAGCGTAGTCTGTCAAGGTAACAGTCGCGCGTTCCCGCGTGTTATAAAGGATATTCAAAATCCATGAAGCTTCTTATCTGTACGCAGGCGGTAGATAAAAACCATCCCATATTGGGCTTTTTTCATCGGTGGATAGAAGAGTTTGCAAAACATTTTGATGAGGTCCACATCATCTGCCTACAGAAAGGAGTTTTTTCTTTCCCTCCTCATGTGTATGTGTATTCGCTCGGGAAAGAGGGAGGAGAGAGCAAGATCAAATATCTATTTAGATTTTACAAGTATTTTGCACGTGTATTTTTTGTGTCAAAAGTTGAATATGTTTTCTACCACATGGGCGCAATTTATAACATCATCGGCGCGCCTTTTTATTTTGTTCGCACGTTGTTTGGGACAAGATTTTATTGGTGGAAAGCTCATGGATATATAAGCATAACTGCGAGACTCGGATTGTTGTTTGTGGATACTGTCCTAACTTCTACTGAGACTGGTTTTGCTGTGAAAACAAAAAAGAAAAGAATTGTTGGACAGGCTATTGATACTGAACTGTTCAGTTTTGGGAGTCAAAGTAATAGAAAAAAGGAGGTTGTTTTTGTGGGAAGAATAATGCCAGTGAAGCACCTTGAAGATTTTATAGATACGGCAAAAATACTTTTATCTGAAAATAGTGATCTTAAATTTACTGTTATTGGCCCTTATAGGGATGATGACATCTACTACTCGCAATTAAAGGAAAAATGTATTTCCGAAAATGTTAGTGACCACATAAAATTTACTGGACCGAAAACGCAGGAAGAGTTAGTACATATATATCAAAATGCTTCAGTCTTTTTGAACACTTCAATGACTCACAGTATGGACAAGACTGTTCTTGAGTCATCTTTGTGCGGCTGCGTGCCGGTGACCGGTAACAAGGCGTTTGTTGATCTTTTGCTGAGTGATGGATTATATCTGGAAAATCCAACCCCCGAACGTTATGCTGGTGTGATACACAAGCTTTTAAATGAAGATGTCTCATATCTTCGGTTGAAGCTTAGAGAAAAAGTAATTGCTGCGCACAGTCTTGATACGTTTACACACCGTATATTCAACATATGATCAATTTTATCGGTTTAGGTGCACAGAAGTCGGGGACCTCGTGGGTATACGCATGTTTATATGAGCATCCAGAAATATGCGCCCCTATAAAAGAGATTCATTTCTTCAGCAGGCCGCGGTTTAAGGAAGGACGGGAGTGGTATGAAGCACATTTTAAAAATTGCAAAGTGGGCTTAAAAAAAGGTGAGTTCTCAACCTCGTACTTGTTTAGCAAAGAGGCACCTCCTCGTATTAAAGAGATGTATCCAGAGGTAAAACTTATTGCCATTCTTCGCAACCCAGTGGATCGCGCAATTTCTCAATATAAAAATTCTATCAAGTCCGGTGAGATCACAGAGACTGTTTCGTTTGAAGCGTTTATGGCGCAAGAAAAAAGTGTCGTAGAACAAGGTCGTTATTCTGAACAACTGCAACGATATTTCACGTTCTTTCCAAAAGGGCAGCTTCTGGTACTTATCTATGAAGATATACAGAAAGACCCAAAAACGTTTATGAAAAGAATATACCAATTTCTTGGTGTTGATGACAAGTTTGAAGCTTCTATGCTCTATTCGCAAGTAAACATTGCCCGAGTCCCCAAAAGTATATTTCTTGGTAGAGTCATGCACTACAGTGCAGAATACTTAAGAGGGATTGGCTTAGACAAATTTGTACATACAATACGTAAGACTGGTTTTCCAGATTTCATACATTCTCTTAATACAAAAAATACAGATCTTGGAAAAGAAATTGATACCAAAGAGCTCGCAAAGTATTTTGTTGAAGACACAAAAAAACTATCAGGACTTCTGGATCGTGATCTTAATACAGAGTGGGGAATATCATGAAACATATAATAAGAGATTTTCTTGTATCTGTTATCTCCATATCAGGAGTTACTTTTGTGTATCAGAAAATTAAAAGGAGAAAAGGTCCACTCGTGCGTGTGCTGTGTTTCCATGACGTTTCTGACAAAAAGTGGTTTGAAGAAGTTGTCGGAATGCTCGTTAAAAACTACACGGTAATTACTCCAACACAATTTCATAATCAAGAATTCAATCAGAACAGGATCAATATCCTCCTCACATTCGATGATGGGTATCAATCATGGATAGATACTTGTTTACCGATTTTGGAATCATTCAACCTCAAAGGGTTATTTTTTATAAACTCAACCCTACTTGATATTGCACATGACGAACAAAAAATTGAGGTGTACATGCGCGACAGGTTGCTTATTTCTCCCAAAAAGCCGCTTACGTGGAATGGGGCGCATCAACTGGTTGTAGAAGGACATAGTGTTGGGGGGCATACAGTTACCCATCCAAATCTCGCCCTCCTTACCGCAAAAGAAGTATACGGAGAGGTATTGGGCGATAAGAGCAAGCTCGAATCAGAGCTCGGCATTGAAATTACAGATTTTGCGTATCCGTTCGGTACGGCTCGATATTTCACTCAAGAAACAATGAACGAGGTTGCCCGGGCAGGGTACACAAAGCAGTATTCTGCAATTACTGGCTTTTATAGACCAAGTTTAGATATACTTTTTCGAACCCTTATCGAAAAGAACCAAAGCACCCGTTCCGTCAAAAAGTGGGTCGATGGGGGGTATGATCTCTTTAAGTTATTTTTAATCTCTAAGCAATAAATTTAAATGAATTCCATTGTAAGATTCTTGCGTTTAAAGTATTTAGGGAGGATGAAATGGCTTCGTACGTTTGGGTACTCAATAGTATTTGGTTCGTTTGGAAAGAGAAGTAGAATTTTAGGAGCCATTACAGTTATTTCACCCGAAAAAATTAGCATTGGTGAAGACACATCAATAAATGCTGGTTGTTTTTTAAATGGACGTGTTGAAATAATTATTGGTAGTCATGTTCATATCTCACCATTTGTTGTTATAAATACCACTGGATTAGATTACACAAAAAAGATGGAAGATCGTGCACACTTTGAGAAAGGAGTACTTATCAATGACGGGGTTTGGATTGGTTCAGGGGCGATCATTAATCCCGGGGTAGTGATTGGGGCAAATAGCGTTATTGGTGCTGGTGCCGTCGTAACAAAAGATATTCCTGCAAATGTTGTAGCAGTGGGTGTTCCAGCACGTGTGATAAAGAATATCGATTAAGATGTAATTTTAATTATGTACATACTTTTTAATTTAATACCAAGGCTTGCCAGCGCCTTTTCAGGAGGCTCGTACTTGCGTACGGTGATTCTCATTTTACAGCTGTGGTACTTCGCTCTTACTCGTAAAACTTTTTTGCGTGGTAAAGAAATGCGCTTTAATTTAATCTATTTGAATAAACCTTTTAATGTTTATATTGAGTCAATTGTTGACTTAGCAGCACTCAGTGAGGTTTTTCTTTTAGGTGAGTACAACTGGGATTTTGGAGCAGAACCCAAGGTTATTCTGGATCTAGGGGCCCACTTTGGTGATACAACTTTGTACTATCATTTAAAGTACCCTGATGCGCACATTTACGCAGTTGAGCCAGCACCGGAAACTTTTAAAAGACTCCTGAAAAATACCTCAGGCATCTCAAAAATAACTCCAATCCAAGCGGGTGTTGCTGAAAAAGATGGTTTTGCCGATCTGAATATCGTTGCAAGTAGTCTTGGCAATTCTTTCAAATCCCGTTCGGATGTCAAGAATATCGTTTCTGTACCTGTCCACACACTTCAATCACTTCTACGTATATGTAATACTGATCGAGCAAATATCATTAAGTTTGACATTGAGGGAGCGGAAGAGGCTCTTTTCGGTGACAGTAACCCGCTTGAATTTGCAGATGCTTACATTGGGGAGGTGCATGCTGATCTGATTAAAGATGCAGAGGAATTCATATCTAAGTTTAGCGATCATACCATTGAAAAAGTAAACCTCTCAAACCCTCATCGATTTATTATAAAAGCTGTTAAGAAAACTCAATGAATTACTCAATCATTCGCAATGAAGAATATCGACTAATAGGAGAATTGCAGTTAGAGGGTAGCATTCTTGACGTTGGGGGAAGCAAAAGGTCCGGATATCATAAACTCATTAAAGGTGAACATAGTTTTACCGTAATTAATATTGATAATGCGTGCGAACCAGATTTCTTTGTAGATATAGAAAAGAGGTTTCCCTTCGAAGATGCTTCATACGACCATGCAATTTGTTTGAATGTTATGGAACACGTATTTGAATTTGAAAATGTATTCAGTGAGCAGGTTCGTTGTGTGAAAAATGGAGGCAAAATTGTAATTGCGGCACCATTTATGTACCACATACATGGGTCACCTGATGACTATTTAAGGTATACCGTTTCAGCTTATAGACGATTGGCAGAGAAATATGCTTTGAGTGTTGAAAATATATACCCCTTAGGTTTTGGGCCACTCTCACTTTTTTTTCAGCTTATTCGCAACGCTGTACCGACTAACTTTTTGCGTAATTCCTTACAAAAAATTGTAGTTTCATTGGATAGATCCCTTAATAAAATTTCAAGGAAGTATAGAAGCTTAACTGAAAAAATTCCCCTTGGATATTTGGTCGTATATTCAAAGACAAAAATTTAATCTGTTCTCTGAATAATGACAAAAGTCAATACAGTCTGAAAGTATCTAGATATGATTCTCGATGCTATTGCTCCGAGTAAGCCCAGTGCATAAATCAACACCAAGGTTACTAATATTTGAAACATTGCTGAATAAACATTAAGCAAATATAGTTCCTTGTCTTTGAGATGTGACTGTAGAGCAGTTAGTGGAACAAAGTATATAGAAGCAGGTAGGGAAAGCAATAAAAGCTGAGAGTATGGGATAGCTTTTATGTACTTTGGGAAAAACACTTCATAGATAAATGGAATGATACATATCAAAAGGGCGCTGCACAAAAACAGCACAATAAATAGTTGTATGCTTCTCTTTGGTATTTTTAACTTCACCTCTTCGAGTGATGAATGTTTAGCAAATTTTGGAATCAAAAGTGTAACAAGATTTTTGCTCGCACCTTTTATCTGATCTGGAATTACTGTTGCAATGCTAAAGAGTGCAAGATTTGCAGCTCCTAAGTGTTGAAATACAATGACATTGTCAATCCTAGTGGAGATGCCAATAATTATGTTTTGAATACTTAAATGTCGAGCATAATTTAAATAACGATTCTTTATATCTTCTCTAAGTTCAGCACTCGAGACATTTTTGATAATAAAAAAAAGGGAGCCAACTACGTTTGCAAAAGTTTGTGAAAAAAGAAAAACAAGAAAAAGTATTACCACATCCTTTGTAAAATAGACCGTGATAATTCCAGCTATTGTAATTACCATTGTCTTAACAATCTGCAATAACGCAGATTGTTTGAACATCTTCAGTCCTTGGAGTAGAGGAGTAGTGTTTTGAAATGATGCTATTAGAGGTTGGAAGATTGCAATTAAGATACACCCAGTCGAGAGAAGAAAATTTTCGTTTATATAATAATAGATCGATCCGCCGAGCCCTGTGATAGTTGTGCCAAGATTGTATATAAGACTTATTCGTATTGCATAAGGAAAAAATTCTGTATGGCCTTTTGCTGCTGTTTGCAACACTGACTGAGTAATTCCCGTCAGAGAAAAAGTGCTAAACAAAACAGCAAGAGCAACCAAATAGCGGTAGATTCCATAACTTTCTTCGGTAAGGATATTGGCAAAGACAATAGTTCCTAGCAGTGAACCAATAATAGTTCCACCCTGTGCAACTAGAAGCCAAAAACCTCCTTTTGCAAAGTAATGCAAATCCAGTTTCAGCTTCCTGCTTAAAGAGGTTAAAAGGTGGTCAATAGGCATAATATTCGTATACTATAACCTACGAAAGTTGCCAAATGGTTCATGTTGGAATGATTTCGCGCAACTTTTCGCTTTCGGTATAGTTGTACTACACGTAATCAATAAGAAACTTAAGTTCCATGTCAGAGGCCGCCTATTCAATTCAAACTACACTTAGTCTAAAACGATATAACCTCAAAGATCGACAGCTTTTTGACCTCGAGATGCTCATGGTGGGTGGATTCGCTCCGCTTACCGGTTTTATGAATGAAGCTGACTACCATCGAGTTGTCAAAGAAATGCGTCTCTCCGATGGTACGCTCTTTCCGATACCAATTGTGCTTGATGTTCCTAATAGTGCTGAATTCGAAGTGGGAGAGTCGATTGTATTGTGCGACCAGTATGGCAATCCGCTTGCCGTTATGGATATCGAGTCTCGGTATGCGCCCAATAAAGAGACTGAAGTGGAAGGAGTCTACGGTACTGATGACCTTATGCATCCAGGGGTGCGGTATGTGATGAACCAGATGCACGACCTCTATATCGGCGGAACCATTCATAAGCTACAACTTGAAGCACGCCATGACTTCAAAGAGTATCGCTATACACCAGTAGAGCTCAAAGCCGTTTTTAAAGAAAAAGGTTGGGATAAGGTTGTCGCATTTCAGACGCGCAATCCAATGCACCGTGCACACTTCGAGCTTGTGAAGCGCGCACACGAAAAGACAGGTCTTCCAGTTTTGGTGCATCCTGTGGTTGGTATGACCAAAGAGGGTGATATTGACTATATCACCCGTGTGCATACGTATCGCGTCGTGTGTGAAAAATACGGAAAGGACTTCACCTTTCTCTCACTTCTGCCACTCGCAATGCGTATGGCAGGTCCGCGTGAAGTACTCTGGCACATGATTGTGAGGAAGAATTATGGCGCAACACACTTCATCGTGGGACGCGATCACGCAGGTCCGGGGAAGAATAGCAAAGGTGAACCGTTCTACGGACCATATGAAGCTCGAGAGAATGCTCTCAAGTATGCGCAAGAGATCGGCATCGAGGTGGTTTCAAGTGACGAGCTTGCCTATGTACCCAGCCGTGATGCATACGCAAGTACTGATGAACTTACAGAAGGGGAGGAGTTTGCAAACATTTCTGGTACAGAGTTTCGTCGTATGCTCCTTGCAGGAGAGGAGATCCCTTCGTGGTTCTCATTCCCTGAGAGTATCGCAGAGTTGCAGATAGGTGTTGCAAAACAAAAACGGAGGGGTGTGACGGTTTTCTTCACGGGCCTCTCTGGATCAGGAAAGTCAACACTTGCAAAAATCCTTGCAACGAAACTCCTCGAAATTCAGGACAGAGAGGTGACGTTGCTTGATGGTGACGTGATCCGTAACCACCTCACGTCAGAGCTTGGGTTCTCTAAAGAGCACCGTGACCTTAACGTGCAGCGTGTAGGGTATGTGGCAAGTGAGATTACGAAGCATGGCGGTATTGCTGTCTGTGCCCTCATTGCGCCATATGCTCAAGCGCGAGAAAAAGCACGAGAACTGGTTGAACAGTATGGAACCTTTGTCGAGGTGCATGTTTCAACTCCACTTGAGGTATGTGAGGCGCGTGATGTAAAAGGGCTCTATGAAAAAGCTCGAAAAGGTATTCTCAAGCAATTCACTGGTATCAGCGATCCGTACGAAGTACCTGTGCAACCGGAACTTACCATCGACACTTCAGATGGTACTCCTGAAAAACATGCGCAGGCAGTGATCGACTACCTGAAAGAACAAGGGAAGATTTCGATTCGATAATCTACTGAGCCTTCCGTGCTATAGTGTTGGGGTCATCACATCCCCCATGCTTGAAACTGACCTTAAATACAAGCCTTATATTGATGGATTGCGGGCGGTCGCCGTTATTCTCGTTATACTCTTCCACCTGCAACCAACTTTCTTTCCATCTGGATACTTGGGAGTAGATGTATTTTTTGTTATTTCCGGCTTCGTAATTTCCCAATCTCTGTATCAGGACTACTTAAGAACAGGGAAGATCAACATTGGCAAGTTCTACCAGAAGCGTTTTAAGCGGCTTTATCCGGCCCTGTTGACGATGGTAAGTGCCACAACCGTCGGGTATATCTTGGTCGGTTTTCTTTGGGACACGAATCTTTTTATAAAGAGTAGTATTTCGTCAATATTCGCTGTATCAAATCTTTATTTTTTGCATCACGGGGATGATTACTTTGCGCAAGACCTAATCAATCCTTTGCTGCATACGTGGTCATTGGGCGTGGAAGAACAATTTTATTTTGCGTATCCCATGTTGTTGGCACTTGGTCTTTACTATATGCGTAGTCGCAAGCTCAATCTGGTGTGGTTGTTCTGGGCTATAGGTGGTTTATCGCTCATTCTCTATTTAATTTTTGCCTCACATGCACACGAGATCTTTTCTAATTTTTATTTCCCCACCGCACGTTTTTGGGAACTGGGAATAGGGTGTGCTCTGTTCTTCTTAACTCAAGGTAGATCGCTGCCTCAAAAAACTAATGTGCTGGCGTTGTTGTCGCTTCTCCTTGTTCTTGCTGTACTTGTTTTGCAACCATACACAAACAACCTATATATTGAAACTCTGGGTATCACGCTTGGTACTGCGGGAATTATATATGCTGGTATTAACCGGGTGAGTGGTGTAGTCGCGTGGCTTGAAACTAAGGTTTTGGTTTTCGCCGGCAAAATTTCTTACTCACTGTACTTATGGCATTTGCCGGTGATTTACTTTGCTAATCTGTACCTCACTGATACTGTATTTTATCTTGTATCAGTTACTGCCGTCATTGTTTTTGCCTTACTTTCCTATTATGTAGTTGAAAAGCCACTCAGATATTCTGTTTTCCTGGATCAGAAGTTGAAGTACCTTGGAGCTCTGGGCGTATTGATATTGCTCGTGTTCTCGATTGGTGTGGGGGTATACGGATTTAATAATTCAAAAAAAGTGGTCAACGAAAGTTTGAACTCATTGGATAGCAGGCTAGCTTCTTTTAACTATATCGAAAAGAATTTCAGTCTGGGTGAAAGGATTCAGCCGAACTTCGAGATCAATGGGACCAGGGTTGAGGAGGTATGCGCCGCAAAAGGGAGCTCAACTGAGCAAGCCGGGCTAAAAAAAGAGTGTTTGGAGCAGACAAACGAGGGTAGTATCTTTTTTCTCACGGGCGATAGTCATGCAATGCATTTTGTACCCATGTTCAACAATACTGATGCGGTAGAAAATTTGTACTTCAGGACATTTCCCCGCGAAATTTTCACAGACAGTAGAGAAGATGATATTGAGAAAGCCATACTCTCGGAGAGATCTGCAGAGTTGGACAATATTAAAAAAACTTTTGCCGAAGTTTACTACGTTGTCTCTCTCTACTTAGATCAGAAGCAGTACAATGAGGAGCTTATCCATGAAAATTTAAATGCATATATCCAGGAAGTAGACAATGACATCAATATTATATTCATAGCGCCCACGCCGGTTTTCACCTCGGGTCCTGAATCATGTGTAATCTTGGGGAAGTATTGCACGGTAAAAAAATCTGAAGATATGAAGCGCTCCGAGAAGGTGCGCAATCTACTGGTAAACGTAGAGAAGAAGTATGAAAATGTGCATGTGTATGATCCCTATGAAGCGATCTGTCCAAACGATAAGTGTATCAATTATCTGCAGGAAGAAGGACTGTTACTCTACAGAGATGACGATCATTTGAGTGTCGAGGGTTCAGAATACCTCTCACGCCACTTTGATGAATGGTTCGTGGAAGAATTTGAGTTTGCCACTACTTCTCAGAAGAAAATCACAGACCTTTAATTACAGATATAGCTGAGCTTGCTATGCTATAGATATATTCTTTGTCAACAATCACATACTAAATATGAAAAATATTTTTGTTCTTTTTCTAGTGTTCTTTTTTGGTATTAGTTTAAATATAGTGGAGGCAGCAACGGAAACTGTTGTTATACAACCTGGGCCAGAAGATGGGAAGGATACGAGCTATGGTACTTTTTATTATAAAGATGGACGTCCCGATTCTGAATTTATGCATATAGGAGGATGGAGTGATGAATATTTCTCTTACATTGAATTTGATTTATCTACAATTCCTACTGATGCCGAAATAACTGATGCTGATTTATTTTTATTTCAAGATTTGGAACAGGGAGGGAATTACAATGAGGCAAAAATACTTTTAGTTACAGAAGAATGGACCGAATTGGGAATAACTAAAAATAATAATCCTAATTCTTCTGATCCTGGATTGGGTTGGATTCCTGCTCCTTCGGAAGTTGGGTGGTGGAGTGTCGATATAACAGATATTACATCAGACTGGTTTACAGGAGGATATTCTAATTATGGAATAAAAATTGATGGAAGATATACAAATAATAATCACGTCAGAAGATTTTTGACATCAGACCATTTCGGCAATCCATCTCTTCGGCCAAAATTGGTAGTTACCTATGAAGTGCCTGATCCAACACCCGAAGAGTTAGTAGAAGATATTGAAGGAATTGTGGAGGGGGAGGTAGAGAAGAAAGCCGTGCAGAATTCTTATTTTGCGCACATTAAGAAGTTTTTGGAATTCTTCAACGGGGAAAAAGTGGAAGCTGCACTCAATCAGATTGGTGCATTTCTAAAGAAGGTTACTAAAGATGCACAGCAGGGCGATGTCTCTCCTGAAACTGCGGAAGAACTGCAAGAGCTCGGCAATGATTTGCAGGAAAAGATCGAGACATCGTCCTCACAAGGCACGGTTCCTCTGATGACTCAGATTGCATCGCCGTATCCTCCTGAGTCTTCGCAGTGGGCTGATGATATCTACGGTGACGGGACTCCCGATTGGTGTGGAAATACTATCGGCGGGTGCGGGTGTGCGATTGCTTCTATGAGTATGCTGGGTCTCGCATATGGCGTTGATACCGGTTTTGATGGTTCTGCGGTCAATCCAGGGAACATGAATGCATGGCTTAAAGCAAACAACGGCTACACAGAATTGAATACAGTCCGCTGGTTCTACAGTCTGCAGTACCTAAGTTCGAAACTGGGTTTTAGTACTATACAGTTGGATGCGCTCAATACCACAGATAAGACACTTACCGATAAGTATGTTTCTGAAGGTAATCCCGTAGTCGCGTTTGAGAAAGATAAGGGACATTATTTCTTACTCACGGGACTTGCTGATGGCGGAAATTATTTTATCAATGACCCTTTTTGGTACCTTACCAAAACTACCAACGATCTGATGGATACTGCTAATCATGTGCAAAACTACGGTGGAGATATTGATCAGGCAAATCTGTATAGCCATACAAGTAATCTGCGTCCGTTTCCGCGATGGGTTGAGATACAGCTCGGTTCTCCGGCTGAGCTGTTGCTGACTGATAGTCAGGGAAGAAAAACAGGTTACGATCCATTGACAGGGACAATAGTAGAGGAGATTCCCGGCAGCAGCTATGCTCAAGCAACAGGGATAGCAACAAGCCAAACAACAGATGCTGACGGGTCACCCAAGGTACTTACCATCACTGCTCCCGATGATGATCTGTATACGCTTTCGGTCATAGGAACGGGTGATGGACCGTATCATCTTTCGGTTGATACTGGAGGAGGGTCTGCTGATAGTCAGATAGAATACACGACCGGAGATACAACAGATGGTGCTATCGATACGTACGTTATTCGCGTTCCGGAGCGTACTTCTGCTTCCCGTGCAGTTGAGCGTCTGCAAACACTTGCTCAAGAGAAAGAAACGTCCCAGCCTGAAGTCGCAGCCCGATTAAATGAAATTGCAGATAAGATTGAGACTCATAATCTTGCCACCACGAGTGCAGCGATAGCAGCGGTCCTCCGTGAGTAGTGGTCAGTAATATAATCATCAACCGTGAACAAAAAAATTCTAATCGGTTCTGTGATCGTCGCCGGCCTCGTGGTGCTCGGTTCATATGGAGTAGTTACCAGTCTGCGGTCAGAGAATGCTCCAGTGGCGCAAATCCAGGTCCCCGTATCGCAGCGCACCACTGATGACAGCCCATCAGCAACTCCATGCGATGCAAGGGATTGGAGTGTTGAGAAAGCCATGGCAGAGCGTATGTTTGGGGACGCTTTGCGAAATGAGACATTGCCGTGGCACCTGAACGTAAGTACAGGTACCTCGTCTGCTAACTTTCCATTTGCATCGGTCTTTAGGGAGGATGTGCCGGCACAGGATGTTACACCCTGCCAATATACGGTGAGTTACGTCCTTACAGACGTCAGCAGTACCACATTGGGCCAGTCTTTCGAGTTGGATAAAAAAGTTGAGCAGGCAATTGAAGTCGGTAATTGGAATAATGAACCGGCACAGTACCTCACAAGCAGCAGTACAGGACTATCGGCGCACGTACTCCTCAATCATGCTGGTGGTCCGGGTGCTGTAGATACCATCTATACGCAACCGGTACACGGTCAGAATGCGATCCGCTTTTTGAAGCTCGGTGAATATCGGGGTATCACGTACCCACTTGGATCGCCGGAAATGATTGGTGACGACCAATGTCCCTGTACTCGTACGGTCTCTATAAGCGTGTCGGCACCAGTTTCGCTCGAATCGCTGTCGAAGGGGAGGTATTGACACAGGCCAACCTGCTGTGCGTAATCTGAAAAGCATGGGTGCGGCCGAGTGAAGCGTTATGGTACTATGCTTGCCATATGAAAGATATTCTTCAGGGGCTGGTCTTCGTAGGCCTTTTTCTTGTCCCGTTTTTGCCGCTGTATGTAGAGAACGATTTTTTCTTCCCGTACATCACGGGAAAAAACTTTGCATTCCGTATTATCGTTGAGGTTGTGTTTGCCTCCTGGATACTCCTTGCACTCTACGAGCCAAAGTATCGACCTAAGTTTTCATGGATCATTGCTGGCTTCGCCGCGCTTCTGGGTGTAATGGCAGTTGCTAATGCACTCGGCGAAAGTCCGATGCAAAGCTTCTGGAGCAATTTCGAACGCATGGACGGTTACGTGACTCTCGTTCACTTGTTCCTCTATGTATTGGTTGCCGGCAGCGTACTCACTACCACAAAGCTTTGGTCATACTTCTTTCATACATCTGCAGTTGTCGCTTTGTGTGTAGCGCTGTACGGACTCGCTCAGTACAACGGTTTCATCGCAGCGGGCAATGGCAGTACTACTCGCGTGGATAGTCTCTTGGGGAACGCAGCATACATGGCGGTGTACATGCTCTTCAATATCTTCATTATCTTCTGGCTGTTTGTTCGGACGAAAGTTCTGAGCTATCGCATCGGGTATGCACTTGTTGCTGTTATCCTTGCGTACACGCTTCTTCTTACCGGTACCCGCGGTACATTTCTCGCGCTTATTGGCGGTTCAGCAGTGACTGTTATTTACGTTGCGATCTTTGGACGCAAGTATCCTGAGTTCAGGAAGATCGCCATCGGAGCATGCGCAATTATTCTGCTTGCTGCAGGAAGCTTCTGGTTGCTCCGCGATAGTTCATTTGTACAAAGCCAGCCGGCTTTGAAGCGTATCGCAGACATATCACTTTCCCGCGACCTTACAGTCCGCGGTACTATCTGGGGCATGGCGCTTGAAGGGGTGAAGGAGCGTCCGCTGCTTGGCTGGGGACAGAGTAATTTCAATTACGTATTTAACAAACAGTATGATCCGTCACTGTATGCTGCAGAAGCGTGGTTTGACCGTACGCACAACATATTCCTTGATTGGCTTATTGCCGGGGGTGTACTCGGACTTCTTGCATACTTCTCGATCTTCTTCGCAGCTTTGCATTACCTCTTCTTGCAACCAATACTGAAGAAGAATGAAGACCCGACATTCAATGTGCTTGAGCGCGGCGTGCTGCTTGGCCTTCTTGCTGGGTACCTGGTCCACAACCTTGTAGTGTTTGATAACATCATCAGCTACATATTCTATGGCAGTATCCTTGCGCTTATACACTCGCACATAGCAACTCCGATCAAGGCCATACAATCCTTCACACTTAATCGGCAAATGATCGGACAGTTCGTTGCGCCGATCCTGATCCTAACTTCCGGTGCAGTCGTATATTTCGTTAACTACCCGGGTATCGCGGCAGCGGGCGACATCATTGATGCGATGCGGTCTCAGAATGTAGAGGGACGTCTGCGAGCATTCCATAACGCAATAGAACGCCATTCTTTTGCAGATCAGGAGATCGTCGAACAGCTTGCGCAGCAGGCGATGGGTGTAGTTCGCAGCCAAAATGCAACAGAAGAAGAAAAGAAAGCTATTATGCAGCGTGCAGAGCTTGAACTGTTGCGGTTAATAGAGGAGAAACCAAATGATGCCCGGCTTCACGCGTTCCTCACGAGCTTCTATAGATCAATCGGTGCCATACCGCAGGCGAAAGAACAGGCAGCGAAAGCACGCGAGCTTTCTCCCAACAAGCAGGCGATCATCACTGAACAGGGAATCATTGAATTACAACTTAATAACATCGAAGGTGCTCTTGAATTTCTGAAGACCGCATTTGAGCTCGATGAGTCAAATGTACAGGCACGTCTTTTGTATGCTGGCGTCCTCGTACGTGCAGATAGAGTAGAAGAAGCACGTGCGCTTGTCGGAGAAGAATATTTTGAACGGTTTGCTTTCAATGACTTTGCATTGGCTATGACAGATCAAAGTGGAGATAGGCAGCTGCTCTCCGAGATGTTTGAGACACGCATAAAGGTTCAGCCGGAAGTTGCACAGCACCGTGCAAGCCTCGCTTTTATTTACTATGAGCTTGGGGAGACACAAAAAGCGATTAAAGTGCTTGAAAAGGGCGGGACTGAGATACCGACATTCGCTGAGAGTTCACAGTGCTTTATAGAAAATCTGAAGAAAGGAGTGCGTCCTGATGAAGGATGCCAGTAGCACAATGAGTCTTGATATTCAAAAGAATACGCTGCTTTCTTCCTATACCACATTGAAGGTTGGAGGTGCAGCCGAGTATTTTGTATCGGTGAGTGAAGACGCAGAACTCATGGAAGCTGTTGCTTTTGCTAAGGAGCACATGCTGCCTGTCACCGTCCTTGGTGGTGGTTCAAACGTTTTAGTCTCTGAACAGGGGGTGCGTGGTCTTGTGATCCATATAGCGTTGAAAGGTTATAGGTCACGCATTGAGGGAGATACGGTTTTTCTCGCTGTGGCTGCAGGAGAAGACTTTGACTCCGTGATTGCCCATACCGTTGGGCAAGGGTGGTGGGGCCTTGAAAATCTGTCGCACATACCTGGTACGGTAGGGGCTACACCTGTGCAGAATGTTGGCGCATATGGCGTTGAGGCAAAGGACGTAGTGCATAGTGTGCGCGTATTTAATATTGAGAATGAGGAACTCCAGGTACTCGATGGTGCCGCATGCTCTTTTGCTTATCGAGACTCACTATTTAAACATCACGAAGGTAGTAAGTATATTATTACTGAAGTTATCTACGCACTCTCACTTTCGCCGCGACGTCATCTTTCATACCGAGACCTTGCGACTTGGTTTGAAGACGTGCCAGAACCTTCACAACAAGAAATTCGTGAAGCAGTCATGAAGATACGTGCAGGAAAATTCCCAGATTGGAACACGGTGGGAACAGCCGGTTCATTCTTCAAGAACCCAATCATTTCTTCAGATGTTGCAGCACTGCTGCAACAGCGTTATCCGGAACTGCCTGTATTTACTGTGAACGACCAGCAATCAAAAGTTTCGTTGGGGTGGATTCTCGATAAGGTGCTTAAGCTCAAGGGATATGCATCAGGAAATGTTGCACTTTACAAAGAACAGGCTCTTGTTCTTGTTGCAGATGAATCTGCAACTGCAGACGAGATAGAAAACTTTGCGAACTCAATCACAGAAAAAATAAAAACAGAAACAGGCATTGCAGTTGAATGGGAGGTAAGGAAATTAAAATAAACCTGCAAAAAAATTTTTACAAATTTTTTTTGAAAATTTTTTTGTTTTTCTTATCCACAAATGCATGCACTCTTTTTTCTTGTCATTAACATTAGAGAGCGCGATAATATTTGTAAGCAGACATTCTCTTCCCGAATTGTTCTTTGAAAAGAGAAGTCAGCGGTCGAATATTTTTATTCACTAACTCTCATCACAAAACATGCCAGCAAAAAAGAAAGCAGTGCGTAAGGCAGCACCAAAGAAGGCTGCTAAGAAGACCGCAAAGCGACCTGCAAAGAAGACAGCAAAGAAGGCTGCTAAGAAGACTGCAAAGAAGACTGTTCGCAAGGCTGCGAAGAAAACAGCAAAGCGACGCAAATAATCATTGCACTCGTAATGATAGGAAAAAATCGCCCTCCACGGCGGTTTTTTCGTTGTGTTAAAGCGAGATGTTTCGTGATATGCTAGGCCATTATGTCATTTTTAGACCGTTTTTTTGGGCCCACCTATGAGAAGGCTCTTAAGGAAGTGCAGCCGTTGATAGACCGTATCAATGCAATGGAAGCCACATATCAGCCATACACCGAGTCACAGATTGTTGCTGCGGTAGAGGAGCTGCGGCAGAAAGTTTCCGGAGGAACTTCTCTTGAAGAGATTTTGCCAAACATGTTCGCACTCACGCGTGAAGTTGCGCGGCGTACTCTTGGTTTGCGCCATTACGATGTACAGCTAATTGGTGGCGTTCTCCTGCATCAAGGAAAAATAACAGAGATGCGTACCGGAGAAGGAAAGACTCTTGTTGGTACACTTCCAGCTTCACTCAACGCGCTTACAGGGAAGGGTGTACATGTAGTGACAGTAAATGATTATCTTGCACGTCGCGATGCAGTATGGATGGGGCAGATCTATGCCGGACTGGGACTCACACTTGGAGTCATTAACCATGATGCTTCCTATATCTATGATGCCGGACATAAGGAGGTTGATGCAGAGCGTGATGCGGAAGGCTCGTATAAGGTCTTTTATGAGTTCCTGCGTCCCTGTACGCGCAAAGAAGCCTATGCTGCCGATATCACCTATGGTACGAACAGTGAATTTGGCTTCGATTATCTCCGGGACAATATTGAGTTTGAAGCACCTCGTCTGCGACAGCGAGGTCATGCGTATGCGATCGTTGATGAGATCGACTCTATCCTTATCGATGAGGCTCGTACACCGCTTATTATTTCTGCTCCGGCACAGGATTCTGAAAATCTGTATGAGGTGTTTGCGCGTATAGCGACCAAACTCCACGAAGGGGAACACTTTACTCTTGATGAGAAACTGAAAAGTGCCACGCTTACTGATGCGGGAATCGAAGAGGCGGAGAAAATGTTAGGGATAGACAATATCTACACAGACCGAGGTATCAAATACGTGCACCATCTTGAGACAGCGGTGCGTGCAAAAGGGCTCTATCATAAAGACAAAGAATATGTGGTTCGCGATGGCGAAGTTGTTATTGTCGATGAATTTACAGGACGACTACAGCCAGGCAGGCGATGGTCCGATGGGCTCCACCAAGCGATGGAAGCGAAGGAGGGTGTTGCTATCCAGCGTGAATCCCGTACCTATGCATCTATTACATACCAGAATTATTTCCGTATGTATGAGAAGCTCTCAGGTATGACAGGAACAGCCCTTACCTCTGAAGAGGAATTTTACTCAGTTTATAAACTTGAGGTTGTCCCTGTTCCAACCAACAAAAAAAGCCTCCGTATCGACCAGAATGATCTTATTTTCCAAACCACAAAAGGGAAGTATGAGGCGGTAATACGCAAGGTCAAGGAAGTGAGTGCGAGTGGACAACCCGTATTGATTGGTACGGCCTCCATTGAGACAAATGAAATGCTTTCCTCAGCACTTACCTCAGCCGGGGTGAAACATGAGATGCTCAACGCAAAAAATCACGAGCGTGAAGGAGAGATCATTGCTGAGGCTGGAAAGAAGGGAAGGGTGACGCTTGCAACCAACATGGCGGGGCGTGGAGTGGACATCAAGCTTGGCGGAACACATGCAACAGAAGAAGAGGCTGAGGAGATACGTGAGCTTGGTGGCTTGTTTGTATTGGGTACAGAACGGCATGAGGCACGACGTATCGACAATCAGCTGCGTGGCCGTTCAGGGCGCCAGGGTGACCCAGGAGAGACACAATTTTTTGTCTCAATGGAGGACCAACTGATGCGAGTATTCGGAGGCGATCGTATACGTGGTCTTATGGGAACATTTGGCATCCCAGAAGATCAGCCCATACAGAACAGTCTAATTTCGAAACAACTTGAGGGGGCGCAATCAAGGATTGAAGGTTTCCACTTTGACTCACGTAAACAGGTCCTTGCGTATGACAATGTGCTTAATCAGCAGCGTCAGGTCGTCTATGCACGTAGACACAAGCTGTTGCTCGGAGCAAAAGAAGAAGTAGAGTCGATTTTGGCTGAACTTACAGAACTTATTCCTGAAGCAGCAGAGTCTATTGAAAAAAAGAAATCTGAGTTTGCTGACCAATGGGATGAACTTATACGAAGACTCTGCCTCCAGATGATTGATATCTTATGGGTGGAACACTTGGAAGTCATGCAGGCTACGCGTTCAAGTGTGAATCTGCGTGCATACGGTCAGCGTGATCCGCTGATCGAATACCGAAAGGAAGCCATGCGCCTCTATAAGGAAATGCAGGAAGCACTTCTTCACAGGATCGCAGAAATCATTCCACAGTTGCAGCCGGAAGCACTCAGAAGGGAAGAAGAGGAGCTCACTAAAGCTCGTGTACAGGCACAAAGAGCAGGGGGGAGTGAACCAAAGGCAGGGAATACTCCACGCGTGAGTGAGCAAGAGTATGGAAGAAATGATACGGTGGTCATTACCAATGGAACTCAAACACAAGAATTAAAATATAAAAAAGCGGAGTCTCTGCTCCAGACAGGAGAGTGGTATATCAAAAAATAGCACGACGATGTTTACAAAAAACCGCCCCCACATTAGAGCGGTTTTTTGTAACTAGCGAATGATTAGGAAATTGAGTATCATGCTCACTATGATTAAACTTATTGCTCGACTAATCGTAACTGCTCTGGCACTTCTTCTGGTAGCGGAAGTTGTGCCGGGTATTGAAGTAGAAAACTTATATATAGCAATCATCGCATCGCTCGTACTCGGGCTTCTTAATATTTTTGTTAAGCCACTGCTCGTGATTCTTACACTCCCCATAACCATACTTACACTCGGGTTATTCCTATTTGTGATCAATGCGGTACTCTTCTGGTTCGCAGCATCATTTATTGATGGGTTTGCAGTCTCCGGTTTTTGGCCCGCTTTTTTTGGTTCACTGATTGTGACCATCATAAGTACTTTTGCCAGTAAACTTCTGGATTGACAGCCTCTTTTACTTGATTCTCCTGGCATCTCCCACCTAAGCTAATTTTGATTTTCGTTAGATACGTCTACTGGGAAACATGCGCTATCTGATTTATGTGTAGAGAATGTTATTGAATAAAACTGCACTCCAAAATGGGAGTATCAACAGATACATGGCAATGTCGTACCTTAAGCTGAGACCACCGAGGTAGAACCAAGGATCATCCCTAGTTGTCTGCCACTTTGTTCACATATATAAATAACTAATTTCAGTTAATAAAATGCAGATAGGAGGTTTTCTCAAACATAACTACGCAAGAATCTTATCTGCTAGTCGCTAATCAGTCTTCTCGGGTTGACGAAATCACTATTTTTTAAAGGCTTTTATCTAAAATAGTTAAGCATTTTTTTGCAGCTTATTTTTATTTGTTCAGTGAGCCTTACTCATGTAAGAAGTAAGACTAAGAGGACATCTCTGTCCCGAGCTTACTATTGCTTGTTATTTTTCTCATTGAATGGTATTTGTTAAAGCACCAAAAAACTCAGATTAAGTAACATATTATGTTTGTTGACGAACTTGAAATTTATGCAAAAGCGGGAGATGGAGGAAAAGGCGTCGTACGCTGGCTCCGTGCAAAATTTGTGCCGAAGGGCGGACCCGCAGGCGGGAATGGAGGAAAAGGCGGCGATGTATACGTGCGTGCTGTTCGTGATCTCAATATCCTAGCCAAGTACACAGGAGCTAAAACCTTTGTTGCTGAGAATGGAGGAGACGGAAGAAGTAACAGTCAGTTTGGCAAGAGAAGTGAGGACCTCGTTATTGATGTCCCCGTGGGTTCGATTATCAAAGACCTGGAGCGTGAGAGAACGTACGAACTGTTTGAGGAAGGCCAGTTAGAAAAAATTCTTCAGGGCGGAGCTGGTGGATTGGGGAATGAACACTTTAAATCCTCAACAAACCGATCGCCTATTGAATCAACCGAGGGCAAAAAAGGAGAGGAGGGGAGTTTCAAGATCGAACTATCTCTAGTTGTGGATGTGGGACTCATCGGCTTGCCGAACGCAGGCAAGTCTACATTGCTTAACGCGTTTACAAATGCAAGTTCTCCTGTAGGCGCGTATGCTTTTACCACCATTGAACCTCATCTTGGTGCACTTTATCAGTACGTCATCGCTGACATTCCAGGGCTCATCGAAGGGGCAGCGGGGGGGAAGGGGCTCGGACACAAATTTTTGAGGCATGTCCAGCGCACAAAAATGCTGCTCCACCTGGTATCTCTCGAAAATGACGACCCAAAAGAGGCATATTTGACCGTCAGAAATGAGCTAGCTAAATTTGACCCACTCCTTTTGAAGAAGGAAGAGTGGATTATTTTCACTAAAAAGGACCTTACAGAGCAACATAAAATTGACGCTCTGCTTACTGATATTGACATTAATAAGAATCGTGTGTTTGTAATATCAGTTTTGACTCAAGAAGGAGTAAAAGAACTGCGCGATACGCTTGTGAAGAAACTGTCTGAAGGGTAATATTACGCCCATGTCCACTTACACCACTACTGTCGGCATCGAAGTACATGCTGAGTTGAAGACAAAAAGCAAAATGTTTTGCGGTTGTATCAACAATCCACATGCTGCTGAACCCAATGCCAATGTGTGTCCTGTGTGTATGGCACATCCAGGCACACTACCAGTTGTAAACAAAGAGGCTGTCCGCTTCCTTATGATGGTTGGGAAGGCTATTGGAGGTGAGCTTGCTGACTACAGTGAGTTCGACCGTAAAAATTATTTTTATCCAGATATTCCGAAGGCGTACCAGATCAGCCAGTATCAATTCCCATTTGTGAAAGGTGGTGAGATAGCGGGGGTGGCTATCACTCGTGTGCATCTTGAGGAGGATACAGCTCGGAGCGCACACGATCAAGGAGATGAGAGTTTGGTTGATTTTAACAGGGCGGGAGTTCCTCTTATGGAGCTCGTTACTGAACCGGTTATACACGATGCACAAAAAGCAGGTGAGTTTGCAAAAGAACTACAGCTTTTACTCCGTACGCTCGGAGTCTCTGACGCAAACATGGAGCGTGGGGAAATGCGTGTTGAGGCAAACATCTCGGTGAGCAAGACAGATCAGCTAGGCACAAAAGTAGAGGTGAAGAATCTGAATTCCTTTAAGTCGGTCGAGGCTGCTATAGAGTATGAGACAAAACGGCACATAGAAGAACTCGAATCAGGACGACAGCTTAAGCAGGAAACACGCGGATGGGACGAATCTAAAGGAAAAACATTTTTGCAACGCTCAAAAGAGACTGCGCAAGACTACCGTTATTTCCCTGATCCTGACATTCCAAAGTTTAAACGTTCCGAGATTGAAGAATTTAGTGATTCTCGAATATCCGAGATATTGCCAGAAACTCCAAATTCTAAGCGCTCAAAGTATACTGAACTTGGTCTAGCCGAGAAACAAATTGAAGTTATAATTTCAGATGTAGCAAATAACACCTTCTTCGAAGAGGCGATTTCTGAGCTTCCTGAAGGAACTGATGTCAAGCTTGCAGCAAACTATTTTATAACAGATGTATTGAGTCTACTTTCGGATGGGGGATGCACCATTGAGAATGCACATCCGAAAATGTTTATAAAGCTTATGCAGCTTGTATCTGAAGGTAAGATTACTTCAAGAGTAGCTAAAGATCTTTTGAAGGAAGTGGTATTTGATGGTGAAAATCCGGAAAATTTGGCAACTGAGCGCGGTCTTACACAACAGAATTCTGAGGAAGCACTTGATGAGATAGTTTCAAAGATTATTGCTGAAAATGAATCCGTTGTTGCTGAGTACAAATCTGGGAAGGATACATCCATCCAGTATCTAGTTGGACAAGGGATGAAGGCCACAAAGGGCAGTGCAAACCCTACGCTTCTAAGAGAGCTACTGGAGAAGAAGATGAAGGAGTAGAAAATCTGTAGTTGAGGGATCTTCGTGTTCACAGCTTACGCTGGTTTAGGCGAGATATTGTGAAATGTAGTGTATAATTCTGGTATGGACGTTCTTAACGTTGGGGGAAAAGAATATGTAAAAGCTAGTGTTATCGCCCGAGATCTCGGGTACACTGCTGATTATGTGGGGCAGCTCTGCCGATCCCATCGTGTGCATGCCAAATTGGTGGGGAGAAGTTGGTATGTAGACCGTGATTCCATCTCAATGCATAAGACGAGTCGTTACAGAAGCACTACTACAAAGGCAAAGGAATCTCTACGAGAAGAAGTGAAAGTACGTGTTAATGAGAGCACGAACAAGCAAGTAGCATCACCCCATTTTTACCACAGTCAGAAAACTTCAAAAGTTGCCTATTTAGAGGATGAATCCGAGTTGATACCTCTGGTTCAAAAAGAAGGGAAAAGAAATGGCTCACTTGAAGTTGAGCTGGCTGACGCTGTCCAACTTCCCATAGCGTCGAGTGTGCCTAGCTATCGTATGGATGCCCCAAAGCTGCCCGAGATTCGCTTTCGTGGGGCACTGCACGTTTCAGAGGTTGATGAGGGGAGGATACAGGAGATGGAAGGTCAGAAGATAATCCACCCAAAAGAAGTAAAAGATCATAAAAAGACTAAAAATATAGTTATTTCGTCAAAACCATTTCATGGAATGCGAAAAACAACTGCATTGATTCCTCAGAATGCCGCACACAGAAACGGTGCCACTACAGCAACAACAAAAAATATTCATTCTCATGATTTGCCTGTGCATACTCCGGTCAGACATGAATCCGCACAAACACCGGCTGGACTTTCAGAGGGTGCGAAAGTTCTTGTTGCTGAGGAGGGAAATTCTTCGTTAGGTTCGAAAGTGCTTGTTCTGGCATCTTTTGCTTTTTCTATTCTGCTTGTAGTCGGTCTGCTTGGACTCGAGAGCAACTACTTAGTGGAAGGGCAGACGGTCACTACTTCGTATCAGTTTGCAATCGAGCATCTGACTGCATCTGTGCATACTTCGGTGGAAGAATTTGATGCACTTTTTGACCTTTTAAAGTTCTCCACAAATTTCTTTATTTTTTAGAATAAAATTAGCGATTTACTTATAAAATATATAGGTAAATCGTATGACGCAGAGCCTTGTCATAAACGGAAAAGAGTACGTTCCAAGCAACGTACTTGCTTCGCAGTGCGGGTACAGTCATGACTACATCGGCAAGCTTGCCCGGGAGGAAAAAATTCTTGGAACTCAGGTGGGCAGACAGTGGTTCATCGAACCCGGATCACTCAACACATATCTCGCACAAGTTGAGATTGAGAAAAAGATCAGAAAGGAGGAACTCAGACGAGTACGCAAGATCGAACACGAGTCTCATCAGAGAAAAACAGATGTGGGCGGTGCTTCAAAGGACCATGAATTTCTTGCATTGGCTCAGGCTGCTGTATTGCTGACATGCGGAGGGATTGTGGGAATGCTTGGGTGGGTTGTGTCACATGAACAGGTTGGACTTACAGAGTTGAGCTCTGCCGCATCAGAGAACGTTGCGCTTGTTGCTAAAGCCACACTCCCCAGTTTCGTATTGGAATTCTCTCGAGATGAAAAGCATATCTCTGCAGCGCTTGAGGGAAGCACCACGGTTCGCGAAGACGTCGAGATCTTTACGACATTGCCGCAATTTCCACCGCGGAGTGAACAGGAGGATACTGCTCTGGTTGAAAGTGTGGCAGCAGAGTTTTCTGATGATGTGGAGATCATCTTCGATGAGGAGGGTGGTCCGCTGATACGCCCAATATTCAAGAATGGTTCTGGGTCTACAACTTTTTTATTAGTACCGGTTGAAAACAGAAATGAATAACCGGTATATACAACCGCATATTCTTCTGCTGCCGCTCATACTCTGCGGAGTGGTGGCACTGTATGTCTTGTTTGGAGTACACGCTTTGGCGGCATTTACACCCACGATCAACTACCAGGGAAAATTAACGGCCTCAACGAGCATAGCTGTTGCTGACGGTCTCTATGACATGGAATTTTCGCTCTATACCCAAGCAACGGGTGGTTCACCCATCTGGACAGAGACACTGACCAATGAGGTGCAGGTTACCAGTGGTTTGTTCTCCATTATGCTTGGTAGCACTACTCCTTTAACAAGTGTGGACTTTAATCAGCCACTGTACCTCGGGGTTTCGATCGAAGGTGATGCTGAAATGACTCCACGAAAGGTCATTGGCGCAGTCCCTGCCGCTTTTGAAGCAGAACATGCCGCTGATTCCGATACGGTGGGCGGCGTTGCCTCAACCTCGCTCCTTCGCAGCGATCAAGCTGATACTGCTTCAGGATTGCTCACATTCACCGGCGGACTTATAAGCAACGCATCGTCTACGATCACGCAGCTTACGGCGATAACAGCGACGACCACGAACCTCGTGGTCAATGGGGAGCGGTTCACTGATCTTACCGGTACAGGCCTCCAGAACTCAGGAAACACCCTTGCCATCAACACCACCTACCTCAATACGCTCTATGCTTCAACAAGCGCCTTCGACACCTACGCAGAACTCGATGCTATTGTTGCTGACGTCACCCTGACACACAATGGACTCATCGATACCTCCGCAGAACTCGCAGCAATCCTAGGAGACGAGACCGGCTCAGGAGCGGCAGTCTTCGGGACGAGTCCCACCCTCGCAACCCCATCACTTTCTGGCGCAGTCACGTTCTCCTCACTGACCGCTTCACGGGCGCTTTTCCTCGATTCTTCAAGCCGTGCTACCACAACCGCTGCTTCGGCGGCACTTGCGAACGCACTCACTGACGAAACTGGCTCCGGCGCCCTTGTTTTTGCAACTTCACCAACACTCACCACCCCGAACCTCGGCACGCCGTCTGCAGTAACGCTCACCAACGCAACTGGGTTGCCGATCTCTACCGGACTCACCGGAGCAGGTACGGGAGTCCTCACAGCACTTGGCGTAAACGTCGGTACTGCTGGATCGTTCGTCGTCAATGGCGGTGCACTCGGGACGCCGTCAAGCGGTACCTTAACCAACGCAACAGGTCTTCCGATCAGTACGGGAGTTTCAGGCCTTGGTACCGGCGTGGCTACGTTCCTCGCGACCCCCTCAAGCGCCAACCTAGCTACTGCAGTGACGGGGGAGACCGGCTCAGGAGCCTTGGTCTTTGGTACCAGTCCGACATTCACAACGAGCGCTCTTAGCCCCATCTTCGCCTCAACCAACGCTGATGTTGCAGACACTGGTGTATTGCGGCTCGGGAATGCTGAATCGATTGCATGGGAGGCTTCTCCTGCAGGCACCGACGTGACATTGTCGGTAACTTCCTCTGAAGTTCTCACGGTGAACAATCAATTCGAGGCCACCTCGATCCGTATCGATTCATCGTCAACAGGCGTTCTTCTTGATACTGATGCAGATGGTATGCTCATCATTCAAGGACAGGGGAATGGAAACGACGAGGATCTTCGATTCAATTTCGACGATGCTACAGGTGGTGCCAACTTCGTGGATATCACTTCCAACACAGGCGTCAGTACTGTTAACTTCTCAAGCATTGCGCTTCAGGAATCAGGCATCGCGGTACTCAATGCTGACGAGATCGACGCTTCTTCTGAGCTGCTTGCGCTCATGGATGATGAGACCGGCTCAGGCCGTCTTGTCTTCTCAGGTTCACCTGCATTCTCGGGCACCGCAACATTCTCTGCCTTGACCGCAACCTCAACCCTCACGCTCTCAGGCACAGCTGCAAACATCGCGCTTGGCTCCAACTGGCTTTCGGGAGATGGAGGAGATGAGGGTGTGTATGTGACGAGTGCCGGGAATGTGGGTATTGGAACGACCACACCTTCTGCGAAGCTCGACGTATGGGGAAGTGCGCATATTCTCGGAAACGTCTCCACCCCAACAACAATTGGCAACTGGGATCCAAATGACGTAAATGTGATGAGTGGGACAACCTACGGCACTATCTCAGGGAACTATGCATACGTTGGAGGGAATAATTCTAATAATATTGCAATCGTCGATATCAGCGACCCGGCCGCACCGGTCACCGTCGGTAATTGGGATCCAAATGACGCAAATGTGATGGATGGCGGACCTCGTGTTAGCGTTTTTGGAAATTATGCGTATGTATCGGGAGCTAACTCTGACAATCTCGTCATCGTTGATGTCTCAGACCCAACTGCACCGGTCACCGTCGGTAATTGGGATCCAAATGACGCAAATGTGATGGATTATCCTTCTTCTGTTGAGGTCTCAGGCAACTATGCGTATGTACCTGGAAGAGTCTCTAACAACCTCGCTATAATCGACATCAGCAACCCAACGAACCCCGTCACCGTCGGTAATTGGGATCCAAATGATACGAACGTGATGAATAATGCTGGTTTCGTTATGGTCTCTGGCAACTATGCGTATGTAGCAGGTAGCGTCTCAGATAACCTCGTCATAATCGACATCTCAAATCCCGCAAATCCCGTCACCGTCGGTAATTGGGATCCAAATGACGCAAATGTGATGGATAGTCCTCAGTTCGCTGCCATCTCTGGCAACTATGCATACATATCAGGTGCAGTTTCGGACAACCTCGCTATCGTCAATATTTCTGATCCGGCCGCACCGGTCACCGTCGGTAATTGGGATCCAAATGACGCAAATGTGATGAACTACGGGCAAGGGGTCGCAATTTCCGGTAATTATGCGTATGTAAGCGGAGGTCTCTCACAGAACCTCGCTATCGTCAATATTTCTGATCCGGCCGCACCGGTCACCGTCGGTAATTGGGATCCAAATGACGCAAATGTGATGGATGGTCCCCGATCTGTCAGTGTCTCCGGCAACTATGTGTACGTGACAGGGTCTGCCTCCAACAACCTCGCCATAATCGATATCTCCGGCCTCACCGTCTCCAACATGTTCGCGGGCTCTGGACTCTTCGACATCTTCCGCACCAAGCAAACTGCAACCTTCGACCAAGGGGTGAATGTGCGCGGTGGACTCAACGTCGGTCAGAATGCTCTCATTAATGGCGCACTCACCATCGAGGGCACTGCTTCTTCGTCACTTCTCTCATCAAACAATAGGGCAGGACTCATCCTCTCAACTGGCCGCCTCGGTATCGGCACCACTACTCCTAACCAGAAGCTTTCTATCTTCAACAACGGCGCAGACGCTGCGATCGAGTTCTCAACTATCTCAGGAGCAAATGAGAAGTGGACGATCGGCATTGATGACAGCGACGGGTCTAAGTTCAAGATCTCTTCTTCTTCAGCACTTGGTACCAATGATCGCCTAGTGATCAATGGGGCGGGGTATGTGGGTATTGGAACCTCAACCCCGTCTCAACTTTTGACGGTCGCCGGAGGAGCCCGCATCACCGGAGCTCTCTACGACAACAGCAACAGCGCAGGTTCAAACGGTATGGTCTTGCAGTCTACCGGCTCAGGGTTCAACTGGGTTGCGACTTCAACACTCGGCATCACGGGCGGTCTCACCTCAGCAGATATCGACACCTACGCAGAACTCGACGCGATCGTTGCAGACGCAACCCTCACTCACAACGGTCTTCTTGATACTTCAAGCGAACTGCTTGCCATTGTTGGCGATGAAACCGGCTCCGGCCGCCTCGTCTTCTCGAACGCTCCTGCGTTCTCCGGTACGGCAACCTTCTCGAGCCTTACTGCTACCGGTACAGGTTCTTTTGCAACTACCACACAGTCAGGACGTCTCACGCTCTCAGGATCTTCCGCAAATATTGCACTTGGTTCTAATTGGCTCTCGGGAGATGGAGGGGATGAGGGTATCTTCGTTACGAGCGCGGGACGTATAGGTATTGGTACGACCTCGCCTGCTGATGATATCGAGTTGGTCGCATCTACCTACCCATTTTTACAGATCACAGAGACATCTGGCACTTCGAATGCTGGTATCGGACTTTATAATCCTTCAACCTACGCACTTCTGTATATGAATGCATCTGGTAATTTAAGTGTCGAGACAGGAGGTGATGCAGGCGTTGACTTCACCGTTACAGGCACTGGCAACGTCGGTATCGGCACCACAACCCCATCTCAGCTCCTCACTGTTGCAGGAAGTGCTCGTATTACCGATGATCTTCACAGCAAGACGGTTACTATAGGAACTTCTACCTCGTACGCCTCACTCACCGCTCAAGCCTCAAGCACTATCATCGGCAGCGAGCTCATTACGAACGGTTCCTTCACCGGTAGTGCCACTGGTTGGACGCTTGGTTCTGATGCTTCATACAACAGCAACAATGTCCGCGTATCGTGTGTTTCTGCATGTAACGATGCGACTGTCTCACAAAACATTTCTACCGTGGCAGGGCACACCTATCTGATCCAATATGATTTTAGCGGCGCCGCAAGCTCCTCTGCCTCTGTTTATTTCACCAATAATAGCCTTCAAGGAAATAATAGCTACTTTGCACAGAATCAAGTTATTTTCACTGCTGATTACACGGGAACTGACACGCTATTCGTAGATAGCTCATACTATAGTGAGGGCACCTTATATACTATCGATAACGTTTCTGTTCGGGAAATTACCTACACCCCATCAATCAATCTCTTTGCTCGTAATGGCACACGGCTTATGAATTTGGGTGAGAGCGGAACCAACTATGCAAGCGGCTTTAACGCACTGCCATCTTCTATTACTGGGGGAGGTTCGAACACTGCTGTCGGTATCAATACGCTCTACTCTAACACTACAGGAAATCAAAACACTGCCGTTGGCTATTCTTCACTTTTCGCCAATACCACAGGAATTGCTAACACTGCTTTCGGTAGTGGTTCGCTTCTCTCAAACACCACGGGTAATAGCAATGTGGCAATAGGTGTTGACACACTTGATGTCAATACTACCGGCTCGAACAACACCGCCCTCGGCAATTACGCCCTCTCAGGCAATCTCACTGGTATAGGAAACACCGGCCTTGGTAGGAATGCTCTACTCCTCAACACTACGGGTAGGAACAATGCGGCAGTAGGCATGAGTGGTCTTCAAAATAACACCACCGGATCTAATAATGTCTCTTTAGGCTATCGGGCTGGTTATGCCAACACCACTGGCTACGGCAACATCTACCTTGGATCGAAAGACAACACCACTACAACTGGCGGCAATATAACTACCGGATTCAACAACATCATGATCGGTAACAATACCTTGGGTACGTCTACTAACACCTCAAACTTCCTCAACATCGGGAACTTCCTCTTTGCAAACATACCGGCAACCACGTCTGCAAATACACTTTCATCAGTGAACATGTCCTCAAGCCGCTTTGGCATCGGTACCTCAACACCGTCGCAGATGCTCACTGTCGCTGGGAGTGCTCGTATCACCGGAGCCTTATACGACAACAGTAACAGCGCAGGAAGCAACGGCATGATCTTGCAATCAACCGGCTCAGGGTTCAACTGGGTCGCCACCTCGACGCTTGGTCTTGGTGGGGGTGGGCTTTCCTCATCTGATATCGATACTTCAGCAGAGCTTGCGGCAATACTCACCGACGAAACAGGTACTGAACGCGCAGTGTTCTCAAGTTCGCCTGCATTCTCAGGTACTGCAACATTCTCAGCATTGAGCGCTACGTCAACACTCACGCTCTCAGGTAACGCCGCCAACATCGCGCTCGGTTCCAACTTCCTCTCAGGAGATGGAGGCGATGAGGGTGTATCCATTGCTTCAAATGGAGACTTCACCATGACAGGAGCAAGCGGTGATTATCTTTTTGTGAGCTTGAACGAAGCATCTGGTTATCCAACACTCTTTGGTAGTGGAGATGTTGTAAGTATTGAATCACATGCAGAAATTCTCAATGGTTTCAGCATGAATATTTTTGACTCTGGTAACGACCGCTCTGCATATCTCGAGGTAGAGAACAATGGTGCAACTGTGTTTGGAAACTCTGCTGGCAATCTCGCACTTCTTCCTGCGAGTAATGTGGGTATTGGTACTACAAGTCCTCAGTCAAAACTTGATGTGTACGGCGCTATACGTTCAACCAATCCATCTAGTGTGAGCGATTATATTGAGTTAGACGCAACAAGTAATGCAAATGCAATTACGAGCGGCTCAAACTACCTCACTTTCAATGTTGCTGGTTGGAATGGTGTTGCGACTTTGACCAATGGTCGAATGGGTATCGGTACCTCAACACCAAACCAAAAACTTTCTATCTTCAATAATGCCGCAGACGCTGCAATTGAATTCTCAACGGTCTCCGGTGCAAACGAAAAGTGGAGTATCGGTATCGATGACTCTGACGGAGCGAAGTTCAAGATCTCATCATCATCAGCCTTAGGTACTAATGATCGACTTGTGATCAATGGGGCGGGAAATATTGGTATAGGAACTGCCTCTCCGAATGGAAAACTCCATGTGTATAGTGGAGCAAGCGGGGCTGCAGTGAATAGTGCTGCTGATGAACTTGTCCTTGAAGGTTCAGGCAATGCTGGCCTTACCCTCATGACACCCGATGCGTCTAACTCGATGATCTACTTCGGAACTCCTTCTGACGGTGTTGGTGCACAGATAAACTGGAATCACACTTCGGATCTCTTCACAATTGGTGCACATAACACCGGTGCTGACGTTACGATCCAGGCGGGCAGTGGAACTGACGTGATGCGTATTCTTGATACTGGGTTTGTTGGCATCGGTACCACCACGCCTTCATCACTGCTCGCGATGGGGACAACGAGCGTTAGTGGTTCGAGGACTGCGGGCATTCATCAGTATTTCAACTTCACAAACTCATCGGCAAGCGCGGTCTACTACGGTGACAATTCATATATAGTGAACGCGCCAACAGCGACCTCAACACTCGTAGGAAAGATGCTTCGTATTGAGGACGATACTGCGCTTGGGAACACTGTGCGTGGCTTGGAAGTACAGGCACATCGTGGCACCAATACACAAGGAGAGAATACCGGTATCTCTGCATTCGGACGAACCTTCGGTGTGCGCGGTACTACTGAGGGTGACGCAGGAGGTACCTTCCAGCCTGCTGGAGTCTTCGCTCAGACACGTGGCACAACGCAAGGAAATGCCATTCGGGCATACTCGGCTTCGATCACTACCGAAGACCTCGTAAGCCTCTTCCAAGATACGTCTGCATTTGCTGGCACTGGCTTGGTAATGAACTTCGGCAACTCGGGAGGATCGTTCTCATCAACTACCTCAAAATTTGTCGACTTCCAAAACGCAGGGACATCGAAGTTCACGGTCACTGCACACGGTACAACGACCATCGGAGACGGTACTACCAACAACATGGCGGGATTGCAGATCGGTTACGGGGGTTTGTGTGTCGACAACGACGGTAGCTGTAATGCGTCAACAACAGGAAAGATCACGTCTGTTTCATCGGCAGTTGGCAACTCTGACTTGGCCGAAATGTATTTCTCCTCAGAGGACCTTGAGCCAGGAGAGATCATTGCTACCGCTGGAATCCTCAGTATTGAACGCGCCGACGAAGAGAACAGTGCGAACATCATCGGCGTGGTCTCAACCAAGCCGGGACTCACACTCGGATTTGACGACACCTCCTTAACTTCTGGACAAGAAGGTTACCCAGTTGCACTTTCAGGACGCGTGCCGGTGAAGCTTTCAACAGAGAATGGACCGATCAAGGCAGGGGACAAGATCATGCTCTCGTCGATTCCGGGAGTTGGTATGAAGGCAACAGAAAGCGGCACGGTTGTAGGTGTGGCACTTGAAGACTATGACGGCGAGTATGCATATTCGGAAGGATTCATTGATCAGTTCGGTGACGATATCGCAGAACCGAAGACCGATCCGCTTTCGCAAGAGGATGATGAGCGCATCCACGATGGATGTTACTTCGGTGGCGGCGTCGCACTCGGCGAGGAAGAGGAGGAGTGTACACCGCGCGATACACAGCGGTTCGAGTCTGTTGAGACAGCAATTGCTGACGAACACGAGGAAATGCAAGATGCGTTGCGTGATCTGGCGCGCGAAGATGCGCGGGAAGAGGAGATCGCAGACGGGCAGGCAGTGAAAGTCGGCCAGGCGCTCATGTTTGTAAACTTGGGCTGGCATCCGGCTAATGCAGAGTCGCTCCTTGCTGAACTGACGTCAACTTCAACGGATGTCGTCCTTGGCAGTGATGGAGAAGAAACGCTCTGGGATCGAGTCAAGACGCTCGCGCAGGGCTTTGTTGACGGTGTGCTCAATGTTGCGGGCTTGCGTGCAGAAAATGTATATGTTGAAAACGAGCTTTGTGTGGACGGTGTATGCCTCACAGCAGACGACCTACGTGCACTCTTGCTGGAAGTCAATCGACCAAGTAATGGCTCAGGAAGCGGGGAACAGACACCTCCGCCGCAGGAAGAACCGCAGGAACCTGCGCCTTCTGAAACGCAAGGAGGCGGGGAGACTGAGGGTGGCACGGGCGATACCGAAGCAACCCCGCCTCCTCCGGAGGACGCCATGCAGGAAGAACCGCCAGTTGAAGAGCCGCAGACAGAACAACCTCCACAGGAAACAGAATTACAGCCACAGAATGAACCTACAGAAGAACCACAAACAGAGGAGACAGCAGAAGAACCAGTTGTAGAAGAGGGGACACAAGAAGAAGTTGCAGAAGAACCGCAGGTCGAGACAGCAGAAGAACAAAGCATAGAAGTAACACCATAGCGTATGAAAAAAATCACTTTACAACTTCATACAAGATCAATCACCTCATATATATATATGTTAATGATGGGGTGTGTTTTGGCCGCTCTCTTTTTCTTCGGCGTTGTTGGGCATGCACATGCACAATCTTTTGAATTCAAAACAGGAGCTATAAATATCACCAGTGGAGGTACTGTCGGCGTCACTTTTAGCTCAGCGATGGCCAACAGTAGTTACTCAATCCTTCTCAATGGAGGGTCGACCGGAACTGATGTTATGTACTCCATGACGTACAGCAACAAAGCAGCCGGAGGCTTCACCATTGTTGCTGAAGATGACACGGGTTCGGCAGAGAATGCCAATAGCAATAACTGGATGGCACTTACATATGGAGATTGGAATCTCGGCAGTAGCAAGTATGTGAAGTGTGCTGTGAGCGGAGGTACCGCGGGCGACAACACTGTTACATTCTCAAGTGCTTTCCCGGATACAAATTATTCAATTATTGCGAATGCTATCACCGACACCGATTCTCCAGTTGTAAACTTCAATTCAGGTTCCAAGACCACATCTCAGGCGGTGATACGCATCGAGGATGATGGTGGAGCTACAGAGGCGGTGACAGATACCAATTACTGTGCATTTTCTCATGGGGAGTACACGGTTGACGGGGCAAATATAAAAGCAGGCAGTGCAACTACAAATGGCAGCGGTGTCGGTTCGGTCACATTCTCAACAGCATTCCCAGATACGAGCTATATCGTAGTGGCCATGGCTCAAGGGGTGAATGCTGCTCTGTGTTCTCCTGAGGTTGGAACAAAGACAACAACTGGAGTGTCACTTCAATTTGAGGACGATGCGGATGCGAACTGCGCATCGCGAAATTATGATTGGGTAGCAATCTCCACTGGAGAGTTTGAAGTTGCTCCCTCGTTGTCAGGGACTCTATATGCTGATGAGGGCTCTACAGCGATCACCACAGGCAAGACTATAAAGGCTTACGTTGACGGCACAGTATCCACCGCAACCACCGACAGTAACGGTGACTGGAGCATTTCTGCTGCTCCAGCTGAGGGCGAAACTGCGGTTGTTTGGGTGGACGGTGACCAAAGCACGAGGGGTGCTCTTGTTTTGACTGCCGGCTCTGGGGCACTCAGTGGTATGGATCTTTATCAAGACCACGTCATCATCCGGAATGAGGATGATGGAGCTACGTCGCTTGATGAAATGGGAACCTATGACGGAAGGCATGATCAGGATATTTCCTATGTCGTCAGGGAAGGAGATGGAGAGCTCTTAATCGACGATGGGCAGAAGCTCTATATATGGAGCGGGGATACTTTCACTGGTGCCACTTCAACAGTACTTGGAGGAGACCTAGAAAATAACGGTACGCTTGACCTGACTGCGGGTACAACCTCGTTTCCGGTGGATGCGACTATAAGCGGAAACGAAATTTCCTATGGTCCTATAGTAACTGGTTCTTCGACACAAAGAGTGCTGGTCACCGGAACGCACTGGATCCCCGCTTCCACGCCGAGCCTTGCTCACCCATGGCAAGGAGTCACCTACGGTGAAGGTCTCTTTGTGGCGGTTGCCTGCGGCATCTCTGTTGATGGCGCATGTAACGCAACGGCGGGAGGTTCTCGCGTCATGACCTCTCCTGACGGCATCACCTGGACAGGACGCTCTGCTTCACAGGCGAACGAATGGAGAAAGGTCGCGTATGGCGAAGGCCGATTCGTCGCTGTGGCACCTAATGGCACTAACCGCGTCATGACCTCAGAGGACGGCATTACGTGGACGAACCGAACTGCTGCTTCTGCAGATATGTGGTCTGCTGTTGCGTATGGCGAAGGGAGGTTTGTTGCGCTCTCGTACGACGGTACCGCAATGTATTCAGACGATGGTCTTACGTGGTCTTCCGGTACCGCATCAGGCAACGGCATTTACAATGTTATGTTCAACGAAGAACACAGCCAGTTTGTTGCTGTGGGAGATAACCGCGTAGCAACCTCTCCAGACGGTATCACGTGGACGAACCGCACTGCAGCTGAAAACAATTGGTGGAATGGTATCGCGTATGGCAACGGCACCTATGTAGCTGTCTCATCCCTTAATGCCGGGACCATGAATGTCATGACATCTCCTGACGCCATAACCTGGACTGCGCGGGACGCGACCTATGACGGGTCCTGGATAGGAGTTACTTTTACAGGCGAGTATTTCGTGGCGATCGGGTACGGCGATCTTGCTGAGCAGGTCATGATCTCCACTGATGGCATCAATTGGACTCCTGTCGATGAAGCAGAAAGTGCGCAGTGGGAAGACATAACCTATGGAGACGGCAAGGTGGTTGCGATCAACTCTGATGGGGTCAATAGAGCTGGGGTAGCAGATGGAAGTTTCTTAGTCTCGGTGAGCAATTTTGAAAATAATGGCGTGACATGGACTGGGCGATCTGCATCTGCGGCAAACAATTGGCTGTCTGTTACCTACGGCAACGGTCTCTTTGTGGCTGTTGCTGAAACAGGAACCAACCGCGTTATGACCTCGTCTGACGGCATCACGTGGACAGCTCGAGCTGAGGCTGAAGCAAATAACTGGTACAGCGTCACTTACGGCAATGGTCTTTTCGTAGCCGTTGCTCAAACGGGAACGAATCGTGTTATGACCTCGTCTGACGGGGTCAATTGGACTCCTCGTTCGGCTGCAGGCAATGATGATACGTGGTACAGCGTCACTTACGGCAATGGCCTCTTTGTTGCTGTGGGAAGTGGAACTGACCGTGTCATGACAAGTCCTGACGGCATCACCTGGACCGCGCGAAGCGCTGCAGAAGCGAACGCTTGGACTTCAGTTATATATGCTGAAGACCTTTTCGTAGCCGTTTCAAATAATGGAACGAACCGTGTCATGACAAGTCCTGACGGCATCACCTGGACCGCGCGAACAGATGCGGGGGATCATCAGTGGTATTCAATTACCCACGGAGAGGGAACATTTGTGGTTGTTGCAACAAGCGGTACGGATCAAGTGATGACCTCCCCTGATGGCATCACCTGGACCGCGCGCACAGCAGCTGAAGCAAATGCGTGGACTTCAGTTACCTACGGCAATGGCCTCTTTGTTGCCGTTGCGGAGAGCGGTACCAATCGCGTGATGACCTCGCCCGACGGCATCACCTGGACTGCACGAAGCGCAGCTGAGTCTACATTCTGGAATTCTGTTACCTTCGGAAAAGATACTTTTGTAGCAGTTTCGTACGGAGGCACTAACCGCGTCATGACCTCAGAGAGCGGGTCCTATGCAGATACCACACAGACCTTCACTGCTGATGCAGTAGTGAATGGAGCATTCACGATCACTGCGAGCTCAACAGTGGCTGCTCCAGACGCGCTTACACTCAATTCTGACTTTACTAACAACGGCACTTTCACGCAGGCCTCAGGAGCAACGACCATTGATCTTGAGAACAATACCGTCGGTTATGATGTGGCCGGAGCAACTTATGACAGTGTCTTGGAAAGTATTGCCGACACAGGACCTGCAGGACTCCATTTCCGTTCAGACGGACTGAAGATGTACACCTTCGGCTGGTCAACAGACATCGTTCGCGAGTTCACGCTCAGTAGCGCCTGGGACCTCTCAACAGCTTCGCAGGTCAATACCTTTAGCGTGGCGGCGCAGGAAGACTTTGCTGGAGACCTCTATTTCAATGATACCGGTACGAAGTTCTACATAACTGCAGATGGCGCTGCGGCTGTGGGTGAATATGCTGTGTCCACACCGTGGGATGTCTCTTCAGCCTCATATACTGACTACTTGGACGTAAGCGGAAAAGAAACGAACCCATACGGAGTGGAATTCAGTTCTGACGGAACCAAGATGTATGTGGTGGGAGGCAACAGTGATGCGGTCCATCAATATAACCTCAGTGTCGCATGGGATGTCTCTACTGGTGTCTTTTCCCAGACATTCTCTGTTGCATCGCAGGATACTACCCCCACAGGCATTCATTTCACCAGTGACGGAATGTATATGTACATGGTAGGCCACTCTACGTCCGCCATGTATGAATATGCGCTCAGCACTGCGTGGGATATCTCTACAGCGGTCCTTGTCAGCGGTGAGACATTCGATTTCGGCGCAGAATCATTCACTGAATTCTCCCCGATGCAGGTTGCCTTTGGGAACGATGGAGTGAAAATGTACATGTACGGCTTTGATGAGCAGGACGTTTTCCAGTTCACCACCGGCACAGAAGGAGGCGGCACTCCAGACACGGATAAGGATTTTACCGGAAGCGGAGAGACAACTTTTGCCGACTTCACTATTACCGCCGATGACAGCACGGTTTCTTTCACGAATGATGTTGCGATGGGGGATTTGACCATTGGTGCAACAGCGACGGTCACTGCGCCTTCGGGGACGATCACGGTTGAAGGCAACTATACGAACAACGGCGAGTTCGACCACAACGATGGCACAATGGTAATCGAAGGGAACAGCAGCCTTTCGGGTAATCTCACCGGAAACTCTGCGCTTGGGAACCTTACTGCCACTTCAACGGGAGAATTAGCTAACACAGCAGCTGTCTGGGAAGAGGAAAGTGCGTCAGCGTCCTCGCAGTGGAGCGGCGTTGCGTATGGCAATGGGACCTTCGTCGCAGTCTCCTGGGATGGAGACGTCATGTCTTCACCCGTCGGTATCACCTGGACCAGCCGCACCCCAGCTGTAGGAAATTCGTGGCAAGCGGTTACGTACGGCGGCGGCCTCTTCGTGGCTGTTGCGAACACCGGTACCAGCCGCGTCATGACCTCGCCCGACGGCATCACGTGGACTGCGCGAACCTCCGGTGACGAAAGCTCTACATGGAGAGAAATCACCTACGGCAATGGTCAATTCGTTGCGGTGGCGTATAGCGGCACCAGCCGCGTTATGACCTCGCCTGACGGCATCACGTGGACCGGCAGAACAGCTGCAGAGGCAAATGATTGGATGGGTATAACGTACGGTAATGGAACCTATGTTGCAGTTTCCGATACGGGAACCAACCGCGTCATGACCTCACAAGACGGCATCACCTGGACCTCTCGTAGTGCATCAAGCGCATCCGGCTGGCAGAGGGTGGTCTACGGGGAAGGTATATTCGTCGCGGTCAGTGAGACCGATACTGCGATGACCTCGCCTGACGGCATCACGTGGACTGCAAGGACTACACCTGGCAATAGTGACTGGTACGGACTTGCCTATGGAGGAGGTATCTTTGCATCTTTGGGCGATATATTAACCGGAAGCACCTATATCATGACCTCAGAAGATGGCATCACCTGGACCGAACAGACCGCGCCAAACACGAACTTCTTCAGGTCCCTGACCTATGGAGAAGGTAAGTTTGTAGGCGTAAGTACCGACGGAACAAACCAGGTTCTGGTCTCAAGCGATGGTTCGTACGAGAACATGGTCACTTTTGCTGACAATGCTTCAACAACCGATCTCACTATCGGAAGCGCTTCGACCACGGTTGTTGCTCCTGCTCTGCTGTCGATTGCCGATGACTATACCAACGACGGTACCTTCACACACAACGGCGGAGCGGTGTACTTCACCGGCTCAACGGCCCAAACACTCCAGGGGAACATGGCAAGCACGAGCGCTTTCAATGATGTCTATTTCTCCGGCAACAGCACCAAGACCTTCAGCGACAATGCAAGCACAAGCGATCTTTCGATCGCTTCGGGCTCTACAGTGGCTGCCCCAAGCGCCTTGACCATAACGGGGGATTACACTAACAGCGGCACGTTCAACAGCGGCTCAGGCATTGTGTATATCAATGGAACCACTACTGCTTCAACCACCGTAACCGGCGGCTGGGACGTCACCACTGCTGTATACGATGGCGCAGGGAAGTCCACTGCAAGCGAAGAGAATAACATCACAAGCCTTGCTTTCAGTCCCGATGGCACTCGGATGTTCGTAGCGGGGTACAACATGGATACGGTGTATTCGTACACTCTTTCAACCCCGTGGGACGTCACAACAGCTGTGTATGACAACAAATCCTTCAGTATCCTGGCTCAAGACCAGTGGGTTGAGAAGGTGTCATTCAAGACCGATGGCACCAAGATGTACATGCTCGGTTCAGAGAATGACGCTGTATTCTCCTATACGCTCGGAACTCCATGGGATGTCACCACAGCCAGCTATGACAGCTCGTCCTTCTCTATTGCTCAGGATGTCAGTCCATTCGGAATGCACATTACAGAGGATGGAACTCGCATGTATATATCCGGGGACAGCAACAATCGCATATACTCATATACGCTCGGAACTCCATGGGTCATCAGCAGCGCGACCTATGACAGCAAGTCCTTCCTGATAAGCGGACAGGAAAGTGCTGTGCAGGATGTGCATCTTAAGGACGATGGTACCAAGATGTATGTTGTGGGAACAGGTTCAAACACCATTTTCCCGTACACGCTCGGAACGCCATGGGACATAACTACTGCAACATACGACGGAGCAGGTGAATCGGTATCTGCACAGGAGAGTTCCGTATGCAGCATCGAGTTCAATGCGGATGGCTCGAAAGTATACATATATGGTGCGGCTGCAGACACAGTGTTTCCGTATTCTCTTGATTACGATGAATCAACGGTATACACAGGTACCACCACGCTCTCTGGCAACATGACCGGCACTTCGGCGTTCAACGATCTGACGCTTGATAGTCCGCAGACTCTTGCTCTGGACGGCATCACGTGGACCGCGCGCAGTGCAGCTACCAATAATTCGTGGCAGGGTCTTGTCTACGGCGAGGGACTCTTTGTTGCGGTATCTAATGGAGGCACAAATAATGTAATGACCTCTCCCGACGGCATCACATGGACCGCTCGGACGTCTGCGGACGAGTCCGCTGGGTGGAACTCCGTCACATATGGCAATGGCATCTTTGTTGCAGTAGCAGAAAGCGGTACCAACCGCGTGATGACCTCGCCTGATGGAATCACCTGGACCGCACGAACCGCCTCACAGGCTAACTCGTGGTATAGCGTAGCATTTGGAAATGATATGTTCGTAGCCGTTTCAGTTGACGGCACCAACCGCGTCATGACCTCTCCTGACGGCATCACGTGGACCAATAGAACTGCAGCCCAGGCAAGCCAGTGGAGTGTAGTCACCTACGGCAACAGCCTCTTTGTGGCTTTATCATGGGATGGTACGATCATGACCTCACCCGATGGCATCACGTGGACCACAAGGACGCCCCTTGTGACGCAGTCGTCTTGGCACGGTATTGTCTACGCCGAAGGACTCTTTGTTGCAGTAGGAAATGGAACTGCGCTTGCGATGACCTCACCCGATGGCATCACCTGGACCGAGCGAACGGCGCCTGCCGACAACTGGGAGTCGGTCACTCATACGGGCCATACGTTTGTCGCGGTTGCATGCGGAATCGGCAACGCTAGCTGCAACACTACAGCAGGAGGGAACCGAGTCATGACCTCACCCGACGGCATCACGTGGACAGGTACGCCTGCTACAGAAGCAAATCGATGGATGGAGGTGGTATATGGGAATGGAATGCTTGTAGCTGTATCCGATACTGGCACCAACCGTGTCATGACCTCCAACAGCGGCAGTCTTGCAGGAGGTGTTGTCTTTGAGAACAACGCTTCAACAAGCGACCTCACCATCACTGCATCGACCACGGTCGACGCGCCGGCGCTGATGTCGATTGCAGGGGATTACACCAATGACGGAACAATTGACTGGGGAACAGGGACAACTACTCTTACAGGTAATGACCAGACGCTCACCGGCGCTTTAAGCTCTGATTCGGCATTTAACAATCTTGTGGTCAAGGTTTCCTCCGGATCAAATGCTGAAGGAGGAACAACATGGACAAGCAGTAACGTGTCAACACAAGGCTGGTATTCAGTCACCTACGGGGAAGGTCTCTTTGTTGCAGTTGCGTATGATGGAGATGACCAAATCATCACCTCACCCGACGGCATCACGTGGACCGCACGAAGTACTCCAGGCAATAATCAGACGTGGCTCGGTGTTACCTATGGCAATGGAACCTTTGTTGCCGTTTCTCAAGATGGCACCAATCGCGTCATGACCTCACCCGACGGCATCACGTGGACCGCCCGTTCTGCCGCGGAAGCTAACTCGTGGATATCAGTCACGTATGGTGAAGGTCTGTTTGTAGCGGTCGCCTTTGACGGGACCAACCGTGTCATGACTTCACCCGACGGCATCACGTGGACCGCCCGTTCTGCCGCGGAAGCTAACTCGTGGGTATCAGTCACGTATGGTGAAGGTCTGTTTGTAGCGGTCGCCTCTGACGGCACCAATCGCGTCATGACCTCACCCGACGGCATCACGTGGACCGCCCGCGCAGCTGCGGAGGCTAATGATTGGTTCTCGGTCGCCTATGGTAATAGCACGTTTGTGGCGGTAGCACACACAGGCACCAATCGCGTCATGACCTCACCCGACGGCATCACGTGGACCGCCCGCGCAGCTGCGGAGGCAAGCGGCTGGTTCGCGATTACTTATGGCGATGGTCTGTTTGTTGCGGTTGCGGACACAGGCACCAATCGCGTCATGACCTCGCCTGACGGCATCACGTGGACTGCGCGGGCCGCTGCGGAGGCTAATGATTGGTTCTCGGTCACCTATGGCAATGGCACGTTTGTGGCGGTCGGCGACATCGAAGCAGGGAGCAACAGGGTCATGATTTCGAACAGCGGATCTCGTGTGGATGGGACCATCCGGTTCTCAACTCCCGTGGAAGCATCAAAATTTATTTCACAGACCCCTGGGGTGACGTTTGAGTTTCCAGCATATGCTACTTCAACCTTTGCTTCTCTGAGAATTGATGGGGAAGAAGGGGGTGAGGCGATACTCCGCTCATCAAAAGAAGGGACACAGTGGGGACTTGATGTCACCACCCCGATCTCGGTGACCTATGTTGACGTACAGGATTCAAACGCCTGCTCAGGGAACCCGAACATAACCGCAACTGATTCTACCGACAGCGGCAATAACACCTGCTGGGATATTACTGGGGGTGAGCCCGTGCCGGGAACCATCTCCTCAGCTTCAAACCAGGTCTTTGGGTACGGTCAAGCTACTACAACAATAGCGACCATAACCATCACGGACGGGGAGACCCCAGCAATTACTGCAGCAAATGACCTCCGCATTAAGATCGATACTTCTGCAACCGATATGTTGTGGGACACTACAGATACCACTGCTACCTTCGGAGGCACTGCTTCAGGCAAGGTTGCAAATCCGGTCTCGTATGAGAATGGTGGGGCGACGCTTGTTGTTCCGGTCTCTAACGATTTCGTTGGGAGTGATACTCTCACTATCTCAGGACTTTCATTCGTGCAGTTTGGAACGGTCAACACCGCAACGAGTACACTTGTCCTAATTACAGAGAGTGCTGGAGAAGATGGAGGTTCTGCCTGGACTGCCCACTCCGCTGCACAAGCAAACTCGTGGAGTTCAGTCGCTTACGAAAGTGAACTACTCGTTGCTGTTGCCGAAAACGGAACCAACCGCGTCATGACAAGCTCTGACGGTTCTAACTGGACCGCACGTTCGGCTGCTGGTGATAATGATTCCTGGTCCTCCATAACGTATGGAGAAGGTATCTTTGTGGCGGTGAGTACAGGAGGTAGCGATGATCCGATCATGACCTCTCCGGATGGCATCACGTGGACTGCACGTTCAGTTGCCACTGATCAAATATGGTCAGAGGTTACTTATGGTTCAGGCAAATTCGTGGCAGTTGGCTGCGGCGGATACGATAATGGTTGTGGAACTAATGCGTCGGTCATGAGCTCAGATGATGGCATCACTTGGAGCGCACAAGCCGTCTCAGGTAACTGGCAGTCGGTCACTTACGGCAACGGTCTCTTTGTCGCAGTCGGTAGTGGAAACACCCGTGTTATTACTTCTCCTGACGGTACAACGTGGACCCCACGTTCTGCTGCTGGTGATAATGACTGGTGGACGAGCGTCACTTACGGCAACGGTCTCTTTGTCGCTGTGGGAAGCGGTAGCGATCGCGTCATGACCTCCCCCGATGGTATTAACTGGACCGCACGTTCGGCGGCTGGTGATAATGACTCATGGGCCTCAGTAGTATACGCATCCGATCTCTTTGTTGCTGTGGGAAGCGGTAGTGACTATGTTATGACCTCACCCGATGGTAATAACTGGACTGTGCGTACAGCCGCTGAAGCAAATCAGTGGTCTTCGATCACATACGCAAGTGATCTTTATGAAACAGGAACACTCGTAGCAGTTGCCAATAGCGGCACCAACCGCGTCATGACTGCGCCAGGTAGTTCTGTCGCGCAGATAACCGCAACCGACGATAAAACAATTGCCATTCACGGCGCAGCAACGCTTTCTGAACATACAGCGGGACAGGTGGAAAATGAATTCAGCTATCAGAACCAGAGCGATGTGCCGCTCTATACTTTCAGGCTTGCACCTGAAGGAGAGAATGCGACTATCTCATCGGCGGCGTTCGCGCTCTCCGGCATCCGCCGCATAGACAGCAGCAACCTTTCAGACTTGAGGCTGTATCGCGACAACAACAGCGACGGGTCTGTAGATGCAGGGGACAACCAGATTGGTGGGGCAGGAGAGATCTCGGTTACAGAACAATCAGGAACGGTCACATTCTCAACATCATGGAGTGCAACCACAACCAAAGACTACATCCTTACAAGCGACGTGTCGGGAGTACTCACTAATGAATATGTAACTATCAGTTTGCCAACTACCGGTTTGTCTGGCACCGGAGCTACTACCGCTGGGGCCATCGTTCCACTCGGGTCTGTCTCAAGCGTGCAGCATATCCGCGGAGGAAACAATGGAAGCGGAGCTTTGCATGCGGCCGAAGTGGGAGGTGAGGCGCCCGAAGGCGATGGAGACGTCGGCGGCGGCGGAAGCCAAGGCGGCGGCGGGGTAGGAGAGGAAGACAATGGGGAAGAGATTGGCAACGAACCAGGCTTTGAGGCTCCAAGCGCAACTGGAGAGCTCTATAGCGAGTGGACAGGAGGAAGCAATGCTCTTTCTTCCGACGGAGTCTATGCAACAGCAGCATCTACAAACCTGCGCCAATCCTATAGCCTCTTTGGATTCAATGTGCCGGGCGGCAATACCGTACAGGGTATAGAAGTAAAACTCGAGGCATCTGGTTCTACTGGCGCGGGTACTATCCAGGTTGCGCTTTCATGGAATGGAGACAGTTCTGTTACTGCAACCAAAGCAACCTCAGTCTTAACGGGATCTGACGCGGTCTACACGCTCGGCGGACCGTCCGACACATGGGGAAGAGGATGGACGCCTGCTGAACTGGGTGATGCAAACTTCGTAGTGCGGGTTATCGGACAACCCGATCAGAACACTGTCCGGGTTGATGCCATCCAAGTGCGGCCCTACACCCAGGCAGGAGGCGGCGGCGGGGGTGGAGGAGGAGAGATTTAGCCTTATTTGACAAAGCAAAAGTAATCCACAGAAGCCCTTCGTTCGATCAAAAAGTCTAGGAAAATTAAGAGATAATAGTAGAAGTAATTAACAAACACACATAATTTACAACGTATGACCATTACAAATATTAGGACTTCGCTGCTGAGTTCGCTCACTGCAACAACGCTCATGCTGTTGCTTGCAGCAGGATCATTTCTCATGCTCGAACCGGTTGTGGGAAGAGCGGCGGTTGACACTGATGAGTTTGAAGTCACTCAGACAGTCACTGAGGAGATCTCATTTGTGGCAACTTCAAGTGATGTGACGATGAGTCCTTCACTTGCAGGTATCACAGGAGGTACTTCAAATGGTTCGTATGCTGTACGGGTCCGTACCAACAATGCGGCGGGCTATAACATGACCATTGCCTTCTCAAGCACAACTGCAATGATCCGCGATGGCGGTGGTGGTTATATAAGCAACTACGCACCAGCAGCTGATGGTACGCCAGACTATACCTTCACCAGCGATACATTCGCACAGTTTGGATACACCGTAACTGCCTCCTCATCGGCTGACCTCGATGCGTCGTTTCTTGATAACGGGTCAAATACCTGTGCGACAGGTGCAACGGATGGTTCTGGAACGTGTTGGATGGACCCTGATGATGCAGCAGAAACTATCATAAACAGGACAACTTCGACCGCCGCATCGGGGGCAACGACCACTATCCAGTTCCGCGTCAACATACCAAGTAATCCAAGCCCAGCTATACAGACAGGCACGTACACTGCAACTGCTACGTTGACCGCTACCACCAACTAGCTTAAAATCATTCAAATAATGAATGACTCAGCTACACTTCTGAAGAGGACTACCGCTCGTGTTTGTGCGGTAGTCTTTCTCTTTCTTGGAGTGATGCTTTTGCCCCAAAACGTTTTTTCTCAAGAAGGTGCAGAAAGCGGAACAGCCAACCAAACTTCAAGTGCCCCTTTGGGCTACACAACTGAAGTTCTCGATTCTCCATCGGATTCTGTTCCTGGAGATTTTGTTGTCGGTCCAGGAAAAGCAGAACTCGTGATCGAACCTGGTCAGTCAAAAACTGTAGAGCTCATGGTGACCAACCGCACGGGTGAGCTGCGCCAATTCAATTTTGAAGTTGAGGATGCTGAAGGTTCATATAACACCAATACGCCAGTAGTACTTCTTGGGGATGATCGTGGTCCGTATACACTCCGAGACTACATCTCATATCCGCATACAAGCATTGATCTTGAGCATAATGAGCGTGCACGTATTCCTGTTACTGTCTCGATACCTGCTGATGCGGAGGCGGGAGGACGATACGGAAGTCTTCTTGTGACTACGGTCTCAAAAGAAGCAGGTGTGGCGGACCAGTCTGGTGCTTCAGCCGCCTCTGCGGTTGTCTCGAGAGTGGGGACACTCTTCTTTGTAACGGTGCCGGGTGATATCGCAACAGAAGGAATCCTGCAGGACTTTGCGACAATCCCAAACAGATCTTTTTTTACAGAAGGGCCAATCAACTTCCAGGTGCTCTATGAGAATAAGGGTGATATACACCTTAACCCATACGGAGAAATCCGCATCACCAATCTCCTTGGGGAGGAAGTGGGGGTTATAGAGCTTGATCCATGGTTTTCTTTGCCTCAGTCACTGCGTGCCCGAGAAGTCTCATGGAGCAGGGAATTGCTCGTCGGCAAATATACCGCAACAGCACATATCAATAGAGGGTACGATGATGTGATCGACACGAAAACGATAACATTTTGGGTCTTCCCATGGATGGTTATTGTCCCGGTATTTGTTGTCCTCTTTGTCCTCTTCTTCCTGGTCCGTTTCTTCGCAAAGAATTTTGAATTTAAACGTAAGTCTCAGTAAGTACTATGGGGAAGGGTATTCTTTTATCAGCCCTGTACGCCGGCATAGGAACAGTTCTGTTATTCAGCAGTTTGTCCATTTCTATTGCGCAAGTGATGCAAAGCAGTAACTATCAGATCCAGAGTGACAGCATCAACTTCGGAGGCGGTCTCTCAACATCGTCGAACTATGTACTTGAATCTACTGCAGGAGAATTAGCAAGCGGTGTATCCACGAGCACAAATTATAGTCTCAAAGCCGGTTATCAGCAGATGCAGGAAGTCTATATTGCTATAAGCGCATCATCTGATATAGGCCTTTCACCCTCTATCCCCGGCATTTCTGGAGGAACTTCCAATGGTTCAGCTACGGTAAATGTAACAACGGACAGTCCGTCTGGGTATTCTTTGTCCATAGCTGCTTCAGACAGTCCTGCCATGCAAAAAGGAGCAGATAGTATTGCAGACTACACACCTGCAGGAGACCCAGATTTTACATTCACCTCTGGGTCTGCCGATGCACACTTCGGTTATACACCTGAAGGCATAGATATTACATCACGGTTTAGAGATAACGGAGGAGCGTGTAACACTGGTTCGCAAGACACAGAACTTGCATGCTGGGACGGGCTTTCTACGTCACCGGTGATCATCGCTTCGAATACTGGTGCCAATCATCCAACCGGAGCAACCACAACTGTTCGCTTCCGCGTAGAGGTAGGCGGCTCAGTCATTCAGGCCCCTGGGCTGTATGTGGCGACCACAACACTGACCGCTCTCTCATTATGAAAATGAAAGCTCTCGTTTTTGCTGCTGCATTTTTTCTCACCATCGCTGGTCCTGTACAGGCGCAGACCGATGAGTTCCGTGTTGGTCAGCAAGTTATTGGGGACATCAATGCTCCAAGTACGCCAACAGGATTATCTGCAACGCCTGTGGCTTCTTCACAGATAGATCTTTCATGGAATGCATCAACTGACGACGTGGCTCTTGGGGGGTATCAAGTATTCCGTGATTCAGTTCAGATCGCGACAACTTCTCTGACCTCATATTCTGACACAGGGCTTATTGCAAGCACCACGTATTCCTATTTTGTAGCAGCGTTCGACTCATCTTATAATTACTCATCTTCTTCAACCGCTGTTGCTACTACAACGCCCGGCGTTTCTGCGCCACCCCCATCTTCAGATGGGGGTGGAACTCATTTGTATCTTGTTGATTTTAATATTGTCCCCGAGATATACAGCGCAGAGGTCTCATGGGAGACGAGTCTGTATGCTCAGTTTGAACTCCACTGGGGGAGGACCACTTCCTACGAACTTGGTTTTGTTGCAAATGGACCATTCAAACGCGAGCACAAGACCGTCATCACTGATCTTGAGCCAGCAACAGTGTATGAGTATCAGCTTCTCGGGTATGACAGACAGGGGAAACGACATGTGCTTTCTTCCGGTACGTTCAAAACTCTGTCTGCTCCAGACACAATCCCGCCATCGAATGTTTTTGGACTGCAAGCATCAGTGACAGAGAACGACGTTGTTTTGACTTGGCAGAATCCTCAGGACCCTGACTTTGCCTTCGTGCGGATCGTACGGAGCCACTTGTTCTATCCGGCTGATCCGTACGATGGATTCATTGCTTTTCAGGACGAGAAAACTGAGTTTACCGATAACGATGCTCTCAAGAAATATCCTGTCTTGTATTACACGGTCTTCAGTTATGATACACAGGGTAATATCTCTTCGGGCGCTGTTGTTGCTGTTTCTTTGGATAATCTGCCAGAAACCGATGCTGAACCATCAGAACCGTTTCTCTTGTCTTTTGAGGATCTCGAAGTCATACAGCAGGATGTCATTCAGGAGGATGGGGAACTCGATGCTGATCTGCCGGTGCTTTTGCGTATAGCGTATGAGAAACTCCCTGAGCATCTCAAGACCATTACTGTCTCATTGGTTCATCCACGTGATCCGCGCCTCTCGTTCTCTTTCCTTCTCCGAATAAATAAAGACAAGACGTACTATGAGGCGCGTTTGGCACCTATGCGCGTTGTCGGGCAATACCCGGTAACTGTTACTGTGTATGACCATGAGGCACAAAAGATGCATCAGGTGAAGGGGTCGTATCATTTCACCAGGTCTGCCTCTGGTGTTGCGGGGACCATAGATCGAATATCTTTTGATATTGGCTATGTTGCATGGGCGCTTATTGCCCTGCTTCTTTTATTGCTTGCGTTCGTGATCGGAAGACGGTTTATGCGTAAACAGGTTTGGGTGGCGGCATTCAAAGTCTTCAGCGTACTTGTATTCTGTACAGGGTTGGTGTGCGTCTCATTGATCTTTATGGAAGGAAATATGCAGCAGGCTGCTGTCTCCGCTGGTTCCTCGGGGTTCTTCATGCACCCATATTTTCTCGTATGTGCCGCATGTGCGGGCATTGTCACTCTTCTGGTATTGTTTGCCCTAAAGAAATAGCGTGAGGATAATAGCTCTGTATGTAGAGACGCTCATGGCGTATAGTTATAGCAGTTAGCATTAATTTTATAGTGATCCATGGCGAAAGTAGCAATCAATGGTTTTGGTCGTATCGGACGCACTTTTTTCAGAATGGCGTTTGGTCATCCTGATTTCGAGATAGTAGCCATTAATGATCTCGGTTCACTTGAAAGCCTGGCATATTTGCTGAAGTACGACACGGTATATGGCCATGCACAAATGGACATTGTAGCCAAAGACGGCGCATTGTTCGTTGATGGCAAGAAGGTAACTTTTATTCAGGAGAGAGATCCAAAAGCGCTGCCCTGGAGCGATATGGGTGTTGATGTGGTTGTTGAATCAACTGGTTTTTTTACAAGCTATGAGGGTTCAAAAGCCCATCTTGAAGCAGGAGCAAAACGGGTTGTCATCTCAGGGCCAGTGAAAGACGATCCTGCAGCAGCAGGGGTAACCGGCGCTACGGTCCTTATGGGGGTCAATGACGCCATGCTTGCTACCTGTACGGTGAGCTCCAATGCTTCCTGTACTACCAACGCAACCAGTCCGCTTATTGCAATACTCAAGGAGGCGATTGGTATCGAGAAGGCTATTCTTAATACGACCCACGCGTATACCGCTTCACAATCTCTTGTTGACGGCCCAAGCAAAAAGGATCTGCGAGAAGGCAGGGCTGCTGCAATGAATATCGTGCCGTCTTCAACCGGAGCTGCAAAGGCGACAACGCTCGCACACACAGAACTTTCTGGCAAGTTTGATGGCATCTCAGTTCGCGTGCCGGTGGCGGTCGGGTCTCTTGTTGATGTGACCTTCATCGCATCAAGGGACACTACCGTCGAAGAAGTGAATGCGGCACTCGCTACTGCTGCGGCGTCAGACACATGGAAGGACCTGTTTGCAGTCACCAATGAACCGCTCGTTTCTTCCGACATCATTGGGGCACGCTTTGCTGCTATTGCGGACTTGGAGATGACGCGCGTTGTGGATGGCAATCTCGTGAAAGTGCTCGCGTGGTATGACAATGAGTCGAGCTACACGCATACGCTCGTTGCTCATGTCGCCGCTGTCGCCCGATTCTTCAACGCAAAAACGGGTGTTTAATTTTTCTATGCATACTACGATCTACTTCGCGTCCGATCATGCAGGATTTGAACTTAAAGACAGGCTCATCGACTATGTCAGAGATGAGCTTGGGTATGAAGTGGTTGACTGTGGAGCGTATGCATACGATAAAGAAGATGATTTCACAGATTTTATTGCAAAGGCAGCCCGCGAAGTAAGCGCTCAACCATCACAAAACAAAGCGATCATACTCGGCGGCTCGGGACAGGGAGAAGCCATGATGGCAAACCGGTTCCATGATGTCCGCGCGGCTGTATATTACGGTGGCGACGAAGAAATCGTGAAGCTTTCGCGGGAACACAATGACGCAAATGTACTTTCACTTGGGGCCCGTTTCTTGGATATACGAACAGCGAAGAAAGCCGTGGATATCTGGCTTGCAACGCCACATGTGTCAGTAGAGAAGTATGACCGTCGTATAGAGGAGCTGGAAACGCTGAGCACTACTGAAAGGAACACTTCGCTCAGCCTCGCTCCGTCATTGCCGCCATCCTCCTTCGAAGAGTTGTCTGCTCTATTGGATGCGCTTGCAGGCACAGCCCAAACGGTACAGGTTGATATTGTTGATGGAGTATTTGTCCCGGCACGCAGCTGGCCTTTTACGGTGACCAATGCAGAGGCTGAATTGGGGAAATTGCAGCAGTACACAAAGCAATTTGCGCTTGAGGTTGACTGTATGTGTGTCCACCCAGAACGTTTTCTTGATTTGTGCTCCGCAATGGGTGTACAGCGCATGGTTATACACTACGGCAGTACTGATGACCTCGCCGCATGCATTGCGCATGCGCGCAGCCATCGGTACCAGATGGGAATTGCACTCACAAACGCCACGCCGCTTACTGAACTTGCGGATATCATTCCGCAGATGGACTTCGTGCAAGTGATGGGCATAGAGCACATCGGTATGCAAGGACAGCCATTTGATGAGCGAACAATCGCAACCATTTCTGAACTTCGTAGCAAGTATCCCGCTCTTGAGATTGCGGTAGATGGCGCAGTCAATGAAGCAACAATCACACGTCTACGTGATGCAGGGGCAAATCGTTTTGCGCCCGGCTCGGCAATTTCCCGTTCAGGTGATCCTGTAGCTTCCTATAAACAGCTCGCGAGTCTCGTTGGTCTCTTGTAAGGATATACTAAAGGTTGGTATGCATTATCTTTCTACTTCTGAAATAGAGGCACTTGAATTAAAAGCGAATGAGATACGGCAGAGTGTCATCGAAATGCTTGTTGCTGCTGGAAGCGGCCACACCGCAGGTCCGCTTGATATGGCAGATGTATTTGCGCTTTTGTATTTCAGCGTCATGCAGCATGATCCAAAAAATCCCGACTGGGAAGACCGTGATCGTCTGGTACTTTCCGCAGGTCACATATGTCCTGTGTTGTATGCAACCATGGCGCACGCTGGGTATTTTCCTGTTGAAGAACTAGTTACACTCCGCAAATTCGGTTCGCGTCTGCAGGGTCACCCGCATCGCGAAGCGCTCCCTGGCTTGGAGACCAGTTCGGGTCCCCTCGGGTCAGGTCTTTCTCAGGCGGTTGGTATGGCGTTAGCCCTCCGCATGGACAACCCTTACACATCACGGTTTATCTACTGCATCTGCGGGGACGGGGAACTTAATGAGGGACAGATATGGGAGGCCGCTATGCTCGCAGGAAAGGAAGGACTCCATAATCTTGTTCTTATCATCGACCGAAATGGTATCCAGATTGATGGGTTCACGAAGGATGTCATGCCGCTTGAGCCGTTGCGTGAGAAATTCGAGTCATTCAATTTTGATGTGCAGGAAGTCGATGGCCACAACATTCGTGCCATGAATGATGCCATAGGGAAAGCGCAGGCAATTTATTCCCAGCCGTCGGTTATCATTGCCAATACCATCCCATCAAAAGGTGTCGATGTGTTTGAACGCGACTTTAGATGGCATGGCAATCCTCCGGGCAAGGGGCCTGAAGATCGGGTCCCACGAAGCGAGCAGGCAAAGGTAGCACTTCAACGGCTCCGGACACTCGGTGGTACCATTACCCCGTCAGATACATAATTGGTATGTTTGCAGATCATCTCGACAAAAGAATATGCACAGACCAGGTGGAGAAAGTTCCAAATCGTGATGGATACGGAACAGGCCTGAAAGAAGCGGCAGAAAAAGATGCTCGTATTGTTGCGTTGTGCGCCGATCTTACCGAATCAACCCGCACCAATCTGTTCGCTGAAGAGTTCCCGCAGCGTTTTGTGCAAGTGGGTGTTGCTGAACAGAATATGGCTTCAGTGGCTTCAGGTATGGCTGCGTGCGGAAAGATACCTTTTATTGCTTCCTATGCTATGTTCTCCCCAGGCCGCAGTTGGGAACAGGTGCGCACAACCATCGCGTACAATAACCGCAATGTAAAGATCATTGGCGCTCATGCGGGTGTCTCAGTGGGCCCTGACGGGGCCACACATCAGGCTATCGAGGACATTGCACTTATGCGCGTGATACCTAATATGGTAGTTATTGCCCCATGCGATGTGCATGAAGCGAGAAAGGCAGTGCTCGCATCCGCTGCGTATGAGGGACCTGTGTATATTCGTATTGCCCGTGACAAGTCACCGGTGGTAACCACTGAGGCATCTCCATTCGAGATTGGCAAAGCATATACTTTTTTCCATAAGGATCCTGCGCATACAAAGACTGCAGGTATCATTAGTACTGGTATTTTGGCACACAATGCTCTGTGTGCTGCACAAAAGCTAAATGAAGAGGGCATTGGTGTCTCCGTACTGCATATGCCGACCATTAAACCGCTTGATACTGCAGCACTCGATCTCTTCGGAGCTTCGCATGAGCTCATTGTG
>CBFGXL010000001.1:0-105560 GCA_965652925.1 uncultured bacterium | reverse complement strand
AGAGCCACCTTAGCTCAGTTGGTAGAGCAACGGTTTTGTAAACCGTGGGTCGTCAGTTCAAGTCTGACAGGTGGCTCTCAGGGTTTTATCGTTTCTGCGAACTCATCACCACAGGGGGGTGTAGGCAAAGCTTGCTAAAAACCGTACTGACTTTGTAGCAAAAAACAAGGTTATCAATCATTTTATCTATCTACACAGCCCCACAAGAGTGCAAATAAGTCACTTTTTTTATACAAAAAAGAGCGTTATACTCACTTGATATCAATTTTATGGAGGATAATTCTCATCTGCTCCCGTATGCCCGGCGTTCTGACTTCAAAGTAGGGCGCGCACCTGAACTTGCGGGGAAAGACCGTCGTTTTTATCGCTTCCTTGAGATACTGCCTGGCTTCGCCTCCTGGACTACTCTTATTGGAGTCATACTTATGTCGAACTATGCGCCGTTTGCGGCGGCATATTTTATCATCGGCTTTGCCATCTATTGGGTACTGAAGACGGCTTTTTTGTCGTATCACCTTCGGTATAACTGGAAGCGCCTTCGCTATCACCTCTCATTGAATTGGCAGCAGATGATCGAGCGTTTTGAGTATGGACATATCTATCAGATGGTGATCCTGCCTTTTTATGAGGAGCCCGAGGATATCGTTAATGCCACCATTGAGTCACTCGCAAATGTGAGCTATGACAAGAAGAGCATTATTGTTGTGCTTGCGGCAGAGGAGCGGGCAGGAGAGAGCGCACAACAAGTAGCTGCAGCAATGCGTGAAAAGTGGTCATCAACATTTGGTTCTTTTTTAGTTACTACGCATCCAAAGGATATTCCTGGAGAAATGGCCGGCAAAGGCTCCAATGCATCGTATGCAGCTGAACAGGCGCGCAGGAACATACTTGATCCGCATGGTATTCGCTACAATCACGTGCTTGTATCGATCTTCGATATCGACACCGTACTCTACAAGGACTATTTCAATTGCCTCATCTGGCATTTCATGACTGCAGAACGTCCGCTGAAGACCTCATTTCAACCAGTGCCGATTTTCAACAACAACATATGGGATGCTCCAGCCATCGCACGCGTGGTTGCGATGTCTAGTACGTTCTGGGAGATGGTGCAGCAGGAACGGCCTGAACGCATGGCAACTTTCTCCTCTCATTCACTTACGTTTCAGGCACTTTATGAAGTGGGTTACTGGCAGGTTAATATGGTCAATGAAGATTCTCGTATTTTCTGGAATCTTCTCATGGCAAATGATGGACAGTACGATGTGGTACCGCTTTCGTATCCGGTTTCCATGGATGCCAATGCAGCCCCTACTTTGTGGGGTACCATTAAAAATATTTACAAGCAGCATCGGCGATGGACATATGGTGTTGAGAATTTTGCTTACATCATCTATCACTTCACCAAAAATAAAAATATTTCTTTGAGAAAGCGGATCATAGTTGGTCTGCAGCAGGCAGAGGGATACTGGTCGCTTGTAACCAATCCCATCATGCTCTTCATTCTTGGTTGGGCACCGATCTTCCTGGGGACTCAGGAATTTCATCAGACGGTTTTGTCGTACAACCTGCCGATCATGGTGCGCGACCTTCTGATCCTCGCTATGTTCGGACTGGTGGTGTCGTCCATCATCTCGCTTACCATGCTTCCACCGCGTCCCAAGGATAAAAGCCGCTTGCGTTACATCGTTCTTGCAGTACAGTGGATACTTGTTCCTGCGACCATGATCATCTTCAGCGCTATTCCAGGACTTGATGCACAAACGAGGCTCATGCTTGGAAAATACATGGGCTTCTGGGTAACACCGAAAACACGAAAAAGCAACGTATGACACCCACCGTAGAAATGAAACCTTTGTCACAAAAGAAGCGGCGCTTCGTATTTTTCCTGTCCCTAGCACTCTTCTTGTTTGCTGTGCCATTCTCTGTTTTTTATGCTATCGGATACCGCTTTGATTTCACTAGTGAACTTACGAGTATCAAAAGTGTTGGAGGGTTATACGTGCGCAATGACACTGATGCAACAGAGATATTTGTTAATAATGAGCCTGTACGCGATATGCGGGTATTCCAGAGAGCAGCATATATCCAAAATCTTGAAGCAGGCATGCATCGGCTCCATGTACAGGGAAACAATGTACAGACATGGGTCAAGAATCTACCAGTGTACGCACATTTTGTGACAGAGGTTGCAAGCTTCAATATGCCGCAAGTTCCACAGATCAGGATCATTACACAGTGGAACAACCCGCTTGATGGCCGCGGTGTTGTCTTCGATGCTGCAACATCAACTGCATTTGATTTTGCTTCAAGTACAACGGCGCTCCATTTTGCTTCCTCTTCGACCGCAACATCTAGCCTTATTGTAAATCCTGAGTATGCATATGTGGCGAGTCTTATAGCCTCATCAACCGAAATGCAAATGATCCTCAACGGTCAGGAAAAGGAACCGTTCCGCTTTGATACCGAGCAAGCGACTTCTGTACCGCTGCTTGATCTACTTGCGGCAACCACAACTCGCTCATGGCGTGACCTGTCTCTATATGAGAATGAAGGGGAAATATATATTTCTTGGAATGGCAATCCTGACGACGTGCCGTACTACTACTGCGTGATCTACCAAGGAGAAAAAAAGACCTCTTCTGAGTACGGCAAGCATGTAACTGACGCATTACTTAAACAATTCAAGGGAAGCTCCAACCTCAGTGCATTGCAGGGTGAGCGCGTGTGCCGGAGCGATATTCGCATTGATCGGCTTGGCAAAGAGGTGTTGTGGTTCGATTTCTTTCCCGACAGCGGGGATTTGGTACTTCTGCATCTTGAAGACGGATTGTATGTCGTAGAGGTTGATGACCGTGCATGGCAGAACACGCAGCTTTTGTACCCAGGGGAAGATATCCACGTGGTTCAAGACGGTGGACGTATCTACGTCAAGGACGGGGAGTATTACGTTGAGGTTTTCACTGAAATTGCTTCACAACAATAATTTGATAGTATGACCAACATGCAACAAGGCCATAGACATCCGCTTTCTCAGATGATCGCCGAGATCAACAGCATTTTTTCTGAGATAGGATTTGTCTTTGCAGAAGGTCCAGAAGCTGAAACGGAGCATTACAATTTCGACCAGCTTAATTTTCCAAAGGATCATCCTGCACGTGATATGCAGGACACATTCTTTTTCAGGAAAGAGGACGTAAAAGAACCTACTGTATTGCGCACGCACACGTCTCCAGTGCAGGCGCATTACATGGAGAAAAACCCCGTGCCTCCTATTAGAGTGATTGTACCTGGAAAGGTATTTCGTAACGAGGCAACCGACGCAACGCACGAAGCTCAGTTCTATCAGCTTGAGGGACTGTATGTAGATAAGGGTGTACACATTGGGCACCTCAAAGGTACGCTTGAGTATTTCTTCTCAAAGTTTTTTGAAGGTGATGTCGAGGTGCGTTTCCGCCCAAGCTTTTTCCCGTTTGTTGAACCAGGAGTTGAAGTCGATATGATGCTAAAAAACAGTAGCAGTAAACTTGCTAACCGCTGGATCGAGATTATGGGTGCGGGTATGGTACATCCGAATGTACTTCGCAATTGCGGAATCGATCCGACAGTATACTCAGGATTTGCGTTCGGCATGGGTATCGATCGCCTGGGAGTGATGAAGTATGGCATTGATGATATCCGTCATCTCTATTCTGGCGATCTGCGTTTTGTAAATCAATTTTAGTATGAAAGTTGTTCACGAATGGCTTAAAGAGTACGTTGGTCCGTCAATACCTTCCCCAGAGAAGCTTGAGGAGCTTTTCATGTTCCATGCATTCGAAGTGGAGGGGATTGAAAAAGTGGGGGAGCACGATGTTATCGATCTCAAAATACTTCCTGACCGCGCTTCGTACTGTCTCTCTCATCGGGGGATTGCGCGTGAGATTGCAAGCATTACCGGGATTCCACTTGTACATGATCCGCTTCAGACTGAAGAGCGCCTTCCGCAGTTTGAGAAGATTAGTGTCGATATTGAAGATGCACACGCCTGCACACGCTTTGGTGCGGCGCTCATGACAGGGATCGAAGTGAAAGAGTCCCCACAGTGGCTTAAAGATAGGCTTGTTGCACTTGGAGCGCGCCCCATTAATAACATCGTTGACGCAACCAATTACGTCATGTATGCGCTTGGAGAGCCGCTTCACGCGTATGATGCGGATAAGTTTCCTCAGGTTGATGGAGTGTGGCAGTTCCAGGTGCGTTTCGCAAAAGAAGGGGAGAAGATAAGTCTTATCGCAGAGGCCGGTAAAGAAGGGGATCGCATAGTTAGTCTCCAGGGAAGTGAACTTTTGATCGTCGATAAAAGCGCAAATCTTCCAATAGGACTCGCGGGGATCAAGGGCGGCGCCTTTGCAGGAGTTGATAGCGCTACTACCAAAATCATCATTGAAGCTGCTCACTTTGACCCGATCATTACGCGGAAGACTGCACGCCGTTTGGGTATTGTCATTGATGGTTCGAAACGATTTGAAAATAATCCATCACAGGAACTCATCCCTCATGCTTTACGCGAAGTGGTGGCGCTTATATCACAGATTGCAGGTGGGGAATGTGAGGGGTCAATCGACGTCATCAAAGAGCAACAAAAAAAGGTCACGGTGGAGGTGCATCCTGATCGGGTTAATGCGCTTTTAGGACTGTCTCTTCCTCCAAGAGAGATCAAGGAAATTATTGAACGCGTGGGTGCGCAGGTGGAAGAAAAGGACGGCGTATTCATTGTTACGTCTCCATGGGAGCGCAACGATCTTTCAATTGAGGAAGATTATATTGAAGAGGTTGGACGTTTGCATGGATACCAGCACGTAGTATCAGTGACTCCGGTTGCCGTTCCGCTTCTTAAGGTTAATAAGCGACACTACTATAGTGAGAAGATTCGCAATTATCTTATTTCTCAGGGATTTTCTGAGGTCATCACGTCATCGTTTCGAGATACTGATTCCATCCAACTGCAAAATGCGCTCGCAAGTGACAAATCGTATCTACGATCAACGCTCCGTAAAAACCTCACTGAGGTGCTCGAGAAGAATGCACCGCTTGTTGATTTGCTCGGTGCAGAGGACACACGAGTCTTTGAGATCGGTACGGTATTTCAAAAGTCGAGAGAAGACATCAAAGAGTTTACTATGCTAGCTCTTGGAGTGCGCAAGAAGATGTCAGGGTCTACACCCAAGGATGATGAGTTTTTGCGTGAGATCACACAGCAACTTTCAGACGTTGTCGGCACAGTATTGCCGTTTGAGATACATGGTGGGGTTGCAGAATGCTATCTCTCTGACGTCTTGAAGGACGAGAATCTTCCTCTGCCTTCTGCTTACGACCCGGTTGTAGCTTCTGATGAAATCCAGCTTCGTCCTTTCTCTACATTTCCGTTCATTACGCGTGATGTTGCCCTCTGGGTCGGAGAAGGAATCGCTCCTGAAGCAGTGCAGGCTGTGATTGATGATGCTGCGGGCGATCTTCGCGTGCGTACCACACTTGTTGATGTCTTCACCAAAGAGGGGAGAACGTCATATGCATTCCGGCTCGTATTTCAGTCATATGAGAAGACCCTCACGGATGTTGAGGTAAATAACTTCATGGAGAGTGTCTACACAGCAGTGAGAATGAAGGGTTGGGAAGTGCGGTAAAGAAAACGCACCACTCCACTCACGCGTGGAAATGATGCGCTCTGCGCAGCCTACTCGGCTACGATGTTCTCGTCATACTCGAAGTGCGCAGGTGGCCTGTCAGCCTGCCGCAGCGTGCGGACAATCGCCCGCGCATCTTCCTCTGACGTTTTCAGGGCTTCATTCTGGTCCATTGACCAGTCCCCGGTCTTCGTTCTGTACTCACGGATATTCTTCCCGCTTGTGGGCACCCGTGTGACGACGCTTTCGCACATATGCGACCTCCTCTTAAGCGCGGCTTATAGCTTACAAAAAAACAATGATTTTGCAATGAAATTAAGGCTCATTTTCCCACTTCTGCAAGGAGCTACCGGGGTCGGTTTTTGCTATACTAAAAGGTACTTTTTAAGAAATAACTGAAGCTATGCCAGCGAAAAAAGAAGCACAAAAGAAGAGCGGATACGATGCATCTTCCATCTCGGTCCTTGAAGGTCTTGAGCCAGTACGGAAGCGCCCGGGAATGTATATCGGTACTACCGGTCTTGACGGTCTCCATCACCTCATTTGGGAGATTTTTGACAACTCTCGCGACGAAGCGATGGGTGGTTTTGCTGACAAAGTCGAAGTTGCATTATTGCCTAACAACTATATTCGCGTGGTAGACAATGGTCGTGGTATTCCGGTAGACATCCACAAGCATACGAAAGTTTCTGCACTTGAGACGATCATGACAACACTTCATGCTGGAGGAAAGTTTGGTGGAGAGGGTACTGGTTACAAGGTCTCAGGAGGGCTGCATGGCGTAGGTGCGTCTGTGGTGAATGCACTCTCAACGCACATGCGTGTTGATGTCCACAAAGACGGCGGCCATTACATGCAGGAATACAACATTGGAAAGGCTAAAGCAAAAGTAAAGAAGCTTGAGAGCACAAAATTCAATGGAACCATCACGATGTTCCAGGCTGATCCGTCAATTTTTCCTGAGATCAAGTATGACTGGAAGCGAATTGTCGGACACCTGCGGCAACAGGCATACCTGGTGAAGGGTCTTCATCTGACGGTGCTTGATGCTCGCGAGAGCACAGCAAAGCTCGACAGCAATAGCCTTGCTGAGGTTGTCTACCTTGCAGACGAACATCTTGAAGTGCCGAGTATGTCCTTCTACTTTGAAGGAGGCTTGAAGTCACTTGTTGCATTCAATAATCACTATCAGAAGCCGGTCCATAAGAACATCTTCTATGTCGAAAAGAACAACATGGAGGGCCCAGTCATGTCCGTTGAGGTTGCTGTGCAGTATGTTGATGACATACAGTCGCGTATCTCTGCGTTTGCCAACAATATCTACAACCCAGAGCATGGTACGCACATAACCGGCTTCAAGACTGCGCTTACGCGCACACTCAATAACTACGCCAAGAAGAACAATTTTTTCAAAGAAAAGGACAAAGATGCCGGCTTCACCGGTGACGATGTGCTTGAAGGTATTACCGCAGTGGTGTCGGTGAAGATGCCGGAAATTCAGTTTGAAGGGCAGACCAAAGGCAAGCTCGGAAGTGTCGAGGCACGTGGAGCGGTTGAGACTATTTTTGGAGAAGCGTTCACTGAGTACCTTGAGGAGAATCCTGACGATGCAAAAGCGATCATCAACAAAGTTGTTATTGCTGTAAAGGCACGCAAGGCTGCAAAGGCTGCAAAGGATTCTGTACTGCGAAAAGGAGCACTCGAAGGCATGTCGCTTCCCGGCAAACTTGCTGACTGTCAGACCAAGAGCGCAGAGGAGTCTGAACTCTTCATAGTGGAGGGAGATTCAGCAGGAGGCTCTGCCAAGATGGGGCGAGACCGCCGCACACAGGCTATTCTCCCATTGCGCGGGAAGATCCTCAATGTGGAGCGGGCGCGCATCGATAAGATGCTCGTATCTGAACAAATAAAGAACCTTGTGATTGCGCTCGGAACTGCCATTGGTGACGTGTTCGACCTTTCGCGTCTGCGCTACCATAAGATCATCATCGCAACCGACGCTGACGTGGACGGTGCGCACATCCGTACACTTCTCCTCACACTTTTCTACCGTTATTTCCGCCCGCTCATTGAAGAGGGATACATCTACATCGCACAGCCGCCTCTGTATAAAATCCAGCAGGGAAAAATAACTTCGTACGCGTATTCTGATCAGGAGAAATTCAATATTGTTGGCGAAGAAGCATCTGCACTTGATGAAATTGTTGAGGAAGTGGAGACTGAAGAGGAGGAGGTTGAAACAGCCAAGAAAGGAAACGCAAAGTTCCGTATCCAACGCTACAAGGGTCTCGGTGAAATGAACGCAGAAGAGCTGTGGGAGACTACCATGAATCCAGAGAATCGCATCCTTAAGCAGGTCAACATCGAAGACGCACAGGAAGCGGACAAGGTATTTGATATACTTATGGGAACCGATGTGGAGAGCAGAAAGCTGTTCATTCAGTCAAACGCTCATACCGCAAACTTGGATATTTAAGGCATGGGATTTGAAAAATTTTTCTTCAAAAATGAGACCGCACAAGCAGTCACTGATACTGATGATGAACTCGGGCCTTCAGGACTTCAAAGGCGTCAGTTCCTAAAAGGAGCAGGTGCTTTGGTTGCTGCTGGTGCGTTGGGTGTATCGACTCCTTCCGTGGCTGAGGCTTCTCCTGTATCTCCAGAACAGGCTGAGGATATGGTGCGCTCTATCAGAGCGTATGAAAAACGTCTGAAAGAATTTAAGCATGAGCTGGCTCGCCCTGATATCACTCGGGAAGAAATATGGGCAATCCTCGAAGGAGAAAATGGAGTACCCATAACGGATCACTCAGTGCTTGAGGGTACGGAAGTTGATAGAGAGAAATTTTTCCGCGAAGGGGGTTCCTGGCCTTCAGTGCAGATCAGGCATGAAGGGGTGAACTACACTCCGCATATCCGTTTTGCTCATACTCGTAATTCTGAAGATGGAGATTTGATGGGTTACAGCAATGGTTTTTTCGTCAATGGTGCACTTGTAGCAAACAAGCATGTCATGGAGCACTCTTTTCGTTGTGAACTTCTTGGAGGCCAGGAGGATATTGGCGGATGCGATGTGTCTGAACTCAATGCAAGTGAAGAAGGTGAACGCCAAATAGCCAAAGTAAATTTAGAGTGGGACAGACAAAAGGCGATGCGTGACATCAGCGGCAGCCTGGTACATATTCCCTCTATACATGAGACACGAGGTAGAAAAAGCGACAATACAGATATTTTTTCGGGGGTGGTATTTAAAGTGACGGAGAGTTTATTGACCAGGGACCAGAAAAAAAAGCTCCTTGGTGCACGGGCGGCAACACGTGAATATGAAGAAGCGTTTCTATCGTCCTATGCGTTTCTGACCAAGATGAGTGATACCAATGGTGACCGAAAATATAATGCGTATGACCTTGAAGGAATATCTGGTTCGCCGGTATTTCTTGACAGCGATTGTGCTGAGGGTGTGCGCATGCCAGTTGGTATCGAATGGGGTGCTATAGACATTATGGCACCGGACGGTGAGATGTATACTCTCGTGTTCCTCCATGGCCCAGAAGTACTCAGTGCTATGCTTGATAAGGTCAAGACGATCGTTTCAATGGAACTTGATGAGACTGAGGCACCTCTAAAGAGAGCGCTCACCATAAAAGTGCAGATGGCGTTGCACGAATACGGAGAGGAGGTAGTGATCGACGGACTGTATGGAAATGATACCCGACAAGCAGTCTACAATTTCCAGCAGCGGGTATTCAGTAAAGAGAAACTCGATTCTGAGATCATACCAGGCACTGTGGATCGCCTCACATGGAATGCACTCTTTCCAGAAGAGCAGGACCCGGATAAGAAGGTACTGTGGTTTGGACACTAAAAAACCGCATGCAATGTGCATGCGGTTTTTTTTAGTGTTTTAGTCTGTTATTTTTACTGTTTGTGTAAATTCATTGTTCGACTTCTTCACATCATTTTTTGCAGTGACCTCAACACTGACTTTCTCCGAACCGTCATCGCTGAGTCCTTCAAATCCGAGTGTGATGACTGCTCGTTCATTTGGTTTCAATGCCTTCTGGTCATCGGAAGTGTACGTAATGTCACCAGGAAGCTTCGCGGTGTAATCCCAGTCTTCAGCAGTTTTCGTACCGATATTCTTAACCTCGAACTGGAGCGCACCTTGGTCATCAATGTCGATTGAATTCTTCTTTATGAAGGTGCTACCTGAAATCGTACCTACTCCCAGGAAAGTGACTTGCAGATCGATCTTCCCATTCGGGTCAGAAACCGGCATAGTGTAGATTGTCTTTTTGGTCACAATAGGCGTGCCTGGCGTATAACGAGGTGTTGATGGTGTAGTTACAGTCTTTGATGGTTCTGGGGCTGCTGTCTCCTCTTCAGTTTCAGAATCTTCCTCTTGCACAATACCTGAGGTAGGGATTGTGGCATTTACGATAGTGACAGTAGAGTTACCTGTACTGACAGCCTCTTCATTTCCATTCTCTGTAAAGGTGACTGAGTATGGAACATCAACAAAACGTGACTTTTCAGATGAAACACGGATTTCAAGCGAGGTGGCGTTTTTTAGATCCAGAGGAGTATCGCAAGAAAGTGCTTCAATATTTCCTTCCTTGTCTCTGATATCAACTGAAACCCCGTCAATGCAAGAGTATGAGAACGTATATGTACCGTTCTTTCGCATATTTGTCCATGAAATGGTGAATGCCTCTCCAGCATTGACAACACTATTTTCAGTTGCTACCTCAAGCTTCATTTCGCGGTCGTAGTTGTATACGCTGTCAGCGAGCGAGGCGAGCGAAGAGAATGCACTCGGGATGACACTGACTATCTTCACTGCAAGCCATACCGCGAGTACGATGATGGCAAGAAAGCCCAAGATGGCGAGTACCTTCGTGAGCGTAGTTTTTTTCTCTTCTGATACCTGATTCATAAAAATAAAGCTAATACTAAATATTATTGTACGCCACCTCCTCATGCTATTGCACAAAAGCCCTCATAATTTTAAATACGAGGGGAAAGGACAATAGGGTAGTGAGAACGGGTCCAAACAATTGGACAAGTACATATGAATCATATCATATTATGATGATAGTGTCAACCTGCACAAGATTAATTTATGGAAGGGTTGACATTTGACAAAAATAATGTATTATGTCCGGAATATTTATGAAGTCGAATGAATTGTTTGAAGAGCTCTATGCTCAAATAAAAGTTAACAAAGGGCCATTTTTGGTGGTTTTCTTTATTATCGTGCTTATAACGTACGGTCTTTTGTTTGCACTTGATTTCTACCCTGAGCCTAGAGAAGCTGATGCTTCTGAGAGGACAGAAGAAATGGGTACTAATGAAGAGGAAATTACAGAACCTGCGGAAGTTCAGGATATGGTTATAGAAGAAGATCCGCTCGCTTCACTTCCGACAAGTATTTACTTTGATACTCTCAACAGGGAGGTGCCTGTACTTAATCCTAGCTCAAATGATGTTGCCGAACTTGATGCGGCGTTGCTTTCTGGTGCGGTGCGTCACCCAGACTCAGCTGATTTGTCTACCAAAGGCAATATGTTCATATTGGCTCATTCGAGCTATCTGCCTACCGTCTTTAATAAGAATTTCCAAGCGTTTAATGGCATACAGGATTTGGTATGGGGAGACACCATCCGTGTACGTTCTGTTGATGCAGAATACATCTATCGTGTTCAAAAAGTTTACCAGGCAAAGGCAAGTGAGGTGGCTGTACCTGCAACCCCAGGAAAAGCACAGTTAACTTTGGCTACCTGTAATAGTTTTGGTTCAAAGGATGACCGTTTTGTGGTGGAAGCAACCCTCATTGAAACAAAAAAACTCTAAATTCACAGGGATTTCATTACTATTCTCATATAATCAGAACAGTGGTGGACTTGACAAAATGTTATAAATGGGCTAAAGTACAGTATTGTTCAGTTCTTTGGGGTATAGTATCCCAAAAGTACTTCTCTTAACATACAGTAGCAAAGCACGAAGCGAGCTTTCTTTTTGGAAACCGGCACTGATGGACTGGACTTCTTAAAAGGAAGCTCTCCACGTGTACGGAAGCAAAACGCTTCCGTCGCGCATGACGGAGAATTCTAGTTCCTCACATCAATCGGCTTAGGAGGCCATCATGAAGAACACCATCATTGCCATGGCTCTCGCAAGCGCCATGCTCACTACTCCTGTTGTCAGCGTGGGCGTAAGCTACGCTGACAACTGCGTACAGCAGGTTGTCTGCCCGGAAGTGCCGGAGACCGACTACAACGGCGGCAGCAATGTCGTCCCGAAGATCAAGGTCAATGTCTGCTTTGCGGACCGCGAGCACGCGATCATCACCCGGCCGGACGGCACCAACGAGTGGGTGGTCCATCTGCGATACAAGGGTGGTTCGTTCGAACGGATCGTCACCATGCACAACGCGCAGTGCCGCGTGCAGTGGGTGACTTCCGGGACGAAAATCGCGGTCTATGTGACCTGTCCGGAGTACACCGGATGGGTCGCAACCGAAGCGATCACCCGTGACGGCACTTACGTGCTGGAACGGGTCGGCGGATCGAACTGGTCCTACACCCCAAGCTAAGGAAGTGGACGCAGATGCTTCAGGCATCTGCGTCCATCTCCACTATCTATTTGGATGCAAGCAGTTGTGCAAGCACGACTTCTTACACCCGAAGAGATTCGGCGGTATTATTTACTACATATCATATGACAACATTAATTAATAAGACTCTTGTTGCTACAGTCGTGCTTTTTGCAGTATTTGGAGTAATGGGCTCAATCACGGGTTCTTCACTTCTATTGAACAAAGCAGAGGCTCAGACAAGCTGTGGTAGCTGCGGATATTCCCAGAGTGACTACTACTCCCAGAGTGATTATTACTCTCAGAGCAGTTACTACTCACAGGGTTCATACTATTCCCAGAGTGACTACTACTCCCAGAGTGATTATTACTCTCAGAGTGACTACTATTCCCAGAGTGATTATTACTCTCAGAGTTCGTACTACTCTCAGAGCAGCTACTACTCACAGAGTTCATACTATTCACAGGGATCGTATGTAGTAAATGCGTCATGTGATCTCTTTACCGCAAGCCCTGACTCACTCCCTCACGGAGGTGGAGATGTAACTCTTACTTGGGAGACCTCGAACGCTTCTAAAGTGACTATTGATAACGGTGTGGGTGAGGTAAGCGCAGATGGCTCAAAGGTTGTCCACGTAACTGATGACACTTCTTTCCAGCTGACCGCAGAAGGAACTGGAAATGATGCTGGCTGCAAGGCGAAGGTAACCGTTGAGGAACCGACATATTCACAGAGCAGCTATTACTCTCAGAGTTCATATTACTCTCAGGGTTCATATGATAATTACTCACAGAGCAGCTACTACTCACAGGGTTCATACGGCGGAGGCGGCTCAAAGACACCACGCTGTGATCTCGATATCTCTGCAAAGAAGATCAAGAAGGGAAAGGAGATAACACTTGAATGGGATACAACGAATGCAACTGATATTCTCCTGAAGGACAACCATGGCAATACGCTTGTAGATACTGATGATCTTTCATCTAGTGACAAGAAGGATTTCCTTGACGGTGAGATAAAACTTCGTCCGACAAAGGACACAACATATACGCTTATTGCTGAACGTGGAAGCAAAGACAAGACTTGTAAGGTTGAAGTGGAGGTAGAAGGTGAAATTATCGTACTTGAATCACGCGACCAGAAACCTGTTGTCGGAAGCATCTATCTTACTGAAGTTCCCTATACCGGATTTGAGGCAGGACCAGTGCTTACATTTATCTTCTATGGTCTGCTTACACTCTGGGCACTCTTCGTAGCTTACGTCATAGTCATAAAAAAAAAGGTTTCTTAGGCTTTAAGTTCAGAGAACCGGTCAGTACTACTTATACGGATGCGAGTGTTGAGGCCGCTACGCCTGTTGCGGAAACGTATCTTGATGCTGTTATGCAGCACGAGGCTAGTCCAAGCGATCTGCCTACGGGGGATTTCGAACTCGATACTGTTTTGACGGATGAGGACGCTGCTCTCACTGAGCTTGAGAATCAAGCGCATGCACAAAAGGTTTTGCTTTCGAGCGATGCGATGCGTTACTTCATTGGAAAAGTATCGCTTGTAGATTCTCGCAGCTCTGTGCTTGATGTGGTGCTTGCAAAAGCTAGGGTTTCATTCCCGAGCGAAGACGGCTGGGTGGTAGTAAACCTAGCGCGTATGGAGAACTTGATCGAAGAGATCAATACCGAAGCAGGTGAGCTTATCACAGATGAGTCTGTTGCACTCCAAAAGGAGCCGATGGTCTCTGGATCTCTTGCAGAGGCAATTCTTGGAAGAAACACCACTGCCTCCTATGCAATGATCAGCAATCGTCCAATGGTAGCTCTTGCAGATGCAGCCACCGATCTTGATGCGCTTTATCGATTCAAAATGGGGGAAGAAGTCACCATATCAGAAATGCTCAAGAAAGAAGGAGCTAAGCTTTCCCCTGAGCAACTGCAGGATGTACTCAGAGCACTTACTTCAGCGCTTGACGGCACATACACCGATGAGGAGTATGCCGTAAAAATGGCTATCATGAAGGCAATAAAAATAATTGGATAACAAAAATCTGGCAGAGGAAAAGCCGAGCGAATATATGCTCGGCTTTTTCGCGCTTGGCGGAATACACGCTCGCTACAGACGCACAAGTGCGGCAGTATTGAAGCGGCTCACATCTTCGATACGGTCCGGGACAAAGGCCCACTTGCGCACGCCTTTGCTTGAGGCCCGCTTGAGCTTTCCGTGTACGACATCCGTGATGGGCCCGCCATGGCCCTCGGTACAGTAGAGGTGTACCTGCATGCCCGGGAAGCCTTTCTCGAAAGAAAAGCTCGGGCTTACTCTCCCGACCTGCAAACCTCGCACCAGGCTGCGGCGCAGCTTGATGCCGGCGTGAGAGCCGTCATGAACAATAGGGGTGTGCTTCACTGTTTCCTCCTCCACCTATCCCGCTTTCCAAAATATCGCAACTTTCCTGCAGGTGCAATTGCAGAGCTGTGATTATGTGTCTTATTGTGAACCTTTAGCGCTGATCTCAGCAAGTAGGTGATTACCCAGTGCTGAAAGATCCATCTGCTGTGAAATCCCATCACGTGACTCAAGTGTAACGTTCTTGGCCTCGACTTCTTTGTCTCCAATGACAATGAAGTAGGGGAGGCGTTCCTTTTTTGCATTGCGGATCTTTTTACCCATCGATTCATTTGAGTCGTCATACGTAGCACGGATGCCAATAGCTTTCAGTGCCGCATACACTTGCTCAGCATATTCTTTGTGTGAGTCAGCAACAGGAATGATTGAAATTTGAACAGGAGAGAGCCAGAGGGGGAAGTTGCCGCCGAAGTGTTCGATCATGACTCCCATGAAGCGTTCGAGCGAGCCGGAGATAGCGCGGTGAATGACAACCGGTCGTTCCTTCTGTCCCTGCTCGTTTATGTATGAGAGATCGAAGCGTTCAGGGAGGTTGAAGTCGCACTGGATAGTAGCAAGCTGCCATTCACGGCCGATGGCATCCTTGAACATAAAGTCGAGTTTAGGACCGTAGAATGCGGCTTCACCCTCAACGCGCCTGTAAGGAAGTTCATTCTCCTTTGCCGCATCCTCAAGCGCTGCCTCAGCTTTTTCCCACACTGCGTCTTCACCGATATAGAGACCTCCTTCGCCGCGCACAGAAAGCCGCACCCAATAACCGTCGAGCAGGTTCATGGTCTTGTAGAACTCACGGATGATGCCGACAATGGTCGATACTTCCTGCGTGATCTGTGTGACACGGCAGAAGAGGTGTCCATCGTCTTGGGTAATTGATCGGACGCGCGTAAGGCCTGCGAGCTGGCCGGTTTTCTCATCGCGATACACGGTTGCAGGCTCGAAATAGCGGACGGGCATGTCGCGGTAGGAGAACTGGTTGTCTGCAAAGATCTGCATATGGTGTGGACAGTTCATCGGTTTGAGGATGAACTTCTCATCTTTGCCTGATACGCGGAAAAGCTCATCGCCGAACTTCGCAGCATGTCCGCTTGTTTCATAGAGGGCTTCCTTTGCGATGTGCGGCGTCCAGACGCGCTCGTAGCCTTTGTTCTTATGGAGGTCCCAGAGATACTCCTCAATCTCCCGGCGGACGATTGCTCCGCGTGGCTGCAAAAGAGGGAGTCCTGACCCCACAAGTGGGGAGAGTGAGAAGAGCTTCATCTCAACCCCGAGTTTCTTGTGATCGCGCTTCTTTGCTTCTTCAAGCTGGGTTTCGTACGCCTGCAGTTCTTCTGCGGTATCAAACGCAAGCCCATAGATACGCGTGAGCATTGGGTTCTTCTCATCTCCACGCCAATATGCGCCCGCCACCTTGTCGAGCTTGAACGCATCAGCACTGATTTCCTCCTTTGGGTGTTCGCAGTGACCGCCTCGGCAAAGATCAGTGAAACCACCGCAGGTATAGAGAGTGATCGCCTCTCCCTTTTGTGCGATCTCTTCTATGAGTTCTTCTTTATATTCATTGCCCTTGAACATTTCGAGCGCTTCTTCTTTTGAGACCTCTCTGTGTGTGAACTCTGTCCAGGTGTTAAGCATTTTTTTCATGCTCTTCTGTACATCTTTCAGACCGTCATCAGTGAGTGCATCACCGCCTTGGAAATCGATATCGTAATAGAAGCCTGTATCAATAGCAGGTCCAAGCGTGAGTTTTGCGTTTGGGTAGTGTTCCAAAACAGCTGCAGCTAAAAGGTGTGCGAGCGTGTGACGTTTGTTTTGAAGTTGTTCTGACATAGGATAATTAAATTAAAATAGCCCGAGCAAAAATATGACAAAGTCATATTTTTGCTCGGGCGATCTTGTAACCGCGGTTCCACCGAGCTTCCGGACGATATACCGTACGGCGCTTTGGATTTCAGATTAGGCTTTCGCGCAGACGTGCCGGAAGTTGGTGGCTCCCGCAATCTCTGAATGAAAATATCCTACCGCGCTGTGTCTGAATGTCAAACTACAGTTTGAGGCTCTGCAGCCTTTTCTCCAAGAAGTTTGAGTTTGTCTACGAGGATGCTTGGTTCATCATTGCGGATATTGAGCTTGCCTTTGACCGCCACACAGGAGCCGGGCGTGAGGAATTCACGGTTTGTCTGAAAAACCTCGGGGAAGGCGACCATTTCAATAGTGTCAGTATGGTTGGTAAGTTGTATGAAAGCCATGCGGTCGCCTTTCTTTGTGAGTAATTCCCTCACCGTTTCGATCATTCCGGCGGTCACAACCGGTATTCCATTGCGGCCGTCATTCTTTATTTGTTGTATGGTTGAACGCTTCGCAAGTTCTTCTTTGAAGCGATCAAGGGGATGACCTGATACGTACACCCCAAGCAGTTCTTTTTCCCACAGAAGCTTTTGTTCAAGTGACACATCTGATGCATCAGTAAGTACCAGCGTGTTAATGGATGTGCTCAGGCCACCGAAAAGCGAATCTTGATTCGCCTCTTTGCCTGCCACATGCTCCTTGTTGAAGGCAAGAAGTGTATCGAGGTTTTCGTACATCTTGCCGCGCACCTCAAAACGATCAAAGGCTCCTGCCATAATGAGCGCCTCAAGCGATTTTTTGTTCAAATTTTTGTCGTGGACTCGGGTGAGGAAGTCGGAGAGTGATGCAAACGGCCCGTTCTTCTTACGCTCAGAAATGATCGCTTCTGCAATGCCTGCTCCAAAGTTTTTGATCGTAGTAAGACCGAAGCGGATTTTCTCGCTGTTGGGCACCACAGAAAACGCTGCAAAACTTTCATTGATGTCAGGCGGGAGTACCTCAAGACCCATACGTTCACACTCATGAATGATCTCGGCTATTTTTTCGGTGTCGCCTGAGTCAGCGGTAAGTACTGCGGACATATATTCTTCAGGGTAGTTTGCTTTCATGTATGCCGTCTGGTACGCAACGCGCCCATAGCTAGCTGCATGGGCCTTGTTAAACCCGTACGCTGCGAATGGCTCAATGAGCTTCCACAGCTTGTCCGCCACACTGTGGGAGAGCTTTCCATATTCAAGAAAGCCTTTCATGAGCTTTTCTTTCTCAGCTTCCATAACCTCAGGGATTTTCTTTCCCATTGCTTTACGGAGCTTATCGGCATCGAGCCACGAGTATCCCGCAAGCTCAATCGAGATCATCATCACATCATCCTGGTAGGTGATTACTCCATAAGAACGGTCAAGGATTTTTTCCAGGCGCGGATCAAGGTAGGTAATGAGGTTGGCGTTGTGCTTTCGCTCAATATACTGCGGAATGGATTCCATTGGGCCAGGGCGATAAAGTGCCACCATTGCGTTGATGTCGTGGATTGATGATGGCTGCAGCTGCTTCAAGAATGCAGTCATGCCTGAGCCATTAAGCTGAAAGAGGCCCATGGTCTCTCCAGCTGCGAGCATTTTGAAGGTCTTCGGATCATCCAGAGGAATGTCCTCGATATCGACCTCAATGTCTCGTATTGCCTTCACTCGCTTGACTGCATCAGCGAGAATGGAGAGGTTCTTGATCCCAAGAAAGTCGAATTTCAAAAGACCGACCCCGTCTTCTCCCACTGAACGCATCTCGTACTGTGTTATGTATTTGCCGGTTTTGGTATCGAGCTGGATCGGTACGAACTGATCCAAGGGCTCTGGAGCGATCACCACTCCTGCTGCATGTACGCCTACGTGACGCGCGCGCCCTTCGATCTTCTGAGCAAGGTCGAGCACGTCACGTGATTCGCTGTCTTGCTTGTACAGCTTCTTCAGCTCTGGTTCGATCTCAAGCGCTCGTTTGATGGTCATAGGAAACCCCTGGCTTCCCATAGGGATGAGCTTTGCAATGCGGTCGCCCACAGAGTAGGGATGCCCAAGCGCGCGAGCAACGTCGCGCACAGCAGCGCGTGCCATCATAGTTCCAAACGTGCCGATCTGCGCAACTTTATCTTCGCCGTATTTTTGTTTTGCGTATTCGATGATCTCGTCGCGGCGATTGTCGGCGTAGTCCATGTCAACATCGGGCGCTGAGGGACGCTCGGGATTGAGGAAGCGTTCAAATGGCAGCTTATATTCAAGTGGGTCTACGTTGGTGATCCCCAGCACATATGTAGCATATGAACCCGCAACCGAACCGCGGATAGTAGTGAGGATCTTCCGTTCACGTGCTTCGCGCAGAAGATCACTCACCACAAGAAAGTATTTCGCATATCCTTTGTTTTTGATGACCTCAAGTTCGTAATCGAGGCGCTTTTTTATTTCCGCATCAGTGATGTCGTGACCACGCCAAGTGACGCCTTTATAAGCGCGTTCCTTAAGTTCCTCATCTGGTTCTTTTCCGCTTTCAATGATGTAGTTAGGGAAGTACCATTTAGTTCCAATAGGAATATCGACATAGCACTCTTCTGCGATCTTTACTGTATTCTGAAGGGCCTCTGGCACATCTTTAAAGTAGTCTTTTGCCTGTGCTTGTGTGATAAATGAAAAATCCTCGGCTCGCTCTTCGTGCGGGTCCACCGTGCCTCCATTTTGGATCTTGATCATCACTTCACGCGCGGTTGCGTCATCTTTGCTCAGATAATACACATCATGTGCAGCAACAAGCGGAATACTCGCTTTGGTACTGAGTGTCTGTATCTTTTCCTGCAGTTCCTGGTGCCCGATCATCTCTGGGTGATGTGTAATCTCCAAATAACATTTCTCACCGAAGAGGCTTTTGTACCATGCGGCATCAGCCTCAGCTTTTTCAAAGTCATTGTTTTTTAAATGCTGGCTTGTATCACCGGCAAATGAGGGAATGATGCAAAAGAGCCCTTCAGCATGGCGCTGCAATAATTCATGGTCAATGCGCGGCCGGTAATAAAAACCTTCAATATTGGATTGCGTCACCATCTTGATAAGGTTCTTGTAGCCTTTTTCATTCTCTGCAAGTAACACCAGACGCGAACGGGGTTTGTCTATTGGTTCTTTATCGAAACGTGTGCGTGGTGAGACAAAAGCGTCGAGACCAATAATCGGTTTGATCTCCTCCTTTGCACAAGCTTTGTAGAAGTCGATGATGCCATACAGCGCCCCTGCGTCAGTAAGTGCAAGTGCCTGCTGATTGTCATTTTTCGCTGCCGCAGCCAGTTCCTTGGGTGTGGGGATGGCATTAAGAAGGGAATAATGCGAGTGCACGTGTAAGTGGATGAATTCTGACTCGATTGGGTTTGGGGACATGAATATGGCCATTATATCAAAAATACTTGGTATAGTTATCTACATGAAAAAGTGGCTCATTGGAGTTGACGAGGTAGGGAGAGGTCCTCTTGCAGGGCCTGTTTCTGTTGGTGTTGCATGTGTGTCTGACGATTTCAACTGGGAACTTCTTCCGGGGGTTACAGACAGCAAGAGACTTACTCAGAAAAGACGCGAGGCTATACATCGCAAAGCTCAGCAGCTTAAAAAGGATGGACTGCTCACATTTGCTGTTGCTTCGGTGAGCGCTTCTTCCATAGATACCGTTGGTATTGTGTCTGCGGTCCAACGTGCTATGGATCGCGCGCTCAGGACCATTGAGCATGAAGATATGAAATATGAAGAGATACTGATCCGACTTGACGGGGGTTTAAAAGCTCCAGAACGATACCTGCATCAGGAAACTATTATTAAAGGTGATGCAAAAGAAAAAGTAATTGGTTTGGCTTCTATTGTGGCGAAGGTTACCCGGGACCGTTATATGGAACGGCTTTCCGAACATGCGATGTACGCTCCATATTGTTTCCATCAGCATAAAGGCTATGGGACAGAACGTCATCGTGAGCTTATTCTGACCCTCGGGATGACTGATATGCACAGGAAGAGCTACTGTCAAAAATTGATGGGGGGCTAGATGTGTGGTATGGTATAGAAAGCCACATCAGGGGGTGTGGGCGGGACGTACGGAGAGTACGTTCCAGTTATTGTTTGAATTGAAGAGGTAAGGCCTTGTCACAAGAAAAGCGCGATGGCAACACCATCGGGGAGGATCGAGAGAAACTCGCCCAATTCTGTGAGTCCCACGGTATTGCGGCGGCTTGTCTCGTAAGGACGTGCAACCCGGACGATCTGGAGCAGTTCAGGAAAATCGCCCGTACGTCCAGGCTTCCGGAGTTGCCAGTTCAGCATTTCCACGGGAAATAGCTCCCGTTTGTGCATCAGGGGAGGGTGCTGCGTGCCGCAGCGCCCTTTCTTATTGCCAAAAAAGCCTTTGTCTGCTATAGTTGCGCCCACTATGGTAATACGAATGCGACATACGCGGGCGCATACAGCGAACCGCCGATCACACCATGCGCTGAAGAATCCTACTTTGGCGGTGTGTTCAAATTGCGGTTCACAGCACCGACCACACCACATGTGTCTTGAATGTGGTTATTACAAGGGCCGACAGGTAATGGATCTCAAGGCACAAAAGGAAAAGCGTGACGCCCGCATGCAGGCTAAACGGGAGGCTATCAAAGCTCAGAGCTCTTCAGAAGCAGAGACTGTCTCATCAGAACCGGCTGCAAAAGAGACAAAGTAATCTAATCCACAAGAATCCGGCATCAGCCGGTTTTTTGTTAACCGCAGGTGTTGTACACTGAATCCAGTAGAAGTTAGTACATTTTTTATGGCAAATCGACATTTAAGCAGGTCAATCGTTCTTCAGACACTCTTTGAGTGGGATTTGAATGATATAGAAAAGAAAAATGTACCCGAAGTGTTAGGACGCAACATCTCAGAGTTTGCACCCAACAAGACTGACGCTCCCTTCATAGAAAAACTCCTTGATGGAGTACTGGGAAAACAACCTGAACTTGATCAGGTAATCGAAAAGGCTGCTCCTGAGTGGCCTATTGATCGTATCTCGCCAGTTGATAGAAATATTTTACGTTTAGGTTTGTATGAACTTTTGTTTGCTGACCGAAAAGAAGTGCCTGCAAAGGTGGCTATCAACGAGGCAATAGAACTTGCAAAGCAGTTTGGAGGAGAGAACAGTAGCCGGTTCGTTAATGGCGTACTCGGAGCTGTCTATAAGGAAATAGGTGAGCCGGGCAAGGATGAGACGGGCAAGCGACCGCGAAAGGACATCCCATTTGAAAAAATGCCTATACAGCGTCTTTCTGGGGCAGTGGTGTATTCTGAGTCTGATGGTGACATCTACTTGGCATTAGTCCACGATATCTTTGGGCATTGGACCCTCTCGAAGGGGAAGATAGAGGAAGGCGAAACTGTTGAGGCTGGCGCAATGCGGGAGATCAAAGAAGAGATTGGCGTCGATGTAGTACTCGAAGGTGAACTTGGCAAAAACGAATACGTGGCATCGCATCCTGAGCTCGGTAAGGTGCGCAAGCAAGTGACGTATTTTCTTGCCCGCAGTGGATACACGGAGTTGACCTTGGAGAAAAAAGGAGGTCTTGATGATGCAAAATGGTTCAAAGTCGCTGAGATACTTGATCTCAATTTTTACGAAGATATTCTACCTATTGTGACAAAGGCGGTCACTATGCTTGTTGCCAACAATAGCAGAAGGTAGCGCATTTCTGAAAACATGGTAGCGTTGAGCTACACACAGACCTATGGCGAAGGAAACCGATGAGCGGAATATTGAGGCAGACCTGCTGACACTTGAGCGGGTTCTTGGCTTTGTGTTTCATGACAAAATGCACCTGCTTACAGCCATTACTCACCGCTCCTACCTCAACGAACACCGCGATGCTAAGCAGGACCATAATGAGCGCCTCGAGTTTCTTGGTGATGCAGTCTTGGAGCTTATTGTCACTGATTTTCTCTACCGTAAATACCCTGATAAGCCCGAAGGGGAGCTTACTGCTATTAGATCAGCTCTGGTCAATACGGTGTCACTTTCCAATGCGTCGACAAAACTCGGGGTGAATGATTATCTCTTGATGTCAAAAGGGGAATCCAAAGATGTCGGTCGTGCACGGCAGTATATCCTGGCAAATGCATTTGAGGCTTTTATTGGAGCGCTTTACATAGATCAAGGATACGGCACAGCACAGAAATTCGTCGCGGACCAGTTATTTGATAAGACCGACGAGATTGTTGAAAAGCGGCTTTGGCAGGATCCAAAAAGTAGATTCCAGGAATTGGCGCAGGAGCATACAAATCTCACCCCAACCTACACTACGCTCAGTCAGGAGGGGCCGGATCATGATCGCATTTTCACAGTTGGTGTGTTTCTTGGAAAAGAAAAAGCAGGTGAAGGAAGAGGACGAGCAAAGCAAGAAGCAGAGCAGGAAGCCGCCCTTAAAGCTATTGAAGGAAAAGGCTGGTGATGTACTCAATGTACATCACCAGGACCTTTTGAGCCTCGCAAGAGCCAAAAGGTGTACTGAGCCTGTAAGGCTGGTGATGTACTTAATGTACATCACCAAGACCTTTTGATTTGAAATCGCAAAGCTAGAGATGCGTGGCTTATCGAAGAAATAACGTCGCAGCTGTGTGCTACCATAATAAATATGCAGAAAATTTCTCAAGCAAAAGGTGGATTTACTTTGGTTGAGCTCGCGGTTGTTATTACGCTCATCGTACTTATACTCAGTATTATTTTCGCTTCAATCTCTCAAGCGCGTCAGAACACCCGTGAACAGAAACGTGTTGCCGACCTTTCAAATATTCAATTCGCACTCACGTTATATAAGGAGAAAAATAGAGAATACCCGTCAGTTGATGGAGGTGTTGAAATTGGCATGGGAGGTGAGCTTGATGACGATATGATTTTATTCAACGGGAATACGTACACTGATCCGATGAGAACCGCTGGGGATGATACCTATAGTTATTGGTATGATTCAAACTTTACCTGCTCTGAGACTGGTCAGCATGTGATATTTGTTCGGAATATGGAACTTTCAAAAAATGCTAACTTTACAGATATCTGCACACACGGGACTCCTGATACTGCCGTAGCAGGCACCGGATCGTACATTATCGTACTCAAAGAATAATCCCCCCGCCCATACTTTTTTATTGCTGCATAATGATATTATTGTGTTAATGAAAAGAACAGGCTTCACACTTATTGAAGTGATGACAGTAGTGGGTATCATTGTCACGCTCGCGGTTCTTGCTTTCACTGTTGTGCTAAATGCGCGAAAAGAAGCGCGAGATTCAGCACGTGTAAATGATATTGAACAACTTAAACTCGGTGTACGACTCTACAAGGAGGCGAATGGTGAATATCCTGAGTTTAGCGATGGCGTTGAAATAGGTGTTGGTGAAGCAATTGATGCTGAGCTTGCACCGTTTTTGCCTGAAATAAACAAGGATCCGCTGGGAGATAAAAGTGAATATGGATATTGGTATTTCTCTGATTTTGAATGCAATGGAGAAACTCGAGATGTAATCATTGTTCAGAATATGGAGACTGAAGACAATGGAAATTACTCAGAAGTGTGTGGAGGAGGAGAGGTAAACTTTAATGATAACTGGTTCGTACCCACAGCACGGGCTGCATATGGCCAAAGCGGTTACTATGAACAAGGTGCCTATTACGGACAGAGCGGATATTACGGACAGAGCGGATATTACGGACAGAGCGGATATTACGGACAAAGTGGTTATTATTCTCAGTCAGGCTACTACAGCCAGAGTGGCTACTACAGCCAGAGTGGTTATTATTCTCAGGGTTCTTACTACACTCAGACTTCCTACTATGCTCAGACCTCATACTACATCCAAGGAAATTACTACGCACAGACTTCCTACTACACTCAGACTTCCTACTACACCCAGACCTCTTACTACACTCAAGGAGCATATAATTGGATTGATGATGAGATCGATCTGGATGACGCGTACATCATCTTTGTCAACTAGCGTTGAGTGTAGTAAGCATATCGATGTATCTTAAACACCTTACAATCAGTGGCTTTAAATCTTTTGCAAAAAAAAGCGAGCTTGAATTTAGTGCGCCTATTACTGCAATAGTTGGTCCAAATGGTTCAGGAAAATCGAATGTTGCGGAGGCGTTTCGGTTTGTCTTGGGGGAGCAGTCAATCAAGTCCATGCGCGGAAAGAAAGGTGAAGACCTCATCTTCAACGGCTCTGACAGCGTCTCTCGCGGCAATCGCGCGCAGGTGAGCGTTGTCCTTGATAACACAAAACGCGTGTTCCAGATGGACTTTGATGAGATCCTCATTGAACGTACGGTCAATCGCGACGGTACCAATGAATATTCGATCAATAACTCAAAGGTACGACTGAAGGATGTGCAGGAATTATTGTCAGCGGCAAACATAGGTTCAACGGGCCACCATATCATTTCGCAAGGTGAAGCCGACCGCATTCTTTCTGCTTCAAATCAGGAGCGCAGAGAAATGATCGAAGATGCACTGGGCCTCAAAGTATACCAATATAAAAAAAGCGAAGCGGAGAAAAAACTGCAAAAGACGCGTGAGAACGTGGAGCGTGTGCAGTCGTTGCGTCGCGAGGTCGCACCGCATCTGCAGTTTTTGGAGCGGCAAATAAAGAAGATCGAGCGTGCATTGCAGCTGCGGCAGGAATTGACCAATTTCTACGCAGAATATCTCAAACGCGAAGACACGTATATCGCATCTCATCACGATAGACTTACAGGGGAAAAGAAAGAACCTGAAAATAGGCTACAGCTCTTAACACAAGAACTCGCGAAGGCGAAAACTGTCCTTGCTGCCAGTGAAAATGACGAGAAGAGTACGGCGCTGGTGGCTTTGGAAGAACAGATATCTGCAGTACGCAAACAACGGCAGGAACTTCTGCGTAAAAGCGGCTCTGTTGAAGGGCAGGTACTTTTTTTGGAGCGCCGTATTGCCCAGATGAAAGAAAAACTTGCTCAGGAAGATATTGCTCCTGTACCAGGAAGTGAGTTTAAGAAAGTGCTTGACGCTGTTGAACTGGCGGCACAAAAGGTGAGTACGGTTGAGGACGTTAGTTTCCTCCGCCGGTCTTTTGCTGATCTGGTGCATATGTTGCGCAAGCTTTTGCAGCATGCCTCCGGTTCGGTTGCAGTCAGTACGAAGGAGGAGGAGAAAGAACTCCAGGAACTGTATGAAGAGCAGCGGGTTTGCGAAAAAGAGATCGTACATATTGAAAAAGAGGAGGCTTCACTCACTACAGAATATGAGGAAGTGCGGCGGTCAATCGAGGCTGAACAATCAGAAAGCCGGGATGCTGAACGTGAGGTTTTCCGTATCATAGGAGAGCAACGCGAATGCGAAAACCTCATTTCGCGTATTGAGGCTGAGCTCTCAGCACTTGATCGAGATCGCACTGAGTTCAAGCGCGAGCTGCAGGAAGCAGTAGCGCTCATCGGTAGCGGTGCTTCAAAGTATTTCACCTTTGAAATACTCAAAGATGGCAAAGCGGTGAGCAATAAAGAGATCGTGGACGAAGACAGGCAAATACAGAAAGATCGACGCAGGGAGCTTGAGAAGCTCAAGATACGCCTTGAGGAACTCGGAGGCGTTGATCAGGATGTGGAAAAGGAATACAAGGAGGTTAAAGAGCGTGATGCTTTTTTGGTGCGCGAGATAGCTGACCTTGAAACTTCCATAACAAAACTTGAAGAGCTTATCGCTGAGCTTACCATTTCGCTTAATAATGAATTTGTTACGGGAATAGAAAAAATAGCTGCCGAGTTCAACCGCTTTTTTGCTCTCATGTTTGGTGGAGGAGAGGCAAAACTGTTGCGTGTGAAGCCGAAGGTCCGCAGATCGAAAGATGAGCTTGAGGAAGGTGAGGAAGAGCTTCCTGAGGAGGACGATGAGTCTATACAGGAAGGAATTGAGCTCGATGTGAAACTTCCCAATAAGCGGGTGCGCGGACTCGATATGCTTTCCGGCGGCGAACGGGCGCTCACATCCATTGCGCTCATTTTCGCCATGAGCCAGGTCAATCCGCCTCTGTTCATCATACTCGATGAGACAGACGCAGCACTTGATGAAGCAAATTCCCGCCGCTACGGTGACATGATTGAAGCTCTTGCAGAGAAGTCACAACTCATCCTTATCACGCATAATCGCGAGACCATGAGTCGTGCGGGTATCCTCTACGGAGTAACAATGGGGGGCGATGGTATCTCAAAACTCCTATCAGTTAAATTTGAGGAAGCTGTTGCGGTGGCCAAATAGAGAAGAGCCTGCACAACACTAACGTGATGTGCAGGCTCAGACAGGCTCGTACGATATACCCACGTGCTTGGGCAGTATCGCTACAAGCAGGCGCAGGTGCGAAGGCCGGAGGCGCATAGTGACCGTCGTTACGCCACTTTTGCTCTTGTGAGCAATGGTGAGCGGGTAGCGTTCATTCACCAGTTCGAGGAACTCTTCAAGTCTGAAATCCTCGGGTGAAATGAAGTAGACATAGAAGCTGACTTCTGCTTCCTGCACGACAGGGCGCGTTTCCTCAGCGAGCATATAATCCTCCATGAAAAAGAGCTCATGCTGGTTTTCGTACAAAATACCCCGACTTTGATCCAGCCGAGGTTTCATTTCTTGAGATTTACAGATTACCGGGGAGAAACGGAATCTCGGCTAGAGCAAAGAGCATATGCCCACGTGGTGCGCATTAAACAGAGCACAGCCATATTGATGAGGTAGAGAGGAAGGGGGGTTTTAGTATTGTGCTCGTGATACTGCATACACTTATTGTGACGCTGAAGCAGTAGCTTCCTTACAGATGAGCTTACAAAATCTGTTTTGTACAACACAATAATCGTATGTCTATATCAGCGGGTTATCAGTTCAAAGTCGAGCTGGCGTTCCTCTAGATCTGCACGCGCAAGTTTAATACGGACTTCTTCGCCCAGTGCATATGTTTTCCCCGTTTTCTCTCCTTTGATACGGTATTTCCCCGGATCTACAACAAAGTAGTCGTTGCGGAGGCTGCCTAGGCGCACCATTCCTTCAGCTTTGGATCCTTTTTCCTCAACGTAAATGCCCCAGTCAGTGACACCGGTTATCACTCCGTCAAACTCTTGGCCCACTTTATCGAGCATGAATTCAACCTGCTTGAACTTAATAGAGTCGCGTTCCGCTTTCACGGCTTCGATCTCGCGTTGTGAAGATTTTATAGCAAGTTTTTCATAGCGGATCATCTCTTGCTTTCCAATGGTTGATCCATCCAAATGCCTGCGGAGCATACGGTGTGCCATCAAGTCAGGATAGCGGCGGATAGGGGAGGTAAAGTGCGTGTAGTATTTGAATGCCAATCCGAAATGACCTATGTTTTTGGTGGAGTACACTGCCTTCGCCATTGAACGTATGGTTGCAGTTTTTATGAGATTTTCCTCAGGCTTGCCCTCAATGTCTTTCAGAAGCTTATTGATCTCTTTGGCATGCACTGCTCCGCGGTTGGTCTCGAACTCATAGCCCAGAGCATGGATGAACAAAGAAAGTTCTTCAATCTTTTCAGGGTTGGGGACATCATGAATGCGGTAGATGAAAGCAGCATCGCGTCCTTTGTCCTTGCAGAGCTTGTAGATATGCTCCGAGACTTTCTGGTTTGCCAAAAGCATGAAATCTTCGATCATGAGCATGGTTTCAGTGCGAATTTTGGCAACCACCGCAATCGGTTTTCCATTTTCATCGAGCTTAAACTTGACCTCAGGCTGATCAAAAGCGATTGCTCCTTCCTGGTAGCGTTTCTTGCGCAGGATCCTTCCGAGCGACATCATGACATTGAGTTCCTGAAGCATGACACCAGCTTGCGTGTCTAAAACCTCTTGCGCCTCTTCGTAGCTGAAGCGCTTATTGGAATGAATGATGGTTTGTCCGTACCATTCGCGGAGTATGTGGGCGTCTTTGTCCATTTCAAATACTGCCGAAAAAGCAAGTCGGTCTTCGTTGGGACGCAGCGAGCAGAGATCATTTGAGAGCACTTCAGGGAGCATGGGGATGACGCGGTCAACCAAGTAAATTGATGTACCGCGTTCTGCCGCTTCTTTGTCTATGACGTCATGTTCTCGTACATAATGTGAGACATCAGCTATGTGTATGCCAATCTCATAATTGCCATTTTCAAGTGTATGAAAGGAGAGTGCGTCGTCAAAATCCTTCGCATCGGCCGGGTCAATGGTCATGGTTGTTCGGTCACGCATATCGCGCCTCTCTGGGTGCTCACCTGTGGTTGCTTCAACCGCATCGGCAAAGATCTGCTCCTTCGCCGCGTAGAGTTCCTGCCCAGCTTTTGCTATTGCCTCTGGGAAATTCTCAGAAAAACCACCTGATCGGATGATTGCTTGCATTTCAGTTTCGTGATCGCCAGCTTTTCCTATTGTTTCCGTTATCGCAGCTATCGGATCCTTAAGCGGATCAGACCACTTGGTGATTTTTGCCACTATTTTCATGCCCTCGTCGAGCTCTGTGGCTTCTGGGAGTTCAGGGCGGACGTGTATGCGGTAATTATCGGGTGAGAGGTAGAATCCCTTTCCTCCCTTCTTTTTTTTGACTGTCCCGATAAGTTCCTCATGGGCAGGCTCAATCACACGGGTAACCCGTCCTTCTTGCCGTTTGCCGGAGATTTGCTTGAGCAGTTCCACCTCAACGATGTCGCCATCGAGCGCAAATGAGAGGGCTTCGGGTGCGATAATGACATCTTCAGTAAGGCCCTCGACAGTTAAAAAGCCCGTTCCTTTAGCCCGGACCATAATAGGACCCTGATATGTTGTTTTTTTGTTCATAGTAATGAAGAGGAGTTTTGTACGTTACTCTTGCCACTACTATACACAATTATGGGATTATTTCTCATGTTCTTCATAGAAATCATTATATATGGGCTGTTGCCCCGGCTGAGTCTGTGGCTGTGATTGACTTTTTACGCAGTTTTGATACAGTTTCAGCCACTTATGTTAATGATGCGATTACAACGAGTTGGCCGCAAAAACGATCCTTCGTATCGTATAGTGGTAACTGACAAGCGAACAGGTCCAAAAAGCAATAAGCATGTGGATCTTCTTGGTTCGTTCAACCCTAAGCAGGGTACGTTCCAGATTGATGAGGCAAAAGCGAAGCATTGGCTCGCACAGGGTGTACAGCCATCTGTGACGCTCCACAATATGCTGGTAAGCAAGAAAGTGATCGAAGGCAAGAAGATCAATGCATTATCACGCAAGTCTCCAATTGTTGACGAGGAAGCACTAAAAAAAGCAGCTGAGGAGAAGGCCGCTGCAGAGGCAGCAGCCGCTGCGGCAGAAGCTCCTGCTGTAGAAGAGGCTCCTGCAGAGCCAGCTGAAGGAGAAAAAGAAGAGGTTGCGGCATAAAGCCATTATTTCAACAGCGCGCGGTGCATTGCACCGCGCGCTGTTGACGTGTACGGGGAATTCTTTGTACTATTGAATATGGCAACGTTACTGAAAGAGAAGTGACGGACGCTTATCAGTCATAAAGTTCTCAATACAAACGTACTATGCAAGAAGATCAGCAATTTCTAGAGACAGTAGTTAAGGCACTCGTAGACCATCCAGACAGCGTACATATAACTCGTACCGTAGATGAAATGGGCGTTCTGTTGACGCTTGATGTCCATGCAGAAGACATGGGGAAGATCATCGGACGCTCGGGCAATACTGCCAAAGCGATCCGCACGCTCCTCCGTGTTGTTGGCATGAAGAATGAGGCTCGCGTGAATCTCAAGATCAACGAGCCAGAAGGGGGAACAGGGCCACGCATTGCGCTCGCGCAAGACACAGGATCAGCAGATATGGGTGCAGGCAATGATATGCCAACCGGGCCAAAGTCACTCGACCAGGCCATTGATGACCTCAAGATATAGTCTTATTTAGAGGAAATCAAACACACACAAAACCCGCACTGGCGGGTTTTGTGTTAGCATTCAAGGATGGTTGAGTCTATAAACTTTGTTGAAGATAGTTGGCACTATCTTTCACCTTTTTCTGCTCATGAAGTGGAAATTGACGGGAAAGTATACAAAACTGCTGAGCACGCATATCAAGCACTGCGTATGGTGCCTGAGGTTCGTGAATTGGTGGAGAAAACAACAAGTCCTAAAGATGCATGGCGCATTGCTCAAAAATTTAAGGAAGATGGGAAGCTCGATTCTCATCATGATAAAGATGCGTTGATGGAAAAAATTTTCCGTGCCAAACTCGCTCAGCATCCAGATATCAAGGAGATTCTTTTGGAATCGGGTGACCGGGAACTCCTCAAGGTTTATCCAACTGATTATTACTGGGGGACTGGAGCAGATGGGTCGGGGGAAAACAGGATGGGGAAACTATGGATGAAAATTCGTGATGAACTAAAAGAGACTAAATAGATATGCACTTTCACGTCATTACACTCTTTCCAGAGATTTGTCAGACCTACACTGATGCGGGGGTACTTGGACGTGCGCAGAAAACCGATAAGGGTAAGGGAGCAAAAGTGCGCGGCAAAAAAATTGCCATTAGCTATTACAATCCGCGCGATTTTGCGAAGAACAAGCACAAGAAGGTGGACGATAAGCCGTACGGCGGAGGCCCTGGCATGGTGATGTATGCCGAACCAATTCTGCGCGCGTGGGAAAAAGCAGTCGGGCGCAAGAAAGATCAGAAGAAAATAAAGACGCTCATTATGTCCCCGCGTGGAAAGAAGTTCGACACTGCCATGGCGAAGAAGTTGGCAGGGAAGTATGAGCACATCGTACTTATCTCAGGGCGATATGAGGGAATTGATTCGCGTGTGAAGAAGATCTTGAAAGCAGAAGAAGTATCTGTTGGGGATTATGTGCTCACCGGCGGAGAGCTGCCGGCACTTTCGATCATTGATAGTGTGTCTCGGCAGGTCGCCGGGGTATTGGGGACGTTTGAATCGCTGGAAGAGGAGCGTATCTCAAGTGGTGAAATGTACACCCGTCCAGAAACGCTTATATATAAAGCAAAAAAACATACAGTGCCCAAGGTGTTCCTTTCTGGAAACCATGCACAGATAGAGAAGTACCGACAAGACAATACAAACTGATGTGTTAAAATAAAAGCACTTTAGAAAAGTGAGGGTTATACAGTTTAAATTTCATAATATGGACGATCAAGGTGATTCGATGGAGACAGCAGCTACTCCACAGACTGAAGGTGAGCAAATGCAGAACAATACGCAGACACAAGCTGCGCCTGTCTCTGAAGAGCCAAAAGCTGCTGAAGCTGCCCAAAACGATGATGTGAGTGAGCATAAGTTGTATGCTATCTTGGGATATATTTTGCCGTTTCTCTTCTTCTTGCCATTGTTACAAGAATCATCAAAGAACAATGCATTCGCGCGTTTCCATGCAAATCAGCAGCTCATTCTGCTTATTGGCTGGGCCGCACTCTATGTGGTTGGCAATATGCTTGTCATGATTCTCTACATGATGGGCGTATTCCTTTTGCCGCTTCTCAATCTTGCATTCCTGGTGCTCGCGATCTTTGGCATTATCAATGCTGCACAGGGTCAGATGAAAGAGTTGCCAGTTATCGGCAAGTTCCGCCTGCTTAAGTAATCCTCGACAGAGGGAGGCAAAAACCTGCAGAAATGCAGGTTTTTGCGTATTTTAACAGTAAACCCATTGACTCTTTTCCAGAATTTCTGTACAATGCCGGCCACAACGCAAGTCTAAGGAGTGAGTTACGGATTGCTAGATGCAAGTTGGTGGGGAGAGGAAGTGGAGGTGGAGCAAGAACATCTTCATAAAAAATCACTTTTGTGATGCCATTAGTAACCGTGCAAAAATAAATACAAAAAAGAACACGCATTGTGCGTGGTTTTTGTGTTTATGCTGCCACCTAATCATTCGTAATCATAATATATGAATACAAAGCCAAAGGCTGAGGAGTATGCTTCTGTGGGAGCGATGCCTCAGAAGCGATTCAAGCTCGCAAAGGACCCGCTCGTTGAACTGCCTGATCTCATCGAGCCACAGCGTGAATCATTCAAGTGGTTCGTCGAGGAAGGCCTAAAGCAGATCTTCCAGGAGTTTTCTCCTATCGCCGATTATTCGGACAAGAAGTTTGAACTCAAGTTCAAGAAATATGAATTGGGGAATCCAAAATGTACTCCGGCGTATGCAAAGGAGAACAAGCTCACATACGATGCTCCGCTTCGTGCAACAGTAGTCTTGAAAAACAAGACATTTGAGAGCGAAAAGGATCAGGAGATATTTATGACCGATATCCCGGTCATGACAGAGCATGGAACATTCATCATCAATGGTGTCGAGCGCGTGATCGTTCCGCAGCTTGCGCGGTCATATGGCGTGTTCTTCACTGCGCAAGAGCTGAAGGGCCGCACTCATTTTGGTGCAAAGATCATTCCTGCTCGTGGAGCATGGGTTGAGATCGAGTCTGAAGCTGATGGTGTTATCTACATTAAGATCGATCGAAAGAAGAAGATCCCGGTAACCTCACTCCTCCGGGTCTTTGGACTGTCTGACGAGAAAGAGATGGTGAATCTCTTCAAGGATGTAGAGCGTGGCGCAGAATATATTAAGGCAACACTTGCAAAGGATCCTTCAAAAACCGCTGATGATGCGTACATTGAGATCTACAAGCGTCTGCGTGACGGGGATCTTGCAACGGTGGAGAATGCACGGGAATTCGTGAATTCCATCTTCTCTGCAGACCGCTACGATCTCTCTGAGATCGGACGACACCACTTCAACGAGCGCAATGGTCGCCCTACTGACAAGAAGGCAACAGATGAGCGTACAATCACGCTTGAAGATCTGCGTCTTATTATCTCGAATATCATCAAGCTCAATCACGAGCCAGGCGCATTGCCTGACGACATCGACCACCTCGGCTTCCGACGTGTTCGCTACTTTGGCGAAATGCTTCAGCAGCGCGTACGCGTTGGTATGACTCGCATGAAGCGAAATATTCAGGATCGTATGTCTACCATTGAAGCGGAGACGAGTCTGCCGATGCAGATCATCAATCCACGACCGCTCCAGGCTGCGATCAAGGAATTCTTCACCACCAACCAGCTCTCACAGTTCATGCCACAGCAGAACATTCTTGCAGAGCTTGAAGGACTCCGAACACTCTCAGCGCTTGGACCAGGCGGACTCACACGTGAGCGCGCTGGATTTGAAGTGCGCGACGTGCACCCAAGCCACTACGGGCGACTCTGCCCAATTCACACTCCAGAAGGACCGAACATCGGTTTGATCTTGCGTCTTTCTATGTATGCGCGAGTAAACCGATTCGGCATTATCGAAACTCCCTATGTGAAGGTGGAGAAAGGCGTATTAACTGGAGAAGTTGTTTATCTTAATGCCCACGAAGAAGAGGGGTTCGTGATCGCACATGCTGCGGTAGAGGTGGATGATAAAGGTAAGATCAAACCGGATATTGTGGAAGCCCGACGAAACGGTGAGCCACTTCTCGCTTCAAAGAAGGAGATCGACTACATGGATATCGCAACCAATCAGGCATTCTCTGTTGCAACATCAATGATCCCTTTCCTCAACCATGACGACGCGAACCGTACACTCATGGGTTCAAACATGCAGAAGCAGGCTACGCCATGCATCGTTCCTGAGGCGCCGATTGTTGCAACCGGCATAGAAGGTATGGCCGCAAAGGATACTGGACGTGTGATCGTTGCTGCAGAAGCAGGTGAGGTTATCGAAGCTGATGCGCGCCACATCGTGGTTAAGAACAAAGAAGGAAAGAAGCATGAATACACACTCACTACTTTCCAGAGAACCAACGATTTCTCAGCGTTTTATCACCGTGCTGCAGTTACTGTCGGAGATAAAGTAAAGCGAGGAGATCTTCTTGCCGACACCTCGTCAACAGACCAGGGTCAGATGGCCGTGGGCCAGAATGCGCTTGTTGCATTCATGAGCTGGAACGGAGCGAACTATGAAGACGCGATTATTATCTCAGAGCGATTGGTTAAAAACAGCAAGTTTGCGACCATTCACCTTGATGAGCTCGATGTCTCAGTGCGCGACACTAAGCTTGGACCTGAAGTAACTACTCCAGACATTCCAAACGTAAGCGAGCTTAAGCTCCGCAATCTCGATGAGAACGGTATCATCCGTATCGGTGCTGAGGTGCGACCTGGCGACATTCTTGTTGGTAAGGTAACGCCAAAAGGCGAGGCGCAACTTACGCCTGAGGAGCGACTCTTGCGTTCTATCTTCGGAGAGAAGGCAAAGGATGTGAAGGACTCTTCACTCCGACTCGAAGCAGGAAAGCGAGGACGCGTTATCGGCGTGAAGATCTTCTCACGCGAGAACGGCGACCAGCTTGAAAGCGGTGTGATCAAGAAGATCCATATCACGATCGCTCAGGTACGTAACGTATCAGTGGGAGACAAGCTTGCAGGACGTCACGGTAATAAGGGAGTTATTTCCCGTATTCTCCCTGAAGAGGACATGCCCTACATGGAAGATGGACGCCCGGTAGATATCATCCTCACACCTTTGGGAGTTCCATCTCGTATGAACCTGGGACAGATTCTTGAACTCCACCTTGGAATGGCTGCAAATACGCTTGGCTATCAGGCGATCGTCCCGCCATTTGCCTCAGCAACTGAAACAGAGATCAAGGCGGAACTTGCGGAGGCGGGTATTCCAGAAGATGGAAAGATTCAGCTCCGTGACGGACGCACGGGTGAAGAATTTGAACAGCGAACTGCTGTTGGCTTCATGTATATCCTGAAACTTCACCACATGGTGGAGGACAAGATCCACATGCGCTCAATTGGCCCATACTCACTTATCACCCAGCAGCCGCTTGGAGGTAAGGCGCAGATCGGAGGACAGCGATTCGGAGAAATGGAAGTGTGGGCACTCTTGGGATACGGAGCAGCGTATACGCTTCGCGAAATGCTCACCATCAAGTCAGACGATATCGTTGGACGTTCAGCAGCATTTGATGCGATTGTTCGCGGTGAGAAGATCGCACATCCGCACACACCTGCAGCCTTCAATGTACTTGTTAACCAGCTTCGCGGACTCTCACTGGATGTCGACCTCAAGCGTGAAGAACGTGAAGAACGAAATTATTAGTCCTCAATAAAATTAAAGTATGAATCCAAATACACAAAAGAGGGGAGTTCCTACTCAATTCAGCGAAGTGAGCCTGAAGCTCGCCTCTCCTGACAAGATCCTCGAGTGGTCATTCGGCGAGGTAACCAAGCCTGAGACCATCAACTACCGAACACAGCGCCCTGAAAAGCACGGTTTGTTCGACGAGCGCATCTTTGGACCGGTTGAGGACTATGAGTGTTCTTGTAAGAAGTATCGCGGTATCCGCTACAAGGGTATTGTTTGTGAAAAGTGTGGGGTAGAAGTAACCCGCGCTATTGTTCGGCGTGAGCGCATGGGCCACATTGAACTCTGTGTGCCAGTGTCACACATCTGGTTCTTGCGTGGAGTACCAAGCCGCATAGCGTTGATCTTGGGAATCACTGCTGCTGCAGTAGAGAAGGTTATCTACTTTGCAGGGTACATCGTTACAAAAGTCTCTGAAGAGGAGCGTGCACGACTTCTGAAGGAGCTCGATACCGAATACAAATCAAAACTCAAGGAACTGCAGAATGAGGAAGCTCGTGAGGCGCTAAAGACGCGTATGACCGAGACGAAAAATGAGATTGAAAGTCTTATGCAGGGCACGGTGCTCGATGAGACTTCATTCCATAAATTCTCAGTGAAGTATTCGACGCTTTTCGAGGCAAAGATCGGTGCTGAATCTATCTATGAACTTTTCAAGAACATTGATCTCGGGAAGCTCAAAGAACAGTTGGAGGCTGAACGTGAAAAGGCTGGAGTTGCTGAACGCGCAAAACTCGACAAGCGTCTCAATCTTGTGCGCGGCATGATCCACTCAGGGGTGCGTCCAGAATGGATGTTCCTCAACCGTATTCCGGTTATCCCCCCAGCATTGCGACCAATGGTTGCGCTTGAAGGCGGACGGCACGCTTCATCAGATCTCAACGACCTCTACCGCCGTGTGATCAACCGAAACAATCGTCTGAAGAAGCTTATAGACATCATGGCTCCTGACGTGATCTTGCGAAACGAAAAACGTATTCTGCAAGAAGCAGTTGATGCCCTTATTGATAACTCAATTCGCCACGGCAACACTGCATACTCAGCGATGAGTCAGGCACAGCGCCGCCCTCTGAAATCACTTTCTGACTACCTCAAGAGCAAGCAAGGATACTTCCGCCAGAACCTCTTGGGTAAGCGCGTGGACTATTCCGGACGTTCCGTGATCGTTATCGGTCCGGACCTCGAGCTCGACCAGTGCGGACTTCCAAAACACATGGCGCTTGAGCTCTTCCGTCCATTCGTCATTTCAAAGCTTCTCCGACAAGAACTCGCGTACAACATTCGTGGAGCAGGACGCCTCATTGAGGACGGAGTTCCAGAAGTATGGGCAATTCTCGAAGAAGTGATCTCTCAGAAGCATGTACTTTTGAACCGCGCACCGACGCTCCACCGACAGGGTATCCAGGCATTCCGCCCAGTACTGATCGAAGGTAATGCTATCCAAGTGCATCCATTGGTTTGTAAGGCGTTTAACGCTGACTTCGACGGAGACCAGATGGCAGTACACGTGCCGCTCTCAGACGAAGCGCAGCTTGAAGCGCGTGAGATTATCTCTGCAAACAAGAACGTTCTGAAGCCAGGTTCAAGCGAGCCGGTTGTTTCTGAATCGCTCATGGATATGGCACTCGGTTCCTTCTGGATGACCAAGATCATCGAAGGAGCAAAGGGCGAGAACAAGTTCTTTGCATCTCCTAACGATGCGATCAATGCCTACGATTACGGCATTGTCGACTTCCGTGCAAAGATCAAAGTACTCGCTACCGATACACCAAAGTATGCTCAGTTTAATGGCGAACTCTTTGAGACATCAGTAGGCCGACTTCTCTTCAATAGTGTCTTGCCATCAGATCATCCGTACATCAACCAGCTTGTAACACAGCGCGATCTCTTCGGTGTTGTACTTGATCTCATCGACGACCAGGGTGTAGATGTCGTACCGCAAGTAGTCAACAAGATCAAGAAATTCGGTTTCAAATATGCAACCGTCTCTGGAACAACCTGGGGAATCGACGAGGTGGTTGTGCCGAAAGAGAAACCAGAGATCATTGCTCAGGCTCGTGAAGAAGAACGTGCGATCATTGAACATTTTGAACAAGGACTTCTGTCCCGAGATGAACGTCGTCGCATGATCATCGAGATCTGGCACCGAACAAAGAGTGCACTCGAGGAAGTGATCCCTGATCGTATGAACCCAAATGGTTCAGCATACGACCTCTGGAAGTCAGGTGCGCGAGGTTCTATGCGTCAGATCGCGCAGATGATCGGTATGAAAGGACTTATCGTTAACACGCGGGGAGAGACACTCGAATTCCCAGTTATCTCTTCCATGAAGGAAGGTATGTCGCCGATCGAGTACTTCATCACTACTCACGGTTCTCGTAAGGGTCTTGCTGACACAGCGCTTCAGACCGCTAAAGCTGGTTATCTTACCCGCCGTCTCTTCGTAGTTGCACAGGATGCAATTGTTACAGAAGCTGATTGTAAGACAAAGGAGGGGGTAACTATTGGCCGACTCAGTGCTTCTGGTATCCAGATTGCTTTCTCAAAGGCGATCAAGGGCCGCGTACTTGCTTCTGATATAGTGGATAAAGAAGGCACTGTCCTCTTTAAGAAAGGGCATATGCTCACACGACGGGATGCACTTGCTGTTGAAGGATCGAGCGCAGAATCAGTTGTTGTTCGTTCTCCTATGACCTGTAACACGCTCCGCGGAGTCTGTCAGCAGTGCTATGGAGTTGATCTCACAACCAACAGTCTCGTTGATATCGGAGAGGCAGTCGGTACTGTAGCCGCACAGGCGATTGGTGAGCCGGGAACACAGCTCACGATGAACACCAAGCACGCGGGAGGTACTTCAGCAGTGGGTGGAGACGTGACACAGGGTCTTCCTCGTGTGGAGGAAGTCTTCGAGAAGCGTCTGCCAAAGAACCCTGCGGTGATCTCAAAGACCGACGGTTTCGTAAGCGAGATCCGCACTGAAGGAAAGGAGAAGATCATCGTTGTGGTTCCTGCCAAGGATTCGAAGTATGCTCCAAAGAAGAGCGATATCATCGAGTACGAGGCGAACTACCGACGAACCGTTATTGTCTCAAAGGGAGAAAATGTGAAGGCCGGACAGCTGCTTACTGACGGTTCTGCATACTTGCCCGACATGTTCAAATACGGCACGAAGGAGCAGACACAGGAATACATCATTTCTGAGATCAACAAGATCTACGAGCTTCAGGGAGTGACTATTGCCCGCAAGCACATCGAGCTTATTGTGAAGCAAATGATGAGTCGCGTGAAGATCACTAACTCTGGAGACAGCCACTTCACACCAGGTGAGATCGTCGAGGAGTGGATCTTTGTTGAAGCGAACAAAGAGCTTACTGAAGCAGGAAAGGATCCTGCGAAGGCTACCAAGCTTATCATGGGTATTACTGAGTCTTCACTCTCACGAAAGTCATTCCTCTCGGCTGCATCATTCCAGAACACGACACGTGTTCTCATAAACGCAGCAGTGAAGGGAAGCAACGACAACCTCGCAGGACTTATGGAGAACGTGATCATTGGAAAGCTCATCCCAGCGGGAACAGGCTTCAAAGGATCACAGAAGTCTCAAATGATCTCGGATATACAGGAAAAGGAATAAAAATTCCGAAAAAAACACATAAACAGCCCGGTTCAAAGCCGGGCTGTTTATGTGTTTTTGGTGTAAAATAGCCATACTATGGCTTCCGACTCAGTTGAACGCATAAAAGAACGCTTGAGTATTGTTGATGTCGTTTCCTCATATGTGGAACTTCATCAGGCGGGGAAAAATTTCAAGGGAAAATCTCCGTTCACTAACGAACGTACGCCGTCGTTTTATGTGTCCCCTGACAGAGGCATGTACTACTGCTTTTCTTCGTCGCAGGGAGGAGATATCTTCACCTTTATCCAGAAAATGGAGGGGGTAGATTTCAAAGAGGCATTAAAAATTCTTGCAGCAAAGGCGGGGGTTGAACTCGTAGCTGAAGATCCAAAGAAAAAATCTGAGCGTGACAGGCTCTATGATGCGCTTGAAGAAGCGACGAGGTTCTTCGAAGAGTACCGTCATAAAAGTGAAGAAGTGCTTCCATATTTAACTGATCGAGGCGTAACTGCAGAGACTATTGCAAAATGGCGAATCGGATATGCGCCTGGCCCTCCACAGTATGGATGGAGAGAGCTAAAGGAGCATCTTGAAAGTAAGGGATTTACAAAACACGAACTCCTGAAGGCCGGTCTCATCAAAGGGGCAGACGGAGGGAAGGAACCTTACGATCTTTTTCGTGATCGCATCATGTTTCCGATATGTGATGCTAATGGGAAGGTAGTTGCATTCTCCGGGCGCATCCTCAGCAAAGATAGCGAAGCGCCGAAGTATGTGAATTCACCTGAGACAGAGCTTTTCAATAAATCGGAGATACTGTTCGGGTACGACAAAGCAAAACAGGGCATACGGCACTTGGATTTTTCGCTTGTGGTTGAAGGCCAATTTGATGTTGTGCTTTCACATCAGGCAGGATATACCAATACAGTTGCTGTCTCGGGTACTGCTTTGACTCCACATCATGTCATGCTTCTGCAGCGCCTTTCCAACAGAGTGGTCCTTGCATTAGATGCAGACAAAGCTGGCATTGCCGCAGTAAAGCGCGCCGCTGATATCATGCTGCCGCGAGGGATTGATATCAAAGTAGCGAACATGATCGGAGGAAAGGATCCTGCAGACATGGTGCGCGAAGATGTGGGAAAGTTGCGCAAGATCGTCGGAGGGGCTCAAAGTATTGTTGAATATCTTTTAGATGTACTTGAGTCAGAAAAAAAAGATGATCGCACACTGAAACTTCGTGTACGAGAAGAGGTGCTGCCACTTCTTGCAAAAATAGCGAATAAAATAGACCAGGATCATTTTGAAGGAGTGATCGCGCAACGCATTGCAACGAGCAAAGATGCAATTCACTATGAGGTGGTGCGGCTTTCCGAACAGGCAAAAGAAGGTGCTGTAAAGGAGCAGGTTCGCGCTGTAGAAACTCCGATTGCTTCGGCGAAGGAAGAAGATGCTACGGACCGGACCCGCAGAAAGGAGGAGCTTGTAAAATATTTTGCGGTGCTTTCCACACTTGCCGACCAAAAAATGCAGAAATCTATCTCGGATGCATTTTATGAGATAACGCAACAAGAGCTGTCCCAGATCGAAAGTGAACTTTCTGCGGAGCTCAAAAGCGGTCTCCTCTTTACGCTTGAAACATACTTGCACGACACGCCGCACAGGCAACTGTCGGAGGATATCGCTGACAAGCTCAACGAATTATCCCGCCTCTTTGCCAGAGAGGCAATCCAGGAATTTAAGGAACAGCTTAAACAAAGCGAGGCGGAAGGTGATGAGGCTAAAGTGCTGGAATACATACGCGAAATATCCCGTATACAGCAAGATCAGAATGCCAAAAAAGTCACTGCCGAACACTTCGCCTAGGGCCTAGATTTTTTAAAGAATTACTGTATAGTTGTCCCATTATGGCTGCAAAAAAGGCAACCAAAAAAACAACAAAAAAAACGACCAAAAAAGTCGTTAAAAAGGCAATAAAAAAAGTGGCTAAGAAAGCAGTTAAAAATACTGCAAAAGCCAACAAAACAAAGCCAAAAAAAAGTGGGAAGAAAATAAGTGTAAAGAAATCAGCAAAGAAAGCTCCGGTGAAGAAAGCTGCCCCTAAAAAGGCGGCAGTTAAGAAGCAGGCAGCACCGCTGAAATTAACCAAAAATCAGAAGATACTCGAGGCAAAGGCTGGAGAATTGATGCGGTTAGGTAGAGAGCGAGGGTACATCACGTTCGACGAGATCCTCAAATACTTTCCACAGATAGAAAAAGACGTACCATTTCTTGATGAGATGTACGAACGTTTTGGTGTGGCAGGAATTGATGTCCTTCAAAGCGGGGGTATGCTGGGAGAAGACCCGAGTGTTGAATTGCTCGAACGCAAAAACTCATACAAGCGCAATGAAAGCGGCTATGACTCTATACAGATGTATCTTCGTGAGATCGGGCAGTATCCGCTTCTGACGGCGCTAGAAGAACGTACACTTGCAAAACGCATCGTCGAAGGTGATGAGGAAGCACGTAACTTGCTTGCACGTGCGAACCTCCGTCTTGTGGTGTCGATCGCAAAGAAATATGTCGGGCGAAGTCCTGATCTTACGTTGCTTGACCTCATTCAAGAGGGGAACCTTGGTCTCTTTAAAGCAGTTGATAAGTTCGACCATACAAAGGGATTTAAATTCTCGACTTATGCAACCTGGTGGATCCGCCAGGCAATCACTCGTGCGCTTGCTGACCAGTCACGCACTATCCGTATCCCAGTGCACATGGTGGAAACCATGGCGAAGTATAAGCAGGTGTCCCGCCGACTTTCACAGGATCTCGGTCGAGACCCTATGCCTGAGGAGATAGCTACAGAAATGGGAGTAGAAGTTGATAAGATCTATCAGATCGAGAAGATCAGCCAAGACACTATCTCACTTGAACTTCCTATTGGGGATGACGATGATCGATCGCGACTCTCTGACTTCATTGCTGATGATAAGATCACGTCTCCCGATCAGGAAGTTGCACATAGTATTCTCACAGACCAGATCCAGGAGATCCTCGATTCGCTTTCTGAGAAAGAGCGCAAAATTCTCGAGATGCGACATGGTCTTCTTGACGGGACGTACCACACACTGGAAGAGGTAGGTAAGGAGTTTGGAGTGACCCGAGAGCGTATTCGGCAGATCGAAGCAAAAGCGCTCGAGAAGATTCGGCAGCATGAAAAAGCACGAAGACTTAAATCGTATTAAGATCAAAAGTTGCACTCCTTGAAGAAGCTGCATGTATTCGCTTCTTCACAAAAAGGCCGAGGACTTCGTCCTCGGCCTTTTTGTTGGTGCTACAATATTCTATATGCATAGAAATGTCCTTCTCGGTTTTTGCGCGTTTTTGTACTACGCTCTTGCCACATATGCACTGTATAGCTTCGAAGCCGGGCTTCTTCTCACCACTTTAGTGCTTTTCGGTTTGCCCTCGTACGCTCTTGCTCGTTTTTCTGCAGCCCCGGGGGCGGTCATCATTGCGGTAATTGTTTTTGGTGCGGGTATGGGGCTGCTTCTTGAGGGTGTCGCTCACATCTACGGCATTTGGTATACCATCGGAGTTGATGAACTGCGCATTTTCGGTTTAGTGCCGGTTGAAATATTGCTCTCTTCAGTGTTACAGACACTTTTCTTGGCGCTACTGTACGAACTCTTCTTTGACGACGGGACGTACACGACATCAAGTGCCCGGGTCCGTTTCGTGGCTTTTGGAGTGTTTGTGCTGAGTGTGCTTGGTCTTCTGGCACTCCATCGCTATGTACTCGACGGAATATTCTTCAGCCATTCATACCTATGGGTTATCGGTATTTTTGCAGCATCAAGTATTGCTGCGCTTGCAGTTCATAAGTCATTCTCATTGCGTTTTACAGAAAAACTTTTCTCTTTTTGCTTAATTGCGTGGACTCCGCTTGTGTGCGGAGTGGTACTTGCAGTTGGGAACACGCACAAGGTATTTGCTTATACGAATGACTACATCTTCTCTTTTTCAATGTTCAGAGAGATAGTACCCATTGAAGAGCTGCTGCTTGCCCTTATATTGCCGCTGTTTGTGGCGACATTCTACGAACTTTATCTGGACGACGGACGATTTTAATACTATTTTTGGAGAATTGGCTATCCCTGGTATTCAAATGGACGATTTGTTTTTTTGTGCTATATTTGTGGCGTGAAGCATCAAGCATCAAAAGACGTTGTGGTTGCTGGTCTCATTACCGATACGGTCGGGAATGTACTTATTGTCAAACCGAGCTATAAGGAAGGATGGATATTTCCTGGCGGCTATGTTGAGATAGGAGAATCACCAAGTAATGCTTTTCGCCGAGAGATGTTTGCTGAGATTGGTGTTGAAATGACCGGTCCAGACCGCCTTTTAAGTATTGATTACCGTGGTAGTTCTGAGGAATATATCATGTTCATCTTTGATGGTGGGGTCTTCACGGAGGAGATGAAGACAAAGATCAAGCTGCCTCCACGGTTGCTTGAATACAAGTTTGCTGCTCCTGAGGAAGCAATGCAGATGCTTCGCGATAAAAGTGCGCGACGCCTCATGCCTACTCTTGAAGCACGCAACAAGACCGGTATTGCTTATTTGGAAAATCAAGAGCTCTTCTAGTACACATGTGAACATTCACATTGGTATCAAGAAGAGTTTTTGTTTTTCTGTGCATATCGTCACCAGGTAGTACACGCCTGTGTATAATTTTATTTTTCTTAAAATCGATTACGTATGATTCTGTTTGCTAGTGTTATTTTTATTGCGGGCTACATTCTGATAACCCTCGAGCATCACTGGAAGGTCAATAAGTCTCTCACTGCGACTGCTCTCGCTGCTATTTTGTGGGGCGCCTTGGCACTTACCGGTGCTGATCATCACCTTATTGAGGAGGCTATCAGTCATTTGTCAGCCGAGACGTTCTCATTGGTTGTATTCCTGCTTGCAGCAATGACTTTGGTTGAGGTGCTTGTTCACTACCGTTTCTTTGATCTGTTAAGAATTAAGTTGCTTGCGCTTGGTTTGGATGATCGCAAGCAGCTTATACTTATCACAGGCATCGCTTTCTTTCTGTCTGCGGTTATTGATAACCTCACAACGACAATCGTGATGATTCAAATCGCTCGACGCTTCTTTAAAGGCAACAATCTCCTCATTGCAGCTGCAGCAATTGTTATTGCTGCAAATGCCGGCGGTGCATTCTCTCCGGTGGGGGATGTGACTACCATCATGATCTGGCTTGCAGGCAAGTTCACAGCGCTTGAGATCATTATGTGGGGCTTTCTCCCATCACTTGCGGTTGTCTTGGTTAGCAATTTCCTCTTGGTGCGGCAGATCAAGGGCGATAGCGTTGATGAAAAGCCGGTAACTCACGAGACAGTAGCACTTTCATCTTCGGAGAAATTTGTCATAACAGCGGCATTCCTCTCTTTCTCATTACCCCCGCTTGCGCACCTCGTTGGTTTGCCGCCGTTTATGGGGATGCTTTTTGGAGTTGGTGTTGTTGGACTGATCATTGGGCTATTTGCGAACACCACAGCGAATAGAGAGTCTCATCTTTCAATGGACATTGAGAAATTGCTTGCAAAGCTTGATATCACCAGTTTGCTTTTCTTCATTGGTATCCTCTTTGCAGTAGGAGCGTTAAGTTATCTCGGTATACTGGACCAGATATCGGCTAGTCTCTTCGGTGAAGACCCGGCAGTTTCACGCCTCATTGCAGGAAGTGTCCTTTTAGGAGTTTTTTCCGCGATTGTAGACAATATCCCACTTACTGCTGCAGCACTCGATATCCTTCAAACAACTGATTTTCGGCTCTGGGTGTTACTTGCGCTCTGTGTGGGAACCGGTGGCTCGATGCTCGTTATTGGGTCAGCAGCGGGGGTTGTGGCTATGGGAATGGTCAAAGAGCTGAGCTTCAAACAATATCTGAAGATAGCAGCTATCCCTGCTGCGATTGGTTACGCTGCCGGCATACTTGTGTGGTATATCCAGTACATACTTTTCTAACTTTGCTTGCACAGTACATCAAAAAACATCGGAACTGCCTCTATGAGCTCCGGTGTTTTTTGTAGTACACTGTATTTTATGCAAAAAACCGACCGCAAAGGTGAGGAGCTTTCTGAGGCATTTAAACGGGCATACAATGCCTTGAATACTGAACAGAGGGCTGCGGTTGATGCCATTGAAGGGCCGGTGATGGTTATTGCGGGACCGGGCACAGGGAAGACACAGATACTCACGCTTCGCATTGCCAAGATACTGCTTGAAACGCAGGTACAGCCAGAAAACATACTTGCGCTCACCTTTACTGAGTCAGGGGCCTCAGCTATGCGAGAACGTCTTGCACTGTATGCAGGTACGCGGGCGTATCGCGTTAAGATCGCAACTTTTCATAGTTTCTGCCAGCAGCTCATTTCCACCTATCCCGATGCGTACACACGGATCATAGGCGGAAGAGCAGCGACCGACCTTGAGAAGATTGATCTTATTGAGAGCATTCTGCAGTCAAACAGTTTCCGTCTGCTCCGTCCCGTCGGGGACCCTTCATACTATGTCACACCCCTTTTACGCATATTATCGTCGATGAAACAGGAGAATATCAGTCCTGATGGTCTTGCATCTATCATCGCTACGCAAGAGCATGCGCTTGCAGGTATTGAGAAAATGCACACTAAGGGAGCCCATAAAGGAAAGGTTCGTGGCGAATACCAGAAGAAGGAGAAAAGTATCGAAAAGAACAAAGAACTGTTGTTGGTCTATCGACTCTATGAAGCATTGCTTCAAGAGCAGCGTCTTTTTGATTTCGACGATATGATCGTTGAAACGATCAAGGCACTCGAAGAGAATGCTGACATGCTTCTGGACCTGCAGGAGCAATATCACTATATTCACGCCGATGAACATCAGGATGTGAATGGTAGTCAGAATCGCATTTTGGAATTGCTGTGTGCATACCATGACACCCCAAACATCTTTGTGGTAGGTGATGAGAAACAGGCGATCTATCGTTTTCAAGGAGCATCTCTGGAGAATTTTCTTTATTTCGAAGATTCCTTCTCACACACAAAGACTGTAGCACTCACCCACAACTACAGATCAGGTCAGACCATTCTTGACGCTGCTTTTAGCCTTATCAGGGCAGGGGAAGGACCTGCAGCTGAATTGCGCATTCCGCTTCAGGCACAGCCAGAAGCGAAAGGTGAGGTGGTAAGTGCGGCGTTCTCTCATCAGATAGTTGAGGATGCTTGGGTGGTGGACACTATTGTGAGGTGTATCAATAGTGGCGTAAAGAGCGAAGAAATTGCTGTCATTGTACGTACCAACAGGGAGGTCGAACAGTTTGCATCGCTTTTACGCAAGAAGGGTATTGCCGTTGAAGCAACTGCAGATGGAGACATTCTGCAGCACCCGCTGACCACTTCAGTTTTTAATCTTATCGGTGCAGTGGTGCAGGTGGATTCACAGAAGCCCTTATTTACGTTATTGCATGGAGCACATTGGGAAATAAAAACAGATGATCTGTTGAAAGTGCTCACTACGCGCAATTTTTCCGTATCGTTGTGGAGCTTGATTTCTGATGAGGTAAAATTGCGAACACTTGGTGTAGCAGAACCAGAGAAATTTACCCGAATAGCACAGGTGCTTGCAGAAGCTCAGAGGCGTCAGATGACACAAAGCCCCGCCCGTGTCCTGGAATATCTGCTGCAAGAAAGTGGATTGTTGAAGATGGCGTTAGTCGCGGACCCTGTTGAGCATGGGAGAGTCATTCGCCGCTTATATGATGAGCTTGAGGCGTTGTCTCTTCAGAAGCAACATGCCACACTGAAAGATGTACATGATTCGCTCACATCATATTTCCAATATAAACTTCCCTTGAATGCTCCATATCTTGCCACACAGGCACATGCCGTGCAGGTTATGACTGCTCATAAATCTAAAGGACTTGAGTTTTCGCACGTCTTTGTCCCGCATGTGCATGATTCTAATTGGGGTGGGGCAGTACGCAGAACATACTTTGATGTCCCGCTTAATCGACACATTGACGCGGAGATCTTTGACCCTTATGACGATGAACGGAGGCTTCTGTTTGTTGCTATGACGCGTGCAAAGGAATCGCTTCATCTTTCGTACGCTCATACAAACAGCGATGGGAAAAAACTCCTTGTCTCAAGGCTTCTTTGTGAAATAGCGTCTGAGCATATGAAAGCACTTGCAACTGAAGAGGTCGAATCACGATTCAGCCCTACTGCCTCATTGTCCGCGGTTGAAGTTAAAGCGCAGGTTGATCCGGCATTTCTGCAGCATATGCTCAAAGAAAGAGGGCTTTCAGCAACCGCACTCAATAATTACTTGCAGAGTCCATGGAATTATCTTTATCGTAATGTGTTGCGGATACCTGAGGTGCAGGATCTGCCACTTCTGTTCGGGACAGCCGTACACGAAGTTATGCAAAAGGTGACTGCCACACACACAAAAAAAGGGGAAATGCCGAGCGATTCGGAGATAAAGCATTACCTTGAGCTTGCGCTGTTGAAACTTCCGTTATCGGAGGAGGAGTATACTCAGCTACATGAAAAAGGCCTGCAATCCTTGCTTTCCTATATACCTCACATGGCGAGCTCCCTCCCTTTGAATACCGTGGAAGAATTCTCCATCCATGTTGCTATGCCAACGGGAATACCTGAATTCCCAGAACTCACGCTCACCGGAAAACTTGATCGGCTGGATATGGATGGCGAGGGAAGAGTTATTCAGGTTGTTGATTACAAGACAGGGAAGCCCAAAACACGCAATGTCATTGAAGGGAAAACACAGACAGGGAATGGAGAATACAAACGTCAGCTTACTTTCTATGCTCTTCTCCTTTCATTGTATGGGGATGAGCGTTATGTGTGTAAGACAGGGGTACTCACCTTTATTGAACCGGACAACAAAGGAGTGATCCACGAGGAGAGATTTGAGATAACTGCCGAAGAAATTCACGAGCTTCAGCAGGAGATAATCAGCGTAGTAAAACAGATCATTGGAGGTGAATTCTTAACATCTGCCTGCGATGAAAAAGTCTGCGATTACTGTGCATATGTCCATATGTTGCAACAGAGATAACAAAAAGCCCTCATCACTGAGGGCTTTTTGTTATTCTTGTGCTCCACCTTCGATCTGAGCAATGAGTGTATCGAGGATCTTGCTTACCGTTGAGTATGGTTGCGCTCCGCTTATAACACCCTGCTGTCCGCCGACAAGCACAAGTGTATAGGGAGTTCCTTTGCCGCCAGCTTTCAGGGCATCAGCGAAGTCGGCTTCTACACGTGCCGTGGTTCGTCCTTCGGCCATGCAGGCGTCAAATGCAGTACCACTTACCCCGGCAGTTGTTGCGAATTCATTCAAACGCGCAGTATTAGTTGGTTCATTTGTTGCGCGCTCTCCAAATACGAGATCGCTGAATTTCCAGAACGCATCGCTGCCACCGAGGTCAGCAACGCACTCTGAGGCCTGTGCTATGTATGGCGCATTCGGGTGCAGTTGTTCCAGAGGCATGTGCCGGTACACCCACGCAACCTTCCCATCGGTACCATACGTATTCATAACCTGCTTCATCGTCTCATGGAAGTTCTTGCAGAATGGGCAATCATAATCAGAGTATTCGATCATAACAATAGGTGCATTCGGATTGCCGCGTATATGGTCTGTTTCATCAACGGGACGTATTTCTCCTGTTGTTGGGTTGTCTGAGTCAAGAACCGCAGCCTCGTTGTTGGGAGTGGTAAATGGAAGAGGATTTCCATTGAAGAATATCGCTGCTGCAACCAAACCAAAACCAAAAACAATAGAAATCGGGACTGCTAATGAAGGGCGTGTCGCCTTGGGTGCAGATGATTCAGAGGCCTGTGCCTGTGTTTCTTCCGGAGTTTCGTCCATAAGATATATTCAATAATTAATTGTATACGTGCAGTATACCACAGTTGTACAGCAGTTTCCTTGGAAAATGCCTCTATATAAGGCTACAATACACTTATGTCAATGATTGAAGCTTTCATCCTCGGCATTGTGCAGGGGTTGACGGAATTCCTTCCGGTATCCTCTACCGGCCACCTTATTCTCGCTCGTACAGTATTTGGGCTCAACGATGCACAAGGTCTCGCGTTCGATGCAGTATTGCAGCTTGCAACCGTCGCCGCGGTGTTTGTCTATTTTTTTCCCGATATCTGGCTGCTTACTCAAACGGCACTTCGCAAACTAGGGCGCTTGCCGGTCAATAAAAAAGAAGAAGTGCTTCTCTACGCGCTTTTGGTTGCGACAATTCCAGCGGTGATTTTTGGACTCATGCTCGAGTCGCTTATGGAGTCAGCTTTCCGCTCGCCACTTCTGGTTGCAGGAGTTTTGGTCGCAGGCTCGATACTCTTCATATATGCTGAATATAAATATCAGACAACTCCGCGTACCAATGAAGTGAACATTAGCTCAGGTTTCAAAATAGGGCTTTTCCAAGTGCTTGCTTTAATACCCGGCATGTCACGGTCAGGAGCTACCATAGCCGGTGGCATGCTTATGGGTCTAAACAGAAGCGAAGCTGCGAGGTTTGCATTTCTTTTGGCGTTACCTGTCATCACAGGCGCTGGCCTTAAGAAACTGCTTGAGCTTATCGTCGCTGATCAGCAAGTTGCATGGGGTACGGTGCTTGTTGGGTCAATCACAGCATTTATAACTGGCCTCCTTGCAATACATTTTCTTTTGCGATTTGTTAAAACACACACGCTATGGCCATTCATCTGGTACCGTATCATACTCGCGTGTTTTGTCGTGTTTGTTTTCTTTTTTGGCTAAAGATTAGAAGGGAAGTGAGTGTGTTAGTGTTGCGTCTTCTTTGATCAACCAAGTAGAAGTATCAATGGGTATCTCTCTCTTACGATATCCGTCTTTAAAAAGCACATGTCCATGAGCAAGTGCATAGTCGAACACTTTTTTAGTCACGCGGACATCCTGCTCGCAGTATTTTTTGATCTCATTGATCTTTCCTTCACGCCACCAGCGCACAGCTTGTAGTCCGTCAGCACTTTTCTTTGCACCCACTGTTGCTTGAGCCACAGAGTCGAGTCGAAGTCTGCGACCGAGCGAGGCGCGGATTGACTCGAGAATATCAATGCTCTTTATGTGTGTGAGGTCACCTGGATAATATTTGTTAAGCAATGGGATATCAAAGTGGTTGCTGTTGTATCCAACTAGTGCGTCTGCCTTTTCTATTATTGGCCAGAGTGTATGAAGCTCATCGACACTCACGGTAGTGTATTTGTCATCAATGGAGTCGTAGACGCATGCAACTGAGATATCAAGCGAAGTAACATCGGTTGAACCGACATCTTGAAAAATATTTTGAGTTTCTAAGTCAAAAACGATGTATCGCATTATGCCTCTATGTTAGCAATAAGTTCAGCAAGTGTACCAGAAAATTCTTGTTTCTCTCCAAGGTTCTTCACCACATAAGTATGCGAAGATGCTTCATCTTCGCCAAGAACCAAAGCATAGGTGACAAATGCATCAGCCGCGTCGCTTATCTTCTTGCCGATCTTTTTTGTTGAGATATCTACTGCGGTTGCTATGCCTGCGGCCCGGAATTCCTGAGCAAGACGTTGTCCTTCAAGATTGAATTCACTATCAGTAGGGATGATCATGAGTGTCGGAGCGGTGATGCCAGAGGTAAGGAGATCATGTGTCTCCAAGAAATCACGCATGGTAACATCACCCATACCAAAGCCAATCCCTGAGATAGCATTTCCGCCAAACAATCCCGTGAGATTGTCATAACGTCCTCCGCCAAGCAATGACCGGTTGTTCTCTCCTGAAACATCGAAAATCTCGAAGATCGTGCCGGTATAATACGTGAAGCCACGCACTGTAGAGGGTGACACCTTCACATTTTCAATGCCAAGTTTCCGGAGGCCATCTATAACCTGAGCTAGATTACTGTTCTCATCAAGCTTCGCTGGTAGAGCAAATGGCTTGCCGGCGATCTTCAGCGCCTCTTCATTGAAATTATTGATTTTTTCTTTGCGATCAAGCAATGCAAGCATCTGCTTTTTTTGTTCCTCATTGAATCCCTCGTTGGAGAATACTTCATCAAGCCAGCTTCGATCATTGATACGAATCTCAAACATGTCTGGATCAGCACCGAAATTAAGCAGCAGCTGAGAGGCAAGTGCGATCATTTCAACATCAGCACTGAAGTGATCTGCACCAAAAAGATCACAGTTGAGCTGGTAATGTTCCCGCAAGCGTCCGCGTTGCGGACGCTCGTACCGGAAGAGATTCGGTATCGAGTACCAGCGGACAGGGAAGGAAAGCTCGCGTCGCTTTCCTGCGATCATACGTGCAACTGTCGGGGTCATTTCTGGGCGCAGAGTCACTTCGCGGTCCCCTCGATCAATAAAAGTATAGGTTTGTTCATTGACTATCTCATCACTGGTTTTACTGCGGTAAAGTTCGGCAGGTTCTAATATAGATGCATCATACCTCTCGTAACCGAATGATTCTGCCGTCTGCGACCATACACTGAAAATATACTGAAGTATAGCCATATCTTCAGGGTAGAAATCGCGGACTCCCTTGTACGGATCCGTTGAGAGTTTTTCTTTATTCATATGAAGATTGTATGGGAGGCCTTGTTTTTCTGCAAATGAATTTATGCCGTATGACTCCTTGAAAAATGGCCTAGTAGGGCGTTTTTCCTAATTTGTAGCGGTTTTGGCCTTATACACAGTCCTTTAAAGGGATGAGTACTTGACAAATTGTTTATAATGGTATATAGTACTTATCAAGATCAATCGTTGATCTGTTCAACAAACCCTGGAGGGAAGAATGAACAAGAACATTGTTGTTGCCGCTTGTGCGGCTCTGATGCTCGGCACCGTCGCACCGGTTTATGCCAGCGAAGTGACTCATCTGGATTGGGTCAAGCTCGCCGACAAGCCCATGGTGCTGGTGATCGCCGACAACGAGCAGGTGCTCTGCGGCGACGTCGGCCTCAAGGAGGTGGAAGACGGCAAGTACGTCTACACTCTGGAGGAAACTCCGGAAACCAAGCATCTCTGCGCGCCGGACGACCTCGGCATGACGCTCACCGTTTGGTGATCCATGCAGAGCAGTCTAGGTATAGGGCGACGCGTATAACTTTCGAAAGAAAGAAGTACGCGCCGCCCTTTTTGCTGTCTCTTGACATATTTATATAATCAATTTATAGTCTCTTTTGGTTTAGCCATCTGTTTTTTGCAAACGCCAAGGGAGGCGAACATGCGTATACTTTTCTGTCTGGCTCTGTGCCTTGCGGTTAATTTGGGCCTCGCCAGTGTCTCTCTGGCATCTGCTCAGGACATCGCGCAAGGGACGACCAGTGCTGCCGGCGGCTGTGTCGCACAGCTTTCCGGCAAGTACGGAACGCTTGAATACGCCCAAGACGGCTCTGTCGAGGAAACCACCGAAGGAACGTTCAAGCTTTGGCTCTGCAAGGGGCTGTACTTCACGTTCGACGGTGGGCCTGCCGTGGAGCCGGGGAAGATATTCAATTCCCAGGCTCAGTTCGACTGGTTCGCTTCAGACCTCAACCTCATTGTCGCCGGGTTCATTCCTGTCGATACGGAGGTGATGGGGCCAACGCCGAGCATCTTCACGCTTCCTCCAAGAAAGGAAGATCTGGACAATCGTCCGGCGCACTTGCTCCTCCGGTCTGTTGACATGGCTCCAGCAGGGGTTGCTCTCCGGTTCCCCGGGGACAACACGCTCCGTTTCTTCTACTTCGAAGACATCACAGGACCGTCCTTTAACACGGGCGGTCTGATGCGGTGACAGCGGCGCGCAGTATTTCATTCTGAAATGCTGCGCGCCGCTTTTTGCTTTATCCAATTTATTAGTATTTTGGATATTTACGTGACGTATAATGATGGTATGACGATGCATCCACTGATGGTTTTTACCCTGAGCGGTCTTTTTTTTGCCGTCGCGTTTATATACTCATCATGCTTTTGGTGTTTTATTCCTGCCTTTATATTTCTTCTCTATGGCATCACGCTTGAACGTTCAGTCCTGAAGCTCTTTGCTTACGGCACACTCACGGGGACACTGCATTATGCAGGTTCTTTCTTCTGGGTGTGGAGTACGTTCCCAATACAGTGGTTAGCGGATGCGCCCGTTGCCATCCAGTTGTCTGCCATCGGGGTGTACTGGGTCTTAACTTCAATCGCAATGGGGTTAAGTGGCGGAGTTTTTGTGCTTTTGGCCCGCATGTGCATCAATAATGTCCCTCGACTATTAATTTTGGTCCCCGTGTTGTGGGTCGCTTCTGAGCTATTCCGTTCTTTTTTGTTTTCTGTCTATGCGTTTGGTCCTGGTAGTTTTTTAAACGTCGGGTTCAGCTACGGCTACCTCGGATATCTTCTTGCTGAAGAACCACATCTGCTGCAGTTTGCATCACTAGCGGGTGTGTATGGACTTTCTTATTTAGCAGCACTGATCGGCACGGGTGCTTTTGTTTTGTGTAATCAAAAGAGGAAAGTTCAAGCAGCGGCACTTGTCCTTACAGGAATGGTGGTTATTCTCTCTTTTCTGGTACCACCGTTTGCTGTGCACAAGAATCAAAACACGGGCACAGAAGTGATCGCGATCGAAATGTATTTTGATCATCAATTCGATTCACAGGAAGGAGCTGCGCTTATAAAACATGAAGCATTAGAAGAAGCGGTTGGATATGCGCTCAGGCAAAACCCTGATGCAATAATCCTTTCAGAGGAAGCACAATTTCGCAAAGGTTTTGCTACAGATGAGGCGCTTATAGCATGGGCTCATGCACAAACAGAAAAGACAGACATCGTTATTGTCGACAGCGGTCCGGCTATTGATGACAGAGGGACTGATGTATTGCGTTCGTATATGTATGATCTGCGTGACAACGGAGTCTATTTTGTCGACAAACGGTACCTTGTTCCACAGGGTGAGTATTTGTCCTACATGTACCGGTTTCTTCTTTCATTCTTTCTGTCTAGTGAGGAGGAGAAGCAAGTCAATGACTTTGCACGTTTCAAGCCAGGGATAGCTTCAGATGATGCGCGATACCCCAAACATTTGCCCGGAATATTGTTCTGTTTTGAAACAATGGTTCCTTATGGAGTACGTCATGCACAGCACTTCCGAGATCCTGCGTTCATTGCTCATCCCATCTCCCATTCGTGGTTCGTTGATCCATTTTCGCTTGAGTATCAGCTTGATGCGATGCTTAAAGTAAGTGCGGTGTGGAATGCCATTCCGATAGTCAGTGCGGGGAGTATGACAGAAAGCAAGTTGTTCCTGCCAAACGGAGAAATGCAGTTCGGTGAGATTTTGCGTGAAGGAGAGCACTGGAAAGTACGCAGGTTCACGTTCTGAGTTTATATATTAGCAGCGGCACGTTCTATCCGTGCATCAGAGGCCTTTAGTATGAGAGCTTTTATCTCTTGAGGTTTTGGAAGGTAGGAAGCAGTGAATTCGTCATCCTTGCCGCTTGCTGTTTGTGCATGGATTGTTCCGTAATCAAGCAGTGTCGCTATAATGCCATTGATCTCAACGTTAAGGTCCTGCAGTTTTTCCAGCCGAAAACTGCCGGTCTGTCGTCTGAACAATGAAACTTGGTCGATCTTGATGATGCGTCTGTTGGTTATCGCCCATATGTCGAGATAATGATCGGTCCAGATCATTGCAAGCATCATCCATAATATTAAAAGCCAAAAGGCGTACAGGAAGAAAAGGTGCGGAGTATAGAGGGAGAGCTGCTCTGATGAAACAAGGAATGATTGTGTCATAAAGGGAAGCAGAAGCGGAAGTAACATGAGCACAAAAACGAAGAAAACTTGTTTAAAGACGTAAAACCAGTGTCGGCGAATAACTGCAACGATCTGCTCATCTTCCTCCAGTTCAATTTTCTCGAATATCATACTTACAGAACGCTTAGTGTGAATGCCATAGTCATAAAAAGAGGGGCACTTACCAAAAGATAAATAGCCAAGGAGAGAGTCGTGATGGTTTTGCTGCTGCCGTAGGTGAACCAGTGATACGCGATAAAAAGCGAGTAGAACACAAATATGAGTGTGATGATGTAGAAAAGTGCCTGTAGACCAGTTGCTAATAATGCGTCAAAAGCCATAGGTGTCATACGCTACTATTGTGCCACACGCAGTACGCTGTAGCGAGGAATATTGTACTGGTCGTTGTGAGCAACAGCCGTAAGGTTGTGTTTCTCTGCATATGCAGCAATGAGTGAGGTCTGCTCAGGTTCGTGTTCAATGAAAAGGGTTCCTTCAGGCGTAAGGAACAACCGGGTTTTAGCAATAATTTCTTGTATGATATCAGTCCCATCCTCACCGCCATACAAAGCGATCGCCGGTTCAAATTTCTTCACGCTCTCCTGGACGTGTTCGCTGTTATTCCGTATGTATGGGGGATTGGAGAGAATAAAATCATACGGAGGTTGTGTATTTTCAAAAAGATGGCCGCCAAAAATAGCAGTAGGGGAATTGATAGTGTTCTGGTCAAGGTTTTTTCTGATTGTTGCGTGATGGTTTTCTTCAATCTCGGCAAAATGTATTGTTGCTTTTGGTAGTGCCTTCGCAATAGCGACTCCAATACAGCCGCTGCCTGCGCAGAGGTCGAGAATACGTGGGGTCTCTATCCCTGCTTGTTTGATGTATTCAATTGCTTTTCCTGTCCAGTATTCTGTTTCAACTCGTGGAATGAGTGGATGTGAATCAAGGAAGATGGTCGTATTCAAAAAGGGTACATGTCCCATAAGGTACGCAAGCGGCACTCCTTCATGCAGACGTGCTACGTCGGCGAAAAAACCTTCGGTTTTTTCGCCTTCGTACTTCTCTAAAAGCCATCTCTCTTCTTGAGTCATTATGCGCATGTTAAACTACCTCACATGCAAAATGCAACACCAATGCTTGAAATAAAAGATCTTGTCAAGAAATATGGAGATAAAGTGGCAGTCAACGGTATCAGCCTGACCATACAAAAGGGCATGTTCTATGGTTTGCTCGGCCCCAATGGTGCGGGGAAATCAACTACCATTCACTGCATCACGGGAATTGCGCAACCGACTTCAGGCACTATTCTTATAGATGGTACTGATGTGGTTGAAGATTATAAGGTGGCTCGTACTAAAGTCGGACTTTCTCCTCAGGAATTTAATGTTGATATCTTCGCTACCCCTGCGCAACTTATGGACTACATGGCAGGATACTACGGCACACCCAAGAAAGAACGCGAAGAAAAGGTTGAGACGCTCATCAAGCAGTTTGATCTCGAACAGCACCGCAATGTGAAGTTTCAGAAACTTTCCGGAGGACTCAAGCGCCGTGTGATGCTTGGGAGGGCATTGGTACACACTCCTGATCTACTGATTCTCGATGAACCAACTGCAGGAGTCGATGTCGAGCAGCGCCGGCAGCTGTGGGAATACCTTAAAGAGATGAACGAAGGCGGGAAAACAATTATTCTCACGTCACATTATCTCGAGGAAGTACAATATTTGTGTAACCATATTGCAATTATCAATAATGGGAAGATCGTCGCAGAAGGAACGAAGGAAAGTTTTCTCGCAGAAGGGAAGAGTCTCGAGGATCGATATCTTGAGATCACAAAATCAACCACAGCAACTAACGGAATATAAGTTATGAATGGAATCAATTGGATCGGTATTGGAACGTTTATTCGCAGGGAAGTGCAGCGCACATTCCGCGTGGTTGTGCAGACTCTTGTAGCGCCGGTTATTTCTGCTGCACTCTATATATTTATTTTTGGAACCGTCATCGGTGCAGCTATCGACGAGATCAATGGCGTTCCCTATATCACATTTGTGTTCCCGGGGATATTGATGCTGTCGATTATCAATGCGTCATTTGCTTCAGCTTCTTCCGCCTTGTATTTTATGCGCTTCACGCGCGGCATTGAAGAGATTTTGATTGCGCCATTTTCCTATCTTGAAATGATCTTTGGCTTTGTATCTGCAGCGATCATCCGGGCACTGCTGGTGGGGTTCCTTATCATTGCCGTGGGGGTACTGTTTGGCGCTGTGACACTCAATGATCCTTTGGGCTTTGTTTTCTATGTCTCTGCAGTGTCTTCTATTTTCGCCATGCTCGGGATCATCGTTGCACTCTGGGCCGAAGGGTTTGAACAGTTGCAGATGCTCAATACTTTTATCATTACGCCGTTTACCTATCTCGGCGGCATCTTCTACTCAATAACAATGCTCCCTGGTTTGGCACAGCAGATCACACTTCTCAATCCGTTCTTCTATTTCATTGACGGTATCCGCAACAGCATGATTGGGGTAAGTGAAGCCGACCCGATGCTCGGCCTTGCAGTCATCTTGGGATTAGTCATAGGACTTGGAGCGCTCGTTTTTCATTTGTTCAGAATCGGGTGGAAGATTCGTGCGTAGTTGCTCACATTGCACTGCCAATTTGCTTTTCAAACGCGATACACTAGGCGTATGGCTGATCAACAAAAACTGTATGATATCGCGGCGGCATTAGTGGCAAAGGGCAAAGGCATCCTTGCTGCTGACCAGAGTCCGGAATCAATGAATAAACAGCTGAAGGCTGTTGGTGTCCCTGAAGAAGCAGAAATGCGACGAAAATACCGCCAGCTTCTCTTTACTACTTCGGGCATAGAGCAGTACGTAACCGGGGTGATTATGCATGATGGCACCATTCGCAATCACACGGATGACGGGATTGTTTTTGCTGATCTTTTGATATCAAAGGGCATTATTCCAATCATTAAAGTTGATAAGGGTACGGTGCCACATACGAATTTCCCCGGTGAAGTGATTACGCAAGGTCTGGATGATCTCGGCAAACGATTGGAGGAGTACTACAACATGGGGGCTCGTGCAGCAAAGTGGCGTGCAGTTATTACTATCGGTACCACAACCCCCACTATCCAGAATATCCGCACTGATGCCTTTTTACTTGCTCGCTATGCAGCTCTCTGTCAGGAGGCTGGCATTGTCCCTATGGTGGAGCCCGAGGTGTTGCACGCGGGAAGCCACGATCTCCATAGAGCTGAGGCAGTGACCACCCAAGCACTACAGATTGTATTTGACGCACTTGAAGAACAGAAAGTTGACTGTAAAGGCCTTATTCTTAAAAGTAGCATGGTGCTTGCGGGAAGCGAGTACCCCGAACAGACCAATCCTCAGGAGGTTGCTGAGGCGACATTGCGTACATTCAAAAACGCTGTCCCTGAGGATGTGGGAGGGATTGTTTTCCTCTCAGGAGGGCAGACACCAGAACGTGCTACAGCAAATCTTGATGCTATTGCAGAACAGGAGAGCAAACGGACTGATCTACCTTGGGAGTTTGCCTTTTCATATTCACGTGGGATTGAGGAACCGGTTTTGAAGACATGGCAAGGCAGAGATGAGAATATTGCTGCGGCGCAGGAAGCACTACTGAAGCGGCTTCGTCTCAATAGTCTCGCGGATACTGGGGCGTATGAATCAACAATGGAAAAGGAGTAAAGAAAAGATCGCCGTGAGGCGATCTTTTTCTTTACTTCTTCTGTGTGTAAACTGTGTGCTTTTTTGCAACTGGGTTGTATTTTTTGGCTTCGTATTTCTTGCTTGGGTCCTTTTTAACCTTATTATTGTAGGTCGTATAGTAGACATGGTTTTTGCCGACGCCGTTTTCGTCGCCTTTGGTAACCATTCGTATGAGTCGTTCTTGTGACATAGTGCCGGCAATAGTATCAGAGCAATTACTGTCAGTCAATGGCCTAAAAACAGAGTATAACTGGGGTTTTGATGAAAAAGCTCATGCTAGACTGGGGTTAACACTGCGGCGCTTCTTGCATTTCCTACTCTCACCACATTTCCTAAAATGCATCATGGCAGTGTTGTTTTACACGTACAATGAAGGTACTTACCTTTGGCTGGGATTTCCCCCCAGAAACAACAGGAGGCCTTGGAATAGCGTGCCAAGGGCTTACTCGTGAACTCGCCCATGAAGGTGTTGAGGTTATTTTTGTACTTCCACGTTCGCAAAAAGTGCAGGGAAATGCTCGTTTTATCTTTGCAGATGTCGAGAAGATGGTGAAAACAAGAGAGGTGAGTTCAGGTCTGGTTCCATATCTGGGCTCTCAGACGCGTGTTGATGTTTATGACTCCACAGGACGGAGAGTGATTTACTCGCGTACGATCCTTGAAGAAGTGCATGCCTTTGCACACAAGGCTGCCCAGATTGCACAAGAAGAAGAGTTTGACCTCATCCACGCGCATGACTGGACTTCGTACCTTGCTGGTGTTGCTGCCAAGAAAGCAACCGGCAAGCCTTTGGTGCTCCATGTACATGCAACAGCGTTTGATCAGGCGGCAAGCGATAATATTGATCCAGAAGTTTTCAAGATTGAGAAGGAGGCATTTGCGATGGCCGATTGCATCGTGACGGTAAGCAACTTTACCAAGAACATTATCATAGACAAACACGATGCGGATCCGCAAAAAGTGGAAGTGGTACACAACGGCTGTGATGTTGAAGACCCATTGCGTCACGAGCCAGCATTGAGCGAACTAAAAGCACAGGGCAAAAAGATCGTCCTTTATCATGGACGCATCACCATTCAAAAAGGGGTGGACTATTTCGTCGAGGCGGCGAGGAAAGTGGTTGATACTGACCCCAACGTTGTGTTTGTTATCTCAGGCAAGGGAGACATGACTGCACAGATCATGCACAAGGTGGGTGCCCTTGGACTTTCTAATAATGTCATTTTTGCAGGAGCCTTGTGGTACGAAGAGCGCGACCGGATGTATCAGAGTGTTGATCTTGTGGTTATGCCGTCAGTGTCTGAACCGTTTGGTCTTGTGCCACTGGAAGCCATACAGCACGGTGCGCCGTCACTCATATCAAAACAGTCTGGAGTTTCGGAAGTGGTATCACACGTACTGAAAGTTGATTTTTGGGATGTAGAAGAAATGGCCAACAAGATACTCGCCTCGCTTCGCTATCCGGTTTTGAGAGAACAGCTGGTTCGCGAAGGGAGAAATGAGATAAAAAGACTGTCCTGGAAGCATGCTGCCGCTAAAGTTATCTCTTTGTACCGGCGTTTGGTAGAATTCATTACATAAGCATGCTCACGGTCTGTCCTTATTTTCATGTGCACCAGCCATACCGCGTCAAGCGATATCGGGTATTTGATATCGGAAATGACAATCAATACTTCAATGACGGAAGTGAAAGCGACCTCAATAACAAAAAGATCGTGGAGAAGGTTGCAGAAAAATCATATCGGCCAATGAATCGTGTGCTCAAGCAACTTCTGGATGAGCATGAAGAGTTTCGGTTCGCTCTTTCTTTTTCAGGCACGGTGCTTGATCAGTTTGAAGCGTATGCTCCGGATGTGCTTGAAAGTTTCCAAGAGTTGGTGGCAACCGGCCGCGTAGAGATACTTGCTGATACCTATCACCATTCGCTTGCGTTCTTTTATTCGGTTCCTGAGTTCGAGCGGCAGGTCGCCCAACATGCGCAGCGCATACATAAGTTGTTTAACTACACTCCCCGCGTTTTTCGCAACACGGAACTTTCGTACCGCAACGATCTGGCGAAGTGGTGCGAAGATCATGGCTACTTGGGCATCATGGCAGAAGGTTGGGATCCTGTTTTGGGCTGGCGCAGTCCCAACTATGTCTACAAGCCCGTCGGCTGCAACCGTATCAAAGTGCTTTTAAAGAACTACAAACTTTCTGACGATCTGGCATTCCGTTTTGGTAATCAGGGATGGGAGAGTTATCCGCTGAAGGCCGAAACGTACGCAAATTGGATCCATGCGCACCATGGAGACGGGAATACCATCAACCTCTTCATGGATTACGAGACGTTTGGTGAGCATCAGTGGGAAGACACCGGCATATTCAACTTCATGAAGGTATTTCCGCACATGCTCACACAGCATCCTGATACTTCCTTCAAGACGCCATCAGAGACGATCATGAGTTATGACGCTGTGGGTGAAATTGATGTGCCAAGTGTCCTGACGTGGGCTGACACTGACCGCGACCTCACAGCCTGGACAGGCAATGATATCCAAAAGGATGCAATACAGGCCATCTACGCACTGGAAAAGGATGTGCTCTACACTGAAGACAGAGAGTTGCTTGAAACATGGCGCAAGCTGCAGACATCCGATCACTTCTACTACATGTGCACAAAATGGTCCAATGATGGAGATGTGCATGCATACTTCTCTCCGTACCAATCCCCATATGATGCATATGTTGCTTTCATGAATGCACTGTGTGATTTACAATTAAGGGTACAACATGCAGTAGAAGCAAAACGACTCAGAGAAAAGGAGGGAGATCGTGTTGTGGAGGAGGTATACGAAATGACGTTTGCACACCAGCTCAAAGACTGGTTTGGCAAAGCGGTTGATTTTGTCGCTTCTTTGATAACCATTTATTCACGTAAGTTAAGCAATGCATATGCCTACGTCTTCAACCAAGACCACACCAGCAAAAAAAGCGGCAAAAAAGACCGTCGCTAAAAAAACAGCAAAAAAAGGAGCTGCCAAAAAAGCAGTTCCTAAAAAAGACTTTCGGGCGATGGTCTGTGCAATTGATGGCGAATGCTTCTGGTCACGCGACGGACAGATTCTCAGAAACCTCTCAGATCTGCAGCTCGCTTTCGGCTCTATGGATGACGAAATATTCATTCATCACGTCACCAAAGAAAAAAATGATTTCGCTGACTGGGTAGAACATGTGCTGGGAGACAGTGAGTGTGCGCAGGCACTTCGTACTGCCAGGAAGAAGGAGCGTGCACAAAAAATAGTGGAGATGCACCTGCGTAATTATAGTATGTAACACCTCATGGCTCGCGCCGTCACTTTAGGAAATGGGAATATGCTTGTTGGCCTCGACTACAAAGGCCAGGTTCGTGATTTTTATTTTCCATTTGTAGGGCACAACAATCATGTAAGCGGTGCCTCAGGCAATTTCGTCCACCGCATCGGTGTATATGTCGATGGTGCATTGTTTTGGCTCGATGATCCTTCGTGGGAGATTGTTGTGGGTTCGGACGCGGAAACAGTCGTGGGTAGTCTCCATGCAGTCAATAACGCTATTGGAGTGACACTCTCAAGTGCTGATGCGGTCCATAATGAAAAAGATATTTTTATTCGATCATTTACTTTAGGTAATGAGCGCGATGAAAAACGGGAGATAAAAGTTTTTTTCTCTCAACAATTCCGTATTTCCGAGTCACGGAGAGGTGACACTGGATTTTATGATCCGCGCGTGGGAGCGATCGTTCACTATAAAGGTCACTGCAGCTTCCTGATCAATGCCTTCCATGAAGGGAAGCGTTTTTCTGATTACAACATCGGCCTGTTCGGGATTGAAGGAAAAGAGGGGACATACCATGATGCACAAGACGGGGTCCTCGAAAAGAATCCGATCGAGCATGGCTCTGTTGATTCTGTTATCGGCATTACCTGCGAAATGGATGCGCTTTCTCATACTGAAATTGATTACTGGGTGGTCTGTGGCCAAACCATTGCTGATGTGCATGACCTCAATGCACACGTGCTGGAAGAATCTCCTGACAGGCTGCTTCTTTCAACGAAGAACTATTGGAAGGCGTGGGTAGATAAGGAAGAGCGCGATTTGTCACTTTTGTCATCGGAACTGCAGACGCTCTTCAAGCGTTCGCTGACAACCATCCGGGTGCACACTGACAATCGGGGAGCGATCATTGCTTCAAGCGATACGGATATGCTGCACCACGGACGTGATACATACAGTTACGTGTGGCCGCGCGATGGTGCTTTTGTAGCTCATGCGCTTGACCGCATGGGCTACACTGATGTCTCAGCGCGCTTCTTTACATTCTTAAGCGAACGCATTGAGCGTGACGGTTATCTCATGCATAAATACCGTGCCGACGGTACTTTAGGCAGCTCATGGCATCCGTGGATGCATAATGGTGTACCCGAACTGCCGATCCAAGAAGATGAGACAGCATTGCCTCTGTTTACTCTGTGGCAGCATTACGAGATCACCAAGAACATTGAATTCATTGAATCGCTCTACAATCCTTTTATTGAGAAAGCGGCAAATTTCTTGTGTGATTTCATTGAGGCAATGTATGGGCTCCCGAGAAATTCATATGATCTTTGGGAGGAAAAATTCGGAATTTCAACATACACCGCTTCGTGCGTGTACGGCGGATTGGTTGCTGCCGCTCACTTTGCAAATCTTCTCGGGAAGGAAGAATCGGCGCGCACGTACAGCGCGGTGGCGCAACGCATGCGCGAAGGAATCCTCGAGCACTTATACAGCGACGATATCAAAATGTTCATCAAGCAAATACATGTTTCTGAAACAGAGGATGCAACATATGACACGACGGTTGATCTCAGCAGTTTTTTTGGCCCATTGTATTTTGGTGTTGTGGATGCTGAGGATGATCGTATCAAGACAGCATTTAAAACGGTTGAGGAAAAACTGCGCGTACATTCACAAAGCGAAGGGTATGTACGGTATGAGCGGGACAATTATTACACGCTGCAGGATGCAGGCAGTCCAAATCCATGGGTGATCACTACACTGTGGATGGCCCAATACCATATTCTTGTTGCGAAGAAGCTCAGCGATCTGAAGCGCCCGTATGAGATACTGCAGTGGACATGTGCCCATGCAACCAAAGGGGGTGTATTGCCGGAACAGATACATCCGCATACTGGCGAGCATCTCTCAACTGCACCGCTTATCTGGAGTCATGCTGAATTAGTGGTGACTGTTGATGATTATCTGCGTAAATACAAGCAGCTGCAGAGTTTAGGCAAACACTGAGCTTAAAATATTTTAGTCCAAAACCCAAATCCAAACGGAAGGTGAATATAGGTGCCTATCTGGGTCCGGTGAATTGCATATGCGAGGCCTTTGGTATCCAGTCTTTGTGCGATCACTCCTGCTAGTGTGCGCATATACGTGCCCGAAGAACAGATACAGCGCAGTTGTGCAACGGTGAATTGCGTATCAGCACTCGCTTCAAGAAACTGTCTCCATGAGACGCGTATGTCATCACGTCGAAAGTCATTGCCGAGAGCCTTCCGTTGGTCGGTCACTTTGGGGATGGTTTCTATTTTTTGTGCGGCATATTCATACACTTCCTGTCCGGTTTTTAACTGTATATCCAAAAGTTCGAGCTTATATATACGTGTTTTTTTTGTTGGGATAGTCACTTCATCAATACGCCCTTCGACTTTCCATGTATGGAGGGGTTTACCCTGTACGGTCTTTGAAGAGAAGTGGGGGTAGGGGAGTTCGATTTCTCCAGTAAGGCTTTTCAAAACAGCTTTGATGCTTCGGGCATCAACAATGCCTTTCCCTCCGAGCTCCAAAAGCCCAAGCACATCGCCCGAGTCTGAGCCTGTCCCGAAGAGAACTTCAAATACATATTCTTTATCGAGATGGTGGTATTTTTCCTGCACTTTACATTCCTCACCCAAAAGTACCAAGAGTTTTCCTGATGCCATTGGGTCAAGTCGCCCGGCATATGCCATGGGAACCCCAATAAGCTCAGGATGCTCCGCTCTATGAGATTCAAGCACTTCCAAAGGAGTTTCTCCGACCTTCTTCTCGAGCACAATATATGGCTTCATAGCGCTACAGTACCACAGGTCGTAGACTTTGCGCTGTCTTTGCGGTAGTGTGGCAACAGTTCCTTGATTCCTTGGAGACTTCCGATGTCTGAGTATCTTGTTTTTCTGCCCATTGAAGATATGCCTGAGGGCACTGTATATGGGCCAGACGAGCCCTTGCCGCTCCATTGTACGCTCATGCAGTGGTTTACGCTGGGAAAAGTGGCTGAACAAGGTCCTTTTGCAGCTGATCTGGCGACGCTTGCCGCAGATGTTCGCGAAGGGTACATCAGCCTTGTCTCCCACGAGCCGGCCCTTTTCGGTCCCAAAAACGACGTACCCGTCTATGTGCTTGTGCGCGATCGTGCACTTGACCTGCTCCACACACAACTCTTCATGCGCATTATCGAGAATGGCGGAACGGTGAAGAACCTACACTGGGCAGGGGCAGGCTTCCGCCCGCACGTCTCGACGGTTGAGGGCAGAGAGTTTAAACCGGGGACACATCATCATGCATCGTGTATGGTACTTGTTGCGAGGGATGCACTCAAGAGCAAAAGGGTATTGAAAAGTTTCCCGTTCGGCGATGGCCCGCGAGGATAGTTCCGCAGATGTGCGCAAAGTAGTGCACCGAAGAATAAAATGACCCCGGCGGTTTGAACCGTCGGGGTCGAGTCTTATGGGCGAAAGAACTTCTCTGCGATGAGCTTCAAGTCTTCAGGCACCGGCAGTCCTTCATGCTCGAGAGTCTTGGCGATTGCAGCAACAGACAGGTTGCCGCAGTTGTGCACACTTCTCAGGAGCAACTCGTTGCCTTCGTAGGCGACGAGTTCACGGACGGTGGTGATGTCCACCTTACGATAGTCATCGATGCCCCAGTCCCTCAAGAGGTGGACCACGCGAGTGGCAACACCGGGCCGAGCGCCTGCACTGGTGATCCGTGCAAAGGTGAAGAACTCGCCGATTGGAAGATCGAGAAGCGCTTCGGAGCCCTCTTTCCTGATGACATAGGAAAGGATGATGCGTTCTCCTGCCTGTAGCAGTTCTTCGCGTGTAGCCCACGCCTCGAGCTCCGTCTGGAACAGCGCGAGCTTCTCCTCAATTTTTTCGTTGCGCACAGTGTCTCCTTATGCTCTGATGTGCTTGTCGGTGACCTGTTCAGACGAACAGGAATTCCACATTAACTATACAATATAAGACTAATTTGTCAATTCCTCGTATCAGGAAAAGAACGCATTGAGAATAAGCAGTCCTACAAATAGCAAGATGGCTCCGATGATTGCTTTCATAGCTTCAAGTATAGCGCATATGAAAAGGGCGGATCGGTCTGATCCGCCCTTAAGGTCGCCAATAAAGGCGTTATGAAGAACTGCCGACTCCTCCCAGAGTCTAACTACTCCAGCAGTATTTAGATGCGTTCCACGGGCTTGTTCCTTGCGTCCTGTAGAGGTGAAGCGCATAGCCCAGGTTGCCATCGAGCGTGTTGATGTCATACCCCAGCTCTGAAGCAGGGCCTTTGTGTACGCTCGACATGATCTGCATGACTCCGGTTGCACTTGAGCCTTGCTCATTGCGGAGCACGTTGCCGTTCTCATCGTAGTGACGGAAACGCGACTCGCAACGTGCAATGCTGATGAGCACCCGGGCGTTTGCGAACGTTGCACGTACGGTCTGTTCGACAGTCCGTGCACTGACAGGAGATTGTGTATGAGCTGCGGAGATGCTCGGGGAGAGCACCGCCGCCAGTACGCACGCAACCACCGGCCACTTGATTTTGGTAAGCAACCATCCAATCCTTCTGCTGTTTAAGAACACGACAGCGGCGGGAGTTCCGCTATCGTGCCTTATGACGTTGGGTTTGAGGCTTTCTTACAAAATTTCATATCAACCTCATAATGGCAGAGGCTACAGATAAAAATAAGCCCTGAGCCGTAGGCTCAGGGCTTATTTTTACTCCTGGATAAAAGTCAGTGCGATGCCTTTTTCCTTGCCTCGGCCGGTACGGCCAATGCGGTGAACATAATCTTCGAAAGTGTTCGGGAGGTCGTAGTTGATGACGTGCGTGACGCTATCCACATGAATGCCACGGGCTGCAACGTCGGTTGCAACCAATACCCGCGCATTGCCGCTTTTGAATTTACGCAAAGAAGTCTGGCGCTGTCCGTGGGATTTATTGCCATGGATCGATTCAGACACAATGCCAGCATGGGTCAGCTCCTTTGAAAGCTTCTCAACGCTGTGCTTCATCGCTCCGAAGACAAGTACGCGCTTGAAATCATCTTTTGAAAGAAGTTCCACGAGCGTCTCGAATTTATTATGGTTTCCGTATTTCACTACATCTTGGCGGATGCTATTGGTAACCTCCTTCTTTTTTACAGAAATGGTTACTGGTTCGTGGAGGAAGTCATTTACGAGCTTCTCGATCTCCTTTGACATAGTTGCAGAAAAGAAGAGCGTCTCGTGGTTCTTCGGAATGTCTTCAAGGATCTTCCGCATGTCATGGATGAATCCCATGTCGAGCATACGGTCTGCTTCGTCGAGTACTACCGTGCGGATGTTCTGTGGGCGCAAGTTCCCACGTTCAATAAGATCCAAGACGCGTCCTGGCGTACCGATGATGAAGTGGTTCTTGCGGCGAAGTCCCTGAATCTGCGGACGGATGCTTGTTCCTCCAACGCAAATGGTTGAGAAGAGCTTAAATCCTTTTGAAAGTTTGCGGAGTTCGTCTTCGATCTGGATCGCAAGTTCGCGTGTTGGTGCCAGGATCAATGTCTGACGCCCATATTCTTTGAGGGTTTTCTCAATGAGTGGGATCAAAAACGCTGCGGTCTTTCCAGTGCCGGTCTCAGCCAAGCCAATGACATCGTGACCTTTAAGAATGATCGGGATGATCTGGTCCTGGATTGGGGTTGGCACGGTCATACCGCTTTCGGTAATAGTGTATGCAAGCTTCTTATCGAGTCCAAAATCAGTGAACTTGTGCTTTGCTTCGTATACGGTTTCTTCAGTGTTCACCGGGTTCGTATTGATGAACTGCGATGGGTCGAAGGTCGGCATCTTGCGGCCGCCACGGCGGTTGCTGCTTGTGTTGCGTGAAGGGCGATGCGCACTCCATGATCGACTTGAACCGCCATGGTATGGCTTTCGTCCGCTTTCGTGACGCGATGAAGAAGCGCTGAATTCTCTGCGTGGAGCAGAAGAAGAGCCGTGCTCCTTGCGAGGTGCTGAAGAAGTGTATCGGTGGGTAAATGGGGAAGAGACACTGCTTTTATTGCGTGAAAAACTTCCTTTGCGTGAAGAGGATCGGTGCACAGAAGCGCCGGTCCGACTTCGTCGGTTGTGAGTAGGATTCATTCTATCTATGTTGTGTTATAAAGCCAAAAATGGCTTCGGGCTGTGCAGGTAATAAATCAAACGCTACTACTGAAATATAGGAGAGTCTGCATCTCAAGAGCCCCACACGAGTTTCTTAAGTTCCTTTGAAAATAACACGTCAGTGAAGATATGTCAACAATGTGCGTGTTCTGTATACTGGTTAGATATGGCGCGCAATACGATGAAAAAGAGTTTCAGCCTCAAGGATCATCTTTTCAATAGAGAGTCGGTGGAGCTTTTTGCTTCATATATGCATGCTGCATACCCTCGTTTTAACAAAGTCGCATACGTACGCGAAGCACTCGACGCATTCCCAACACTTGAACTTAAGGAACGTATAACCTATATGGCAGAGCTTTTGGAAACACATCTTCCCAGAGACTATGAAAGGGCAATTGAGGTTATCCTCAAGGCATTGCCCGCACCGCTTGATCCATCAAAAACAGACAACGACTTCGGTTCATTCATTTTTGCTCCCATAGGAGAATATATTGCACGAAATGGAAACAGGAAAGAACATGCAGCACTTTCGCTAATGGCACTAGAAGAGGTCACGCAGCGGTTCTCTATGGAGGATGCTATTCGTACATTCATCAATGAGCACCCCAAGGAAACACTTGCTGTGCTTAAGAAATGGAGCAGACACAAGCACTATCATGTGCGTCGCCTTGCAAGCGAAGGGACGCGTCCGCTGCTTCCGTGGAGCAAACGCATAACATTGGAAAGCGCAAAAGCAATACAGCTTCTTGACGTGCTCTACATGGACAAGACACGCTACGTGACGCGTTCGGTTGCCAATCACATCAATGACATTTCTAAAAAAGAGCCGGCGTTAGCAATAGAAACGCTCGCGCGTTGGGAAAAGGAAGGGAAGCAGGATCAGGCGGAATTTGCCTGGATGATGCGCCACAGCCTGCGGACTCTTATTAAGAGAGGGCATAAGGAGGCGTTTGTGCTCCTTGGACACAAAAGCGAGCCGGATGTTGTTGTGGAGCGATTTTCTGTGAAGCGTGCTTCACAGAAAATCGCTCCCGGTGAAGTGCTTACTTTTTCCTTCGGCATTCGTGCACAGAAAGATGAGTCCATCATTGCTGATTACTCTATCGATTTTGTGAAGGCAAATGGAAAAACCAAAGGGAAGACATTCAAGATAAAGAAACTTCATCTCAAAGCTGGAGAGGCAGTTACTATCGAAAAGAACCACAAGTTTGTGAAAGACGCGACAACTTTCACGCTGTACCCAGGGAAACATTCGATAACGCTTTTGATCAACGGGTCACCAATGGGGAAGAAAGATTTTATTATTCAGTGAAGTCATAGAAGATCTCCTCAAAATCTTCAATGTACCCAGCTTTGTTTACGACGATACCTTCTTTCTTGTAGAGCGTGCGGCGCTTCTTTTCGTACTCTTCGTTAAGCCACACTTTGCCGTTGGCGTAGACAATGCGATGGAATGGTATCGCTTTACTGTTGGGTGCTTTAGAAAGAATGCTCGTGATGCTTCGCGCTGCCATGGCGCCTCCGCCTGCGGCTTTTGCCAGTGCGCCGTAGGTGGTGACCCTGCCTTGGGGTATTGAGAGCGCCAGTTCCCAGACGCGAGCGCTAAAAGAATTCATGCCAGATTTCATTTTATAGCTACACTATACAATAAACTGCCTGTAAGAGTCATTACATTTTCTCGTCTGTATGAGTATGACATTAGTAAAAAAAGTACTTTTCCACGTGCTTATTGTGGCACTTGGACTGCTTATCATTTTTCATTCATTTCCAATACTGACATTTGCTGCTTCAGATGAAGATGATGATGTTGCACTTGAGGTGGCTGGTTGGATACCTTATTGGGCTGATTCCAAGGGGATTAAGGATGCCACAAAAAATATAAAGGATCTTGATATCGTGTTTCCGTTCTCATACACACTCCAGAGTGACGGGACGATCAAGGACAATGCTGGAATGTCAACTTCTGAATGGAGGAAGTTCATCAAGCTTGCACGTTCAAAAGATGTTCTTGTGATACCAACGGTAATGACAAGCGATGGTGGAAGCGTGCATGCAAACTTAAGCTATAAAGAGCTCCGCAAAAAGCACATCAGCAATATCATGAAGGAAGTAGAGAAACATGATTTTGATGGCATTGATATTGACTATGAAGAGAAGCTTTCTTCAACCAAAGAGCACTTTTCGCTCTTCTTGAAGGAGCTTAAAGAAGAGCTTGAGGAGGAAGACAAGTTGCTGACCTGTACGGTTGAGGCACGAACACCCCCAACGTCACTCTATAAGAAAGTACCGAAGGTGCTTGAGTATGCAAATGACTATGAGGCGATTGGTGAATACTGCGACCGCGTTGAGATCATGGCCTATGACCAGCAGCGGGCTGACCTGAAGCTCAATGAATCGAAGGCAGGCGAACCCTATTTCCCTGTTTCAGACGCAGATTGGGTGGAGAAGGTCATTAAACTTGCGCTTGAAGATATCCCAGAGGACAAGATACTGCTTGGCGTTCCTACCTACGGGTATCACTATGAGGTGACGGTTGCACCTAACTGGTATAGCAACTACAAGCGCATTGGTGCACTGAATGTTCCTGACATCCTTGATGTTGCAGAAGAATATGATGTTGAGCCGGGACGCAACAAGGCAGGGGAGCTCAGCTACACATATTTCCCGAAGAATTCTCCGTATAAAGTGCTCAATGCGCTTCCAACTCCAAAAGGAACTACAAAAGGTAACGAAGCCGCGGCAAAAGCGCTCTTGTACGCAAATGCAACTGGTCAGACCGTGACCGTACGCTACGTTGGATACAGTGATGATGGAGCGATCGAAGAGAAGATCGAACTTGCAAAAGAATATGGCCTTAAAGGTATAGCGATCTTCAAGATCGACGGGGAAGAGGATAAAGGCATCTGGAAACTTATCGATTAACTGAAAATGGCGCCACGAAATGTGGCGCCATTCTCTTGTGGAAGATCTCCACTATGAGGCGAGGCTCATATGTGGTCGGCTTCCTACAAGTTTCTCCATACGGAGCTCCCAAAGATCGTCAGCAAGCTCTCTGAAGAAGATGAGCATGTCCAGTTCACGCACCCCAAGCTTAGAAGCCTGGTTCCGCATATGCGTGTGGCCTTTTTCGCCGATGTCGAACATGTCGTGCTGCCGGATGTACAATACATAGACATAGCACATCCACAGGAAGAGGTCGTCTGGTTCGCTCTCTACGCCGTTGTAGATGCGCAACGCGAGCATGATACTGAAGTAAGGCAGATGCGGTCCGCACGCGCATCTGTGGCATTCTCGGCCCTGTTGCAAAAGCGCGTGAAGGTTCTCGTGGAAGAAGAGGGCGCCTCGCATTCGCTGAAAATGTGTCAGCTCCGCACTGCGCTCCTTGAGATATTGAAGCGCTATCTTGCCGTGATCTCGTGTGTACGTCATTTTGCCTCCCCGTACCGGCTGCTGTGTAACCCACCAGACTATACTCTATTTTATTAATTTTTCCACGTTTGCACGGCAAAGTGCATATCTCACTTGCAAGTTGTAAAGGGCGGGAGTAGTATCATCGGCGGTCAATTCAGGTTCAGAAAAGAGAGGCAAGAATGAACACGAATGCGGCGCCAGACTTCCTCGACCATTTGTATACAGCTCTGCAGGACACAACCTACGGTACAACCGAAGGTTTGCGCGAACTGCATGATCTGTTGCTTCGTGAGGGGGTCTGCGAACAGATAGACCCGTCAAAAATAGACGTAAAAGGCAAAATGGGTTGCCTGATGTGTGCGGATCCTGAGCGACAGCATCACATGCATCAAGGAGCCCACTCTTTGTTCCATGCGGAAGCCCGCGGACGCGTTGCACCGGTAAAGGTGTTCGGTGGCCCCTTGCTTATTGTCAATGGAGTGAAATCCAGCGACGTACCGCTTTCCCCAGATGCATCGACCGATGTTCTCGGCCAGATCCTTATCGGCCAGATCATCGGTAAGCTCGACAGTATCGCCTTGACTCTTCATTTCCCATGCGGGTTCGCCGCCCGGGCAAAAAAAACGCGCAGGGATGTGCTTGCAGCATATCCCGAAGCGAAGAAGATCATTCGGCAGACCTGGAGAGCAAAAGGCTTTCCGGAACTGAAAAATGTTGTCGGACTGCTGCATTTCGACTTCGGCAATGGGGAAATGGACATTATCCGCGTCCACAAGAGCAAGTTAAGCGCGTGGCTCTCTAGGAATGAAGCCAACCACGCGGAGTTACTTGATGTTCTTTGAGATCTTCCGTGGACCGCCTTGGCGGTTCACGGAAAGACTCATTTTCATATTCTCAATCTGAGGATCTGCTTTGAAGGCAGGGTAGAGTATTTTTTATTTTTTATGATCACAGCAATAACAACATTTCAAAAACGAGTGAGGGAAAACTGGAAGTCAGGTCTTACTGTGGCACTCATTTCCGTACCGCTTTCCATCGCACTTTCTGTTGCCTCAGGAGCTGGTCCGCTTCCGGGGGTTATTACCGGTATCTGGGCGACACTGATCGCTGCTATTTTTGGTGGTAATAATTACAATGTTATCGGCGCGGCAGGAGCGCTCACGACGGTCCTCTTTGCTGCTACGCTCGTTGCCCCCGGAGACTTGGGCCCTGCTGTTTTGCCTATGATCGCTGTTGTTTCAGGAGCCATGATACTTGGTGTGTGGGCGCTCAAGGCCGATCGCTTTTTGTATTACATTCCTTCAAGCATCATGTACGGCTTCGCAGCTGGAGTAGCTTTTTTGATTGCTGCGTCCCAACTCTTTGATGCAACAGGACTTTCTGCTTTGAAACGAACAGGTCACTTTATTGGAGATATTGAGTTGTACCTCGAACACGCTCACAACACCAACCTGCAGGCTTTGGCTGTGTTCGGCATCTTTCTTATCGCTATTCTCGTATGGAAGCGTTATGTTAAGTTCCTTCCTGCAGTAATACCTGTTGCGGTGATCGGCATTCTCTTCGGGTGGATTGAAAGCAATTTTTTGCCCGCAATAGACCTCATAACGCTTGGCGATAAATTTGGTTCCTTCAAGGCTACGCTCGTAGTATCGGTTCCTTGGCAGCAGGCGCCAGCTTTGTTTGGCAACATTGAAGCTATCAAGTGGATCATTGGTGTAGCTGGAACAGTTGCGCTTATATCAATTCTCGAGACGCTCATCACTGCTCAAATAGCAGACAAAGTGACAAAGACGCAGTCTTCAGCCCGCAAAGAACTGTTTGGGCTTGGTCTGTCGAACCTGGGTTCAGGAGCCTTGGGTGGACTCCCTGCAACCGGAGTATTTATCCGAACCGGAGCAAATATCAAAGCGGGTGCGACACATAAAACTTCCTCAGGACTCGCAGCTGTCTTTACGGCAATCATTGCACTCGTGGTACTGCCACTGTTTATCTATATCCCGATGACGGTGATTGCCGCGCTCCTGGTCAATACAGCGCTTGGCCTCATTGAAACGCATAAATTTGTTGAGTTCTACCACAAAGAAAAGCAGAGCTTTTTTATCGCCATCTTGGTATTGGCAATCACTGTGTTTGAAGATGCGGGTATCGCTGTGGTGATCGGAGCTGTTGTGGCACTTCTGTTCTTCGCAGATCGTGTTAGCCATGGCTATTTCGATATCATCTTCAACTATAAAGACGGTTCTAAAAAGGAAATACGCAAAGGGCGCACGCTCCACATTCCCAAGGATGATGTATATACCTTCGTTACGTATAGTATTGCAGGTTCGCTCGGCTACCTCGATAGTTCTCGGCATGAGGCAAATATTAAGACACTTGCACACAGCAACAATATCCCTGCAGTTATCGTGCGCTTGCGCAATCTGTTCTCACTGGATTATGAAGCTGAAGAAATGCTTGCCGCTTCAATACAAAGGTTATTGGACAACAAGAAGGAGGTCTATATTTCTTCCTCAAGCAGTGATCTTCTGGAAAGCCTTCTGTCGTTTGAGGTAGTGAAGAAGTTGCAAGCAGAAGGGCGAATATGTGCAAAGACACAGGATGCGATAGCAAAGATTGCTTCAAAAGCCTAGTTTTTTACCCATACACAAGTGCTATAATGCACGCATGAAAAAAATTGCAGTGAGTGTTGCAGGAGTACTTACGCTCCTCGTGTTAGCATTTTTCTGGCTTAATAATTATATCTATCAGGAAAAACAAGCTGATATACCAAACACAGAACGGGTGAGCATGGAAGGGGAGTATCTGTGTCTACCCACACAGGAAGACCAAAATGTTGAGAATGCTGACTGTGCTGCGGGCATTAAAAACCAAAGTGGTGAATATTATGCGCTTGATCTGGGATTACTTTCCCAATCGGCTCCGGCATTGGTAGAGGGTGATCTTATCACTGCATCTGGGGTCATTACACCTATTGAGAATATCAGCACTGACTACTGGCAGAAGTACCCTATACAAGGTATTTTTTCAATCACTGACTCACTTGAGGTCGTGGGGAAGAAGAGTACTGAAGAGAAACTGATAGCAATGTACCGAGGGACCCTCCCTTGTGCATCGTGTGAAGGAATAGAGACAGAACTTTCTTTGCGTGGCACCAGTGAAGGTGCGGCAGAAGGCATGTACCACAAGAAAGAGGTATACAAAGGGGAGACATCTGATCCTGTGGTTACTGAAGGGGTGTGGGTAAAGGCAGAGAAAGACGGAAAGGTCTTTTATGCGCTACAGGATTCCCAAACAAATAAAGTGACGGCGGAATATGTGGTAGTTGATGGAGATACCATACGGCTCTACGGTGAAGACGGATCAGCGTATAGTTCAAATCTCGATTACGATCTCATCAGAGTGCACCAGAAAGTTTTTAGTCCTATTCTTAACAATGCATGGATATGGCAGCAAACCTTACTCAAGGATGGTAGTGTTGTAACACCCAAAAGCGATTCATTCGTACTTTCATTTCTCCCCACAGAGGAATATACAAGTACCACTGACTGCAATACGCTGTCAGGCACATTTCTCGTAGATAGAGAGGTGTTGAGTCTGAGTCCTGCAATTGCAACAAAAATGTATTGCGAGGGGTCGCTTGAGTCAGAGTATGTCAATGATCTGATGCTCACTAATTCATTCACCATTGAAAACGGAATGCTTCGCCTCAATCTCAACCGGGATTATGGCACGATGATCTTTGTTCCACAGCAATAATGGCTTTATCTTTTGATCCGTTGCCGCGCTCATTCTTTGACCGCCCTCCGGAAATGGTCGCACCTGAACTTTTAGGGAAAATCCTTGTGCGTATCTTGGAAGGGGATGTGCTCGCTGGATATATCAGCGAAACCGAAGCATATTTACCATTTGAAGACCAAGCCGCCCATGGGTTTAAGCCTCGGAAACACACCGAGAGCCTCTTCAAGGAAGGTGGACACGCGTACGTCCACGCCATGCGTCACCATGTGCTTTTGGATGTGGTGACGCAAAAAGAAGATAAGCCCGGCTCTGTGCTTATCCGAGGCATTGTACCCACGCAAGGGACTCCATATATGATGAGACTGCGTAGGAAAACGGTACAGGAAGGTCTCACCAACGGACCAGGAAAAGTGTGTCAGGCACTTGCAATAACGCGAGCACACGATGGAACAGATCTTACCTCCGTCTCGTCTGAGCTCTTTATTGCGTACTCAGACCAGAAGGTCGATCCTCTGCAGATCAAAACCACTACACGTATCGGGATTACAAAAGCACAAGAACTACCGCTGCGGTTTTGTCTCTGACTTCTATAAGCCGCTTTCCGCTGCCTTTTCATTGAGTCCCAATGTAAAGATCGTACCTTCTCCAAGAGCAGATAGTTTTGAAAGCGCTGACTCCTCTTCGATGAGCGTCTTGTAAAGCAGTTCGTACCCGAGTGTGTCATCAAGTTGCTTTGCCCATTGGTGTAAGGTTGTATATCGTGATATTTCAATATGCTCAATGGTCTGCGCTGATGCGAGGATGAATGCATCTTTGACGTTCTGGTCTGTGATGAGTGCGACACTTGCTGAGGCGTTTTGAAGGAGGGTCTCAAACGCAAGATCGCGCTCATATGAAAGCGGCACGTTGTGATGCTGCAATAATTCTTCAAGCCGTATCTTGTGGCTTTGTGTCTCTTTGGCGTGATCATACAAGACAGTCCGCAGTTCTTCATGGGTACTGTTTGTTGCTACTTTAGGCAATTCCAGTGCCAGCTGGTTCTCAATATCCCACATATTGTTGAGAAGTGAGAAGTATACGACAGTTAAATTTTCCATACATTGAGACTTATGCCGATAACGTACTGGTGATTATATGAAGCAGGCATGAAAAGAGCGTGAGCTTGCTATTTCATGCTTTCTTCATGGGGGTCTTGTATGCTTACGTGGACTAAAAGCAACGTAGAGTTGCATTAGTAGGTAAAAGTTTTTTGTTTTATGTTGTATTCACAAGAGGAGCTTCCTGAGTCAGTATTTAAGTCATTGCTTGCGGCGCCTCATGCACGGAAAATATTCACCAGAGCATATGATCGAGTATGGAGGCAGCAAGAGAGTAAGCGCATATATAATGATGAGCACAAGCTCAATGAGGTTGCGGTCACCGCTGCGTGGAAGGCTGTGCGGGAAGCCTACGGTCTTGCATAACGCATCAGTGGTTAATGTATATTCTTCTGAACGCCATCGTCAATGATGGCGTTCATTCCTATACACTCCCGGTACTGCACATAACGATACCCGCTGAATGCACCGATGAGTGCTCCAAACAGGCCGACCACCAGATCCCACATGGTGTCGCTTCCGCTCGGTTGCATATTTGTGCCGAACGTTAAATCTATGACAAACTCCAGTATTTCCCAGAGGACACTGGACGCAAGCGAGAAGGAGACAGCAAACACTGTGCTGAAAAGAGAATTGAGACGCACATTTTGCCTGCGGTAGGTCAGAATAAGGATGATAAAGCCAATAAGGCAAAACACTGTTCCCGCAAGTGTGTGCCAGATGAGGTCCCACCACCAGAAAAGCTCGTAAAAGTTCGCTACCTCTCCAAGAAAAATGGTGGCAAACATAAAGAAAACAACTCCCGCCTGAAGGATGCGGGGAGTGCGCACGCCGTACAATTTTTGCAGAAAGGAAGGAATCAGACTGAACAAGAATGCCTGACTAATCATAAATACTGCATGCCAGTTGCTCATGACGGCATAATAAAATCCGATCAGAATAAGTGCACCCAATATGCAATACTTGATGGCCAGAGGAAATTGCCGAGCGCTCATACGCGTAAAGTATGCACCGTACGCATGAGCACTTGGTGAAGGTTTATTTTTCAAATGAGAAAGTGACCGACCCCTCATTTTGTGGAAGCGGTTCACTGATGAGTACTGATGAGGCAAGAGGAAACTGCAGCGTAAATGAGGTCCCCACACCCTCTTTGCTTTCAACTTGAATAACACCTTTGTGTATTTTTACGATCTCAAGCACAAGCGCGAGCCCTAAACCAGTTCCGGTTGCTGAGGGGGAACTGTCGGGGTTGATGCGGAAAAATGGTTCAAAGATATGTTTGAGATTCTTCTGTGACATACCGATTCCATCGTCTGTTATGGTAACGGAAACGTGGGTTGCTGTCGCAGTTGGTGCAATAAGGACTGTTCCACCTTGAGGTTTTGAATATATAATCGCATTCTTGATGAGATTATAAAATATTTGTTCAATAGCAGTGAGGTTTGCCGATATTGAAGGGGTGTTCTCCTCCTGTATAGCCAGAGCAACCTTATGCTTCTCGGCAAATTTCTCAAGCTTTTTAACTACAGTGCGTAACACTTTATTGAGATCTACTTTCTCAAAGGCAAGCGTTTCCTCGTTTTCCACACGGCTGAAAATGACAAGGTTGTTGAGTATGTTTGCTATATGTTTAGTTTCCTCAATATTCTCCTCAAGCGTTTTGCGCACCGCAGGCGTGTCGTGTACATCATATAGAGCAACTTCGTTGCTGGTGCGCAAAACTGCAAGCGGCGTGCGCAGTTCGTGTGCAACAGCTGTGATGAATTTCTTGCGTTGCGCAAATTCATTACGAGTAGGGACGAGCGTGATGTGTGCAGCAAGTACTCCGGTTATGGCTGCAAAGAACACCATGCTGCACAATACGAGGAAGTTGATCTGATCTAGCTCACGAGACGTCTGGGTAATGAGTGCAGCATCAACTGTCCCGCCCTTGATGATGACGTCAAGCATATTGTTGACGGTCGTAAAGAGATTGAGCTTGGTGTAGTAGAGAACATAGCCAAAGACAATAACCATCACAAGAACGAAAAAGGTATGGAATATGACGATATTCCACCAGGTGCGCGTAAAGATGTTGCTTTGATAGTTACGCTTTGATGCGGTAACCCACACCGGTAACTGTTTCAATGATATCTCCTTGTTTAGTAGTTGCCAGTTTTTGTCTGAGATTTTTAACATGAACGTCTACCACATTGCTTAATGAATTAAAGTTGAAATCCCACACATGATCGAGGATGAACTCGCGCGTGAGCACGCGGTCTGGGTTTCGCATGAAGAGCTCGAGTATGGCAAACTCCTTGAGTGTGAATGCCACTTCTTCGCTGCCGACGTATACCTTCCTCGTGTTGATATTGAGCCGCACATCGTGAACGCTCAATTCTGTTGGAAGTGTTTCGCTTGGGCGGCGAGTTACCGCGCGGATGCGCGCCAGAAGTTCCTCAAAGGCGAATGGTTTGACCATATAATCGTCTGCTCCCGCATTAAGCAGGACGATGGAGTCAGCTTTCTCGTCCTTTGCGGTGAGGACGATGATAGGTGTGCTGATTCCGCGTTCCCGCGCTGCCATGCATATATCAAGACCACTGCGGTTAGGAAGCATGAGGTCGAGAATAACGGCGTCATAATCCTGATTGTTCATGAACAAATGTTCTGCTGCCTCCTGTCCGTCGTGGATGCAGTCAGCAGCGTAGCCGTTCTTCGCGAGCCCTTTTTTAATGGACTCAGCGAGTTTTACGTTGTCTTCGATCACGAGTATTCGCATAGTTCTTAATATTACAATATATCTGTTGAGCCAGACACCCGAGTGTATGAAGTTTTTATGAAATTGAGATGAAGAAATGAAAGAAAGTTCATATCCGACAAAAAAGCCGCTCAGGGCGGCTTTTGCTGTGAGGCAAAGTAGGTGCGGGCGAATGTCTCAATATCGAGGCCTCCGCTACGCATCTGGTCTGTGACCGTGTCAGGATCGCCGGTTGTGTACAACTGGACGAATCTGCCGTCAACGTATTGCCATTCAACGGGCTGGAAGGTGCGTTCTTGCAGCCTCCTTTTCCACGCTTCGAGCAGGTGAGGCGGATAAAAATGCTCCTTGTCCTCAAAGATCAGCTCCCCTCGAAGGATGGAGCTGTCGCAGTGCAGTATCCCAGTTCCCATGTGACACCTCCTTATGCATAGCTTAAAGCACAACAATAACCCTGTCTAGGCGGAACACAAAAAGTCTGTATAATTTTTTATATGAAAGCATTGCGTGGAAAAACAGCACTCGTAACCGGTGTGGGCCGCAGGTCAGGCATTGGATACGCTATTTGTAAGGCTCTTTCACAGGAAGGTGCGGTAATTTTCTTTACCTACTGGCGTGCTTACGATGTCGAAGGAAAACTGCAAGGGGGAGAGGAGGACCCTGCAGCGTTTGCCTCGGAGTTTGAAAAATATGGCGCTGAGGCTGTCTTTGCTATGGAAGCTGATCTCAGTAAAAGCGAGACCCCAGCACTCCTGATGGAGGAGGCAATTCATTCATGCAAAGATATCGATATCCTTGTTAATAATGCCTGTGTGTCTACCCATCAGTCATTTTTTGATGTTGATGCACAGCTACTTGATGCCCATTACGCTGTGAATGTCCGCGCAGCAGCTCTTTTGTGTAAAGAATTTGCACAGCACTTTACGAAGCAGACAGGAGGGAGAATTGTGAATCTTACTTCAGGACAGTCCCTGGGGGTGATGAACGATGAGCTTCCGTATGCGATTACCAAAGCCTCACTTGAGATGTTGACACTCCAGCTGGAGCTGGAGCTGCGCACGCTTGGCATAACGATCAATGCGGTTGATCCTGGACCCACCGATACGGGATGGATCACCAAAGAAATTCGTGCGCTCATTGAGAACGATCCAAAGGGAGGGAAGATACGCACTCCTGATGAGGCAGCTGCACTTGTGCTCTCATTCATACACGGTGAACGTGAGGCAGTTACCGGGACGATACTTCATGCAGACCGCATTGCCTGAAAAGGTGATGGTATACTGAGCATATATGCGTACAGGTATCGTTTCGCTCATCCTCATTTTTATACTTATTACAGGTATAGTAATTACCTTTTTTGTTTTTTTAAGCGACCCTGCACTAGCCCCCACCCAAGACACGCCTCCTTCCAATACTCAAACGCCGCAGCAGCAAGATCCTGTTGCCCGGGAGGTGCGCGCATTTGGAAGTGTAGAGCTACCACTTAAACAGATGGCACAGTTCGACGGTGTGAGCATTACTCCGCTCGAGATTCTTGAAGATAGCAGGTGCCCAGTTGATGTCCAGTGTATCTGGGCGGGGACTTCGAAGGTTCTCCTGCAGACAGTTTCTGGGCTTGGCACCAGTACCGACACCCTTGCCTTGGGTGACTCTCTTACAACTGAAGCCGAACGAATTACATTTTTGAGTATTATGCCGGAACGCGTGTCTACAGAGACTGCGAAGGAGGACGAGTATTTGTTAACGTTTGAAGTAGTGAAACGCACAGCGATAGAAACAGCACCTCCAGCTGCTCCTTCTTTGGGACCATGTTATATCGGTGGCTGCTCCTCGCAGCTGTGCAGCGATAGTCCTGATTTGGCCTCAACCTGTGAGTATCGGGAAGAATACGCTTGTTACAGGGAAGCGGTGTGTGAGCGCCAACAAAACGGACAGTGTGGATGGACGCAGACTTCTGAGCTCAATGCATGTCTCTACAATGCGCAATGAGTATGAAATATACACGTGTGCTTGTTATACTCGCCGGACTGACTATCCTGTTTTGTCTTGTTGCATATGGTCTATGGGCTGCAGATGTCAAGACCGAAATACATGATGAACGTCCTCGCAATGAAGCTTTTCTCGAACAGAAGGAAAAATGGCGGAAGCACTTCAGCACGCAAAGTGCACAGTCAGCTTATGAGCAGATCATCACAGAAATAACGAATCAGAAAAGCTCTGAGCATGAGCATACACACATACTGGGGGAACTCTTGTATGAGGAATACCACATGGAAGGACTGGGAGAATGCGATGGTTCTTTTGGTTTTGGGTGCTACCATGGTTTCTTTAATGCAGCAATTTATGCTGAAGGCATTGAGATTCTTCCTGAGCTCGATGCCGCATGCAAAAAAAAGTATGGGCTGGTTGATACCCGATGCCAGCATGGTTTAGGGCATGGACTTTTGGTATACACCGGATATGAAAATCTCACTGATGCTCTTATGTGGTGCACAACCATTTCAACACAGCCAACCGGCAGCTGTACCGGGGGCGTATTCATGGAATATAACTTTCATACGATGGAGATGCCATTAGGTGATTACTATCGCCCTATGGAGGATGAGGACCCGCATGCACCATGTATGAGTCTGCCTGAGCAGTTCCGGGCATCATGCTACCAGGAGCAGCCGCTATGGTGGGCAAAACATTTTGATAACGATTACAAGAAGATGGGGATGCTCTGTGCGGAACTTCCTGCGCACACCCCCCATTCCGATTCTTGTTTTATGGGAGTAGGGAACGCCATATCCGAAAAATCACTTTATGAGTATACGGAGGTTATCAGCCAGTGCGGCACTATGCCAGAGGAATATGCGCAGGCATTGTGCCGGGAAGGAGCAAGCTGGCAGTTTATCGGACGCGAAGGCGAGGACCGAGATGCATATATACTTCTGTGTGAATCGCTTGATCAACAGCGGCGTGACGCATGCATGAACATGCTTGATGCCTGGTAAGTGAAATAAAAATAGACTCCGCGGGAACGGAGTCTATTAGTGTGGGGTGGAATCAAGATGGGTATTAGAGAGCATTATTATTCATTACTGTTATTGCCACCGCCACGAGCCTGTCCACCTTTTCGGCCCGCTTCACGTGCCTCCTCTGAGTCGAACTCATGCGCTGTTCCTTTTTCATGAGCGGCTTTGCCGCCCTTGCTTGCAATTTCGCGCTGCTTTTCAGCATCCATTGAAGCGAAACCGCGCTTGTCCGTATTATTGTCTGCCATAATATTTTTTTGTTATGGTTGAACTTTTAAAATTCGACCGTATAACAACTGTACTAATTGAGCATGAAGCCCGGATTAAAATGTGACGAGCTAACTGCTGATTACTCTAGGATTGAATCAGCAAGACCGTATGAAACCATTTCAACAGGTGTAAGAATGACGTTCTTTTCCATCAGATTGAGTGCTTTTTGTGGCGTAAGTCTGCCATTCGATCGTTCTGCAAGTACTGACGCGTATTGAAAATCTTTAAGATAGTCTTCACGGAACATTGACTCAAGCTCTGAGGCGGTAATGCGTTTATCTCCGTCGAATACACGGCCGGCGCGGTGCAAAAGTAGCGTTGTGTTCTTGGTAATGAATCGTCTTTCTCCAGATAAGAAGATAATAATGCCGGATGAGTCCACATCTCCTGAACCGATGGTCACTAGGTTTGGTTTGAGAATATATCGCATGTGGTCATAGAAGCTCATGGCAGTCCCCGTAGGTCCTCCTGCTGAGGTTACGGAAAGATATATCTCTTCTTGCGGAGAAAGGGTGACCAGTTGTGTGATCTCTTCAATGACACGTTCGGTCGTTGCATAATTTACAACGCCAAAATACTGCACTGACCGCGCCGGTGCATGGATGAATAAAGGAAGACTCTTCTGTTGTGGTGTCTCTGTGACGCGCTTCTGCGCAGATGATCTGCGTATTTTCTTTTGTGTGATCATTTTAAGTTGCGCATATTATCCCGCTTTTGTCTGCGGGTGCAAGCTGAACTTTTGCGTATACATTCATGGGTGCTTCATGGGCATTTTTTATAATGCCAAAATGAATGAAGATGCAAACAAAACACTTCCTCCGCAGCAGCAGAATGTCCAGCCAGGTCATACTGAGCCAATGAAACCAAAGCCTCAGGATGAAATGAAGCAGTACCGTAGTGCGCATAGATTCAAAGACAAAGTGGTCATCATTACTGGTGGAGACAGTGGCATAGGAAAGGCAAGTGCAATTGGCTTCGCAAAAGAAGGGGCGAAGGTGGTTATTGTATATCTCAACGAACATGAAGATGCGGAAAATACGAGGGCGCTGGTTGAGGAGGCAGGCAGCGAGGCGCTCCTTCTCCCGTGCGATATCAGCAAAGAGGAAGCGTGTGCAGCATCAATTAGGAATGCAATGGAAGCATATGGACGCATTGATGTCTTATGTAATAACGCGGCCGAGCAGCATCCCCAAAAGAACATCGAAGATATAACTCCGCAGCAGCTGCAACAGACTTTTGCTACCAATATATTCTCTATGTTTTATATGACCCACCATGCGCTTGAGCACATGGTGGAAGGTGCATCAGTTATCAATATTGCTTCCATAACCGCCTATGCCGGCAGTCCGCAGCTTTTGGATTACTCTTCTACCAAGGGGGCAATTGTTGCATTCACACGCTCCCTTGCTTTGAACCTTATTGAAAGACATATACGCGTCAATGCTGTTGCGCCTGGGCCGATCTGGACTCCGCTTATCCCGTCGACATTTCCTCCTGAGAAAGTAGCGACATTTGGAACACAAGTGCCGATGAAGCGTCCGGGGCAGCCTGATGAAGTCGCTCCGGCGATCATCTTCCTTGCGTCTGATGATGCGAGCTACATAACTGGTCAGACCATTCATGTGAACGGGGGAGAGGTGGTTAACGGATAATAAAAAAACTATGCCCGCTAAATCAAAAAAACAGCAGATGGCAGCAGGAGCTGCTCTTTCTGCGAAAGAAGGGAAAACAAAAAAGAGCGAACTGGAGGAGCCTCAAAGGAAATGTATGCCTCCATGAGTGAAAAGGAACTTCGAGAATTAGCTCGTACCAAACACACTAAATTGCCCGAAAAGAAGGAATAATTCCTCCTATTTTTTATTCTGTTTTCAGGTGAGCAATCACTGACTCGATATCTTCAATACCTACTGGTTTTACTAAATGGTGATCAAAACCAGCTGCCTTGGTCTTCTCCTTGTCGGATTCCTGTCCATACCCGCTTAAGGCGACAATGGTACCTCGCCATGCGCTCTTCTTTATTTCCTGAGCAGTTTGATATCCGTCCATCACTGGCATGCCAATATCAAGGAAAACTACGTGCGGGTTAAAAGTGGCGAGGTGTACAAGCGCCTGTTTGCCTGAGTAAGCAACCTCAGTGGTGTATCCATTCAGTTTAAGCAGCTTCTGGAGCACGTTTGCTGCGGCTTCATTGTCATCAACAATAAGTATTCTCTTATCGCCTGCAGTTGATTCCTCTAAGACTGAAAGAGGTGAGAGCGGGGAAGTTGAGTGGGTGATGTGCTCACTCTGCTTGGGGAGCTGCACCTCCATTTTTGGCCGGTCAACAACCGGCAGAGGAATGCGCACTGTGAAGGTACTTCCTTTACCAGGACCGTCACTATGCACCTCTATGCTCCCGTCGTGGATCTCAACAAGACGCTGTGTAAGGAAGAGACCAATGCCGAGGCCCGTACCATAGTTTGAACCATCAGCAAGCTGGCGGAACGGTTCAAAGATGTGTTCAATGAGTTCCGGGTGGATACCGATCCCTGTATCTTCAATTTTTGCAAAGAATGTATTGTCGTATACGCCGTAACTGAGCGTCACTGTTCCGCCCGGCTCAGTGTATTTACAGGCATTATTGAGGAGATTGATGAGTATTTGTTTCAGACGAACCGGATCAGCAAAGATGATCACATCGTTATCAGGCGCTTTCTGTATAAGCTGCAATTGCCGGCTTTGCGCATGGTCAGCCACACTTGCAAGCGATTGTCTGACCACCTGTGTTGCAGAGATGTCCTCTTTTTGCAGTCGAATCTTGTTTTGGGAAAGCCGAGCAAGATCAAGCAGATCGTCAAGGAGCCTTCGTATCATTGCTGCATGGTGACTGATGTCCTCGAGGATCTGATGCGTCTGGGGATCTTGGTCTTGCCTGTGCAAGAGCTCAAGCGAACTAATGATCGGTGCAAGCGGATTGCGCAGTTCGTGGGCCAGAATAGCGATGAATTCATTTTTTGCCTTGTCTGACTCAGAGGTCACTTTGTATGCATACTGCAATTCTTTATAGGCGGTACGACGTTCATCAACAACCGCCGCAAAAACATAGAAGATCGCTGCAATAAGGCAGATGTAGATCTCTGCAGCAAGCAATTGCTCGCTTATAGGAGAATTTGAAGAAGGAGTGATCAGCATCCCGGCAACCCCCTGTATGGAGGTGATAAATGTTGCTAGCGTCAGCCAGCGTGGATGCAGACGAAGTGCAAACCATATCAGAACCGCAGGAAGCAGGAAGATGATGGAGATACCAATAAACTGCCCGGCATCAGTCCAGAAGACAATGTAGTTGATAAGTGCCAGTGCAGTGAAAGCTGCCAAAAGTTCTAGTCGCTCCTTGCTCACTAATGTGTTCATCTTGAAAGGAGCAGACCAAAAGAGGAAAAAAGGAGTATATACAAGCGCACTAAAAAGTCCTGCTCCCCAAGAGCGGGCCCAGTTGATCTGCGGATCATCCCACAACGTGCCTGTTGCTATCTGTACTCCAGTAGCTATGGTCGGCTCGATCATGGTTATGAGAAATGCACCTATGATAAATATGAGGGTATTTCGTAACTTTTCAAAGGCACTTTCAAAACCGAATAGTAAGAAAATGTAGCGGCCAGCAACAGCTTGCAAAGCGTATGCACCAGCAATTACAACTGAAAGAAAAAAAGTCTCGGGAAATTCTGTTGCAGTAGCAATTAAATGTGCCAAAAAGATCGGCAACCACATGCGATATCCAAAAAGAATTGTGGCTGCAAGGCCGATGCCCACAGGCGGCCATATGAGTGCCGGGTTGGTATCAAATGCAAAAAAGATGTAGTACGAGAATTTCGCCGCTATAAGATATGCGGCAAATACGATGATGTAGGCAATCAGTGCTCTTTGAGAGATCGGCCAGACTTTTTCTGAAAAACGGTTCACGATATCAATGAATGAGTCGCCTCATAATAAAGGAAGTTTCCATCGCTGTATATGTGAAGAAAAATGACAGCTCTGCATATAAACAGGGCTTATAATAAGACTCAATTTAAGAGGTAGGTAAGTATCTCTTCATAATTTCTTCATATGAAGAGTCTTTTTGTATTAAACGGCAGGATAGAATACAAGGTATCTTTTTTTCCAAGCACTTTTGAATTGCTCTATGGAGATACTCCTCCCGCCTTTATTTTCAGCAGGGTCATTGTAGTAAACTTCTCCATCCTTGATGCCGTTTATGACAACCAGATGAGGGATAGGGTTGGTCGGAACAAAAGTATAGTGTACCGAGGCCATTACTGGACCTGCTTGAAGGTCCTGAAGTAACGTGTCATATGCTTCATCCATCGTGGAGTCTCGGAGATCTTTTGTTTTGCCCGTGAGTCCGTAGTTTTGTGAGATGCCTATGAGCCCAGCGTACGTCCACCCAGCAGTATCAAGATATGCATTCGCATCTATTCCTTCCTGCAAAAGCGTATCAACCGACACGCTGCCTGGTTCGTAAAATTCAATGAGCATTGCGAGGCTCGCTATGCCGCAACCGACCTTTTTCCATGAGGGGGAGGTGATATCGGAGAATTGTGAAAAGAATGGAACAAGGTACGGCTTATCGCTTTCTATTGTTGGAGTCACTGGCAAGGGTTCCTCGGAAAAAGTGTTGAACAAGGATTCCTCTACTGCAGGAACTGTCTCTTCTGCGGCATAATCTTTATCTAAGAATGATTCGGCAAGGTCATCTCCCGTTGAAGTGCTCTGCAAAAGGAGGGGTGTGTCATTTAATGCAATATATTTTGAGGGTACCAGCTGAGTCTTCTCATATGTCATAACCGCGTCAAGTGGAGTGGGGGAAGTCAAAGCCACACCAATGGCCATGCACAAAAAAGTGATGCAAGCGGAGGGAACAATGAACTGTCTCGGTACTATCACAACAGTAGTGTAACGAAGAATGAGGTATTTACACAAGATGATTTATGTTGTGGTATTTATTGTACGATTACTTTTGTTCCAAGCTCTGCCCATTGGTAGAGCGTTTTGGCATCTTCTGGGGAAAGATTGACACATCCATGCGAATAGCGAGAACCGAAACTATCGTGCCAGTATGCGCCGTGTATGACAGCGCCCTCGTGGGTGAAATAGAGGTTCCAAGGAACTCCCGGCAGATCATAATAATCGGTGAATCCAGGAAGCGGCCCTTGCATGTATCTGCTTGGCGTTTTCTTAAAAACTGTAAAAATACCACGGGGAGTGGGAGTGAGCTCTCTTCCTGTTGAGATGAACGTCTCCATGAACAATACATCATCTTCATACGCATAGAGTTTCTGTTCTGTGCGGTCGACTATGATCTCCTTTGTTGTAGTTGTACTGCTGCCGTCTTCCCAGGCAGTTTTTTCACCTTCGTCGAGAAGTACATCGACATAATTTGCTGAGACGTACCAGTCGCTCTCGACGCGTTCTGGGTAGCGCAGGTATTCGTCAAAGACCACCTTGTACCAGGTCATTTCCTCATACTCGACTTTGCCACCGACTTTAAGGATGACATTGTTGCGCAGCCGCGCTACAACTGGGAAATCTGTTCCAGGACCGGAGCGTGCGACAACGCACTCACCTTCGAAATGTACCCCGCAACTATCTTTTATCTCAACATATTCAAACAGGACCTCTTCAACAGGAAGGATAACCTCTTGTGGTTTTTCAGGGTCTTCTGTAGGTGTTTCGATCACCACAACCTCTTCTTCTTTCAGGAACTGGGCTTCTGGTTCTGTTATCGCCTGTAGTGAGCCGCTCTCATCCTGCGGAATAAAGTTTCCAATGTGGTGTATCTGGGAGACCAGAAGCATTGTTGCCAAAAAAGCAATCACTGCGTAGAGTGTAAATACTGTTACCAGGTGCTTCCTTTTGGAGACCGTCATACCTCAGTAGTATACGCCAAATTGTGCAGTGCAGCGCTTCCCAAGAACACTCGTGTATATGGCCAGTCCCAACTATATGGTGGGGATCATAGTGGTGTAAAAGAAGTAAAAAAATACAAAAGTTGAGCTTGTCTCACGTAATGAGGTTGTTACAATAAAAAAATGAGAAGTACATTCATGGGCATGATATGCCTGTTTTTGAACCTTTTTGTTCTCCTGATGCCGCAGGGAACAGAAGCTTCAAGTATCGAGGATGAGGTGAGGACATTCTTTGAAGACATCCCCGTGATGGTAGCGATAGCAGACTGCGAATCGGCGTTTCGTCAATTCGGGAACGACGGACTGCCGCTTCGCGGTGGATGGGGAGGGGGAATGGTGGGCGTATTTCAGATCTTCGAAGAGGTACACAGTAAAGCTGCAACGGCACAGGGATTTGATCTGAATACCGCGGAGGGAAACATGAAATATGCAAAACAGCTGTATACAACACAAGGTACTACCCCCTGGGATTCTGGCCGGTCATGCTGGGAGAAAAAAGAGGCGAGAAAAAATGAAGCAAGTGCCGACCTGAGACTTTTGGAGGAGAAGATCGTACACTTACAGAAACTTGTTGTGCAATTGCAGATACTGCTGGAAAAAAAGAAAGCCATCTTGAATAAAACTGCATAATGGTACTATTGGATCATGGCAAAAACAGCAATAAAGAAACTCTCCAAGGAGGAGCAAAAGAATATCATCGATGTATTACAGGTAAGATTCAAGGAAAATCCATCTCGTCACAAAGGCATTTTGTGGGAGCACGTTGAGAAAAAGATTGTGGCACACCCGCAGAAACTGTGGTCGCTGCGCGAAATGGAGAAAACTGGAGGCGAACCCGACGTGATCGGTTTTGATAAGAAGAAAGGGGAATATATTTTTTATGACTGTTCACCAGAAAGCCCGAAAGGCCGCAGGAGTCTTTGTTATGACGCATCCGCACAGAAAGGGAGAAAGGAGCATGCGCCGGAAGATAATGCGCTTGATATGGCTTCACGGATGGGTATTGAAGTCTTAACTGAAGAGCAATACCGAAAACTGCAGAAGCTTGGGATTTTTGATACAAAGACTTCAAGCTGGGTACAGACGCCTTCTGAAATCAGGAAACTTGGCGGAGCACTCTTCTGTGACCGGAGGTATGACACTGTTTTTGTGTACCATAACGGTGCAGATTCCTATTATGCTGCACGCGGTTTCCGCGGAGAGCTGCGTGTGTAGACCAGTGTGTGTACAAGCCAGGGTGTAATACCTGCAACCTGACCGATTACAGTCTTTATACTTGGACGGTGTTAGTTCAAGAACTCCAGCTTATCTACTTTCACCTTCAAAATTTGGGACCACTTCACCAAATTGCATAGTTGTTGGGTCAAGCTTGATCCACACACTTTTGCCAATAGTTGGGGTATTGGTCAGAGGTTCATCTTGTCCACGAGTCGCAAAATTTACAACGAGTACATTCTCTCGAGCAGTTCCTCGTGTGGTTGTCCCTTCATCAATATTGATTGATTGTGGAGCAATACGGTCGCCAAGAAAGAATGCCTGTGATCCAACGTATCCAGAAGGAGTATATAGTGCAGCCACGACATAGAAAAATATACCACTTCCGCCTTGATCTTGTGTCAGTAAGAAAACCACATCCTCGTGTCCGTCGTCATTAAGATCGTGTCTGATTTCATTTCCAAAATATCGTGTTGTCGACTTCATCACTGAGTCGGGGGCTAATTCAGCCTCTCCCAATCCATCAGTTAAAGTGACTGATTGTCCATTGATGATATAGGAGATATTTTTGTAATCAGCAGTAGGAATTTTAGTACTTTGAGTTTCCGCTTCTTGAACAGGAGGTTTTAGGACAACTGCAACGAGTGCAACAGTTGCGAGCACAATAATAATACCCAGAAGATATTTTTTATTCATAGCTATTATAGTATCACGCATAATTTTGCATTTTAGTGGGTAAAAATTACCCTGCACAAAATAAATTGAAAAGCCGTCCTCAACAGCTTTTCGTTGAGAACGGCAATACTTCTATGGGATTTCTTTGCTCCGGCGGCAGGATTCGAACCTGCGACCAATCGATTAACAGTCGACTGCTCTACCGCTGAGCTACGCCGGAATAGTGCTGTACTTGAGCTCAGTCAAGTCAGGCTATTGTACAGAAAATTATAATGTTTTCAACACGCAGCAAAGAGAACTTCTTCATGCCCATATCAGGGAAAAGTTGTATAATAGGGAGGTTAGAAATATAAGTTCATCCATATGCTTACTCTCTATTACAAACCGACGTGCCCATATTGTCAGAATGTACTTGCAGAGGCAGAAGAGCTGGGCGTTAAGTTCAGGCTCAAGGATATCGTATCGGATGTTCATAATGTCGAGGAGCTTATACAGCAGGGCGGTAAGAGCCAAGTGCCATTTCTTATTGATCCTGAACGCGGAGAAAAGCTCTATGAATCGGAAGACATCATAGCGTACCTGAAGGAGCATTATGCGCAGTCAGCCGGTGCGTTCGGAGGAGTGCGCATTCATGCAAGTGATGAGATATGTGAATCATGTCAGTGACGTTACAAGTGTAATGATAATGAGACCATGACTTTTCCAATCATTCAGTACAAAGCAACAAACGTGGAGATCAATGCTGTATGGCAAGATCTCGTTGAACAGAAATTCAAGTCACTTGAGAAATATATCGGAAATGAGACTGATGCAAAGTGTGACGTAGAATTTGAAAAGGAGACGGGCGGCCATCACAATGCAGGAAAATTGCACCGAGTAGAGGCCAACCTCTTTGTGCACGGCAAGCTGCATCGGGCGGAAGCTTCGGAAGAAAGTTTTGAGAAGGCGATCGATGCTGTACGCGCAGAATTAGACCGAGAACTGGGTAGAGCACATGAAAAAAGAGAGACGCTCATTAAGCGCGGAGGGAGGAAACTGAAGGAAATGCTTCGGTTTGGTAAGATGTAGTTATATGAGCGAAAAACCATCACTGAAAGTAATTGAAGGTGGATTGGCACGTGAGGAGCAGGAACTTTCAGAGCTTCAGGCGGTTAGGGCAGTCATGCTTGATAGCGCTCCTGAAGATTGGGAGAGCGAGATCAACCAGGAGGAACTTGCTGAGTATCGTGCAGAGATCATGAAATGGAGTACCAAGAAGCTCATTTCTTTCTGTGAAAACAATTATGTATGGGATGACCCTACCTATGCCAAAGCGCTTCTTGATGTGATCTCGGGGAAGTCAGTTCCTCCGCTCCAAGGAAAGTAAAAGATATATAAAAAGAACGGACACACATGTGTTTCCGTTCTTTTTATATATTCTGCAAGAATACTGCAAATGGGATCTCCTTTTTGCCTTCAGGGATAACGGTATCTATTTGAAGCTGACTGTTTTTGTCTGCCAGGTGCGCTCCTGTTATCTTGATGCGCTTGCCGTTATGAAAGAAGTAGGTTCCTGGCCAGTTGTCGTAGGCACATATTTTGAGGTACATCGCATATGCATCTTCGCCAGTAGGGAGGTTGCGAGGGTCAAGCGACAGTTCACCCATCTCTTTTGTTATTTTTTTGCAGTATGTTGCTTTCGTGTGGTCCTGTTCTTGCGGTTGTATATTTCCCACAACCCATTGTGGGATGACCTCAGCAAGAAGTACTCCGCCTTCGTGAGCAAGCTTTTTGTCGAGCACACGTCCTGGTTCGGGAAATGCAAGCTCTAGTGCTTTCTGCTTCAGAATAGGACCGTGATCCATTTTTTCGTCCATCAGCATGATAGTAACTCCAGTGTCACGGAGCCCTTGCAAAATAGAAGTGCGGATTGGGCTAGCCCCACGAAGCTTTGGCAGCAGAGACGGATGAACATTAAGAGTGCCATATTTTGGCAGTTTCAATAACCATGCAGGCATAATTGCCCCGTATGCAACCACAACAAACAGATCCCACGTTTCTTCAGTGAGTGCTCGAAGTTCCTCTTTGTGGGCAAGAGACTCAGGCTGGAATACAGGCAGTGAATGTTCTTGCGCCCACTTTTTCACCGGAGAAGATGCACGTTCCATGCCTCGGCCCTGCCTCTGGTCAGGGTTAGTGACCACAAGGGTAGGGATAATAGCAGCATCGTGCAGCGCTTGGAGAACCCACACAGCGATGTCGGGTGTGCCAAAGAAGGCGATCTTCAGTTTCTGTTCATTCATGGTCTTTTTTAGCCGCGGGGTGCTTCAGAGAGTTTTTTCTTCTGCATTTCTTCTTTTGTCCAGATTCTTTCTGCGCGATCAGTGAACAAGATGCCGTCGAGGTGGTCCGTCTCATGCTGGATTATCTGAGCAAGCAGATTGCCGGCGCCCCGTTCGTAAGTTTTTCCGTGTTCATCTTGCGCCCGTACAGTCACATTGGTGTGCCGTTTCACCTCACCGTAGAGATCGGGAATGGACAAGCATCCTTCGCCGACCACGTGGGTCTTCTTTGAAAACTTAACGATCTTCGGATTGATAGCAACCATGCTCGGCAGAGAATCACGCTCGTCGCTCTGGTCTTCAATGATAAAGAGTCGTTTTGAGACACCAATCTGTGGCGCAGCAATGGCAACTGCAGTAAAACCATCCACGCTGTATTTCTTGAGCGCGTCTCTCATGTCTTTGATGAGCTTGTCTACGGTGCCGTTTTCGATCTCCTCGCGGGTTATTTCTTCCGCAATAGTGTGGAGAGCGGGGTGGCTCTCGGGGACTAATTTCGCCATGGATAAAACTATACCGCAAGAGCCCAAAAAAAGGAATCAAGCACAATTATGTCCATATATTAAACAATGCGATCTGGGTTCACTTCTACTTTTATGTACGGCGGGAGTGTCCTGAGCTTGGGTGTAAGTTCCATCTGCTGTGCTGTTGAAGTAAGGCGCAGCAATCCATAGCGTAGGGTCTGTGTGCTGTTTGACTGGGGAGCGCTGTAGAATTGGACAGTGCTGCCTTGCAGGTGCTTGGCAATTGACTCCTCAATACTTTTCGTCTCTTCTTTGGTGCCCTTGAAGGAGAGCAGGATGAAGGTAGAGTAGGGAGGATACCCCAAGGCTTTTCTAATTGCGATCTCACCTTCATAGAATTGATCAAGGAGTCCTCGCTTTGCAAGCTCAATAAGCTCATCTGGTTCGCTGCGCATTTGTATGATGACGTCTTTAAGCGTCAGTTCGCGCAGGGTGACTAAAAACGAAAAGACAGTCTCGTCTGCTCTCCATGTTGGGACAGCTTTAAGTGCTTCATAGGAGGTCACCACAGAGGTGTCAACTGACCGGTAAAGATACGGCAGTGCCATGTTTGTTCCAATAAGAATGCTTCGCTTGGTGCCGTAAAATGCTTCAATGATCTTCCGCGCCTTGGTATGTGTAGTGGCGGTGGTGTGGTCAAAAATAAAGATCTCTGTTTTTGGAAAGAGTTTTTTTATCTGGTCATGCACTTGCTGTATGCCTATGCCTTGCTCACGCAGTCTCCAGCTGCCGCAGCGGTCGCACACATCTGATGCGCGTATCCTCTTGCCTGATGTGGAGGAAAGGAACCATCGCTGCTCCTCTTCTCCTTTAAATGTCCGTATGAGTGAATATGGGGCACCCGAATCCGGACAGCGGAAGATGTAACCGCAGTCATAACAGGTAACCACGGGTGCAAGACCTCGGCGAGCAGCATGCATGAATACCTGACCTTTTGCATCGAGCGTCCGCTTTACGTTCTCAATGAGTTCGTCTGTGCACAAACTGAAGGATTCGTCATCGGAAAGTTTCTTATGTTGCGCAATCTCGATGGTGCCCGGCAGTTCCAATCGCTTGGTGTGTTCATCATACGTTGCGTACACATCATCACGCCGTTTTATCTCATCTTCAGTTGACGGGACACAATCGCCAAGCAGTATCGAGCGTTTGGTCTCTTTGGCGTAGAGCTTCAAAACTTCCCGAATATCGAGGTAGGGACGGGTGCGCATACGGTAATAGCCGCTTCCGCACCCTTCTACGATGAGTGTGGTTATGTCGTGACGGTCGAGAAATGCGTAGCTCGGCGTTGCAATGATCAGCTTTGCCTGACGGAGATCGTCAAACGCGGTATAGGCATGCTCCATCTGTTTTTTGGTGTGCGACCCCGAGAATGTAACTACGCGATTCTCAATGCCAACTTCCAATTTTTTCCGTGCCTGTTCGACTGCTGCTGAGGTGGGCACAATGAACATGACTGAACCACGGTGTGCGAATGTCTGGCGGATGTGACTGCGGTATGCGATGAACCGATTTGCAGCACTGTCTGTGAGTATGCGCGGAGTACTGTCTTCATCGCTTACGTGCGCGGCACTTTTTGGATACGTTCGTTCGCCGGTGCGTACATCAGGAGGCAGTATGGAAAAAAGTATTGCTCCGATGCTTGCAGGGATAGTCTGCGCGACAGTCTGTGCTGTGGACACAAGCCCAGGGGAGAGCATTGATGTATTCTCTTGCACAACGAGCTTGCGCAACGAAAAAGTCGCTGTCTTCAGTGCAGTCTTGGCAGCAGAGACGGCTTTTGAATCAACCACAAGAGCAGCGACTTCCTTACTGCGCAACGGTATGGAAAGAAGTGTACCCTTGGGATATGAGACTGCGGAATAGTAAGAGAGTGATTCCGTAGGAATGCCGCGCTGCAGGGGGATCACTTCAATGACATACATGGAAGGCCATTATAGCAAACCGCAGTTATAGTTGCGCCCGAAGGCTTTGGAGTATATAACAAGCGGGGAATGAGGAGTTGAAGAAGATGCTGACTTTCAATGAACAATTGACATACGCTACCCGGCGTGTCAATGAATGGCTCGTCTCAGAAGAGGGGAAAGCGTTCTGCCAGCGCCTTCCAGAGGAAATGCGTGAACTCTTCTCGTATCGAGACGGAGGATGCCGTCGGACCTTTTTCCTTGGGAAAGAAGGGTTCGTGCAAGACTACTACCCGGTGACTCAGCCATCGCGGAAAGGCGAAGACTACACTAAAGTACACGATGTCCTCCCCATCCTTGAGGCTCTCATGGAGGAAGGGGAATGTCGGACTCCCGCCGAGGCCGAACAAGTCCTGTGGGAAAAAATTGGGGTAATGGGAAAGCCCGGCAGCACGTAGTGCTGCCGGGCGTATTCATTGCTAGAACTCCTCCAAATACTGTATGTCAGCATGCAGCGAAGAGAGACGTTCCACCAAACCCTCATAGCCACGATTGATGCTGTAGATATTGCGTAAGACTGAACGTCCTTCAGCTCCGAGCATTGCAATAAGAAGGATGGTTGCAGGGCGTAGTGCCGGAGGACATATCAGTTCGTTAGGCCGGAGCTTGGTTGGGCCATTGATAAAAATGCGGTGGGGGTCGGCAAGTACGGTCTCAGCTCCCAGCTTGTCGAGTTCGGTGAAATAAATAGCCCGCTTTTCATAAACCCAGTCATGAATGAGCGTCTGTCCTTGTGCTTGGGTTGCGATAACGGCAAAGAAGGGGAGGTTGTCGATGTTGAGTCCAGGATACGGTCGGGCGTAAATCTTCTCGTGGAGCGAGATGAGCTTCGAGGGCTTTGTTGTGATGTCAACCAGACGAGTGATCCCATTGTGGCTGTAGTACGGTTTTGATTTCGTGTACTTGAACCCCATCTTTTCAAGCTTAAGCAATTCAAGTTCAAGGAAATCTATCGGACAGCGAGTAATAGTAAGTGATGAGTTGGTAACAATAGCTGCCGCGAGAAAGAACATTGAATCGGTCGGGTCTTCCGCGAGCGTATAGGTGATATCTGTATCAATGCTTGCAACACCGGTCACCGTAAGAGTAGTTGTCCCAATCCCTTCTATTTGTACACCACACACTTTCAGAAATGCGCACATTTCCTGCACCATGTAGTTTGCAGATGCATACTTTATAACGGTAGTGCACGAAGAGAGTGCGGCAGCAAAGAGCGCATTCTCAGTTACGGTATCTCCTGACTCGTAGAGGATGATCTCTTCCGGACATTTGGGGATCACTGACACTTTAAAAGAGTCTTCAGTTGTTTCAATATCGACACCGAAGTGTTCAAGCGCAAAAAAATGTGGTTGTACCGTACGACTGCCGAGCTTGCATCCTCCAGATTGTGGAAGTGAAAATTTCTTCAGGTGATGGATGAGGGGTCCAATAAACATCACAATGCTGCGGGTTCTGCGCGCTGCCTCGACATCAATCTTCTTCAGATCAAACGAGCGGGGAGGAATGATGGTGATGTCGCTCTCTTTCCACTCAACTTTTACCCCGATACTCTCAAGGACTTCAATGAGCCGATATACTTCCTCGATCTTGGGCATGTGCCGCAACGTTGTTTTGCCTTTATTCAGAAGCGAAGCGCACAAAAGCCCCACAGCACCGTTTTTTGATGTATTGGTTTGGATGGTCCCTGAAAGTTTTTTTCCGCCTCGAATCTCAAGGTTCATAGAGCCTGGGGTAGGGGTAAGAAGGTTGCGGTTGAGTGCCTTGCTTATTTTCTTTATCATATCGGTAGTGACATTCTGTTTGCCGCTTTCAATACGCGCAATGGCACTTTGGGTAGTCTTGATTTTCTTTGCCAGCGCGTTCTGGGTCATGCCGGCGCTTTCGCGGACCGCGGCTATCCTTGAACCAATGTGTTGCATATCCTTCGACTATATAGCATATATGCTATATTTACAAGATTCTGGTTGTGGGCAATAAAGGATCTCATGTTGGCACTTCCTATTTTCTCAAAAACAGCTACTATTGAGATTCATGTTGAAGCTGCTTTCTGCAAAAATAGGCATCGATCTAGGAACTACAAGCGTGCTTGTGTTTGTCCCTGGACAAGGAATTGTGCTCAATGAGCCGTCGGTTGTTGCAGTCTCTGATGACAACAAGGTGCTCGCTGTTGGGATCGAGGCAAAGCGGATGATAGGCCGTACCCCTGAAAGCATCCGTGCGTATCGTCCTATGAAGGATGGTGTGATTGCTGACTATCGCGTTACTGAAGCAATGCTTCGTTATTTCATCCGCAAGGCTACCAGCAAATTTCAAATACTAAAGCCTGACGTGATGATCTCAGTCCCAGCAGGTGTGTCCTCCACTGAAAAACGTGCAGTTGTTGAGGCTGCCGCAAAAGCCGGCGCCCGCAATGCGTATGTCGTGAAAGAGCCTATTCTTGCAGCAATTGGAGCAGGTGTACCTATATATGAACCACAAGGGCACATGATTGTTGATATTGGCGGAGGCACTATCGACGTTGCGGTCATTTCGCTTGGCGGTATTGTTGCGGCGAACTCAGTGAAGTGCGCAGGCAACCGTATTGATGCAGCGATCATAGACTACATAAAGAAGAACCGGAACCTTTCCATCGGCGAGAAGACCGCTGAGGAAGTGAAAATACAAATAGGCTCAGCTTTGCCGCTTGAAGAAGAGTTGGTAATGGATATCAAAGGCCGCGATTTTATTTCGGGGTTGCCACGTACCACGGAAGTGCGTACCAACGAGATCGTTCGGGCAATCTCAAGGGAACTCCGAGAAATGGTGAAGGCGATAAAAGATGTGTTTCAGGAGACTCCGCCAGAGCTTGCAGCAGATATTATTGATAACGGCATTATCATGACAGGCGGCACCTCACAGCTGCGCAATTTTCCTGAGTTAGTACGCCGACGTACGGGTGTGAAGGCCATCCTTTCTGATCAGGCGCTTTTTTGTGTAGTGAAAGGCACCGGGATTGCTCTGGAGCACCTGGATACCTACAAGAGAACTATCATTGCAAAACGCTGAGGGAGCTTTTCTTTTCCACCCATCGCGCGCGTTTCTGCGCAGGTTGCACATATAATGTATGGTATGGAATCTCTGCCTAAACGTTTTTCCTCGCCACAGGAGGAGATCGCTTATTTGCGTGAACAAATCGCCAGTAAGGAGCGCGAGCTATTGTCGCGCACACCAGAGATAGATAAAACAGATATCGAGACTCTTGCGAAACATGAGCTACAGCAGTACAGCACGTTCGCTTCAGGAGCCATACTGCAAAAGGAGCATCAGCTGAGCGAACAGGAACTCGCGGCTTCATCACGGCTTGTGGAGTCGTCCCGTAATCCTGTTGAGGAGATACTTCAAATTGCTTCAGAGCGCGGAATCCACAATGCGTTGTCTGTTCTTGAGAAAACTGACAATGCTTTCATTACTGATGAAGTTCACCGGGCACTAATTGAGCACATCAAAGAGGGGAAACGTGTGGTAAACCTGCGAGAGGGTGTGCCGCCATGGCAGGTACTTCACATGACTCTTTTTGAGGTAGCGCTTCCAGAGCTATCAAAGAGCGAAGGGAGAGAGCGCACGCTCTCTGAGCTCATCAGCATGATGGAGCAACTTTATGCTGGCATGCAACATGTAAGCACAGCAAAGATGCGCCAACATTACGCACTCGAACTTTCTGTTGCCGAAGGGAGCGATGATATCGTTTTCTACGTCGCTGTGCCGAGTTTGTCTGTTGATCTGTTCGAAAAACAGATACTTTCTCTGTATCCTAATGCGATCTTAACGGAACAAAAACATGACTACAATATTTTCACACACGGAGGCACATCACTTGTGTCTGTGTGCGAACTGAAGAGTCACCCCATCTACCCGCTCCGCCAAAAAGAGGACTTCGAATCTGATTCGATGGCAATTTTGCTCAATGCTTTCTCGAAGATTGAGCGTGAAGGCGGAGGAGCATCGCTTCAAGTGCTTATCCGCAATGCTGCACCCTCAGCACTTTCATCATATGAAGCGATTATCAAGCGCGTGAAGGATGGGGTGAAGGTAAAAGATGCGGTCATGCGCAGTTCGCTGCAAGGCGAGCTCCTTTATTCAGTAAAAGGTCTACTTTCATCCTCTAAACCAAAAAAAGAAGATGACGTACTGCCCACAGCAGAGGTTGATCATGAAGCGCTTGAACTGTTCACGGAGAAGATCCGCAGTTCACTTCTTGAGGTCACGATTCGTATTGCTGTGTCAGCCAAGGAAAAGATGCGCGCAGAACAGATCTTGAGTGAAATAGAGGCAACCTTCAATCAGTTCGAACGTCCGCGCAGCAATAAGCTTGTATTCAAAAAAGTCAGCGGAAGTGCGTTGTCACGGGAGATCAAAGCATATTCCTTCCGGGAATTTTCCCGTACATCGGGCATGTTACTTTCGATGCGGGAACTTGCAACGATGCTTCATTTCCCCGCAGAAGGGACTATTGCTTCACCGCAGTTCAAACAGTCGCGTGCAAAAACTGCCTCTGCACCCAATGACATGCCTGAGTTTGGCACACTTTTGGGCACCAATATCCACCGCGGCATAGAAAAGGATATCTATATAACGCATGAGGACAGACTGCGCCATTTTTATATCATCGGACAAACAGGCACAGGAAAAACCACGCTCATGAAGAACATGATCCTCCAGGATATTGAGGAGGGATACGGCGTATGCTTCATCGATCCTCATGGAACTGATATCGAAGACATACTCGGCGCCATCCCATCCTCGCGCATGGAGGACGTCATTTATTTCGATCCTGCATCGCAGGATCGCGTGATCGGACTCAACATGCTCGAGTATGACTTGGAGCGTCCTGAACAGAAAACTTTTGTGGTCAATGAGCTTTTCTCGATATTCCAAAAACTTTATGGCGCTAATCCCGAGTCGATGGGTCCGATGTTCGAACAATATTTCCGTAACGCAACACTCTTGGTGATGGAGGATCCGCAAAGCGGCAATACACTTATGGATATCTCGCGCGTGATGGTTGACTCCGCTTACCGACGGTTGAAGTTGGAAAAGGCAAAAAATCCGGTGGTGAAGCAGTTCTGGCAGGAGATAGCGACAAAGGCCGGAGGGGAAGCAGCACTCGAAAATATTGTTCCGTACATTGTATCGAAGTTTGATGTTTTTACTGCCAACGATTACATGCGGCCGATCATTGGGCAGCAGCATTCAACTTTTAATTTCCGCAAGGTGATGGATGAGCGTAAGATTCTGCTCGTTAATCTTTCTAAAGGCAGAATCGGAGAGATCAATGCAAATCTCATCGGTATGATCATTGTCGGAAAGATACTGATGGCCGCGCTTTCGCGCGTTGATGACCCACAACGTCGATTCCCTCCATTTTATCTGCATATGGATGAGTTCCAGAATATATCGACCAACTCAATCTCAGCGATTCTTTCTGAAGCACGAAAATATAAGCTTGGCCTTACCATAGCGCATCAGTTCATCGCACAGCTTGAAGATCCAATAAAAGATGCAGTGTTCGGCAACGTTGGTTCTATCGCCGCCTTCCGCGTAGGACCTGATGATGCACAGTTCTTGGAGCAGCAGTTCCAACCGAGTTTTGATCATAGTGATCTCATGAATGTGCCCAACCGAACAGCATATGTACGGGTCCTCTCGCACGGTACGCCAACCCGGCCGTTCAGCATAGCAACAAAGGCTCCTCGCGAAGTAGACCACACGCAGATTGCGTGGATAAAGGAGGAGAGCAAAGTCGTTTATGGCACACCAAAAGACGAAATTGAGAGAGACATTGCTGCTCGCTACCAAAAAAAGAGCCCATTTTCCAAGGCTGGGTCTGATAGTATGTAAGTATCTATGAGCGAGCGATTCACCCCAAAAGATGAACAGTTGGACAAAAATGAGCAGGTGCGTCTGCAAAACAACTATCGTACGTTCGAGCTTTTGAAGCTACAGCAGGATATCCGCGCTGGTGGTGGTGCGTGGTATCGCACTCTCTTCAATCACGGGATAGATTATGCGAAAGTTTTTAACTACCTGACGGTGATACCTCCCCACGAACGGCAGTTTCGTGATCTCATCTTCCATATAGTTGAGGCGCAATTGCGTTTTCAACGGCACTTGGAGACACTGCAGAAGCGTGCTGATGTAAACAGTCGGATGCTCGATGTGCCGGAGAAGAATCTTGATTCCTTAAGAGATGCGGCAAACAGTTTGAAGAGGCTACAGAGTAAATACAAGCTCGGGAAATCAAATTCCCAGAGGCCGATATCAGAAAGTGAACTCAAACGCCAGGATAAGGAGGCTGAGAAGGTCTTCATTGATCTTTGGAGTAAAGCGCAGAAGGTGGGTGAAATACCCTGGCCGTACGATGAAATAGTTGCAGAACCGAAAGTTACAACCAAACTTCAAAATGAACATGCTGGACCAAATGGTGGGAATGGTACAGAACAAAGTTCAACGCAGAATGCACAGGAGAAGACCGATGCTGAACAGACAGGAGAGAATGAGAAATCGCCAGAGCATGGTGGTGGCGGAGATGGTAATGGAGGAGGTGGTGGTGACACCGGTGCAGAAGAAGAGCCGAAGCCAGAGCGCGAACCGTTTGAATTCCATCCAGAAATGCTCAAGAGAGTGGAAGGTCGTACTAAAGTCTTCAAGGAAATGGTCCACATGTTCAACGAGGTGCGCAAGAAGCGCGATGCTCTTGGTTTTGGCGAGGAACGTGACGCGGAAGGTAAACTCGTTCATAAAGAGTATCGGAACGTAAAAGATGTTGACTTTGATGGATTCCAGGCATTCCGCAGACGTTATTCGATGCTCAAAAAACTCATCGCTGAATATTCAATGCGCAGTACTGTTCTTGATGCTGATGGCAAAACTGATGCGGTCCATATTGAAACTGAGCTTTCACAGGCAGAGATGGACGAATTTGCAAAAGGATTCGGTTTCTTGAAGGCGTATTACGGCCGCACTGAGCGTTTCAGGGAAGAAAATGCAGAGGGAAGAGAGGGATCTGAAGATGGGGAGCCGACCGTTGATCCAGAACCGCAGCCTGAGCCGGCACCTGCTCCAGAACCAGAACCAGAACCTGTCCCCGAGCCCGAACCTGAACCAGAGGTGGTTGAACCGGAGCCGGCACCCGAGCCAGAACCTGAACCGGAGGCGGCAGAGGGAGGTGAAGAAAAGGCTTATACTGAACGGCTGAAGATCCGCACACAATGGCGTGAAAAGAAGGAGACATATGAACGGGCATACGATGCGTTCCTCCAAGAGGAGAAAGCTCGAAAAAATACCCTACGCGGCACGCTGTATTTTTGGAAAAAGACAGAGCAACCGCAGGCGCTGAAGGACGCAGAGCTCGAGTACCAAAGCGCCCGCGCGGCGTATGTGCAATCGCTCGATGAGGCGTTGGGGAAAAGAATGGGAAGTGCTGGAGTAAGTGCACACGAAGGTGCGAATACACCGGAAGAAAAAATAACTGGACTGCGTGCAGCTTTGGCGAACCGGTTTGTGCTCGGCGCTGCACACGATAAGCTCCGCATTGAAAAAGAATATCTTCCTAAAGATGACCGTAGCCTTCGGGTCTTCGAAGATCTTCAAGAGACGTTGAAGAAACACCGCCATCTGGTACGTGCAGGAGGATACGCGATTGTTGCTGGTGTTGGACTTGCCACCGGCGGCATTGCCGCGGCAGTGGTGGCTCTAGCAGGCAAGGAAGTGCAGGCTAAACTTTCTGCGGTACTTGTTGCTGGAGGAGCTACTGTTGGTGCGGCAATAGGTAACAATATCAGTGATACTATCATCGGTTATAAGGAGAGAAAGCGGGATTCGGCAATACAAAAAGCGCAGCGCAGTTTCAGTGTGGAATCACTGCAAGCACTTGAGAATGCATATCTCAAAGGCTACAAGGGGCATGAGCGAGCTGTCCGTAATAAGAAGTTCGTCATCGGTGCGAGTGCACTTGCGGGTGGAGTGGTGGGCGCGGCTGTTGCCGGCAACCTTGATGAACTTGCGGACATGCCGGAACTACCTACAGAACCTGAAGAGCCTGTAGTTGTCGTACCTGAAGAACCCGAAGAAGAACCATCGGCTCCAGAGGTTGAGGAGGAACCAATCCCGGATGAACCAGAACCAGAACCGATTCCAGAACCGGAAGAGCCACAACCACAAGAGCCCGAGGTTGAGGAACCGATACCTGAGCCGGAAGAGCCTGTAGTTGTCGTACCTGAAGAACCCGAAGAAGAACCATCGGCTCCAGAGGTTGAGGAGGAACCCGAACCAGAACCGATCCCTGAGGAGATCGAAGAGGAGGTCCCGATCCAAGATGAACCTGTAGTGGAAGAGCCTGATGAACCGAAGGAAGAAGAGGATGTACCTGAGGTGCCAGAATTATTATTCACGTTTGAATCGGGTAGCAAAGTGGACACTGTCTCGGAAGCACTCTTCGAATCCTGGAAGGATGACCATTCTTTGCTCGAGGATGACCTCACGAAGAAAGAATTTCTTGCAGAGATGTACACAGCAATTGCAGAAATTGAGAAAGATCCGTCACTCAACGCTGAACTTATGGAGAAGATGGGTGTTACCTCTGGTGATATAGATAAGGTGCAGGTTGGGCAGACCATTGATCTTCAGCCGTTTTTTGAGTATCTCAATACCCACAAGTAATATAATAATCACATCATGTCACGTTCGCTTTTAAACAAAAATCTCGCTGAAGTACTCGGCATCACGCAATTGCCTCTTGAGGAGCAAGCCGCTTTTCTCTCTGAAGTAGGTGATGTCATATTTGAGACTTCACTTGTGCGGTTGGTATCCTCGCTTGATCAAGAGCAGCAACAGGCACTCGAACAGTATCTTGAAACGGAACCTGAGCCGGAAGTTCTACTCTCACACTTGCTTGAGCACCATAAGGATTTTGAACAGATACTTGAGGAAGTTGTTCTGGAGTTCAAGGAAGATGCGCTGAAGGTGCTCGAAGAGAAAAAAGATGACATCACGGTCATTGAATAACCGACAGTAATACACAGTTACGTTTCATTCTGCACTCGCTTGGTTGTTGTATACTGTGAGTACATGGTGAACAGCACGGGTGGTTCTTTAAGCGATGGTTCTTTGACGATTGCCGCAACGCAAAGGACTTTTGATATGGATAAGGAAAGCGATGTGCTTTCCCTCCTGAAGATCGTTCATCAGAATCCACTTGATCCGGCAATAAAGAATCATCTGCGTGATCTCATCTTCGCCTATGAGCAGAGTCTTACACCGAAAGACCTTAAAAAAGTCCAAGAAGGCTTTGCTCCCTTCAATATCCATATTGTTGTTACAACGGAAGTAGTTTCTGCAACTCCAGCGAATCAGCTCTCTTCTGAAAAAGACAAACCCCAACGGACATCGCTAGGGATAACCCGACCACAGCCAGTATTTAAAACGGCTGTTCTGGAGACAAAACCGCGTGTGATCCGTACAGTCAAAGAGGGTGAGGGCGTAGTAATGCCGACTCTCCATAAAGAATTGGCACAAAAAGCATCTGAAGAACCCGCACAGCCTTTAAGCACAGCTCCGATTGCTGCTGAGGCAGTACCAGAGCCTGTTGCTGTTCCCACACCTCAAGCATCAGCGCCTGAGCCTGCAGCACCTGTACAGATGATGGGTGACCCTACAGAGCGCATCAAAGAGATAAAGCGCCTCGTGAATGAGAAGGTAGGGAATCCGGTCAATCTTATAGAAACGCATAATGAGCTTGGGAGAGAATATATGGCGGCGCTTCTTGATGCTATGAAGAAAGCAAACGGAGGAGCCTCCGGAGGAATCGGTGCGGCTATGGAGCGTTTGGAAAAAGCATTTAAACAAGTTCAGGATGAGGTGCTCTCATCACCTGAACCTTTGCAAAAGGCTGTGCCTCAGCAGCCGCCTGCAGCTGCTCCTAAAAAAGAAGAGGCACCAGTAGTGAAGGTAGAGCCTGAGGTTGTACCACAAGACGCAACTCCTTCCCCTGCACCTGTCATTGAAAAAAAAGCACCGTCTATTCCTGCACCGGTACACGCGGAAGAACAATCAACCCCTACACCTGCTCCTGTGGAAAGAGCACCCAGACCTGAAGAACAGCGTAAGAGTACATCCATGCCTTCGGTTCGAGAACAGTTGAGTCGGACGGAACCTTCTTTTGTGCAGCGACCTCCACAACAGGAACACGGCATGCATTCGGTTGCAAAGGAAAAGCAGTTG